>CAZLWG010000033.1:0-39317 GCA_964563315.1 uncultured Anaerolinea sp. | reverse complement strand
TACTCTTGTCCTTTTCCATTTCCTGATTTCCCCCACCACCTATGTTACGGAAACGCTTTTTGTTGTATTTTGTCAATTTTCGTGCAATAATGTAGGCATCTTTAAGTGATTTATTGTAAGTAATACCCCATTAGTATAAATTTAGACAATCTAACAAGCCAACGGAAAATTCCTTCGTTGATATTTATCATAATCGCTTGATTGGAAAAATCCCGTCAACAATGCGAATTATGGCAATCTACCTGATCTTAGGCTAAGAGTTGATATTCCATATCAAAATTAGTTCTTGAGATCGGGTTAAGTATTTTGCACCCGTATAACGATGAAAGGAAGGTTGATATGGCAAAATCCAGATGCCTGCAATGGCAGGCGCTAAGTTTAATTTTCACAATGATTGTTCTTTCAGCATGCGGACAGACAACGGATGCAGCGCCAATAGTGACATTAACCAATCCCCCAACCAATCCCCCAACAGACACGGCTACACCAGCCCCAACCGATACGCCTACACCCACGCCTATACCGGGAATTCAGGTGTTTCCCTCGTCTTCCTTGGGCAACAGCATACCCTGGCTGCCATTGGACGAAGATAGCATTCCAATGTCGGTTTATTATGGCTTCAATGTAAAAAAACCGCCATTTGACAATGCCCTGGTCAGGCAGGCTTTTGCTGCTGCAGTGGACAAGGAACTGATAGTACAAGAGGCTACACGATTCAAATTCCGTAATGCAGCTCCTGCAACATCGCTCACTCCTCCTCAGGTGTTGGGACGCGATTTATATGGAGATGTAGGAATTCCCTTCGACCCGGCTCGTGCGAAGGAATTGCTCCAACAAGCCGGTTACTCAGATATGGCAGGCTTTCCACCGGTTACACTTTTTGTAAGTACCCGGGGAGAAGCAGCCCCCGGAGCGTATTTTCGAATGGCACAATCAATAGCAGAAATGTGGGAAACGCACCTCGGAGTAAAAGTGGAAATAGAAGTCTTTGGGAACATGGGGACTTATCTCAATCAATTAAGAAACGACCCGCCTGATATTTATCAATTAGGATGGGGCGCCGACTATAACGACCCCGATAATTTCCTGAAGACCTTGTTCCATACGAATTCAGAATTCAATTTCGGGCATTTTAACAACTCGGATTTCGACCTTCTTGTAGACAAGGCATCCAACATAAGCGACCCAATAGCAAGGCAATTGTTCTACGTACAAGCGGAAGAAATTCTTAATGAGCAGGAAGTTGGCATAATCCCACTTTATCATGCATTATTCTATATTCAACCATAATGTTTGAACTAAGACGGGTTACTTATGCGCTTCCCGATCGAACTTACAAATTTTTGAATCAAGAAAATCATTACATTCACCCAAAACAAGATGCCGCGTCTTGTTTATCGCAGGGTCAACCAGTTCAAATCCCGCAATCCCGCCGCGATGTCTTCGCGCAGATCTTCGTCTTTCATGCGCCATTCCCAGTTGCCCCCCAACGTACTGGGGAAGTTCATTCGCGCCTCGCCGCCGAGACCAAGCACATCCTGCATGGGAGCGATGGCAAACATCGCAACAGACTTCCATATTGCCCGGATCAAGTCCCAAGCAAAGTCATGGCCGTCCACACCGAGATAACGCTGCGCAAATTCACGTTCATGCTGCGGCGCAGTGGCAAACCATCCAAGCGCCGTATCGTTGTCGTGTGTGCCGGTATATGCCACACAATTGGGAACGTAATTATGCGGCAGGAAGGCATTGTCCGGTCCTGAAAACCCAAATTGCAGCACTTTCATGCCTGGCAGGTTGAACTCTTCGAGCAATTCGACAACGTCCGGCGTGATCAATCCCAAGTCTTCTGCGATGATCGGGAGTCGGGCGTGAGAAGCCGTAGAGCCATTGCCCAATGCTTCACTTACAACTGTGAAAAAGTCCGCACCGGGGCCTGTCACCCAATGCCCGTTTTCGGCAGTAGTGTGCTCGGCAGGAATTTCATAATACCCTGCAAATCCGCGAAAATGGTCAAGACGCAGCACATCCACCATCTGCAAAGAAGCCTGGATGCGTGAGATCCACCATGCATATTTCTCCTTTTTGTGAACTTCCCAGTTATACAAGGGATTACCCCACAATTGACCAGTTGCAGAGAAACCATCCGGCGGGACGCCTGCCACGACTGTTGGGTTGCCGCTTTTATCAAGGAAGAACAACTCAGGGTTCGACCAGACGTCCGCGGAGTCAAACGCGACAAAGATCGGAATGTCACCGATGATCTGGATGTCTTTTTCCTTCGCGTACGCGCGAAGTTTCTCCCATTGGCGAAAGAACAGGAATTGATAAAAGGAATACCGTTGGATATCTTCCGCCAATTCCTTCCTGGCTTTGGTCAGCGCGGATTTTTTTCTGGAGCGCAACGCTTCATCCCAGCCGGTCCATGCTCCGCCACCATTGGCTTCTTTCAATGCCATGAACAGGGCGAAATCGTCCAGCCAGTAGGCGTTTTGGGCGCAGAAATAATCGAAGGATTCACGAAGACGCTCGGGGTTAGACTGGAAGCGGGAAAACGCCTTCAGCAGAAGATCAAGCTTTTTTGGAATGACCAAGCCAAAGTCCACGTGTGAGGCGGGCAGGTCATGGAAGGAATCCAAATCTTCTTGAGTCGCTAAACCGGTTTCAAGCAAATCGTCCGGGCTGATCAAATAGGGGTTGCCTGCAAAGGCAGAAAAGCATTGATATGGGGAATCGCCGTAGCCGGTAGGACCGAGCGGAAGGATCTGCCAGAGTTTGCAGCCGGTGGATGCAAGCCAATCTACAAAACGATATGCCTGAGGACCGAGGTCGCCTATGCCATACCGACCGGGCAAACTGGTTGGATGGAGAAGAATGCCTGAAGAACGTTTGAACACCATGAGTCATTTCACCAAAGAGAGATAAAGTTTGAGATATTCCTGCGCTGAATTTTTCCATGAAAAATCACGGGACATGCCCGTGCGTTGAATCTTTTGCCATTGTTCTTTATCATCAGACATGACTTTGATGCCCGCCTTGATCGCGCTGACCAGCGACATGTGATGTTCTTTCTCGAAAACAAATCCTGTTTCGCCGTGCGCAACAGTATCGTTCAAACCGCCCACCGCCCGGACGACGGGCACACAGCCATATCTCATCGCAATCATCTGCGCCAGCCCGCATGGTTCGTAACGCGAAGGCATCAGGAGCATATCCGCGCCAGCGTAGATCTGGCGGGCAAGCGCAGCATCGAAACGCAGTTCTGCTCTTACTTTTCCAGGAAATGCCGATTGCAAAGCACGCGCCGTTTCCTCCAGTTTTGGGTCACCTGTCCCCAGGATAATGGCTTGAAAATCCACTTTCTTCATGGTCTTGAGCGCTGAAAAAGCAAGGTCAACACCCTTTTGCACATCCATGCGCGAAAGAACAGCAAGAAGCGGTGTACCCGGATTGGACACGAAACCTAATTTGTTTTGCAGCATCTCTTTATTTTCAGCGCGGCGTTGGAGGGAATTGACGTCATAATTCACCGCAATCGCCTTATCATCCCCCGGGTTGAACGAGTCAGTGTCAATACCATTCAAAATGCCGCTCAACGTTTCTTTGCGGAGTTTCAGAAAGTCGCTCAAACCGCAGCCGAATTCAGGGGTCAACACCTCGTTTGCATATCCCGGCGAAACTGCCACAATCGCATCCGATGCCCACAACCCAAGCGGAAGCGGCATGACGCGCGCCCACTCAGGCAGGTCAGTTTGGGCGAGTTTCACACCGTATCTTTCGAGGATGCTACTTACATCGGGGCCCATGTAAGGCAGATTGTGCAAGGTCACCACTCCCGCCACATGACGCGCGCCCGCTTCCCAGCGCTTGGTCAGGTTTCCATACAAGCTGACTGCTGTATGCCAGTCATTGGCATGGACAACGTCAGGCGTCCAGCCAACTTGATTGGGCAGTTCCAGCGCCGCAAGGGAAAAGAAGGTGTATTTTTCAGCGTCGCGATTCGCATCCGCAGAATAAACGGAGCCGTTCGCGCGAATTGCATCGCCATTGATCAAATATACAGGCATGCCATCCAGCGAGGTCTCGAACGCCTCCACCTCGACCTCAGAATCGCCGCGCGGAATGGAAAAAATTCCCAGTGACTTAAGGTTTTCCGCCTTAACCACGGGATGATAAGGCAACACCAGGCGCACATCCAATTTGATATCGTCATTGGAGAGGGCGCGCAACGCCCGCGGAAGGGATCCCGCTACATCGCCAAGACCGCCAACCTTTACAAATGGGTCGGCCTCTGCAGCAAGAAAAAGCACATTGATGGTTTTAGGCATGAGGGCTATTGTACTACCACAAGACCCTAAAGGTTTTTACGAACCTTTAGGGTCTTTGAACTGGGAGCCTGATGGGTCTCGAACCCACAACATCCACATCCACAGTGTGGCGCTCTGCCATTGAGCTACAGGCTCCGTACTAAAGCGGACGAAATTTTACCATAAATCAGCGCAAGTTCAATACCGCCAGATTCTCATCCCCCGCCATTTCACCCGTCTCCACAAAGCCGAGACTCGCGTACAGTTTCTTTGCGCCGACGTTCTCCGGGCCGTAGCTAATCGCCACAACCCTGATCCGCTCGTCCGCCCGGAAGGACACCAAAATAAGTTTCAAGGCAGCGCGCCCGTACCCTTTCCCTTGGAACTTTTCGTCCACCATCAACCGCATGATAAATACCTGAATCCTGGAATGCGCAAAATTCGAGGCATACATCAAAAAACCGACAGGCTCGTCTCCCGAATAGATACCAAACGGATGGCTGTTCCAATGTCCCTCATCGTCGAAACCAAATTGAGCTTCAGCGATGGACATCAAATTTGGAGTAACAAAGTGGCTTTGATCTTCCCGCACCTTCAAGTCGATCAAAGTCCGCCAATTTCCAGCAGACACAGGTTGGAGTGTGACGCTCAAAGAATGCTCCTGATTTCATCCAATAACGCTTCCCGCTTGACTTGAACCTGTTCGCCATTCGACAGATTTTTAACCACGACCAAGCCCTGCTGCACTTCATCTGGTCCAAGCACAAGCGCTATTTTCATCTTCATCTTGTCCGCAAATTTGAATTGCTTCGGCAGTTTCGCGGGTTCGGGGTACACCATAGTACTTAGACCCGCCCCACGCAATTCCTTCGCAAGGGCAAAGGACTTCATCCATAATTTCTCATCGAACACAGTAACCAGAACCTGCGCCGGGGTCGGCTGAAATTCCGGCGCCAGTCCCTGCTCCTGCAAAATGATGCCGATCACCACGTCACCCATTGCAAAGCCGACACCGGAAAGCGGATTTCCGCCCACATCTGCAAGCAGGTTGTCGTACCGCCCGCCGCCAAAAATGGCGCGGCGCAAAGAGCCTGTCGTGTCGAAGGCTTCGAAGACCGTGCCCGTGTAATACAAAAGTCCGCGCATGATATTCGGGTCGAATTTTACATAATCCTTGACGCCCAGCGCCTCCAACGCGGCAAAGAGGCGGGTCAATTCGTCGCTTTTCTTCCACAAATCGAAATTTCCGAGGACACCTTTCAATTCATTCAATTGCTTTTGCACGAGGCCAAGCTCAAGCGCATATGCATCCCAATTGGCGGGCTCCATTTTGGGGCGGCGATCCACCAAGTTCGAAACATCGAGGCGTTTTTCGGGAGGGATATCAAGCCTGTCGAATTCGGTGTCCATGAGGCGGCGGTTATTTACGGAGATCAATGCCAGTTCCGGGTTAAGTCCGACCGAGCGAAGAAACGTCGCGCCAACAGCGATCAATTCCGCATCCGCTTCCGGCGAGTCGACTCCCAGCATGTCAATATTCCACTGAAAGAATTCTCGCGAACGTCCCTTTTGCGGCTGTTCATAACGCCAGAACGGACCAAACGACCACCAGCGCACAGGATAGATCAACTCGCCCTGTTTCGCTGCAATCATGCGCGCCAGCGAAGGCGTCAGTTCGGGGCGAAGCGTAACCAGGTCTCCGCCCCGATCCTCGAACGTAAACGACTGCTTCTTGACCAGTTCCTCGCCCGATTTTGCCGCGTATAAGTCAATCGGTTCGATGAAAGGACCATCGTATTCCTGATAGCCGTACGATTGCGAAGCGGCGCGAACTTTTTCAAAGATGAAATTTCGCAGCGCCATCTGTTCAGGATAGAATTCGCGTGTGCCTTTTACAGTTTGAATCTTGTTTGCCATGAGTGCTCCAGTGCGCGAATTTTATCATGCCGTTTCAAAATTCAGTCAGTGAATTTTGCTTTTCGTTTGGTATAATCGCACCACCATTTAATAAGGAGAAACGCATGGAGATCAACTATCAGGAAACCAGCAAGGACCTGCTCACCCGCATCAATATTCACGAAAAATACGGCTCCGCTAATATAGACGTGTGGACCAACGACCTGCTTAAACCGCAGGCGGGGATGCAAATTCTGGATGTCGGCTGCGGCGCAGGAAAACTCAGTTTCCTTTTCAACGATTACGCCAAGGGCGGCGCCGAGATCATTGGCGGTGACTTTTCTGAAGAATTGCTCGAGAAAGCGCGCGCAAAGAACAAGGAACTCGGCGCGAAAATTGACTTCCAATTCCTGGACTTCAACAAGCCGTTCAACTTCCCCGATAATACCTTCGACCTTTGTACAAGCGCCTTCGCCATTTACTACGCCTCGGATCTTAACTTTACATTTGGTGAAGCACACCGGGTCCTCAAACCCGGCGGACGGCTTTTTGTCTCAGGCCCGCTGCCCGAAAACAAGCAGATGTTCTACGACATCATCAAGGAAGCCACGGGCGCAGAAATTCCACCCATGCCCGGTTCTTCGCGATTCAAAGGTGACATCTTCAACACCATTGACCGCATTTTCACCAAGACCGAACTGCACAAATTCGAAAACCATCTGAGTTTCCCCGAAGTCCCTCCCTTCATCGAATATGTCCGCGCTTCGTTGAGCGAAGACCGCAAATTATGGACATCCATGTTCAACGGCAAAGACGAATACGAAGCGCTTATCGGCAAGATTCAAGCCGTTGCGCAAAAATGGTTCGACCGTGATGGCAAATTGGTGATGACCAAAGTCGTCGGCGGCATATTGGCAACGAAGTGAAAAAGTCATCGTTGTTAGACCAAAGCCGATGGTCTGCCGTTCAGCTTCTAAGCCATGAATTTCTTCGGTAAACGAGTCCTCTTCCTTGGCGCGCACCCGGACGACATCGAAATCGGGTGCGGCGCATTTCTGCACAACATCATCAAAAAGACGGATGTTTTGTGTGTGACACTTTCCGACAATCAGAAAAACCCGGACTTGCAGAATGTCAAAGCCGAACATTTCAAGTCGATGAAGGTGCTGGGCGTCCCCGAGGAACAAGTGATTTTTGGTCCTTTCACAACGCGGATATTTCAAGATTCGCGGCAGGAAATACTCGAATACTTCCTGAAACTCCGCAAGGAATTCAAACCCGATTTGATCTTCACGCATTCCAGGCAGGATGTCCATCAAGACCATAATACAATGACCGAAGAAGCGTTGCGCGCCTTCCGCGGAATCACTGTTTTAGGCTTCGACGTCGTACGTTCCTCCTACGGTTTCTTCCCCCATTTCCTGGTCGAGGTCGGCGAAGAGGACGTAAATAAAAAAATCGAGGCTTTGGCGCAATACAAAACCTACAAGGATCGCTATTACTTCAACAGCGAACTAACCCGCTCCATCATGATACGTCACGGAGCGCTGGCGGAAGTCCCATTCGCAGAAGGATTCGATATTTTGAGGATCGTGGGGAAGTTCGAGTAATAAAAAGAGGAAAGGCCCTGGTCGCCTTTCCTCTTTTCTCTTGCGGGGGCACAATTTACAGTTCTTTGGGGACACCCACCCGAATCATCCCATCCACCACTTTAACCGGATACGCAGGAATATCCACCACTGCGGGCATCTGCATAACCTTGCCAGTTCGCACATCGAATTCCGCGCCATGACGCGGACAGACAATATTGAATTCTTCCAGCATCCCATCTCCAAGGGGCCCATCATCGTGCGTGCAGACATCGCCAATAGCGAACAACTCTCCTGCGATATTGAAGATGACAATCGGCTTTTCGCCAAGATCAACAAAAAGGCGCTCTCCGTTCGGCAGCTCGGAAACGGGAGCGATATCAAAAAACTCCGCTTTGGATTCGTCGAATGTCGTGTAATTGAACATATGGGGTTTCCCGACCATTGACAATAGATCTAAGTCATATTCGACGATCTATCATCCACCGTCTGTAGTCTGATTATTCCACAAGATCGTCGCTCGCTTCGCCCAACCCATACACGCCTGCTTTCAAGACCTTCAACGAAAGCAAGGCGCACTTCAAACGCACGGGACCAAGGTCGATGCCGAGCAAATCAAGAATATCCTGTTTGTTGAGTTTCTTCACTTCCTCCAGCGGTTTGCCAATGACAGACTCCATCAACAGGTCGGCTGAAGCCTGCGAGATGGCACACCCGTGACCGTCGAACGCAGCCTCGGTCACAACGCCGTCTTCGTCTACACGCAAGTCAATTTGGATGTGGTCGCCGCACAACGGGTTGTTATCCGCAAAGGAAATATCATGCGGGTCCAGTTTGCCGCGGTAAGACGGATTCTTATAGTGTTCGATGATAACTTCGCGATATAGGTCGTCCATGATTATCCAAACATTTCCTTCACTTTATAGATACCATTCACCAGCATATCCACCTCTTCCTTCGTCGTGTACAGATAGAAGGAGGCGCGACTGGTGGCGGGAATACCGAATTTTTCATGCAGCGGTTGGGCGCAGTGATGCCCAGCCCGCACAGCAACGCCATCTTTATCGAGGATCTGCGCCACATCATGCGGATGAACTCCATCCAACGTAAATGCCGCAACGCCGCCTTTCTTATCCGCAGACGGACCGAATATCTTCACGCCAGGAATTTCAACCAAGCGATCCAAGGCGTATTCGGTAACTTCATGCTCATGCGCTGCAATTCGGTCCATGCCAACAGCCGAGAGATAATCCACTGCTGCCCCAAAGCCGACAGCTTCTGCAATGGCGGGCGTGCCCGCCTCAAATTTGTGCGGAAGGGTGTTTGCGCGGAAGGAACGCAATTTCACTTCTTTGATCATATCCCCACCGCCTAAAAATGGAGGCATGGATTCCAAAAGCGCGGACTTGCCGTATAAGACACCAATACCAGTCGGTCCGCACATTTTATGCGCGGAGAAGGTATAGAAATCGGCATTCAGTCCCTGCATATCCACTTTGAGGTGTGGAACAGATTGCGCCCCATCCACCAGAGTAATCGCACCCGCTTCATGAGCCAGACGAATGATCTCGTCCGCGGGGTTGATCGTGCCCAGGACATTGGACATGTGGGTAAACGAGACCAGTTTCGGGCGGCGGTCAAGAAGCGATTTGTAGGTCTCCAGGTCAAGCAAGCCGTCTTCGGTCACGGGAATAAATTCAAGCTCGATCCCGCGCTCCGCCTGCAGCATATGCCAGGGAACCAGGTTGCTGTGATGCTCCATCTCTGTCAGGATGATGAGGTCGCCCGTTTTCAAATTGGCTCGCGCCCACGAGTACGCCACAAGATTGATCGACTCGGTGGTGTTGCGCGTGTAGATTATCTCGCGTGAGGATGCCGCGTTGATGAATTTTGCAATTTTTTCCCGCGCGCCCTCATACATCGCCGTGGCTTCTTCTGCCAGAGTATGTACGCCCCGATGGATATTCGCATTTGAACGGCGGTAATAATCGTTCATTGCTTCGATCACTTGCACCGGCTTTTGTGAAGTCGCAGTCGAGTCGAGATAGATGACCCGCGCACCATTCTGCGTTTCGCGCGTAAGGATCGGAAAGTCGTTACGAATTTCGTTTACGTTTAGGATCATGGAATATATCGATGATTAGAGGCGAAGGCAGATTAATAGTCGGGGATGAAATCCTTCTTGACGGCCGACTTCTTACCCGGCACGGGGCGGATATGTTCCGAGTTCAACGGATACCAAAGGATCCGGTCGGGCACCATCCAGCCGTCGGTCAGGAAAACGTTCGAGCGGAATTGAACCGCCACCATTTTATTATCCACCTGAACCACAATCCCGCGAATCCAGCCGCGCACTCGTTCGCGGCTCTTTTCGTGGTCGCAGAAGACTTCAACCGTATCGCCAACTTCGAATTCATGTTCGGGGGTTGGCGCCTTCATGAAGTTGAACTGGGTGGTGGTGCGAATCGGCGCAGGACGCACACGCCGGCGCTCAACCGTTGGAGGCGGCGTCCGCTTCACAAGCGGCGGAGTTGCAACAACGGGACGAATGATTTCCGCTGGCTTTGGAGATGCCTTTACCGCAGCCTTTTTAACGGGAGTATTCGAAACCGCCTTCGGCGAAGTTTTTTTGACGGTCTTGGCTGTCGATTTTTTCGCAACAGTCTTGGTCTTCGATGCTGTTTTCTTTACAGGCTTCTTTACAACCCTCTTTGCCTTTTGCTTTGGCTTGACACTGGAAACCGCTTTCCGAATGGGTTTGGTTTTCTTTGTCGCTGCTTTCTTTTTCCCGGTCACCTTTGCCTTGGTGGCGGCTTTCGATTTCTTTGTAGCTGATTTTGACTTAGCTTTCGATTTCACTGCCATAATTCACATCCTGATCTTTCGAAATGGAGACGCCCTCCGCCTCACTCCACCGGATACCTGCCCGAACGCCCCTGGCAGTATCCACACTGACAAAACCTTCAAGACCTAATGGGTTTTCCAAACTTACCAGGTCTTAATTTACTTCGACAACTTATCGTGGATCGCCTGCTGAAAACGCTCGCGCACACCTTCAAATGGGATACGCTGCATGATCGGGTCGAAGAAACCTTCCACGACCAGCCGCTCCGCCTCGTGCTGCGGAATCCCGCGAGACTTCAAATAGAAGAGCGGCTCCTGTTCCAATTTGCCAACCGTCGCTCCATGCGTACAGCGCACGTCGTCCGCGAGAATTTCAAGGCCGGGTATCGAGTCGGCGCGTGCCTGGTCATCAAGAACCAGGTTGCGGTTCGCCTGATACCCGTCGGTCTTCTGCGCGCCGGGGGCAACATAGATCATGCCCTGCCAGACGGAACGGCTCTTTCCTTTTAATGCGCCCTTGAAAAGCAGGTCGCTTGTAGTGTTCGGAGCGAGATGATTCTGCTGTGTGTCGTGGTCGAGATGCTGATTACCATCCGTAAAATAGAAACCGGACATGCGCCCCTGGGCGCCCTGCCCCGCCAAATCCAGATCGGAGAAGTTCTTGGTAAGTCGCGATCCGACCGCGCCAAAAATCCAATCGAGGTTGCCGTCGCGCTCCACCCGGGCGCGCTCGTGGCTGAAGTTCCAAACGTGCCTGCCCCAAGACTGCAATTCCACAAAGCGCAGGTTTGCGCCTTTGCCAACGTAAATTTCGACAATGCCTGCATGCATGGCATGTCCGTTCTCATCCGGCGATGCCGCTTCGTGGACATAGGTGACAGAAGCGCCGTCTTCCACGTAGACGATGAGGTGCGAAAAATGAGCGAGGTTGGAACCGGGTCCCCAAAGCACGGAGTGAAGCGGGGCTTCCACGTCCATATTCTTAGGCACATATAGCAATACGCCGTTTTCAGAAAAAGCCGAAGCAAGTGCGGCGAATTTGCCGTCCTCCGGCTTGACAATCTGACCGACCAGCTTTTTGAGCAGATCGGAATGATTCTTTTCCGCGGTGCGAAAATCGGTAAAAACGACGCCTTTCTTCGCGAGTGCTTCATCCAAATCCGCTTTGGAGCCTCCGGGGTAAAGGGAAATCTGCCCGCCATGCTGGTCGCCGACAAGCGGTTGTAGCAGTTCTTCTGGGGCAACGGGCAAATCTTCGAATGCGCCGGGTTTCGGAAGTATGAAATCGGGCGCGGGCAACAAGCGTAAATCCGTCCTGCGCCAGGCTTCGTCGGTGGCCGCGGGGAGAGATAATTTCTGGAACGAGTCCCAGGCTGCGGCGCGGAATGAAGCGAGTCCGTTCGCGGAAGGAACATCTGCCTGCGTGAAATTGAATTCCTTGGCGGCAGTCTCGGCGCGGCGTCCTCGTGATACTGTAACTTTTGGTTTCTCCTGCATATTAGCCGATCGATCCTTCCATTTGAAGCTGGATGAGTCTATTCATCTCGACTGCATATTCCATCGGGAGTTCCTTGACAAGCGGTTCGATGAAGCCGGAAACAACCATAGTGGTGGCTTCCTCTTCGCTGAGACCACGCGACATGAGGTAGAAGAGCTGCTCCTCGCCCACCTTGCTGACTGAGGCCTCATGACCGATGGTCACATCGTCTTCGTCGATTTCGATGTAGGGATAGGTGTCGGAGCGGGATTGCGGGTCGAGCAGGAGCGCATCACAAACAACGTTCGACTTGACGCCTTTTGCGCCCTTATAGACCTTAAGCAAGCCGCGATAGGAAGCGCGTCCGCCGCTCTTACTGATGGATTTGGACGTGATCTTGCTGGTGGTGTTCGGAGCAAAATGCACCATCTTGGAGCCCGCATCCTGAATTTGACCCGAGCCTGCGAACGCCATCGAGAGCATTTCGCCGTGCGCGCCGGGTTCCATCAAATAGCAGGACGGATATTTCATCGTGACCTTCGAACCGAGGTTGGCATCCACCCACTCGTGTGTGGCGTTTTCAAACACCTTTGCACGCTGGGTGACAAGGTTATATACATTCGTCGACCAGTTTTGGATGGTCGAATAGCGCGAGCGCGCGCCCTTCTTGACAACGATCTCGATCACGCCTGAGTGGAAGGAGTCTGTGGTGTATTGCGGGGCAGTACAGCCCTCAACATAATGCACCGACGCGCCTTCATCCACAATAATGAGAGTGCGTTCGAACTGCCCAACGTTGGCGGTATTCAAACGGAAATACGCCTGTAGCGGCAGGTCAACTTTGACGCCCTTCGGCACGTAGACGAACGATCCGCCGGACCAGACCGCCGAGTTGAGCGCGGCAAACTTGTTGTCTTCGATGGGAATGACCGTACCGAAATATTCACGGAACAGGTCAGGGTGCTGTTTCAATCCATCTTCGATGGAGAGGAAGATAACGCCCTGCTTTTCAAGATGTTCCTGAATCGAGTGGTAGACCATCTCGGATTCATACTGAGCGCCAACGCCCGCGAGGAACTTGCGCTCGGCTTCGGGGATGCCTAGTTTGTCAAAGGTGCGCTTGATGTCATCGGGAACATCGTCCCAGGATTTTTCGCTTTTCTCTGTCGGCTTGACATAATAGTATATGTCGTCGAGGTTGAGGTCTTTTAGCTGCGGACCCCAATTGGGCATGGGGCGTTTAATGAAATGATCGAGCGCCTTGAGACGGAACTCGAGCATCCACTCAGGCTCGCCCTTCATGCGGGAAATATTTTCCACCACTTCGCGGTTCAAGCCTTTTTGCGACTTGAAGGTATAGTAATCATCACGGTCGTGAAAACCGTATTTGTATTCGCCGATTTCTTCCAGGATTTTGGTATCTTCAGACATGGCTGCTCCAGGTATGTGATCACAAGCAATGAGGAACGAGTAAAAGTCTGTAAAAACTCACTGCTTGTAATCTTGTTTCTCGTGATTACACTACGCCGCTTCCTCGGCAGTCTTTTCGCGGAGCCAGTCGTAGCCGTGTTCTTCGAGATGCAAAGCAAGATCGGGTCCGCCGGATTCAACGATCTGTCCGTTCATCATCACATGGACATGATGCGGTTTGATGTAATTCAACAGGCGTTGATAATGCGTGATGACCAGCACGCCAAGTTCGGGTCCGGCAAGAGCGTTCACGCCCTCGGAGACGACACGCAACGCATCAATGTCGAGTCCCGAATCTGTTTCATCCAATATGGCGATTTCGGGTCTGAGAGTTGCCATCTGCAAGATCTCGGCGCGCTTCTTCTCGCCGCCGGAAAAACCGTCGTTGAGGTAACGCCCTGCAAAGTTGTGATCCATCTTGAGCATGTCCATCTTTTCTTTCAGCACTTTGCGAAATTCAGGAATGGGCATGCCTTTGTCTTCGGGGTTTTCGGCCCGTCGGCGGGCATTGATCGCGGAACGAAGGAAGTTCGCCACGGTCACTCCGGGAATGGCAACGGGATATTGAAATGCAAGAAAAATTCCCTCGCGGGAACGTTCGTCGGGTTCAAGTTCAAGGACGTTCTTTCCCTTGAAGAGAATCTCGCCTTTTGTGACGGTGTAGCTTGGGTGCCCCATCAACGTGTAAGCCAGCGTTGATTTGCCTGTGCCGTTTGGTCCCATGATGGCGTGGATCTCACCCTGGTTGATGGTCAGTGAAAGCCCTTTTAGGATCTCTTTATCTTCGATGCTGACGTGCAGATTTTTGATCTCAAGTTGCGACATTCTGATATTGCTCCTCGGAAATTTACCGCATTTGCGGCGCTTTTTAAGCCTTTTCTGGCATTTTTATCATCAAAGCGGCATTATAGCAGGGTCAGGCGGAATTGTCAAATATTTATGATAATTTTCTAGTATATTCCATACACATAGAAACAGCCCTTCATATCAACTTCGTGCCATCCATTAAAAACGTGGTAAACAAACCTATAATATGCAAGATATCAATTCCCACGGAACACACCCATGAAAGTTCGTATAACACTTTCAGCCTTGGTGCTCGGGCTTATTTCAATAACTATCCAATACCCATCCGCATACGCTCAAAGTGACCGCGTCATTTTCGCTGTCATTGGCGATTATGGGCTTGCAGGTCAGGCGGAAGCGGATGTGGCAAATCTGGTCAAAAGTTGGAACCCGGATTTCATTGTCACCACTGGAGACAACAATTACCCAGACGGCGCCTCAGAGACGATAGATCAAAATATCGGGCAGTATTATCACGAGTATATTTTTCCCTATAAAGGGACCTTTGGCAGCGGGGGGACGACCAAAAGGTTCTTCCCAAGCCTCGGAAATCATGATTGGGGTGTCAACTCGGGAAAGGCGCTCTTTGATTATTTCAGCATTCGCAACCAACAGTCCTATTATGAATTTGTCCAAGGACCTGTTCACTTCTTTGTTCTGAACAGCAACCGGGAAGAACCGGATGGTGTCAGCCCCACATCACCGCAGGGAAAGTGGTTGAAAAAAAGTCTGGCAGCTTCCATATCTGCGTTTAATGTCGTCGTATTCCACCACCCGCCTTATTCATCCGGGAGGCACGGGTCGAACATCTACATGCAATGGCCTTTCAAAGAATGGGGCGCGGATGTTGTCCTTTCAGGTCATGACCATACCTATGAAAGGCTCATTGTTGAAGGAATGCCGTATTTTGTGAATGGGATCGGGGGCGGCGAACTTTATTATTTCAACGCACCCCTGCCGGAAAGTCAGTCGCGCTTCAATCAGGACTTTGGCGCAATGCGTGTGGAGGCAACCAACACGTACATGAAATTCCAAACGATCACCCGCACAGGCTTACTGGTGGACGAATACACGATCGGGCAAAATATCCCCATTGTTACGGCGATCACTGCAATCAATCAGTCCCTTGCGAACGCAAGCGTTCTAAATTTTCAGGTAAGTTTTTCGGAATCCGTGACGGGGGTGGATGTTTCCGACTTCACCCTCTCGACGAATCTCATTGGGGCGGCAATCGAAAATGTCAGCGGCTTTGGAAACACATACACGGTCTCCGTTTCGTCCGGCAATGGTGACGGGACTCTCCGCCTTGACCTAACCGACAACGACTCAATTATGAACGGTCAGGGAAACAGCCTTGGCGGACCAGGTCTTGGAAACGGGACGTTCACAAACGGACAAACGTATACCGTGGACAAAACTGCACCAAGGGTCGTCTCCATTACACGCAACAGCCCAACCCCCACAAACGCCTCCAACGTGGAATTTTCCGTTGTTTTTTCCGAACCTGTAAACGGTGTGGACCTTGCGGACTTTGGTTTGGCAACCTCCGCAGGCGCGCAAACCGTCCACATCACCGGCTCGGGCAGTTCGTATCTTGTCTCTATAGCAACTGGGGCAGGTGATGATGCTGCTTTGCGTCTCGATTTCATGATGAACGGCAGCGTTGCAGACTTGGCAGGCAACATCTCAATCGCCGGCTTTACAAACGGCGAAACCTACTCAATCGACCGGAGCGCGCCGTATGTAACATCCATCGTCCGCGCAGATCCAGGCAACGCTTCGAGTGTGGATTTCATTGTCAGTTTTTCGGAGGCAGTGAGCGGCGTGGACGGAAGCGACTTTTCCGTATCCACGATCAATGGCGCAGCCATTGCAAATGTAATCGGTTCCGGCGATGCGTATACGGTTTCATTATCTCTCAGTCCCGGCAACGACGTTGTCAAACTCGATTTTTTAGACGATGACAGCATCGTCGATCACGCCGGCAACAATCTTGGAGGGGCGGGAGTCGGTAATGGGAATTTCACGAATGGGGAGGCGGTTTCAATTAGTCAATATGCGCCCAGTGTGACATCCATCCTGAGGGGCGGTTCATCCCCTACCAATGCCGCCAGCGTGGATTTCATTGTCACATTTTCGGAACCGGTGACCGGCGTGGACGCGACGGATTTTATCGTCACAGGCGGGATAAATGCTTTCGTCCTTAAAATTGAGGATGTAAATCCTTTTTATGTAATCACTGTCGATACGGGTTTTAGTGAAGGCAATCTCAAGCTGGATTTGGTGGACGATGACAGCATACGTAATTCAAAGGGTATCAGTCTGGGCGGCGAAGGTTTGGGAAACGCAAATTTCACAAGCGGCGAGGCGTTTTTTATGGACAGGACTGCTCCCAGGGTCACATCCATCACGCGCGCCGGTAGAAATCCGGCTATTGACTCCAGTGTGGATTTCATTGTCACGTTTTCAGAGCCGGTTTTGGGTGTTGATGTTTCTGATTTTGTCGTAACAACGCCGAACCTTAACGCTTTCATAGCAGATCTTCAAAATGCAAATCCGTTCTATGTGGTGACTGTAAATGGCGGAGCAGGTGCGGGTACGGTCCGTCTCGACCTGATTGACAATCTCAGCATTGTCGATCTGGCTGGGAACCGTCTGAACGATGGAAGCGGAAACGGCAGTTTCAGCGCAGGCGAATCGTTTGCCATGGCAAAGATTCCTGTCAACTTCCCTGCGCCCGTCATCGTGAATTCGAATCGGTATACACTGACAAACAATCCCACCCCTTCTTTTTCGTGGAATACGGTTCGAAACGCCCGCGCATACGAACTCTTCTTGGCGCTGGACCCCGGCTTTAGTCAAATCATTCTCACTCGAACCGTCGATGGAACCAGTTTCATTACGGACACACCGCTAATCGATGGTACGTATTATCTTCAAGTACGAGCCTATAACTCTGATCTCAACCCGGGGAGGTTCAGCAAGCCGTTTGCATTCACATTGGACGCCACGCCTCCTCCCCCTCCGGTGCTGGTCAGCCCTCCCAATCAATCCAACTCTCCGAATCGGCCTCTTTTGCAGTGGCAGTCGCTCGGCAACCTGGTGCAGTATGAGGTTCAACTTGATAACAATTCTTGGTTTACCAATCCCAAATTCATGGGTGTGACTACGAAAACGTCCCTTCGGACCAGTCTTCTTCCGCGAGGTGTCACCTACTACTGGCGCCTGCGCGCCAAGGACAAAGCTGGAAATTGGGGTGCGTGGTCCGAGAGTTTTTCTTTTTTCATACCATGATCTGAATTTGGGACAATCAAATATGGATGCAAGGGGGTCTGTTTAATTTTCAGATTCCAATTCTCCAAATCCCTAACAAACTTGTAATTGATCCATGGAGGATGTTTCTTGCAAAAAAGCACTCACCGGAGATAATTTGTACGAATACCTGCTGCAGGCTTGCAACAGGTATTTCAGACAACTATACTCCACATTGATAAGGACATTGATGATCAAAGATGAAAACGAGTTTCACCCCATTGGCGAAAACCGCCGTCATTCTTAATATATTTCTTCTCGCGGCTTTTCAATTACACTCCGCCCCCCCGAACGAGTCCGGCGCCATAAACATCGTCATTAATGCGGCGGAATCCCGCCAGGCAATCAGCCCCTATATTTATGGTCTGAATTTCGCCAAAGAATCCTTTGCGGATGAAATTGATCTTCCCATCCGCCGCTGGGGCGGCAATGCCACTTCCCGTTACAACTGGCAGAATGGTAACCTAAACACGGCAGGCGATTGGTATTTTGAGAATGTCTCCCATTCGAACGCCTATGATTGGAATATCGATGAGTCCCACAACGAATGGGTGGCGCAAAACACCCGCACAGGAACCGCTTCATTGATCACGATCCCAATGCTTGGGTACGTTGCCAAAGATGATTCAAGCTGCGGATTCGACGTGACGATATACGGTGAGCAGACAGATACAGATGGCTGGCGCCCCAACTGCGGTAACGGCATAAGTGGGAACGGGTATGTCACTGGAAACGATCCTTTTGACACAAGCGTGGCAGTGGGCCCGCCCTTTATGCAGGATTGGGTTTCAGACTTGGTCAATACCTATGGTGCCGCGGGAAGCGGTGGCGTTCAGTTTTATGCTCTTGACAACGAACCCGAACTCTGGAGCGACACGCATCGAGATGTCCACCCAACATCGCAAACATACGAAGAGCTTCTTCAAAAGTCTGAGAACTATGGAGAAGCGATCAAAGCGGCCGACCCAAATGCAAAACTGCTTGGCTATGTAGCATTTGGCTGGAGCGGATATTGGTACTCATGGAGCGACCTCGAGGAGGCCGCAAACAACGGCTACACCTATTTTCCAGATTATGCTACACACGGGGATATGTATCAGGTCGAATGGTATCTCGATCAAATGCGGCAATATGAACATACCAACGGGTTACGCCTTCTGGATTATCTTGACCTGCACTATTATCCGGAAAATGGCGTGGCACTGAAACGCGCAGGAAACATAAATCAACAAGCTTTGCGAATCCGCTCGACCCGTTCATTATGGGATCCAACCTACCGGGACGAAAGCTGGATTGGCGGCGCCGACCAGGATCCAGATCAGCGCTATGTGCGCTTAATCCCTCGAATGAGGGAATGGGTTAACATGTATTATCCCGGGACCAAGCTGGCAATTACGGAATACAATTTTGGCGGACTGGAACACATCAACGGTGCAATTACGCAAGCTGATATTTTGGGTATTTTCGGGCGCGAGGGATTGGATCTTGCCACGCTGTGGAATTATCCGTATCCCGGTGATCCGCTTGGTTATTATCAATTCGAAACTCTGCCGGGGGCGTATGCCTTTCGGATGTACCGCAATTATGACGGGAACGGAAGTAAATTTGGAGACATCAGCGTCCTTGCAAACAGCCATGACCAATCACTGCTATCTGTATATGCAGCTCAACGCAGCATCGATTCCGCTCTAACAGTAATCGTCATTAATAAATCCGCGTCGAACCAGGTCGGGAATATTACCCTGCAAAACTTTCGAGCCGATGGAATCGCAAAGGTATATCAATACAGTTCCACAAACTTGAGCGCCATAGAACAAAAGACAGATATGGGAATAACGCTCCCAGGCTTCACCGCGTCATTTCCAGCCAATTCGATCACCATGTTGGTGATCCCACAACAAGGTGAGAAGGGGGGGGCTGCTGTTTTTTTATCCGTTGGTTCGTTGGACGGCTGGATCTTGGAATCCTCCGAAACCAGCGGCAAGGGCGGGACGCTGAACAAAGGCGCCTCCACCCTGAATATCGGAGACGATGCCGCCAACAAGCAGTACCGCGCCGTCCTGTCCTTCGATACCTCCTCCCTGCCCGATAATGCCGTCATCACCAATGCCACCCTCAAGTTCAAATATGCCGGAAAATCCGGAACCCTGCCTTTCAGCACCCACAGCAACCTGCTGGTGGATATTCGCACCGGCGCCTTCAGTAATAACTCCGCCCTTCAACTCGGCGATTTCAAAGCGGCACCCTCGAAGAGCAAGGTGTTGTCCTTCAACAGTGCCAAGGTCAATAATTGGTATTCCAAGTCGTTCAATACCGCCAATTTCCAATATATCAATCTCAATGGGCTGACTCAATTCCGGCTGCGCTTCACCAAAGACGACAACAACGACTTCGGCGCGGATTTCCTCAAGATCTACAGCGGTAACGCCGGTGCTGCAAGCCGCCCGCAATTGATCGTCGAATACTATGTGCCGTAAATAGGATTACTTGAAAGGCTGGTTCAATCTTAAATATTGAACCAGCCTTTCTGGAATTTACTCCAAACCCAACTCGTTCAAGATCTGTCCCAAACTTGATGAACTCTTTATTGTGGCGGGGTGGATTTTCTTCATTAAGACTTCCTGCAACTTCGCAAGAGCTTTGACGTCAGGCTCCATCAACTTTAGGTCTTTGGACATCATTTCCGCATGGATTGTTGCCAGAAGGCGACTTGCGCCTTGGTGGTTTCCTTCGGCAAAAGCAATCTCCGCCAGGCAGATAAGGCAGGCAACAATTCCTGTTTTGTGCCCAATGGATTGGTTTCTCCTCAGGCTGTCCATGCAATGGTTGCGGGCGCGTTGAAGGTCTTTTTCATTAATGAAAGCATACGCCAACATCCGCATCGGAAACGGCTGCTGATACTCATTTCCTATTGCCTGAAACTGCAAAAGCGCTTTCTGGGCATAATATGCTGACGCTGTATAGTCCTCTATTACATTAGCCAATAAAGACATGTTGGCAAGTTCCATGCCGATGCTGATTCGGTCGTCTATTTCACTGGACACGGAAAGCGCCTGTTCGTAAGCACGAAATGCCTCAGGGAATCTGCCTTTCAAACGGAGAAAATCGGCTTTTACCCGTAGTGTATAGCTTTGTGTCCAAAGGTTTCCTTTCCGCATGGCAAGGTCAAGCGCCTCATGTAAATGAGTTAATGCCGCGTGATGCTCGCCCAACTGAAAAAGAATAACCCCCAACCCGGTAAGCGCCATACATGACCGCTCCACAAACCCTTCTGTACGGCAAACATGCAGGCTTTCCTCCGCTGATCTTCTTGCAAGCTCCAAATGTCCGGTTTCCCGGTAAATTTCGCCCAGGTAATAAAGAATATCGGCGCATGTACGCTTATCTCCTATTGCCCGTGAAATCTCCAATCCCTTCGATCCAAAAGAAACGGCTTGTTCCAAATTATCCCGCCAATAAGACAATGCGGTGGCAAGGAAGAGCAATCGCGAATGCGCCTTGGAGTGTTTACCGGCAATCGGCAGGTAGCGAGATGCCCAATCCAAAGCCTCCTGGAAATGGCTGAGCCTCAGCAGGACCTGTCCTGTTGAACACGCCAACAATAATGCAACTTCTCGATCGGCATATTCGTTCAAACCCCAACTCAATGCCGAACGGATATTATTCAACTCAACATCCATTTGTAAACGAATTTGAAGAGGTGGGGAACTCTCTAGCGATGCCTCCAGAGCTTCGACTCGTTTGGAAAAATATGCAAGGTGTCGATCCCGAAGGGCTGCAAGTTCCGACTCCGCCATCTCCCTCAACTTCGAATCGGCAAAGTGAAAGATCGTGTCCAGGAAACGATATCTTGTATAGCCTCCAGTCGTCTCTACAAACACCAAGGAACAATCAACCAATCGGGAAAGGGGTTGTAGGATTCCGGTTTCGCCAAGGCGGTCATCACTGCAAATCTGCTCTGCCGCTTCGAGTGTCCAGCCGCCCGAAAAGACTGCAAGCCGTACAAACAAAAGACGTTCCTTTTCCTCAAGCAGGTTGTAGCTCCACTCAATGGCACCCAGTAATGTTCGCCGCCATATCGCGGTATCCCGCCGCCCACGCGTCAACCAATCAAACAACCTGTTGAATTGAGACAACATCTCTGCAAGGCTCATTGAGTGGAGCCTCGCGGCGGCTAGTTCGATCGCCAAGGGTAAGCCGTCCAAGCGACAACAAATCTCAGCGATGAGGGAGGCGTTACTGTCATTAAGTTGAAAACCTGGTTTCACGGCGGCAGCCCGCTGTACAAAGAGTTGCATTGCGGCAGACGCATCCATCAACTCATCAAGTCGGTCCATTTGTAACTTATTAGGGACGGACAGAGGATCCAGCAGAAATTCACGCTCGCCGTCAATACGAAGAGCCTCACGACTGGTCACAAGGAATTTTACGGACGGGGCGCTTCTAAGAATTTCCACCAGTTGTGGAGCCGCGCCCAGTACTTGTTCAAAGTTATCCATGACAACCAAAAGGCTCTTATTGCGTAGAAAAGCCTGAATATGCCGCATGCTTGGTGCGGCGCTTGTTTCTAATATGCCCAGGGTTTCCGCCATGACTTGCATCACCATCTCATTCTCGGTGGTGGGGGTCAGATCAACAAAAACCGCGCCATGTAAAAAATGCCCCGACAGGGCTTCTGCAACATGAAGAGATAATCGTGTTTTTCCCACGCCGGGAGGGCCCACAACAGTCACCAGTCTGACATCGCTTTGAAGAAGAACGTCAACCAAGAGGCTGGATTCCTTGTCACGCCCCACTATTGAGTTGAGGCTATTCGGCACCTGATAAATATTTTCTTCACTGGCGGCCTGCTCGACCTTTATCTTGGCACGAACAAAGGATGGATCGTCTGCCAACTCCAGCAGGCGGTTGACCCATTCTGCCTCATTTTCTATTCCCAAAGCAGAAACAAAGCGGGCAAGCAAGACAGATCTATCTGGTCTTCGTAAATTTTTTTCAAAACGATTAACATGACCGTAATGATAATTTACACGAGCAGCCAATTCGCGCTGGGACAACCCCGCGCGTGTTCGAAGGAAGCGTAAAAGATCGCCCAAAGTTTGAAACGATTCAGGAGTGATTCCCGACATCCCAGCCATAATTAAATTTTACCCGAAGTACAGTATCGTAGTACTACTGGAATTGGCAACAAATGTCAACATTTTAATTGCATTCCCCAGTATATTCCGCGATCAAATCGCATTTGGATATGGAAAAAGGAGTATTCTCGTGAAAGCATCAAATCATTTTATTATTTTCTGGTTGTCCGTCTGTCTGGCGGTGGTTGGAATTGGGCTGCCCCCTACACAAAAAGTGGAAGCGGGATCATCTGTACCCGCCACAGACACCAAAGGTGTTTCCCCCGATCAACTGCTCAATAAAGACGGCACTTTGGATTTGGATGGAAGTTTTTATGGCGCGCTAGATCTAGAAAACTGGAACGTCCAACTTGACCCGGCGCTTGGTCCTGTTTTTTCGCCCCTTGCCGCGAAGGACAATTGGGAGGCAGTTGGCACAGGGGGCGGACCATTTAACGATAGCATCAATTCTGTGGCTGTCAACGGCACAGATATTTACGTAGGAGGGTGGTTTAGAGATGCAGGAGGCGTTCCTGAGGCGGATTATATTGCCAAATGGAATGGGTCGGAATGGACGGCATTAAGCAATGGTGGAAGCGGGGAACCTGCTCTTAGTTCCAATGTAGTTGACATGCTTTTTATTGGCAGCGATTTATACGTGGCAGGCTGGTTCTCCACACAAGACACCAGTGGATCATTGATCCCAAACGCCGACAAATTTGCAAAATGGAATGGTACGGTCTGGTCGGCAGTGCCGGGCATGACAGAAAATTTAAATGACACCGCGGATGCGCTTGCATACGACGCGGTCAATAACATCATTTATATTGGAGGCAGATTTACCGACGGAAATGGAGTCACATCTGCGGACCGGGTATTTGGCATTGACTTGGACATCAATGGAACGGTTGTATTGGGTAGCAATGGCGCATCGGACGGATCTATTAATAATAATGTATACGCGCTCGCAGTGGATTCCACCGGGAATGTATATGCAGGCGGTTTTTTCACAAACGTGAACAACAGCGGTTCTGTCCTCGATGAAGCGGATTACGCCGCCAAATGGGACGGCGCCAATTGGAGCAGCCTCGGTAATAGCGGAGCGGGCGTAGGCGCTCTCAACTCCGCTGTGAGCGCCGTTGAAGTTGATACTTCTGACAATGTTTATATAGGCGGATCGTTCACTGACGCTGCTAATATCCCCACGGCAGATTTCATCGCCAAATGGGACGGCGCAAACTGGTCTGCCCTGGGGAGCAACGGAGCGGGGGATGGCGCGCTCTGGTCGACAGGCTCCGGCATCACCGTACAGGAAATTATCGTCAACGGCACAGATGTATATGCGGGAGGGTTCTTTATTGGCTCCCCGGCCGTGCCAACGGCCGATTATATCGCTCGTTTTGATACCATTGGAGGAACATGGTCTGGACTGGGCAGTGATGGCGCGGGAAACGGGTCATTGAAAGGTGGTGTTGTAGGAATGGCTTTTGACGGTTCGCGTCTCTATCTCGGCGGCTATTTTTATGATGTAAACAATGGTGGGTCGGCTTTGCCGACCGCTGACTATTTTGCCTTCTGGCATGGAACTGGCTGGTCCACGTATGGCGACCCCGATGGCATGTTTAATTACAGCGTGGAGACCATGGCCGTCATTGGCGCGGATGTGTATGTTGGAGGAAATTTTTCCAACCTTGGCGGAGACCAGCGCATAGATTACATTGCCCGCTGGGATGGAAGCACATGGAACCCTGTAGGGAATTTATCTCAAAGTTACGGCTCATTAAACGACAGGGTGAAAGCCTTCGCAGTGGATGGAACAGACCTGTATGTGGGTGGCTTTTTTACATTTGCTTACAATGAGGGTACATGGGTGCCAGATGCAAAACGCATCGCCAAATGGGACGGTTCCGCATGGTCTGCCTTGGGAACCGGAGTGAACGCTGCCGTATTATCGCTCGCAGTGGATTCAAACCATAATATTTACGCGGGTGGTAATTTCACCAACGTCAATTCCATACCGGAGGCAGACTACGTTGCCAAATGGGATGGTAGTTGGTCGTCCATTTCCAGCAATGGAGTTGGTGATGGCGCCTTGGATGGCTCTGTTTACACCATTGCAGTCCATGGCTCGAGTGTATATGTGGGCGGCAATTTCACGAGCGCAACAGATACAACCAATACGCCAATTCCCAACACAACATGCCTTGCCAAATGGGACGGATCCGTATGGTCCGCTATGGATGGAATTACAAGCCCGCTTAACAATCTCGTTTACGTCATCGCCGTTTTCGGCAGCGACGTGTATGTCGGCGGCGCATTCAATGACCTGAACGGCGATTTTACAGCCGACAAAATCGCAAAATGGGATGGAAGCACGTGGTCGTCATTGGGAAACAATGGCGCCGGAGGGGGCTCGTTGAACTCATATGTCAACGCCATTGCGGTGGACGGCAATCATGTGTATGTTGGAGGGAATTTCACGAATGTAACCGACACCGATACCACCGTCCTGGGCAGCGCCGATTTTGCAGCCATGTGGGACGGGACAAATTGGTCCGCACTGGGAAGCGATGGATCTGGTGGAGGCTCGCTGAATCAATATGTGAATTCTTTAATGGTCTATGGAAACGATTTATGGGCTGGCGGCAACTTCAATAACGTGAACAACAACGGTGCTGTGGTCAAAGAGGCGGATTATCTCGCGGCTTATGGGTTGCAGAACGTGATGCAACAAGTCACCTTCAAGTCCGTTGGCTCGTTGGACGGTTGGATCTTGGAATCCTCCGAAACCAGCGGCAAGGGCGGGACGCTGAACAAAGGCGCCTCCACCCTGAATATCGGAGACGATGCCGCCAACAAGCAGTACCGCGCCATTCTGTCCTTCAATACCTCCTCCCTGCCCGATAACGCAGTCATCACCAAAGTCACCCTCAAGTTCAAATATGCCGGAAAATCTGGCACCCTGCCCTTCAGCACTCATGGCTACCTGCTGGTGGATATTCGCAAGGGCGCCTTCAGCAACAACTCAGCCCTTCAACTGGGTGATTACAAGAATGCGCCCTCGAAGAGCAGGGTGTCGGTCTTCAACAGCACCAAGGTCAATAATTGGTATTCCAGATCGTTCAATGCCTCCAACTTCCAATACATTAATTTGAACGGTTTAACACAATTCCGGCTGCGCTTTGCCAAAGACGACAACAATGACTCCGGCGCGGACTTTCTTAAGATCTACAGCGGCAATGCAGGGACATCCAACCGTCCTCAACTGATCATCGAATACTATATTCCATAAATCCGTATAAATATCTTTATAAACGAACTCACCTTTTGACCTTAATCTCAAGGTGAGTTCGTTTCGCTTTAGAAAAGTGTAGCATAAATATAAATCAAATATGAAGGTTCTGACAACCTCCCAATATTGTTTTGTTCCTGAGTCCATCAATGTGTACATATGATGGACTCTACATTATTTTTATGATATTTATCTAATATATTGACATTCTCCTGCCTCTTGGTTATACTCTCCATTATGAACTCCACGCGAGACAAAATATTAGAGACCCTGCTGAAAAAGCCACGATCCACCATAAATGATCTGGCGGGGGCTGTTGGAATTAATCCCATATCCGTCCGCCATCACCTGACAAACCTCCAAATGGAAGGGCTTGTCGAATCGCAGGAGGAGCGGCACGGCGTGGGGCGTCCGCGTTTGGTTTACTTACTCACTGATGAAGGGATGGAACGATTCCCAACCCGTTACCTGCGCCTGGCAACACGCCTCATTGCTCAGATGAAGGATTCCATGCCGCAGCCGATGGTGAGCAAAATGTTCGGCCAGATTGCCGAAGACCTTGCCAATGAATACGCGAAAGACGTCAAGGGACTGAGTATGGAAGAACGGCTTGACCTGGTCAAGAATTTATTGGCCCAGGAAGGCTTTACTGTGGAATGGGAAAAGAAAAATGGGCAGTATGAGATCCATGAGATTTCATGTCCGTACTACCAGATCGGCGTTACCCATCCCGAAGTCTGCACCATGGACCAGACGCTAATATCGAAAATGCTCGCCCTGCCCGCAAGCAAGGTCCAGTGCATCTTGGACGGCAGCGCCCATTGTATTTATGTTGTCCAACCGTCAGTGAAGGCAAAATAAAAACAAAGAGGTAATAATGAGCGACTCTGAAATCAAAGAAATCCAGTGGACCATCCACACCACACATCCGGAAATAGTAAAGACCGCCCGCGAAAAATTGTCAGAGGTGGTGGACCCTGAAATTGGAATGAACATCATACAGCTGGGTCTGGTGCGCGATATCGAAATCGAAAACAACATCGCCCGCTTGAAGATGATCCTCACTACTCCGTTCTGCCCTTACGGCCCCGCCATGATCGAGATGACCAAAGCCAAAGCCACGGAAGGGTTGAATATGCCAGTCACGGTGGAGATGGGCATGGAAATGTGGGATTTTTCCATGATGGAAGACCCTTCCGCGCTGGATTGGGGAATGTACGCATAACCTCCCTTTGACTTGACAACTGCGATAAAAAAGACGCCAACCTGTATGGTTGGCGTCTTTTTTATCTTCAAACTCTGCATCACTTTGCTTTTTTCAGATGAGTAACGTGCGGCTGTTCGCCTTCGGCAAATCCCGAAATGATGACTAAAGCGGTAACCACATTGCTGCCCGGGTTACGCCAACGATGCCGAAGTTTGGACGCAAATAACAAGCTGTCTCCCGCCTCCAAGTGGAATAACTCCTTCTCGACAAAATAATCCAACTGACCCCGTAAACAGAAGACAAATTCATGCCCGGAATGGACAATATTATGGGGACCGCAGGACGCTCCGCTTTCGAGCGTCAACACGAACGGCTCCACCCTGCCAACGAACTGCTCTCCCCCGAGCGCCTCGAACACACCCCTTGTAAACGACATTCGGCTGCGCGCATCGTGTTTCAAAAAAACCACTTGCCGCTTTTCGCTCTCGGTGCCGAAAAAAGCCGTAATGGAAACCCCCAGCGCATCAGCCAGTTTATACAATGTACTGACCGAGGGCGAGGTTTTCCCTCGCTCGATCATCGAAAGCGCATTTGCTGAAAGCCCGCTTCTGGCAGCAAGCGCCCGCATCGAAATCCCTTGACCCTCCCGCAGTTCACGAAGGCGCATCGAAACATCAACAGACATTGCCTCTCTTTGAAATGATTCCATACCAATCTCCAATGCGCTAGACCATCTTCAGAACGCCAAAAACTGCTTGAATTATACCCCAAGTTAATGTGACATTAAACAAAAATTAATGTGACACACCACACTATTGTACAATCTGTCACAATATTATCATGCATGTGTAAATATTCGTTTATACGCATATAAGCAGGTGACGCATGGTAAATACAACCCTACAACAGGAAATCACTCAACTGGAAGCCAATTTCTGTGCCGCCCTTTCAGATCCAAACCGGCTTCTCATTCTTTACTCCTTAAACGAAAGCCCGCGTAACGTCACGGAACTAGCGGGAGAACTCGGGCTCAACCAACCCACCACCTCCCGCCACCTCAAAATACTCCGCGAACGCGGTCTTGTCACTACGATCCGAAATGGCACAACGATCACATATCACCTTTCCGACGAAAGACTCATACAGGCGCTTGACATCATGCGAAGTATTATGCGCGACCGACTCGCATATCAAACAAACCTGATCAATGAATCAACACAGGAGAATGTATGAATAAACGCTTCCCCACCTGGATCTTGGGGCTGGTCGGCATCATTTTGCTGATTCTCGTCCCAATCCTCTATTTTCTTCCCCGCACCCAAGCAGGAAACAACCCGGCAGACCACCTGCCCATCAAAGCCATCCATGTGGACCACGCGGACATCATCACGGGCGAATTTGCCACCGGTCAGGAAGTAACCCGCGCCTGCCTCGATTGTCATGAAGATGCCGCAACGCAAGTAATGGCAACCACACATTGGACATGGGAATCGAAAGAGTTTGACGTCCCTTGGCGTGATGAAAATGTGACGATTGGCAAAGCCAACCAGATCAATAATTTCTGCATCGGTTCACAAGGAAACGAAAACAGATGCGCCACCTGTCATGCCGGTTATGGATGGGAAGACGGCAAGGAAGCCACGCTCTCCAACCCTGAAAATGTAGATTGTCTTGCCTGCCATGCCGACATGGGCACCTATGCAAAGGGTGAATACGGCAACCCAGCCGAAGGCATCGACCTGCTCGCTGCGGCGCGATCCGTTCGCGCGCCCACCCGCGATAACTGCGGAACCTGTCACTTCGATGGTGGTGGCGGCAACGGCGTCAAACACGGCGACCTTGACGAAAGCCTCTACTTCCCCTCCGAAAATCTCGACGTCCACATGGGCGGCGAATTGGACATGTTATGCACGGACTGTCACTGGACCAAAGATCACCAAATCCTTGGCCGGCTTCTCCCGGATAATTACACCATTGATCCGACGGAACAGGTCTCATGTGAACAATGCCATATAAACCAACAACATGAAGACGAGCGCATCAACACACATCTCACTGCGGTCGCCTGCCAGACCTGCCACATCCCCGCCATCGCACTCGAAGACCCGACCAAAGTCACATGGGACTGGTCGCAAGCAGGTCAGGAGGGACGCGAAGACGATCACTTCACCTACCTCAAAATCAAAGGCGAATTCACTTACGCCAAAAACTTTGCCCCCACCTATCTCTGGTTCAACGGCAGCAACGAATACCGTTACCTGCTCGGCGATCCGCTCGGCACAGACGGCATCACCTACATCAATAAACCCGCCGGAAACATCGCCGATCCGAACGCCAAAATTACTCCGTTCAAACTGCATATTGCCAAACAACCCTACGACGTAAAGAACAACTACCTGCTCCAACCCATCACATCGGGCGAAGGCGGCTTCTGGAACGACTTTGATTGGAACGCCGCATTCGAACTTGCAGAACCCATTACGGGATTGGATTACAGCGGCGAATACGGCTTTACCACCACGTACATGTATTATCCATCCACGCACATGGTGCAGCCTGCCACCAACGCCCTGCAATGCGATTCCTGCCATGGGGACAACGGACGAATGGACTGGGAGACCCTCGGTTATCCCGGTGACCCAATCGAATGGGGCGGGAGGAAATAATATGAAACGATATACACTTTTTGTACTTGCCGGATTAACCATCCTCGCTCTCGCAATCGGATTAGGAACGGCTCTTGCCGCACCGACGCCTGTCCCAACCACCCAGGCTTCTGTCCTGCATCCAAACTTTGTCCTGCTCGATACCGACAGCGCGAATGTGCTTGAAAGCGGGAATGCAGTTTCGACGATGCAAACCTGCGGGCAGTGCCACGATACAACCTTCATCGCCGATCACGCCTTCCACTCCGACCTGGGTTTGAATGTTTACAACGCAAATGCAGAATCGTTCAACACCAGCAACGGTCTCTTCGGTGAATGGGATCCCATCACGTATCGCTTCCTCTCCACCGCCGGGGATGAACGCCTCGACCTCAGCACCGCAGAGTGGTTGATGCTGAACGGAAGCAGAGCTGTGGGTGGCGGACCAGCTGTAACGTCGCGTGGAGGCGAAGCGCTTACCGATCTCCCGGCAAGTAAATCGAATCCCGAAACCGCCATCCTGAATGAAGACGGAAGCGTCTCGACATGGGATTGGGAAAAATCTGGCACGATGGAAATGAATTGTTTCCTGTGTCATCTCGAAAGTCCCAATAATGAAGCGCGGGTGGATGCAATCCAATCCGGCGAATTTGGAAGCGCCAATACTGCCACTTTGCTTGGTCTGAATGTCGTCACCAAGGGCGGCGAAGGCTGGGCTTGGAATCCGGACGCTTTCAATGAACTCGGCGAAATCAAAAGCGAAACGCTTCGCATCCAAGACCCAACGAATTCGAACTGCGCGGCTTGTCATGGCGAAGTCCATGCCGATGCGACGCCGCTTGTCATTGACGCGTGCAATTTCGAGTACCCGCAAACCGCCACAACCGGACAGGTGATTTCGGCACAGCGCATCAACCAATCAGGCATTAATATCACCGGGAAAAACGAGCTAACCCGCTCATGGGATATTCATGCCGAGCGTCAACTGGAATGCACCGACTGCCACTTCTCACCGAACAATCCAGCCCATGCGCTCGAAGTTCAGGGAGCCAATCCGAATCACCTGCTCTACGATCCGCGCAAACTGGAAATTGATGAGTATCTCGAACGCCCCGATCATAACTTTGCACGCGGCGTCAGCGCTCAGTTCAATATCGCCCCGGAATATAAGAGCACGATGCGCCGCTGCGAATCCTGCCACGATACGAACAAGTCGCATGCGGGCTGGCTGCCTTATAACGACCGTCACATGCAGGTGATCGCCTGCGAAACCTGCCACATCCCGCAGATGTTCGCGCCAGCCTATTCCACAGTTGACTGGACCGTCATCCGTGTGGATGGTTCCGCCCGCACAGAGTGCCGCGGCATCGAAGGAACGAACACCACCACCGACCTTGTTACCGGGTATAAGCCTGTGCTGATGCAGCGCACTGATATTGTGGATGGGAAGACCCTGTTCGCACCCTACAACCTGATTACTTCATTCTATTGGGTTTATGAAGACGAAAATGGCAACCAGCGCCCGGTTCGCAAAACGGACCTCGAGGCCGTATATCTCGACAACGGCAATTACGCCGCCGACGTGCTCTCCGCTTTCGATGCAAACGGTGACGGCAAGCTCTCCGACACAGAATTGACTCTGGACACGGAGACCAAACAGAATCTCATTGCAACCAAACTCGAAGCGTTGGGATTGAAAAACATCCGCATCGAAGGACAAGTCCAGCCTTATTCAATCAACCACAATGTGGTGGACAGCAAATCCGCAACGCGGGATTGCGCGACATGCCACAACACTGAATCGCGCGTGACCAAACCGCTTCTACTGGCAGAGTCTGCGCCCGCCGGTGTAACTCCCGAGTTTGTTTCCGATGTCAACGTAACCGCCACCGGGAGCATCATCAGCGAGGACGGCGCATTGTATTACAACCCTGTCAACGAAAACGACAAGACTTATATATTTGGGCATAACCGCAACCCATGGATTGATTGGGGCGGCGCGCTACTCTTCGTCGGCACGATAGTAGGAGTGGCAGGACATGCCACCGTCCGGTTCGTCTCCGTACGCAAACGCGGAAAGCAGTCTGTTGCGACCAAATCCGTTTACATGTATGAAGCGTATGAAAGGTTCTGGCACTGGCTGCAAACTATCGCCATCGTCATATTGCTGATGACGGGGCTTGTCATCCATCGCCCCGATCTGTTCGGTGCCTTCTCCTTCCGCAACATTGTGACCGTTCACAACGTGCTGGCAGCCCTGCTCGCACTCAACGCCCTCGTCTCGATCCTCTGGCATGTCATCAGCGGCGAAATACAGCAGTACATCCCGCATCCCTATGGTTTCATTGACCAGATGATCGCGCAAGCCAAATACTACATTCAGGGCATCTTCAACCAGGAGCCTCATCCCTTCCACAAATCCAAACAGCGCAAGTTCAACCCGCTTCAAATGGTGACGTATATCGGCTTGCTCGGCGTTTTGCTCCCCTTGCAGGGGCTGACCGGCATGATGATGTGGCTGGTTCAAAAAGTGCCGTCCATTCAAACATGGTTTGGCGGGCTGCCCTTCCTCGCGCCCATGCATACCTTGATGGCATGGCTCTTCGCATCCTTCATCGTAGGGCACGTCTATCTGACCACCACAGGCGCAACTCCCCTCGAAGCAATGCGGGGCATGATCACGGGCTGGGAAGAAATTGAAGCCCATGAAACCGGTCCCGAGGTCAAGACAAAAGAAGCGAAGAAGAAATAAGCGAGACATTCATGGAGGGTGTACTCCATCCTCCATGAATTAAATCATAAGGAGTATGAAATGACTGCTCAAACAAGAAAGACAGAGATAAGCCAAACGCCAAAGCCTTTTGTACATCCCTATTTTGGAGGAATGGTTCTCGGCGTTGTGCTTTTCCTGGCGTTGTTCCTGACGGGCAACGGGCTCGGTTCTTCCGGCGCAACCAGCCGCTTTGTCACGGCAATACAAGACCAGATTGCTCCCGCCCATGTGGACCGCACGCCCTATTTACTCAAGCTTGCAGGCGGAGATAAAAACCCTTTGGATGACTGGATCGTGCCTGTTTATTTCGGCGCATTGCTTGGCGGGTTCGTCTCCGGCTTTTTCGGTAAACGCCTCAAATTCGAAACGACAAAGGGTCCCAACATCTCGAACCGCACCCGCTGGCTGATGGCATTCCTCGGCGGCGTGATCTTTCTCTATGGCGCGCGCATGGCTCGCGGATGCACATCCGGTCAGGCGCTGACAGGCGGCACCACACTTGCTGCCGGCTCATGGCTGATCATGTTCGCCATTTTTGGCGGCGCGTATGGGCTGGCCTATTTCGTAAGAAAACTTTGGAACTAGGAGGCTGACATGCAATTCCCACTTCCCGAATTTATCACGGTCAGCGCCCAAAACCCCTGGACGTATGTTGTCTTTGGCTTGATCGGTTTTGCTTTCGGCTTTACATTGGAAATGTCCGGCTTCGGCGATTCCCGCAAACTTGCAGCACAGTTCTACTTCACCGAAATGACCGTTCTCAAGGTGATGTTCACCGCCATCGTCACTGCCATGGTGCTTTTGTTCGGCGCGGTCGGTCTCGGTTTGTTGAATTTCAACCAGGTCTGGGTCAATCCCACCTATATTTGGTCCGGCGTGATCGGCGGACTCATCATGGGTGTCGGCTTCATCGTCGGCGGGTTCTGCCCAACCACTTCGCTCGCTTCCGCATCCACAGGCAAGATCGACGGCATGTTATTCATGCTCGGCGGATTCTTTGGCGCATTCCTTTTCGGCGAAACCGAACAGTATTTCAGCAATTGGTGGAATAATGCCGGGTACTATGGGCGCCTCACGCTCGATCAGGTCTTCAACCTGCCGATTGGCGTGGTCGTTCTGCTTATCGTGTTGATGGCGCTCTTCATGTTCTGGGGCGCCGAACAACTTGAACGCATCTTCGGTAAAAAAGACTTGAGCCGTGAGCCCAAACTTCGCATTGCCGGGGCAGGCGTATTGCTCGCCGCGACGCTGGCGGTCGTTTTCATCGGATCACCCGGCCTGCAAGAAAGATATGACAAACTCACCTTCACCCGCACGGAGACCATCCCGCAGGTGGATGCTGACCCGATAGTCAACACATATACCTATACTGCTGAGGAAATGCTTGCGAACCGGATCGTCTTCATCACGCCCGCTGAAGCCTTCAAAGCCAAATATGATCAGGGGATGAAACCTGTGTATATCGATGTACGCTCCGAGGCGGATTACAACTTGTATCACATTGAAGATGCGGTGAACGTGCCGCTCGAACGGCTGGAGGAAGTCATACCCCTTTTGTTGAGCGAGCCCCCTGCAAACAGCGTCTTCCTCGTGATGAGCAATGATGAAGCCGCCGCAATCGAAGCGTGGAAAATTCTTGTGGCATCAAGCGTGACGAACACCTACGTGCTCGAAGGTGGAGTCAACAATTGGATTGCGTTCTTCGGCAAGGGCGACAAATCGCTTCGCCCCAACCCGAATGCTGGAGACGACGAGCTGGGTTACATCTTCCCTGCGGCATTGGGAAGCCGCTACGAATCCTGCTCGCCAGACCCGATCGCGTATGAGCATTTGGAGTTCGAAGCGAAGATCCAGCTCCAGTTGAAACGCGATAAGAGCGGCGGTGGATGCGGGTAGAAACCGTCGTCAGAAAATAGGAACAGATTTAGAAAAGGCTTCCGAGGCGCAATCTTCGGGAGCCTTTTCTTTCGATTTTCATTTGAGTCCATCGGGGTATACTTATCAAAATCACACCACTAATGAAAGGAAATTTACATGAACGAACAGTATCAATCACCCCAATCCATTCTGCCGACCAGCACACTTGCAACCATCAGCATGATCGCGGGGATATTGGGTTTTATTGCGTTTCCCGTCGTTGGAAGCATCGTGGCCATATGGACGGGGTATGCCGCTCGCAAAGAAACCCGCGCTGTGCCGCCCATCGCAGGGGGTGACGGGATGGCGACTGCGGGCATCGTAATGGGGTGGATACAAGTTGGGCTGGCATTCGTCAGCCTATGTTGTTTTGTGGTCTATTTCGTCTTCATTGCAGGAACGATCGGCTGGACGCTTAATCAGTAAAATCAGACAATCAAAATTCCCAACAGGTAGCCCCAATGGGCGACGGACAATTTTCGTGTGAAAGTATAGAATAGGCGAACAACCATCCCATGACAGCCATCCGCACACCTGCCAAGATCATCCCGCGCGCATTCCCGGGCATAAAGCCCGACGAAGTGCAGGAGATCATCATCAACAGTCAGATAAAAACCTACCCCGCCGAGACGGTGCTGTGCAGCGAGGATGCCGTCGAGCACACCTTTTACATGATCCTAGAAGGGGATTTCGAGGTCACCAAAATCATCAATAACTCAGAAAAACGATTGTTAAAAACGTTGTCGGCCGGAGATTTCTTCGGCGAGATGGCGCTTATCCACAATGCGCCTCGCGCCGCCACTGTCAAGTCGCTGACCAATGCAGTCGTTCTGGAACTCAGCAAGGAAGGCTTTGACCGTGTTCTGAAACGGAGTCCCAGCGTGGCAATGGCCATGGTCGGGGAGATCAGCAACCGGTTAAGACAGAACGATCAACTTGCCATCGAAGATCTGCGCCTGCGCGCCGCCGAACTTGCAGATGCGTATCAAAAGTTGGCAGAACAGGATATGGCAAGAAGGGAATTCCTATCCAACATCGCTCATGAACTGCGGACGCCTTTGATGATCGCCAGCGGTTATTTGCATGCGCTCAAAAAGGGCATGCTCTCCGGCGAACAACTTAATGCATCCATCGAGACCATCAGCCGTAACGTGGACCAAATCGTAAACCTTACCAACGATATCCTTTTCCTGCAAGAAATGGATCTCGTCCTGCCGGATTTTCAACAAGTAAACATGGTGTCAGTCGTCGAAAACGTGGTTAAAAAATACAAGGACAAGGCGAAAGAGCGGGGCGTCTCTCTGGCAGTAAAAGGCAGTTCGCGCATCCCCGCCATCCACGGAGACGAGCCGTCGCTCGAGCGCGCCGTTACAGCGCTTGTGGACAATGCCATAAAATTCAGCCCGCCAAACGGCGAGGTGGAAATCCGTTTTGCCGAGCAGGGCAATCACGTGGTGGTCAGCATTTTGGATCATGGCATCGGAATCGACCCACAGATCCGTCCGCGCATCTTTGACCGCTTTTTCCATCTCGAAAAAAGCGGCGACGAACTATATGGCGGGTTGGGCATTGGACTTTCGATCACACGACAGGTCATTCAACAGCATCGCGGCACACTGGATGTTCAAAGCGAGCCCGGAAAAGGAAGCACATTCACCATATCGCTGCTGAAGTGGAAATAACGCTTTGAAACTCGGATTGAATTTAACCCTGTTTACTTTCTCGAAAGAGGATGGAAGCGCAACTTACTTACCATAAACCACTTTTAGACTTCCATCCTCATAATAAGAGCGCGCCGAAAAAGGCGGATCATTTCGATTCATTTTGTGGATTCGGTCAAGGAGGACTGGCAGATCCTCCACAACCGGAAGACGTTCCACCGCATCCATCCGCACCCATTCAACTGCCCCCTCTTTAGACGACTTTACTTCACCTTGAACATTTTCTCCGCACATCACAAACAGGCAAATCCCCACCTCCCCTGCATCCACGATCACCGTACCACACAACCACAAATCAGCCGTGACGCCCGCTTCTTCAAACAATTCGCGCCTCGCCGCGGATAACACATCCTCTCCGCGCTCCACATGACCGCCCAAACCATTGTATTTGCCTGCCCATAAGCGCTTTGTTGACGCCCCCTTGATCAACAAATACTCGCCTGCGCGACGAAGAAAAACCGCTGTTCGGGGAATAAGCATATACCTATCCCTTGTGATACCTTGATCTGATTGAGGCATGGTAACATTCCTTATTCAATATATAATCTTCAAACGTATTGTATCCCATTGCCGGACAGTATCAGCCTTATACCTACACGCAAAAGGAGCTCTACCATGACGACTCCAGACTCCCCCATCCTTGAAATGCGCATCGCGCTCACAACCAGCGACTATGAGCGGCTGGTCAAATTCTATTGCGACGGACTCGGCATCGAACCCGCCGCAATCTGGAATAACGATGGCGGCAAAGCACTGATGCTGAACATGGGGCGCGCCACACTGGAAATATTCGACGAAAAGCAGGCGGAGGTGATAGACAATCTCGAGGCTGGCAGTCGCCTGAGCGGACCGGTGCGTTTTGCCCTTCAAGTTCCGGATCTACATGCTGCGATTGAACGGCTGCTTGCAAACGGAGCGATACTGGTACATCCGCCGGTTAAAACTCCCTGGGGCGACTTCAACGCACGCCTCCAAGACCCAGACGGTATGCAGGTCACGTTGTTTCAGGTATCTGAAGAAAATATATAATACGCCAGACCAGCGACTGCCCAAGTAAAATCAGGCCGTGAAAGATAAAAATATGCCCTCAGTGGGCAAACAGCAGACCAAAAATCGCCGCCACAGGCGGTGATGATGGACACGACCACAATTGCCATCAACGTCTGGCCACGGGTGAAGCGCAAGAGATATTCAAAACGACGGGTTAGCGCCTGCACACGGTGTATCTCTCATAATTAGTAGTGGCAGCAAGACAATTGAAGGTGGCTGTTCCTATTGATGACAGGAACATCCCTCTGTGTATAGTTTATCGTTGTGCGCCTCGACATACACTTGGGCGTCCTTGGCAATATCAAAATCGCAATCTTGGAAGAAGAATGGGTCGCGTTCCCAGAGTGGGATCTGGATATCACAGGTCACATAGATAACTCCTGACCAATTCTCGTTGCAGACCGGGCCGCTGATAATGCGGTCGACGGCTATGTGTTGGCCTTTAATCTCGATCCAGGTTGGAGTAACTAGATCATGGGGTTGCTGTAGCGGAAACAGTGTCAGGTCTTCCTGGTAGGAAATGCGCTCCGGCGGGCATTGGGCCTTGCAGGCTGTGACTGTCATTACCAGCAGGACCAGCAGTCCTATCTTATTCATGCGTTGCCTCCATGGAAAAGCAGCCAGGTCTGGCCTGGCTGCTGTATTGAAAATGGGTGACTGAGTTTAAGCAGTCCGCCTGGCTACTCGTTCTCCAACAGGGCTTTGCGGAAGGCCGGGATTATGGTTACCACCGTCAATCCCAGTCCGAGCGAACCTGCCACCAAGTAGTCGGAGGTCTGCATACGGATGAAGTGGGTCGGGTAGTTCACCAAGACGATGGCGATGCCAGCAATCAACGCCAGAAGCCATCCGGTCAGTTTGTGCTGTTGGGATGCCAGCAGCGGGATTGCCACGATGCAGAACACCACGGCAATGAAGCTGACCGGGCCTTGGACGGTGTAGACTGTGTTCATAATATCTGAGAAGTAGGGCGCTTCAGGCCGGCCAATGATGTTCTTTATGGCATGCATCACCAGCACATTGAGATGCCCGGCGGTCACACCCAGAAAGGTGAAGACAAAGAAGCGCGCCCATTTCTCAATTTTGGTGCCCCGGCGCAGCAGCAGTAGCAGCCAGAAGACCACAAGGCCAAAGACCAGAACCAGGCCGGCGGCCGGGGGGCGGCCATACTGCACCAAATGTGGCAGGCTGTACAGCACACCAAAAATGGTCGGCAGGGCAGTGGCAATCAGTGCTACCGGCCAGGTCCAGGTATCGCCGCGGTAAAAGAAGTAGGCAATCGCTAACAAGGTGATACCGGCAATGATGGTTATGCCCCGCATGGTGAAGAACCAGGTCGGCAAAAATACCACGGTTAATTCAAAATCCGGGTTTTCTGGGATCTTTGGTGCCACGCGCGCGATGACAGCATCTAGCGACCCCTGAATCAGGAATGGGGAAGCAAATATGATAAACAATCCAAAGATCACCAACACGATCGTTAGGGCTTTTCGGGAAGAATCTGAAAAGTAAGCAGGGTTCATGGGTTTCTCCTCTTTCGATATGCATTGATTGGAATTGTCTCAATCGTATCCCAATGGCATTAATCTGTCATTTCCTTTAGGAAAGTATGTGACTGGTTTCACAAAAATGTTTCAAATATTCCCTTGTGTAAGCAATTTGAATGACGCGTTATTAGATATTTATCCAGATAATTGGAAACAGCCAAGTCAATGCCAAGTCGATTATTTTTACAATTCACAACGGCATTGGTGCATAAATCGAGAAAAAGATAGAATCCATCCATCGGGGAGGGGGGATTTATGCAACTGGATAGCTATCAGGCATACCCAGATAAGTCATTTTGTTGAGCGC
>CAZLWG010000032.1:0-39692 GCA_964563315.1 uncultured Anaerolinea sp. | reverse complement strand
GCACCTGCGAAACCGAGCCAGCGGATGAGTCCAATTCAGAGAGGTACGTGGTCTGGATGGAGTCAACAATCAACAGGTCCGGTTTTGATTCGCGGACGTGGCTGAAGATCACTTCGAGATTCGTCTCCGTCACCAGCAGCAGTTCCTTCGGCAAATCCTTGCCGCCGTTGAATAGACGCGAAGCACGCATCTTGATCTGCCGCTCCGACTCTTCGCCCGACACATACAGCACTCGCTGAACCTTCGCCATCTCCATTGCCATTTGCAGCATCAATGTGGATTTGCCGATGCCCGGGTCACCGCCAACGAGCACGATGGAACCGGGGACGATGCCCCCGCCAAGCACGCGCGCGAACTCACCGATGGGCAGGTGGACGCGATCCTCTGCCTCACCCCTGACCTCGGAAATGGGACGCGGCTCCGAGCGACCGGTCAACCCGCGAACGTTGACCGCACCTTTCTTCGCGGCAGGTTCATCGTGGATGACTTCCTCCACCATGCTGTCGAACGCGCCGCACTGCGGGCATTTACCCATGTAGGATGCTGAGACTCGTCCGCATTGCTGGCAGACATATCGGGTGTGGGTTTTGGTTTTTGCCATTTCATCTTCTCCCCCCTCTCCTAAAGGAGAGGGGCAGGGGGTGAGGTCAAAGGCAGTATAACAGAATTTTTGTTCTGTTTTTTCACCTGCTATACTGTAGTCATGCTTTTAGCGTGACCACCCGTTGAAAACGTAACCACAAAAAGGAGAATCCCTTGAAACTCGTACCTGGCATTCTTATCGTTATCGTCGCTTTCTTGCATTTTTATTTTCTCTACCTCGAAATGTTCCTATGGGACAAACCCTTCGGCATGAAGACCTTCCACATGACGGAAGAAGTTGCCAAACAGTCGAAGACCCTTGCCATGAATCAGGGAATGTACAACGGCTTCCTCGCAGCTGGTCTCCTGTGGGGATTGTTCGCAGGCGACGCGGTGAAAGTATTCTTTTTGAGTTGTGTCATCATTGCAGGAATCTTTGGCGCATTCACGGTGAGTAAACGCATCTTTTATATTCAGGCTGTCCCCGCTATTGTGGCGCTGGTGATTTTGTTGGTGTTTTAGATTATTGTTAGGGCACGACAGGTCGCGCCCCGACGGGATTTCATTTCACAATATTTACAAAATCCGCGAACAGACCATAGGCTGTCTCCACCGGTCCGCCTGTCATGTTGGGTTTTTCGGAGAGCACGATCGAATAATCAATGATGACATCGTTTCTAAATGTAACTCCCGTGCTGGAATTCATCATGCCGTATAAAGGCGAAGTCGAGTCAACCAATTGGGGTGAAACACTGGCGATGATCCTACCATCCGCTTTTTCAGCAGAACAGACCAACTTATAACGCTTGTCATCCGCTTTTGCTTTGGCGATCATCTCGGATGTGATGCCGCGTATGCCGGTGGGGTTCACTTGCTGCGGCGTCATGGGTGTGTCCCACAATACCGTTACCAGCGCGGCAACTTTGATGGCGGCATCCCAGCCGTCCACATCGTTGGTAGGGTCGGTTTCAGCCAAGCCGATCTTTTGGGCATAGGCGAGCGCTTGCTCGTAAGTCTCGCCGCTTTCCATTCTGGATAGGATGACGTTGGTCGTGGCATTGAAGATGCCCTTGAAGGATTCCAACTCCGCAAGCGGGAACGCTTCTCTCATGACCGAGAAAACGGGTGCCCCGCCCAGAACTGTGGACTCAAACCGGAAGATGTTTCCCTTACTCTTTGCCAATTCAGTCAATTCACGATAGCCATGCACCACCGGGCCTTTATTGGCGGTGCTGACGTGCATGCCCAATTCCAACGCCATGCGGATATGGTCCATGGCAGGCTGACCTGTTTGCGTATTAACGGGGGAATTCTCGAACATGAAATTTGCTTGTGAATTTTTGATGACATCCAGCGAACTCTTCACTTCCATTGTGGAGAGGGTGGAAATATCCATACCGCTTTCCACAAGTTCGAGCGCTTTTTGAATGTCCAGTCCATCCGGATTCACGGCAAAGCCGTGCCGGCCGGTCGAGATGCCGGTAAAGGAAAAGGTTACATCGTGTTTTGATTTGAGTACATCCTGTTTACGGATGAAGAGCCGGGCAAGCGAGCGGGCAACATTTCCAAATCCGATCAGGGTGAGGTTGTAATGCATAAAATATTTCTCCCGTTCATTTTTGTAAGAGTACGAAATTTCCTGCCCCTACAATTTATATTGGTGGATACGGATATGCCCGGCGTCCTTGTATAGGAAGCGGGAAGATTTTTGTTTTGCACAATTCCCCGGCGCGGAGGAGCAGGGCGCGGATCTCCTTAGGACTGAGATAAGACTCAAAGAGGGCTGGCCAGTTTCCGGTCGAGGAAAGAGGCGCAAGCAAATCGTCCGGAATCTCCTGACCAGCGAAATCCCACAGCACCGTGCGGAGCTTATATTCCTCGTGGAAACAAATCCCATGATCAATGGCATAGAGGTGATGGGTTCCATCCTCGAAGAAAACATGGCTTCCCTTGCGGTCGGCGTTGTTGGCAAGCAGGTCGAAGAGAACGACGGGGCGGAGTTTGTCCTTGTCTTCGGGCATGAAGTTAAAGTAATGATATTCGACATCGTAATTGATGTATTGTTGAAGCGAGCCGGGTCCGTGCGGCCCGTCCTGGCGATAGACGGTAATGGGGACGATATGAAACCCAAGCGCTTCGCTCAATTGATAGGCAGCGACTTCGCGCAGGGCAAGCGTGCTTTCAGGAAAGTCCCACAGCGGCTGTTCACCCTTGCTGGGTTTGTACACAGCCTTGATGGTTTCACCTTCGTGATGAACGTCAACGAGAAATGTGTAATTGGAACCAAGCATGAATTGACCGCGAAGTTCATATTCGCCGTCCATAAGTGCGTTTTGGATTTTCGAATTCATGGAAACGATATGCTAATGAAGATGCCCATTCTTCTTTGGGCAGAAGTGACCTTCGGGCTCCATCGGTTGTCCGCATTGCGGACAGAGAGGGCGTCCTCGCGAGGAGACTTCCTGCCCCCAACGGGCGAGACGCCGGATCTGCGTGCGCGTCGCCCAAAACCGGACTTGTGCGGCTTCCTCAGGTTCGGTTTCCTCAGTGAGCAATTCCTTGGTAAAGACGACAACCCGGTCGCGGTCCTTGTCGTAGCCCAAGCCGATCTCTCCGGCGCGAAAGAGCGGATCCACAGGCGGGTGGATGCGCATGGACTCTTCCACATAATCTCCCGAAGCCTCTTCCAGATCGGGATTCTGCTGACTCAGTTGCGCTAAAAACTGCTCGATGCCGATCGCAAGCGAAAGCAATTGCGCCTTTTCAATAATGATGGTAATGGTGCGGGTATCCTGATAGGCTTGCAGATAAAAGACACGTTGACCGGGTTTGCCAATGGCATCTGCGGTGATGTGGTCGCAGGGATCAACGTCAAGTTCAAAGCGGGGCATATGTACCTTTGTTTGTGAGTATACCAGTAAAGTATAATGCAAACATTACCGTCAAAGGAGCCGTCATGTACGATAAAAAAACGCTCGATGAACTTAAAAAATCGCTTTCCAAATGGGAAGAGACCTCCCTCAAAAAAGCAGTAAGTCAATTACCCGAGCGCGCCGACGAATTTATTGCAACCTCCTCCGAGCCGATCAACCGCCTTTACACCCCGCTCGATGTGGCGGATATGGACTACAACGCTTCGCTCGGACTTCCAGGCGAGTACCCGTATACGAGAGGAGTCCACCCGACGCTTCATCGCTCCAAACTGTGGACGATGCGCATGTTCGCGGGTTTCGGCACGGCAGAGGAAACGAATCAGCGCTTCAAATACCTGCTCGAACATGGTCAGACCGGCTTGAGCATCGCCTTCGATCTGGCGACTTTAATGGGCTACGACACCGACCAACCCGAGGCGCTGGGTGAGTTCGGGAAATGCGGCGTGGCGATCTCTTCGCTGAAGGATATGGAGATCCTGCTCGATGGCATTCCGCTCGACAAGGTTTCCTCCAGCATGACCATCAACTCACCCGCCGCGATCATCTGGGCAATGTACATTGCCGCAGCTGAAAATCAGGGCGTGCGTTCCGATCAATTGCGCGGCACAACGCAGAACGACATCCTCAAGGAATTCATCGCGCAGAAGGAATTCATCTTCCCACCGGAGCCTTCGATGCGTCTTGTAGTGGATACGATGGAGTTTGGCACTCAGAAAGTCCCACAATGGAATACCATTTCCATTTCAGGCTATCACATCCGTGAGGCAGGTTCGACCGCTGCGCAGGAACTGGCATTCACACTGGCGGATGGCATGGAATACGTCCGCTGGGGCATCGCTCGCGGCATGGATGTGGATGAATTCGCGCCGCGCCTATCCTTCTTCTTCAACGCACACAACGATTTCTTCGAAGAGATCGCAAAATACCGTGCCGCCCGCCGCATATGGGCGCGTGAGATGCGCGAGACCTTCAAAGCAAAAAACCCCCGTTCTTGGTTGATGCGCTTCCACACACAGACGGCAGGAGTCTCACTTACTGCGCAGCAGCCGGAGAACAATATCGTCCGCGTGGCAATTCAGGCGCTGGCAGCCGTTCTTGGGGGAACGCAAAGCCTGCACACGAATTCCATGGATGAGGCCCTGGCGCTGCCCTCTGAACATGCTGTGACCGTAGCCCTTCGCACTCAGCAGATCATTGCCGAGGAATCGGGCGTGGCGAACACGGTGGATCCGCTTGGGGGTAGTTATTTCGTCGAAGCGCAAACAGACCGGATGGAGAAGGATGCGTACGCATACTTTCGCCGCATCGAGGATTTGGGCGGTGTCATCCCTGCGACCGAAAAGGGGTTCATGCAAAGCGAAATCTCAGATGCCGCATATCGCTATCAGCGCGAGATCGATGAACACAAACGGAAGATTGTGGGCGTGAATGCCTATCTTGATGACAAGCCGCAGGAGATTCCGATCCTGAAAATGGATCCGAACGGATACAGTCGGCAGGTGGCGCGGTTGAACGAAATCCGCAAGACGCGCGACAGCGGGCGCGTGGGGCAAACGCTCGACCGATTACGTATTGCATGCGAAGGAACCGAGAACACCATGCCGTACATCATGGAATGCGTCCATGCATACTGCACGCTCGGCGAGATCGTGGGCGTGATGACGAAAGTTTTTGGAAAATACGAAGAACCGACGATGATCTAAATTGGAATCAAAAAGGACGGGCTTTTGAAAAGCCCGTCCTTTTTGATTATTTAAGACAATTCTATTTGCGTCGTTCGAACCACTTCTCGACCTGTTTGCCGGCCACTTCTCTACCACCCAGACCAAAAGCGAGCGCGATAGCAACGCCGACAGTGGCAAGGATGATGGTGATGGCATTTTCAGCAAGCGTCACGCCTGCCTGGCTGAGCGCAATGCCAGCCACGAAGATGAGGATGGCCCAGCGGACGATGTTGGCAAGGAATGTGGCGTCCTTGCCGCCCGTGGATGTGATCACATTCGAAGCGATGTTGGCAAGATAGATGCCAGCGAGGAAGATCACGATCCCCAGGAGAACGTTACCACCGAGCGCAATCAGACTCCCGACAATGGCTGCAATGGATGCAAGCCCGAAGGTCTCAGCTGTGGCCTGAACGGCGAAAAGCATGACGGCGACCAGGACAACATATCCGACTACGCCGGATAGGTTCGTGCCTTTTGTGGTTTTGAAGCCGAGGGCAGCCGGCAGGCGGTCAATGCCGATCCCGGACAAAAGATTGGTGACGATCTCCGAGACGAATTTGGCCAGGTAGTATGCGACGCCCAGGATAACGGCGGCTCCCAATGTGCTGAGGATGGCAGTGGTCACACCGTCCAACAGTTGCGTTCCGATGCTAGTGATGACAGGCAGATTAAGTACTGCCAGTGCTTGGACGACTACCGGAATCAAGACCAATAGGTAGACAACCATGCCAGCCAAAGCAGACAGCGGCTGGGCGCTCTGAGCCTTGCTCAAGCCAACGCGCTCCCCGAATTTATCCACACCAACTCCTTCGAGGAAGCCGGTCACGATCTGGCGGACAATGCGTGCCAGCAATCCACCCAGGAAGATGATGATGGCAGCACCGATGATGCCGGGAATGAATCCGAGCATCTGGTTAACCAATCCTTGGACGGATGATGCGACTTCTTCCATTTGCAGGTTGCTCAGGATGGATGGGATGAAAACGAGGAACACGAGCCAGAAGACCGCTTTGCCGATCGACTCATTCATGTTGGAGGCCTTCTTGCCGCCTGTGACCTTTTCACCCAGCCGTTCATCAAGGCGGGTCATGTTTAGGACGCGGATGACGAGGAACTTCAGAACCGTTGCTATGATCCACGCCACCAAGAGGGACACAACAACGCTCAATATTTGCCCGAAGAGCGCGTTGAGTCCGGCTGTTTGTTCAGGGGTTGCTCCAAAGCCGGAAGGCAGGTACCCGAGCCCTTGAGCAAAATTCACCATCCAGATGATCAGGAAGATGAAGAGCGCCCAAAAGGTGAAGGTACTGGCCCACTTAGTGATCTGGGTTTTTGTGTCCAGCGAGGACGATACACGTTCGTCCACCTTTGCACGTTCGAAAATCTTGCGCACGATGAACGCGCCCAGACGTGCGCCGATCCAAGCCAAGAACAGACCAAGGATGGCGGCGACCAATGGTATGACAACTGCAGCGGTGTTACCCAGCAGGTTATTCAGGAAATCCATGTTATTTTCTCCTCTCGTGATTGAAATTGGATTATCAAACATAAAAACACAGTGATAGGGGGAAAGTTGCTGGTACTGCAACCTAGTCCACATTGGAATCATTCCCCGATGAAAAGTAGTGTACCATAAAAAGGATGCCTTCGGCTGTGTTCAACCGTCGACCAGCAAAGACAACAAGTAATGCGTTACCCAAGCCCTGCTGTTCTAAACAGTTTATCCACGGAAAGTCTCCTTTCTTTCGTTTCAATTTCCACGCTCGAATATTACAACACCCTCTGTTTGAAATGGTTCTCCCTGTATTGGGATTAAATTCCGCCTTAAAACAAGGTGGATTTTGCCTCCCGCCTCTTTTTCAACAATCGCTGAATTCGATCATACCTCTCCCGTGTCAACGGATAAAACCAAGCCAGGATCAGCGTCCCCGACAAGATCGCTACGCCGATAAAGGAGACCAACAGGCGAATCGCCAACAAAGCAGAGTCGGACTGGGTAAACTGAATGACACCCGCAGGCGGAACCTGATAGCCCGACCAACCCAGAATTTGCAAAGTAATGAAAATGACCAAAGCCCCGGTCAATTTGCGGATGAGCGTGCGAATGCCATAATAGATTCCCTCCTGCCTGTAACCGGTGCGAAGCTCATCCCATTCGATCACGTCCGGCAAAATGGAATCCGGTAATACATACGCTGCAGAAACACCGATCCCTGCCAGGGCGGCGATAAGCAAAAGATAATCCACCTCCCCCGGCTGAATGGTAAAAATCGCGATCTCCACAACGATCCAGATCAACATTCCGGAGATGTAAGCGCGGATCTTATCCGACCTTCTTGCAACCCACAACCAGAACGGAACGAACAAAATGCAAACAAACATCAGGATGCCAAAGAACGCGGATTCAAGCGCAAGGTCGATGCCTAAGACATTGATCTTTGCAAGCAAATCTCCGCCTGCCACCCAATACAACAAAAAGAAGGGGAACGTGATGGCAACCATGTCCACTGCCGACCAGTTGAACATGTAGATTCCGGCGGCATAGCGGAAGGGGATGTTCTGCCACGCCATGCGCAATGTGTCTCGAAAAGGGGGCGATGTCTGCTCAGTGGAGCCGTATCGCTCGCGGATGAACAGCCCGATAAAGAACAGCGGAAGCGACCCGATCGCGCCGAAGATCGCCCCTGCGGCGATGAATCCCTGCTGCTGGGACCCGCCGTTCAAAATGACCTGATCCACGATCATGGGCGCGGCGATGACAACGGTCAATGCGGAGAGCAATTGAAAGACCGTGCGAAAGCTTGAAAGCGAGGTGCGTTCGTCATAATCGCGCGCCAGTTCCGGCGTCAGGGAAAGATACGGGACAGCCACAAGCGTGGTCAATGTGTCCGAGACCATAAAGGCAAGCGTCACATAGACCAATAAACCGATCTGGCTCTCCCAATTCGGCGCAGACCAGAGCATGACAAAGCTCAACCCGAACGGGAACGCGAACCACAACAGGAACGGACGCCGCCTTCCATACCGCGTCCTCATCCGGTCGCTCAATGTTCCAATCAGCGGATCGTTGACTGCATCCCACACGATTCCCACCAATGCGCCAAGAGAGGCCAGACGCGGCTCGATCCCCACCACATCCGTAAGGTAAATGGCATAGAAAATGGAGCGCATCATGCCGATGCCGGAGATCCCCCAATCCCCTGAACCATATAAAATTTTCAACCAAAAGGGAAGCCGCATGTTCGACAAACTCGTTGTTTGCAATTCAGGCAAGTGTAGCACGAATTATGAGCAAGTCCCTCCCGCTTATCCGATTGCACATTCAGGCGGAAACTCAAATTACAAAAAACCAAGGACACATTACCAAAATGAAAACTGCAAAACATGGACAAGCGTGTATAATGTAGTCAGAAATCCGATAAATGGCAAACCCGTCGAAAGGCGGGGACGCAAAGCTACAGGGTCTAAAGTTGTGACAACACAACCAAGACAGCCAGCCGCCGAAGACCACATTTCAATAATAATGTTCTCCTTCCGCGGGCTGGCATGATGTCAAGCCCGTTTTGTTTTGAACATTAAAAGCGGATCGTTCCGATAAATGGCAAACCCGTCGAAAGGCGGGGACGCAAAGCCATGGGTCTAAAGCTGTGCAAACAGCCATGATTGCCAGGCCGCCGAAGACGAGCCTTCAAGATCGTCAACGCGCCTATGTTGCGCCGAAGGTCATGGAAGCTCGCAAGAAAGGAGCTTCATATGTCATCCAGGAGACAACCTGCGCAACATACTAAACAAATCCTTGTTGCCGTTCTTTTGAGTTTGTTCGCTTTTGCGCTCGCTATTCCTGCGCCGGTCTTTGCGCAGGAACAGATCGGCACACTTCCCAGCCTTCAAGATTTCATAGAATCGGTTAAAGACGCCAGCACAAGCACCCTGCAGGGCGTCTATGTGCAAAACATCCTGGCATTCCCGGTCGTCCAGCAGCCGAGCGGAAGCCCGGGATATGTATCAACGAGTCCCAACACTGTCACACAATTCAAAATGGCCTCGGAGATGGGTAATATCGGGCTTCTCGCCCATAACTATCTCGCTGGAGCCGACTTCTCCAAATTAAAAAAGAACGACACGATCATTCTCGTGTTTGGCAGCGGTTACACTCAATCGTTTGTTGTGGAAGAAGTCCTGGCGTACCAGGCTCTATCACCACTCAGCCCGTATAGCAATTTCAAAGACCTCGTAACACAGGAGACGGTCTCCGCAGAGCAGCTTTTCAACAAGGTCTATCGCGGCGATTTCCACCTCACCCTGCAAACCTGCATAGAAAAAGACGGCGAATTGAGCTGGGGCAGGCTGTTCATCATTGCCAAACCCGCCAGCGACAAATATGCCGCGTCTTTGAATTAATTTTGGAGATACAATAGTCTGCATGTCTTCGCTTGCAGACAAGTTGAAATCACTCGGCGTGCGGACAGCAAATTCGCTTCCGACTCCGCCCAAAACTTCCAGCCACCCGATTGACTCGGTCGTGGCTGGAAGTTTTCTCTCCACGCCGCGCGGCGAAGCCTTCATCTCCGAACAAACCTTCGGCGCAGATTATCTGCACGGAAACATCTCGCCGTATGCAAATTTTCCCCTTTCCTTGATCTCACAGTGGGCAAACGACGAGCGCATTGCGCAACTGCCCATCAATAAATTTGCATTTCTCGACACGGAAACCTCGGGGGTATCCGGCGGTACAGGCACATACGCCTTTCTCGTCGGCGCAGCGCGCTTCGTAGACGGGGAATTCGCGCTCAAGCAATTCTTCCTGCGCGACCCGTCCGAAGAACCCGCCATGTTGGAAGCATTGATTCAATTTCTCGCGCCCTGCGAAGGCTTGGTGACCTTCAATGGCAAATCCTTCGATGCGCCTCTTTTAAACACGCGCTACTCGCTGCATCGCATTCCATCACCGCTAAAAGAGTACGCGCACATTGACCTTCTCCCTCTGGCAAGACGCCTGTGGCGCGACAGACTGCCTTCCCGCGCCCTGAAATATCTCGAAGAGCATGTGCTTGGCTTTACGCGCTCGTCCGAGGAAGTGCCGGGATACGAAATCCCCTGGCTGTATTTCGATTATTTGCGTACGGGAGATGCCCGTCCGCTGGGCGGCGTGTTCTACCACAACGCCATGGATGTGGTTGCGATGGCGGCTTTGCTGGGTCATGTCAGCGAGATGCTGGCAGACCCGTACAACGGACGCGTGGAACATGGGTTGGATTTCGTTGCGCTGGGAAAACTGTTCGAGGACCTTGGGCATTGGAATGAAGCGGCGCGTCTGTATGAGCGTGGACTCGAGTTTGGGCTAGAAGAAACAGATTTCGGCGTGGCAGTGAAGCGTCTTTCCATCCTGCACAAAAGGCGCGGGGATCTGGATCAGGCGATCCGGTTGTGGGAGGAAGCGGCGCGCAAGGGTCACATCTATGCACACATCGAATTGGCGAAGTATTACGAACATAAGGCGCGCGATGTGAAGTCATCCATTAAATGGGCGAAGGCGGCGCGGGCGCAAGCTGAACAGGCTGATCTTCCGGGTTATATTCGCAAGCATTGGCTGGCAGAGATCGACCACAGGCTGGCGCGGCTCGAACGCAAAGCGGGTTTATAATTGGGGAATCAACTTACAGGAGGAACGCGCGATGAACATCACCGTTTCAGAAGAACAGGGGAGGGTCTCCGTCACCGTTTTGAAACTCGAGGGGCAATTGGACGGACAGACCTATCAGGACCTGATCAAAAAAGCCCACGAGGTTTTCAGCAATGGGGCAAAGAACATCCTGCTTGATATGGGAGATTTGACGTACATTTCCAGCGCAGGCTTGGTTTCCCTGCACACGGTTGCGCTGCTCTTGCGCGGTGAGACGCCTCCCGACCCCGACCAGGGCTGGGCTGCGCTCAAGTCGCTCGACCGCTCACGGGAAGGCGGCATGCAAAAGAACGTCAAATTACTGAACCCGCGCGCGGAAGTCGTCAGCGTGCTGGATATGGTGGGGTTTTCGGCGTTCTTCGAAGTGTTCACGGACAAGCAGCAGGCGCTTGATTCTTTTTAATAATCGAATGTCTTCAACAGCGATGCAGAATTCTGCATCGCTGTTGATTTATATTTAAAGGTGAGTTGGAATGAAACGCAATCTGGGTAACATCGTCTTTATCGTTCTGGTCGTCCTGACGGTTCTGGTCTGGATCGTTTTCCCGCCCATCAATGACGGACGCGAGAATTACATCCGCGCATATGCGGGCGAGGTGCTTGGCTCGGTCGTCATCGTGCTGATGTCGTTCTCGTTGTTCCTTTCCACCCGCCCGAGGTGGGTGGAACCGTATTTCGGCGGGTTGGACAAAATGTATCAAACCCATCGGCGTACATCCACAAGTGCGTTTTTGCTCTTGTTTGTGAAGCTGCTGGTCGTTCCCATTACCACTGTCAACCTGCGTCTCGGAAATTATCTGGCGATGATCTCCTTTTTGGGCATCGTCGCCATTGTCCTGCCGACGCTTGCGCCGCGCATCCCGATCCTGAATAAGTTGAGCGGCCCGACGTACGAATCTTGGAAGAAACTTCATCGCTTCATCGGCATCTTTTTCATTCTCGGCTACATCCACGCGTTGACCGTTAACGCTTTAAGCGCCTTTATTGCCATCAATTGGGTACAGATCTTCTTCATCATCGGCACGGCATCCTATCTTTACACCGAGGTCTTCGGCAGATTCTTCAGGAAGTATGTGCCGTATACCGTCGAAGCGGTGAAACATCCGAACAATTCGACCACGGAAATAACGCTTCGCGCAAAGGGACAGCCGATTCCACATGTCCACGCCGGGCAGTTCCTTTTCATCCGCTTCCTGGGCGACAAGACTTTGAACGAATCTCACCCCTTCACCATATCCAGCGCGCCGCACGAAGATGTTCTGCGAGTCACAGTCAAAGCCTGCGGCGACTTTACCCGTCATCTTTTCCATAACTTGAAGGAAGGGACGGAAGCGATGGTGGAGGGCGCTTATGGATTGTTCAATTACAAGACGGGCGGCGAAAAACAGATCTGGATCGCGGGCGGGATCGGCATCACTCCCTTCCTCTCGTTCCTGCGGGACCTCAAAACTGATCTGAAACACGAGGTGCATTTTTACTACACTGTGCGCCATCCCGAGGAAGCCGTCTTCGCGGATGAGATCGAAGCGGCCGTAAAGAAACATCCGCGTTTGATATCGCACATCCGGTTTTCGTCCGTGCATGGCTCATTGAATGTAGACGATATCATCAAGAATGCAGGCGGAAACGTCCGCGATCATCACATCTACATGTGCGGTCCCTTCCCGATGGTGCAGGCGTTCGAGCAAAAATTCCTGGATGCAGGAGTTTCGCCCAAAAATATCCACTACGAAGAGTTCAATTTCAAATAGACCATTTCAGGAGGCAGACATGCAAATCTCTTTTTCTACACGAGAAGCCAAGGTTTCGGTTACAGTCATGCAGATCGCAGGCGATGTGGACGCCTCCAACTACACGGACGTGATCAACAACGCCCAGGAGGCTTACGATAACGGCGCGCGTTATCTGCTCATGGATCTGGAAAAAGTCCCTTACATCAGCAGCGCCGGGTTAATGGCTCTACACACCGTGGCGCGGATCTTCGCGGGACAATTTGTCCAGGCGAAGGAAGGCGGCAGGCCGTCCTTCCGCGCCATCGACCCAAACAAAGACGCTTCGGCGCGGGAACATGTGAAACTGCTCAATCCGCAGTCCACCGTGGAGCAGGTGCTGGAAATGATCGGGCTGACGAAATTTCTTGAAATCCACACCGATGCCGAGGCGGCGATCAACTCATTTGAGTAGAATCTGTTGTCCCTTATTTGGGACGCGTTGTAAGAAAACTTCACGCGCCTTCATCTAGTAGGAAGAAAATCAAATCAATGTGAGGGCAGAATAATGTCTCGAAGAAAAAGTAAAAAAAGCAGTCTCAGCACCCGCAGCGGACTTTCCACATATCTGCGAAAACCCGCCGTGCAATTGGGGATGCTGGCGTTCGCCGCCTTGCTTGTCTATCTTATCGCCGCATCGGGCAATGCGGCTCCCACTGCATTAGCAAGCGAAGTCAACGTGGATCAGGCGCACGAGATGTACCAAAACGGCGTTTTCGTTCTGGACGTACGCACGCAGGAGGAATGGGACGAATATCACGCTCCCAACACGACGCTCATCCCACTGGATCAACTGCAGGCGCGCATTAACGAAGTGCCAAAGGATCAGGAAATACTTGTCGTGTGCCGTTCCGGCAACCGCAGTCAGCAGGGGCGCGATATCCTGCTTGCAGCGGGATACAATGCCACCAGCATGGCGGGCGGATTGCGCGAATGGTATGCCAGAGGCTATCCCATCGAAGGCGCGCCATTACAGTAAAATACACGTCATCTCAAACACCCAAAGGAGGCTCGTATGTGTATAATCTGCGCGTCCATCCCTGCGGCGGCGGCTGTCGGCGCAAAATTGAACGCGGATCAATTGAACCAGCCGGAAGAAAAACGTAAACCCATTGGCAAGATCACAGGCTTCCTGATCGGCACATTAGCAGTTGCGTCGCTTGTGTATCACACCCTACGCTGGCAGGATTAATAAAATCACTAAAAGAAACAGCGCGGATGGGTTCTCTCGACGCCATCCGCGCTGTTTTTATTTCATGATAAAAAAACTTCTCATCCTTTCAACCCTGATTGGCATAATCATGTTCGCGGGAGCGCCAAAAGCGAAGGCGCATCCCGCCGACCTGTACGCACACACCATCAACATAACCATCACACCAACAGGTCTGCAGGTCCAATGGGAAGTCAAACCGGGTCCTCTCCTGACCAACTTCCTTTGGCACGAAATGGATTCGGACGAAGATGGGACTCTCAGCTCGACCGAAGTCGAAACCTGGGGCAACGCCCGCGCCGCGCTGATGACTGCCATGCTCGACGACAAGCCTTTGCCGCTCCGAATCGACTCCGTGCAATTGCCTGGGGATTTGCGCGCATTTCAGGCAGGCGGGGAATTCATCACATTCAACCTCTCTGCAGAATGGCATCAAAGCGGCGAGAACGTGCGGCAGCTGGTGATCGAAAACGGATGGGAACCGTCCAAGTCCATCAACTGGTTCTACCTAACGGCAACCGAAGATACCGCTTTCCTCTTCCCCTCCCAGAAAAACCACATCCTCACCATCGACCTGATCAAAGACCGCAGCCTGCTGGATGATCCGTTGCTTTTATTCAGCTCGTGGGATAGCGGCTCTCCCGCCCTGCCCTTGGGTCAGCAAAAGGACATGGTTACTGAAACCGCCGAACAGGTTGTCCCCGAACTGGCGGAACGCACGCCGCAGGAAATTCTGCTTGATCTGGTGCGAAGCGGCGAATTGTCCTTCACATTCTATCTCTTTGCCTTGTTGATCGCGCTCGCGTTGGGTGCGCTCCATGCACTGACGCCGGGACATGGCAAGACGGTCGTTGCCGCATACCTTGTCGGCTCGCGCGGGACCTCGTACCATGCCATTGCCCTAGGCACCATCGTCACGCTGACACATACCGGCTCGGTCTTTTTGCTCGGCATCGTCACACTGGCGGCTTCCCAATACATTCTGCCGACAACAATCATTCCCTTTCTCGAAATCCTTTCGGGCGTGTTGATCCTCGGGCTGGGATTGTATTTGCTGTGGCAAAGATTTTTATTTTGGAGAAAATCAAAACAGCCCGCCCAGCCGCCTCAAAAACGAATCGCGCTGACCCCAGCCTCCCCACACAAGCCCGCAGGCGTGTTAAAAGTTCAACCTGCATCTGCCGGATTGCACCACCACGGCGACGGGAAGATGCATTCTCATGATGTTCCGGAAACCATCACCTGGCGTTCGCTGATTGCGCTTGGCATCAGCGGCGGACTCGTCCCCTGCCCGGATGCCATTGCGATCCTGCTGGTGGCAATCGCCATCAACCGCATCATGCTTGGGTTGGCGTTGATCATCTCATTCAGTCTGGGTTTGGCAGTTGTCCTGATCGTCATCGGGTTGCTGATGGTGAACAGCCGCCGACTGTTCAATCGCATCGGCGTTGTGGATCGCCTTGCGCCGGTCCTGCCCATCGTCTCTGCGCTGATCGTGCTCCTGCTCGGTTCGGCGTTGACGTGGGGCGCGGCGGTCCGGGCGAAGGACAATGTCAGTTTTGCAGGGACATCTCAAAGGTCGATTGAAGAAGCGCAGGTCTTGTATCTCGTCGAGAATGAAGACCGCATCCGGCAAATGTACATTTCGGATTATCCCGGCGATGCATCCCGCCCTCTCAGCGAGTTGACGTACAGCGTGGCAGAGTATGCCGTTTCGCCGGACCAAACGCAAATCGCTTATGTTGCGCAAACCGCCGATTACGAAAACCAGATTTGGCTGATGGAACTATCCAACGGAGAGGGCAGGAAACTCTCGGATTGTTCGAATGCCATCTGTTCCGGTATCATCTGGTCGCCGGATGGAAACCGCATCCTTTACGAACATTTGAGTTTGGACGGCAGCGCCAGCGGGCTGCCAACGCTGTGGTGGATCAACATGGTGACGGGCGAGGAGCAGTCTGTCTTTCAGGAGTCGCAATTGCCTGGCGGGAACCCGCGCTGGTCACCGAACGGCGAATGGCTGAGTTACGCCACACCCGAAGGGATTCGCCTGTATAACCTTGAAAGCGGCGAAACGCGCGCGATCGAAAACATCCTCGGCGCAGCGGCGTTGTGGTCTCCAAATGGAAAGCAGATTCTGCTGAGAGACGTTGTCATTCGGGATGGTCAGTTCGTGACGCAATTGTTCTTATACGACCTCGATTCTGAAGGGCTTGCGGGTCTGAACCCGAACAACGGCATGGAAAATATCCTTGCGGCTTGGTCGGCGGATGGGCAATGGATCGCAGTCGTGCGGCGCGATCTTTCCTTGCCGCGTGGAGACCAGATCTGGTTGATGCGCGCCGACGGAAGCGAAGCTCGTGTCATCACAAACGATGCGGACTCTCTGCACAGCAGTTTAGGTTGGTCGCCTGATGGGAAATATTTGCTGTACGATCTCTATTTGCTGGAGGCGTTTCCCTTCGAGTCGCGGATTCAGGTCATCGAAGTCGAATCTGGCGAAGTTACGGATTTGGGAATCAAAGGGTTCAATCCGTCGTGGATTTGGCAATAAAACCTTGACTTATTGAAATTTCCCTTTTATACTTATTGAAAATAATTTTCAATAAGTAAAGAGCGCATCATGTCGGCTGAAAACTGGCTGGAACAACTGCACGACAACGGCTACCGCATCACGGGCGCGCGCCGCGCGGTGGTGGATACGATGTACAGCTTGAGTCACGCGCTGACCCCCACTGAAGTCCATGAAACGGCGCGGAAGAAATACCGCGCGCTCGGTTTGGTCACAGTCTATCGCACGCTCGAAAAACTCGAGGAGCTGCATCTCATCCAGCGCGTGCACCAACCACAAGGTTGTCAGGCGTTCATCTCGACGGGCGTCGGTCATCAGCATCTGTTGCTATGTAAGAATTGCGGCGAAGTGGTCTTCTTTGAAGGCGACGACCTCGACGCGCTGACCCAGTCCATTGCGAAGAAGACAGGTTACCAAATCGAAGAACACTGGCTGCAACTGTTCGGGCTGTGCGCAAATTGTCGTAAATAATGCTTTGACGGGCCTGAGACCCGCCCAGAGCAAAAATTAATCCTCCCCCGCATTGACGGGGGATAAAATTCGGAGTTCCAAATGAAAAGGTTTTTCAATATCATTTTCGGGATAAGGGTTCTCACGCTCTTCTCCTGACTTCATGCGGGTCCACCCCTCAAAGTGACTCGGACAGCCTGTCCGTTCGTGGCGTTGGTCATCTATTTGATCGCGTCCGCGGGCGGTAATGCCGCACTGGCTCGCGAAGTCAATGTGACGCAGGCATACGAAATGTATCGGCAGGGTGATGTTTTCGTGCTGGACGTTCGCACGCAGGAGGAGTGGGATGACTACCACGCTCCCAACACCACGCTTATTCCGCTGGATCAACTTCTGGCGCGTTTGAGTGAAGTGCCGAAGGATAAAGAAATTCTGGTCGTCTGCCACTCCGGCAATCGTAGCCAGGAGGCGCGTGACGTCCTGTTAAATGCAGGCTATAGCGCCACCAGCATGGCGGGCGGATTGCTCGACTGGCGTGCCAGTGGCTACCCTGTGGAAAGCGGGCAGTAGCATCTCATTATTAAGAATAAAAAGACTCTGACGTAAAAAGTTAGAGTCTTTTTATTTTCTCTTGCTGGATTTTCTTCATGATTATAATCATCGTGTGGAAAAAACAACAACACCCAACCGTTTGCCGCGAACCCTGATACTACTCATCACTTTTAGCGTGCTGGTCCTTGTCGCAGGCGCGATGCTGCCTGCTGGATTTTTCACCTGGCTGTGGGATCGTACCAACGTTTTTGCGACGGTCGTCCTCGGCATCTTCGTGGAAGCCGTTCCGTATCTTCTCCTCGGGACACTTGCTTCGGGTTTGGTGGAGGTCTTCCTAGACCGCGACCAAATGAGCAAGTGGCTATCAGGGCGGCCCATCGCCTCGTCCGTGACCGGCGCGTTCATGGGCATGGTCTTTCCCGTCTGCGAGTGCGGCGTGATCCCGCTCACACGCCGCCTATTCCGCAAGGGGCTGCCGCTCTCGGCGGGCATCGCCTTTTTACTGGCGGCGCCGGTCATCAACCCCATTGTATTGCTCAGCACCGCCGCCGCCTTTGGTTGGGGACAGATGCTCTTGTGGCGCTTCATCCTCAGTATTTCAATTGCAATCATCACGGGCATTATCTTCTCCTTCGAGAAGGATGCAGCAAACATCCTGCGCCCCGCGCTGGATTTCTCTCATGAACATGAACACGACCACGCGCATCCGTCCGGTACGTTTGTCGAGAAGATTCGCAGGGCGCTGCTCATCACCACCGATGAATTCTTCGAGATGGGACGCTTCCTCGTGATGGGGTCGGTTCTGGCGGCAGTGTTGCAGGCGTTCATTCCGCAGTCGGCGCTGCTCGCTGTTGGCAGCGGACCGATCCTCTCCGTGCTAATCATGCTGGCGCTGGCGGTTCTGCTCTCCATTTGCTCCACCGTCGATTCGTTCGTCGCGCTCGGGTTCGTCGGCACGTTCAGTTTCGGTTCAGTGCTTTCGTTCCTCGTCTTCGGTCCGATGGTGGATATCAAAAGCGTGATGATGTACTTGCAGGTTTTCAAACGCCGCGCGGTCTTTTACATCGTCACCATTCCATTCATGATCAGCCTGCTTTCAGGTTTGCTGTTCAATTATTTCGCCCCGTAGGAGCATCCCATGCCGTCCAGAATGATCCGTTCTTTTCAAGGGCTTTTGCTGCTTGGCTTGAGCATCTTCTTCGCCTCCAAAGCTGCCAACGGGCAGTTGACGTGGTACATCAACGCCCGCTTTATCCCGTTGACCATCTTTGGCATTGTCATGCTTGCCATCCTCGCACAGATCATCTTTAGTGAGATCAAACGATCCCGTCAGCGCGAACAGAACGGCGAACATGAACACGATCATCCCCCCGCCCCTGCTGCCCTATGGATAATGCTCATTCCTCTGTTGATCGGCATTCTCATCCCGCCGCGCCCGCTCGACTCCTCCGCATTTGCCACCAAAGGGTTCAACACCACTGCCCCACTTGTCAGCGCAGACTCATCGGCACAATTATTCGAAACACCGTCCGAAGAACGGAGTGTGCTGGATTGGATCAAACTTTTTAATTATGAAGAGGATATCAGCCTATTCATCGGAGAAAAAGCATCAGTCATCGGCTTCGTATATTTCGATGAACAACTTGAAGAGAATCAATTCTTCGTCAGCCGCTTCGTCGTTTCGTGCTGTGCAGCAGATGGCTTTGCCATTGCCATGCCCGCAGAATGGGGTGATGCCACAAGCCTGCAACAAGACTCGTGGGTGCTGGTCAAAGGCGAGATCCAATCCATTACCCTCAACGATCGCCACGTGCCGTTGATTGTCGCCAACTCTGTGCAGGAAGTCCCCGTCCCCAACCAACCTTATCTCTTCCCATGAAACTCCGCGCCTCGCTTGATTCGGTTGCCATCTTTTTTTTGCTGGCGCTGGTTGTGCTGGTCGCCCTCACCATTTTCATCGGCGAGAATGCGGGCGTGCGCGTCCGTGTGAATTTTCCTGAAAACGGCGAAGTCGGTCCGTATCAAACCATTCAACTGACATTCTCCGAACCAGTGGATGCGGCGACCACATCTGCATTATTGGAACTCAACCCTGCCCATGAAGGGACGTTCGAACAAGTCAACGCCACGACCCTGCGCTTCGTATCTTCCCAACCTTTCGAACTGGGCACCGCCTACACACTGACTCTCCGCCCCGGCTCGATCTCGGCAAATGGCGGCGAAATAAAATCCGAACAGACATGGCAGTTCACCGTCCGCGAGCCGCGTATGGCGTACCTCCGCACAGATGGTTCCGAAAGCGGTATCTGGTCGGTGGATGTGAAAGGTGAGAACCCTATCCGCCTAACCAATGCAAACATCCGCGTTATTTCATTTGATGTGGCGCAGAGCGGCGAGTTCATCATTTTCTCCAGCACAAACGAACAAGGCGGTATTGACCTGTGGCGCGTCTTTCGCGATGGAAGCGGCGCATCCGTTTTGCTTGATTGCGGCAGGGATCGCTGCACCACGCCCGCCATTGCCCCGAACAACTGGCGCATTGCCTACGCCCGCGAAGCGGCGGGTCCAGTACCAGGCTTGCCCTTTGGTTCGCCGCGCATCTGGGTCCTGGACTTGCAAAACGGTAGTAACAATCCCGTCTTCGAGGATCAATCCATTTTAGGATACAACCCATCCTGGGCGCCCGACTCAAATAAATTGGCATCCTTCGATGGGCTTGCTGACCAGATCAATCTATTGGACTTGAGCGAGGGGAAACACTACATCTTTCCATCCAATACCGGTGGACCAATTGCATTCTCGCCCGATTCAAATAAACTGATGTTCACCACCATAGAACAAAAGGAAGATGGGTTACGGACACAAGTTCGCCTTGCCGATCTGTCGTTGAACGAATCGTTTACATTAATAGGTTTGAATGACACCCGCGATTACTCTTATTATTCGATGGCGTGGTCATCCTTGGAAAATCGCGCTGCGCTTGGTTTCCGCGCAGGCGAAGATCAGCCTAATCAGATTTTGTGGGTCTTCGACCCTGGTCTGCTCGAAGGTATTGTGGTGACCAACAACCCCGAATATACCTACAACTCGCCGCGCTGGAATCCATGGGGGAGCGCATTGGTCTTCCAGCAATTCAAACTACGCGGACAATACAAACCCGAAATCGGCTTGTGGACGAGCAATACAGGTGAAGCAGTGATCCTTACTGAAGGACTGATGCCGCATTGGCTGCCGTGATCCCGATTACATCCTTGACTCCATGAATTTTTCCCTTTATAATTATTGAAAATGATTTTCAATACCGAAATTAGCGGCTATGTCTGCTGAAATGTGGCTGGAACAATTGCACGACAATGGATACCTCGGCGGGCGGTGGTGGATGCGGTATATGGCTCGACCCACGCGCTGACCCCCATCGAAGTCTATGATTTGGCGCGGAAGAAGTACCGCGCGCTGGGGCTGGTCACGGTCTATCGCACGCTCGAAAAACTCGAGGAGCTGCATCTCATCCAGCGCATGCACCAACCACAAGGTTGTCAGGCGTTCATCTCGACGGGCGTCGGTCATCGGCATCTGTTGCTATGCAAGAATTGCGGCGAAGTAGCTTTCTTTGAAGGCGACGATCTCGATGCGCTGACCCAGTCCATTGCAAAGAAAACCGGCTACAGAATCCAGGAGTATTGGTTGCAATTGTTCGGCTTGTGCAGCAAGTGTAAATAATTTGGCATTCCTCAGTTTGCCGATACCATATCCCTCACACGCGTGGGGGATAAAAAATAGGAGAGATAAATGAAAAAGGTTTTCAATACCATTATTGGATTAAGTGCCCTTTCGCTTCTAATCCTGACCTCGTGCGGACCTGCCCCTCAAGGCAGTGACGGCGGCTTGAAGGTTCTCGCTTCCACCTCCTTCCTGGCAGATATCGCCCGGAACGTGGCAGGCGAACGAGCGGAGGTGAAATCCCTGCTCCCGCTTGGCGCCGACCCGCATTCCTATCAAGCCGCCCCGTCGGATGTGGCGAAGATCGCCAAAAGTAACGTGTTGATTCTGAACGGGCTTGAATACGAGCATTTCATCGAACCGTTGATCGAGAATGCGGGCGGCGAGCGGCTGATCGTCACTGCGACGGATGGGCTGAATCCGCGCGAGATGGGTGACCATGCCGAAGAGACCGAATCAGGCGCGGGCGATGTCCATGAGGCGGGTGATCCGCACATGTGGCTGGACCCGAATCTCGTCGTCGCCTATGTCGAAAACATCCGCGATGGATTGTCCGAAGCAGACCCCGAAGGCGCGGATGTCTATCGCGCCAACGCAGATTCGTATATCGAAGAGTTGAAATCGCTGGATGCATGGATACTCGAACAAGTAAACGCCATCCCAAGGGAACGCCGCCTGCTTGTGACCAACCATGAAGCACTGGGGTATTTTGCAGAGCGTTATGGTTTTAAGGTGGTCGATACGATCCTGCCGAGTTTCAGTTCCGAGGCGGGCGCATCGGCGCAGGAAATAGCGGCTGTCGTGAAAGCGATACAATCATCGGGCGCGCCTGCCATCTTCCTGAGCGAAGTGGAAAACGAAAAACTGGCGAACCAGATCGCGGACGAAACAGGTGTGAAGGTGGTGGATGACCTGTATTTCGAAACGTTAACGAACGGCGCGCCTGCCGCGACATACATTGACATGATGAAACATAACGTCTCCCGCATTGTGGGCGCTTTGAAGTAAAACGATTTACGATTTGCGATTAATGATTTACGATAGACTTGTTCGCCCTCGTTTTCGTAAATCCAAAATCTGAAGCCAAAGATCGAAAGTTGAAATGTCCCACATTCCTCATCGTCTTGAAGTAAAGAACATCAGCATCGGCTACGGCGAAAAAATCATTTTGCGCGACCTGTCGTTCCAAATTCCGCACGGCGCGCGCGTGGCAGTGGTCGGTCCGAACGGCGCGGGCAAGTCCACCCTGTTCAAGGCATTGGTCGGCTTGCTGCCATTGAAAAGCGGTCACATCTTCATACATGGCGAACCGCTTGGCTCGCATCAGGATTGCGTCGCCTACGTCCCCCAACGTGAAGAGGTGGACTGGCGTTTTCCGGTCACGGTCAGCGACGTGGTGATGATGGGGCGTTTCGGGCAAATGGGCTGGCTGAAACGCCCCTCCGTGCGGGACCAACAGATCGTGCAGAACAGCCTCGAACAAATGGGCATCGCCGATCTTGCGGCTCAGCCCATCGGTCAACTTTCGGGCGGGCAGCAGCAACGCGCCTTTCTTGCGCGCTCGCTCGCGCAGGAACCGCATATCCTTTTGATGGATGAACCGTTCACCGGCGTGGACGTCACCACACAGGAGGCATCGCTGCGCCTGCTCGATCACCTCCAAAAGCGGGAAGTCACAACGCTGGTCTCCACACACGACTTGAACCTCGCCGCCTCGCGCTTCGACCTCGTCCTGCTTCTCAACCATCGGCTGATCGCCTACGGGACGCCAGGTGAAGTCTTTGCAAAAGAGAATCTCGCGCAGGCATTCGGCAACTCCCTGCTGGTGATGGAAAACGGCGTGATGCTGGTGGACGAATGCTGCCCTCCCGATTAATAATTTTTGATTTACGATTTCTGATTGGCAATTATTTGATGAGCATACTCTCTTTATGTCACAGGTACAAAATCCAGGCAACGGAGATTTTATGGACGAGAAAACCTTCAAGACACGCACAAAAACATTAGCGGTTATGATCATCAAACAGATGGACAAACTTCCGCATACTCGGGCATCAGATGTAATCGCAAAGCAAATTCTGAGATCAGGTACGTCGATTGGCGCAAACTATCGCGCGGCATGCCGTGCAAAATCCACAGCCGACATGATCAACAAAATGAAAATTGTGGAAGAGGAGGCTGATGAAACCGCTTACTGGCTCGAAATTCTGGTTGAGTCTGGGATTACCCAACGGGAACAACTTTTGGAAATCTACAAAGAAACAAACGAAGTTCTCGCTATGACCGTTGCATCCATCAAAACCCTCCGCAATCGTAAATCATAAACCGTCAATCGTAAATCAAAAATGTCTCTTCTCCTTGAACCTCTCGCCTACCAATTCATGCAACGCGGACTGATCGCCTCCGTCATCGTCGGCGTGTTGTGTGCCGTGATGGGAACGTATGTCGTTTTGCGCGGCATGGCCTTTCTCGGCGACGCGATGGCGCATGCGATTCTGCCGGGAGTCGCCATCGCCTACATCCTGCGGGGCGACCTGCTCGTCGGCGCGGGAGTCGCGGCGGTGGTCGTCGCATTGAGCATCGGCTTCTTCTCGCGCGAAGGGACGGTCAAGGAGGATACCGCCATCGGCATCCTGTTCGCCGCCGCGCTCTCGTTGGGCGTGGCGCTCATCAGTACCATGCAGACCTACGCTGTGGACTTGAGCCACATCCTGTTTGGAGATGTGCTGGGGGTCAACAAAACCGACCTGTGGCTGATCGCGGGTTTGAGTCTCGCCATTCTGCTCACAGTGGCATTGCTGTTCAAACCCTTCCTCGTTATTTCCTTCGACCCCGTTCTTGCCGCCACATTGCGCCTGCCCGCTGAACTATTGCGAAATCTCATGCTGGTGCTGTTGGCATTGACCGTGGTGGTCTCCCTGCAAACCGTCGGCGTCAGCCTCGCCGCTGCCATGCTCGTCACACCCGCCGCAACCGCCTATTTGCTCACCCGCCGACTCCTGCCGATGATGCTGGTCTCGGCGTTGATCGGCGCGTTGTCATCCGTGGTCGGTTTGTATCTCAGCTATTATCTGAACATCGTATCCGGTTCCGCCATAGTACTAACGGCTACCCTTTTTTTCCTGCTTGGGTTCTTGTGGAAGCGGTTAAAGTCCATATAATCGAAATATCATTTCACATCCCAAAAGGAGAACGAGCCATGGCGCTTCTCGAATCATCCAGCACCATCAATAAACCCGCGGAAGAGATCTTCGCCTACATCACGAATCTCGAAAACCAGAAGAAGTTGAGTCAATACATTACAGCCATCGAGGTCAGCGAACCGCTGCAAGTGGGCGCAAAGTACAAGGTCATCACCAACAACGGCGGTCACAAGATCGAGACAATGAACGAAGTTGTCGGTTTCGAACCGAACCGCCTGTTCAGTGTCAAGACCTTCGCTCCGCCGCCCGCATCGGACATGGTCAACACGACCATTCTGGAAGCTGAAGGCAGCGGCACCAGGGTCACCATGAAAATGGACGTCAATCTTGTACCCGCGGGGATGCCCAGCATGCCCGGTATGGAGGACATGATGAAGGGACAGATGGTCAAACTTCTCGAGGATTCCCTTGCCGCGCTGAAGAAAAACATGGAAGGGTGACAACCAAAAGAAATCCCATCCTCCTGTTGACAGCGGCAGGAGGATTTTTTTATATCGCAGTCAGTCAAATATTGCGCTTTTTATTAGGGTGTGTATGCAAAACCACTCTCAACATGTCATTCTGAGGAGCGGAGCGACGAAGAATCTCTACTTTTGCTCAAAATCGCCTGCTTTGGGCAAGTGAGAGACCCTTCGTGGCGCTCCGCGCCACTCAGGGTGACATGAATTTAATTTGCATACAGACCCTAGGTGGGAGAGAAATTTTTGACCGTGAGAATTCTATTACACGGTAGAATACGACCATGCGACACCGACTTATCCCCTTTTTATCTCTTCTTCTTTTCTTGTTTTCCGCCTGCGCGCCTGCCGCCTCGCCGACTCCGCCGGAAACTGCCACACCACCCTTGCTCATCCCCGCCGACACCCCGACCGCGATTCTGGAGGAAACGCCCACATCCCTTCCCGCACCCTCAGTCGCGCTGGAACGCTCGAAATATCTTTTGGATACCGTCATTGACTACGACACCCATTTCGTCACAGTGACGCAGACGATCCAATATGTCAATCGAACCGGCAGCCAGCTCAATGCGTTGGTCCTTGCCGTGACACCCAATTTATGGGACGGCAGTTTTACCCTCGACAGCCTCGCCATTGACGGCGAGCCGCTCACAACTTTCACCCTCGACGGGCAGCGCCTCGACCTTGCCCTGCCATCCTTTCTACCGAAGGATAAAACGATCGAGATTCAACTTCAATACAGCCTTGCGCTTCCGTTCGCCGAACAGGAAGACCCAAGCATCTCCCGCCCGCGCATTTACGGCTACACCAGCCGCCAGATCAACCTTGTCAACTGGTATCCATTCGTTGTGCCGAACATCGACGGCGAATGGATATTGCACGACCCCTGGTATTACGGCGAACATCTCGTGTACGAAGCCGCAGATTATGAAGTGACCGTCCGCTTTGCAAACCCGGCACCCGCGCCCATCGTTGCGGCGAGCGGCGTACTCGAACAACTCACGGATTCTACTCGCTACACCATCACCGCCGCGCGGACGTTCGCGCTGGCGGCAAGCCGCGAGTTTCAGGTATCCAGCTTGCAGGTCGGGGATGCGGCGGTTTCCAGTTATTACTTCCCTTTCAATGAAGCGGCAGGTCAAGCCGCCTTGCAGGCGTCCGCTGAAGCGCTGCAGATCTTCAGCCAGCGTTATGGACCGTATCCACATAAAAGCCTTGCCATCGTAATGGGTGACTTCAACGACGGAATGGAATACTCCGCCTTCTTCTACCTCAGCCGCGACTTCTACAACCTCTACGATGGCACGCCCGCAAACTGGCTCACTTTCGTCGCCGTCCATGAGACTGCGCACCAGTGGTGGTTCGAGCAGGTTGCCAGCGACCAGGCGCTTCAACCCTGGCTCGATGAAAGCCTTTGCACCTACTCGGAGCGCATCTATTACGAAAACACGCATCCCGACCTTGTGAGCTGGTGGTGGACATACCGCATCGATTTCTACAAACCGGAAGGCTTTGTGGATATTCCCATTTATGAAGGTCAGGGCTTCCGCACCTATACCAACGCGACCTATTTTCAAGGCGCGCACTTCCTAGAAAAACTGCGCGAACGCATCGGCGACGAGGCCTTCTTCTCATTCATTCAGGATTATTTGAATCAAAGCCGCGGCAAGATCGTCACCGCGAACGACTTCTTCCGTATCCTGCACGCGCATACCAGCGCCGACATTTCCGACCTTGTCAACCAATACTTCCGCAGCGTATATCAATGATGCTTTCGATGTTTCGTAAAACCCATCTCCTCATCCTCGCCATTCTGCTTGCATCCTGCAACTCTCCCATCGCCCCGCCAACGCCCACACATCAAGCCTTTGCGCCCTTCATTTTGGTGACGCAGGACCCGAACGCCTCCCCAACGCCAACGCCGTTCCAGCCATCGGGTACAGACCAAACATCCGTGCCGACGTTCACCCCGTCACCGCCTGCCACTGCGACATTCACTCACACCCCGCCGCCCACACAAACGGAGATGCCGCCTCTCCCTTCGCCGACATCTGCTTCAACCGCCCAAACCTCGCCCCCGCCGACAACCTCCAACCGCACAAGCTACATCCTCTACACCAGCCTGGACTTCAAAGGCAGAACCGCCTACGTTGACCAGACCATCCGCTACTACAATAAAACAGGCGGGAGCCTTGCCGACCTTGTGCTGTCGGTTCAACCGAACTTATACAGAAACGGTTTTACCTTGAATTCCATCGCGCTGGACGGCGTTCCTGTAACCGCCTACGCGCTGGAAGGTCAACGCCTGACGATAAGCCTGCCGCAAGCCCTCACCTCCGGCTCCGCCGCCACGTTGACGTTGAGCTTCAAACTCAACATCCCATCCAAAGGCGCCAACGATGTGTATGGATACGACTTCAACCAGATCAACCTCACAGACTGGTATCCATTCGTCGTGCCGTATCAAGGCGGCTGGGTTTTGCACGACCCCATGTCTTGGGGCGAACATCTCGTCTATGAAGCCTCGGATGTGGAACTCAACATCAAAACCGATTCGGATGTCACCCTTGCCGTCGGCGCATCGCCCGAATCCAACGGCGAATGGACCCGCTACCGCATGTACGGCGCGCGGACGCTGGCGCTCTCGGCAAGCAACGAGTTCATGGTCTCCGAAACTTCCACTGGGAATACCACCATTCGCTCGTATTATTTCAACGGCTATCAATCCGCGGGGGATGCGATGGCAAACACGGGCGCGAGCGCGATCCAAACCTTTTCGAGTCAATACGCGCCGTATCCGCACCAAGTGCTTGCCATCGTCCAAACCGACATGGACGACGGGCAGGAATACGACGGCTTGGTCTTCCTTTCCACCGATTTTTACGCCCAATACAGCGGCGGCGCGCGCAACAACCTGACTGTGATCGGCGTGCATGAGATCGCGCATCAATGGTGGTTCAGCCTGGTGGGGAACGACCAGGCCATCGAACCCTGGCTGGACGAGGCGCTTTCCACTTACAGCGAGCGCATCTTCTTCGAGAACAACTATCCCGCCAACATCAGCTGGTGGTGGCAGTTCCGCGTCAATTACTTCAACCCGACCGGCTACGTGGATACGGACATTTATAACGGCGGGACGTTCCGCTCCTACACCAACGCCGTATATTTTCAAGGCGCCTACTTCCTCGATGAAATGCGCGTGCTGATGGGCTACGGCAATTTTTCGAAATTCATCAAGGAATATGCCCGGCGCTATTCCTATGGTCACGCCACAGCGGAGGATTTCTTCGCACTGGCGCGCGAGACGATCAACGTCAATTATGACGGGTTGATCGGAAAATATTTCCGGGGTTCGTATTAACCCTCGTCCGCAAGTTCCTCCCCAAGAGAAGAATTGGACGATGGTTGGGAGGTTTTCTCATGGACCGACCGTACACTTTCATCAACGTCGCGATGACGGCGGACGGGAAGATAGACACCTTCGAAAGAAAAGGCGCGGGAATCTCATCGAAGCGGGATAAGGAGCGCGTGGACGGACTCCGCGCCGAAGCGGACGCAGTGCTCGTCGGGGGGAAGACGCTTCTGGAAGAACACCCCAAGCTGACGGTCAAGAGCGAGGCGCTGCGTGAGATGAGAGTCCGGCTGGGACGTCCGCCAAACCCCATAAAGGTGGGAGTCGCCACCATTGCAGACATCCCCATTGACTCAGATTTTATTAAGGCGGGACAAACGAAGGTCGTAATATTTACAACAACCCGGACATCTAAAGAACAACTTGAAAGGCTTGAATCCGGCGGCGTGACGGTTTTTCTTCATGATACGCCGCGTGTGGATTTGATCGAGATGATGCGCGAGTTGAAGAACATGGGAGTGGAACGTTTGATGGTGGAAGGCGGCGGGACGATGAATTTTGAACTTTTACGCCTGAAACTGGCAGATGAAATCACGATCCATGTTGCGCCGATGATCTTCGGCGGCGCGAATGCGCCCACGCTTGCGGATGGACCCGGCCTTCCGCGCGAGCACGCCATTGACCTGCGTTTAACAGACGTCGAAAAATGGGATGACGGCGGAGTGCTTTTAAGATATACACTATAAACAGACCCGGTTGGATCGGTCTGCGGAGGAATAATGACTACCGAACTATTGCATGAAAAAATTCAAGTACTGCTGGATGAGGATTGCTGTCATGAATGCGAAGGCTACGGCGAAGACAAGATATGCGTCCACATCGAAGCGATTGCCGAATTACCAACACGCTTCGGCGATTTTCACATTGTGGGCTTCTCGAACAACCGCGACGGCAAGGAACACGTCGCCATCGTCAAGGGCGACGTAATCAATGCGGAGAACGTGCCCGTGCGCCTGCATTCGGAATGTCTCACGGGCGACGCGCTCGGTTCGCTGCGCTGCGACTGCCGCGATCAGTTGGAAGCCTCGTTGAAAAAGATCGGTGAGATGGAAACGGGCATGGTGCTGTATCTCCGTCAGGAAGGGCGCGGCATCGGGCTGACGAACAAGATCCGCGCCTACAGTCTGCAGGATGCAGGCCTTGATACGGTGGAGGCGAATCACGCGCTCGGCTTTCAGGACGACGAACGCGATTATGCCGTGGCGGCGCACATGATCCACTCGCTCAAGGTCCAGTCCATTCAATTGATGACCAACAACCCGAAGAAGATCAACCAGCTTACACAGCACGGTGTGAGGGTCAACACGCGCATCCCGCACATCCTGCCGCCGAACGAACACAACCGCTTCTATCTCGAAACCAAGGCTGCCAAGTCCGGCCATCTGATTGACCTTCGCAAGCAGCGATTCGCCGAACAGCATGAGCCGACCATTGTGGAAGGCATGGATGAATCCCAGATCAAGGCGCTCTATGAATAAATCCCCTCACCCCAACCCTCTCCCAAAAGGAGCGGGGGCAAAAACAATCATCATCACCGGGGCAACAGGCATTCTTGGAAGCCTCGTTGCCGGGACCTTTGCAGAACGCGGGCACCATCTTGCCCTGCTCGATATTGATCAGCAGAAGTTGGATTCCCTCACCCAGGAATTGAAACTTCCCCCCGAACGGATCCTCGCCCAAACTGTGGACCTGCTCGATGCACACGCGCTTCAGTCCTCCGCCAAAGCGGTTCTTTCCAAATTCGGCAAAGTCCACGCTTTGTTCCATCTCGTCGGCGGCTGGACCGGCGGCAAGACCTTCGCCGAAACCCCGCACGATGATCTGGAATTCATGCTCAACCAGCATGTCCGCACCACGTTCAATCTCTTCAAGACATTCGAAGAAGCGCTCTCCAAAAGCGGATGGGGACGGGTGATGGTCGTTTCGGCATCCACCGTGCCAGACCCGCCGGGCAAATCAGGCGTTTACACCGCGGCCAAAGCCGCACAGGAGAACATGGTCTTATCTCTCGCCGCGGAATTGAAGGAGGCGAACGTCACTGCGAACATCGTCCACGTCCGCGCCATTGACGTGGAGCATAAAGGCAAGGGCGCGAAACCCTCCGAGATCGTCGCCGCCATGACCTATCTCTTCTCGGACGAGGCGGACAAGGTCAGCGGCGCGAGGCTGCCTTTGTATTGAGAATGAAAAGTGACCGCCACGTGGCGGTCACTTATTGTTTTATAACTCTGCCTGGAACACCAGAAACCATCCGTTTAGCGGATGTTTTATTTGAAGGATTTTTAATTCCTGCAAACGTTCCGCCCCAAATACAAGACTCATTTTTTCGATCAAGTCTTCTTTTTCATCTTCTGAATGAAATGGGCAAATGAGATTAAGCGTATCATCGAGAATTTCAGAGTATTGTTTTGAATTGAGAATATTTGCATCGGGTTTGACTTCTGCCAAAACACGGAATCGCATACTAACTGAGGCTTTCGCCACACTTCTAACTCGGCTGAAGATTTCCTGTCGAGACAAAGCACCTTTCAGCTTTTGCTTAACGTCATCATTGATCTCAGGGTCATCCAGCTCTTCATCAATGACTTGAGAAAATGTCTCTCCGACCAAATCCTCAGCAGGAATAGTTTCAAAGAAACTCCCATGCACTAAGCATATCTTCTGATGTCCTTTTTTACGTCCGCGAACAAGGTAATAAACATCCCGGATCTCCAAAGAAAACACATCATCACCTGCATCACGCATTTGTTTAAAAATGCTACCATGTTCAGATGCAATGACATTTCGAATATTCTTTTTGCCTGTTGGAATGGTTGAGTTAAAGGAAGACACATTGTAAACATTGCTATCTTTCAACTCTACAAGCTCTCCACCTGAAAACTGTCCCTGATTATTTATCTTAATAGCCAAATCAGGGAAAACTCCTTTGTTTGAGCAAGACAACATTTCTTGTGGAAAGGGAAATTTATCCAGTTTGCTCGTCTTTTCGAATTTTTCTTTTTGGTTGACCAAATTTTTCCAAAAATGAAATATTGAATACATTATCCCTACTTCAATAAAGACGGCTGTTTGGATCTTGCCTTTATTACTGTTTTGGGAGCGGAAACTCCCCATATCGATGACAAGTCTTCAGTATATTTATACTCGTCGAAATATTTATTTACCTGATCCGGCTCGCGGATGGTTTTTAACCTCTGCTGAATGAGTTCCACATTCTTAGGGTCGATCTCAATGCCAATGCTGTTCCTGCCGATCTGGTGCGCAGCAACCAGGGTTGTGCCTGTCCCGGCAAAAGGATCAAAAACAGTATCACCGGCTTTCGTGGATGACAAGATAATTCGCAGCAACAATGCAATCGGCGATTGCTGTTTATGAAAGCGTTCACCGTTCTCATCACGAATAGCTTCATCTCCCGCAAAATATCCTGAGGTCAATTCGCGGATGTCATCCCAAATATCCGTAACATACACTCCATTTTCGCGCTCATACTTGTAATTTGCTGGCAATGGCGGAGAAATCCGTAGGCGGTTGAATACGCGCGCCTTTTCACCTTTTATTGCATACGCCAAAATCTGATAATGCTTGCCGTACTTTCCTGCAACAGGTACTGCTGATGTTTTTTTCTTCCAAATGATAAGGTTCTGCAAAACCCAGCCGGTATGACGCAGACATTTTAATACTTCCTCAGTGTTCTTCTCGCGCTGCATGAAATAGACCGCGCCGCCTTCGGAAGTAATGTCATAGATTCCCCGACAGACTTCCTTCATCATTTGCCAGTATTCTTGCGTGGTCAAATTATCGTCATGAAATTTGTACTCTTTATTTTGGTTAAAAGGGGGATCAAGAAAGGTCAGATCAACCCTTCCCAGTTTCTTTCCATCTTTTAGATAGTCGAGACAACTTCCAGTAAGAATTTTATACGTAGTCATATTGGAATCCAAAGTATATCAGCAACTTGTGAATTTTCCGTTATACTCGCGCCCATGCCCATCACCGCCCTGATCCTGCTCTTCTTCTCCGCCTCCATGCACGCCTTGTGGAATTTCCTGCTCAAAAGTTCGGAGGAGAAGTACGTAGCGATGGGCTGGCAGGTGATCCTGAGCGGGACATTGGCGCTGGGTCTCATGCTCTTTTCGGGTCTGCCGCCGCAAAGCATGTGGCTGTTTGCGGTTGTCAGCATGCTGCTGGAGGCGTTGTACTTCATCCTGCTGTGCATCGCCTACACAGACCATGACTTCTCGCTCGTCTACCCCATCGCGCGTGGAGCGGCTCCCGCCCTGCTGGTGTTGTGGTCGGCCTTGTTTCTGCGGGAACAGTTGACGGTCGGCGGGTACGTCGGTCTCGCCATGATCACGGGCGGAATCGTCGTCAACGGGGCAACGACGCTTTTGAAAAACCGCGGAGAGAAACCGCACCTGAAGGGCATCCTCACGGCATTATCCGTTGCGCTGGTCATTTCGATCTACACCTTCGTGGATGGGACCGCCGTCAAGAACGGGCCAGCCTTTCCATATGGACTGTCCATGTTCGTGATGGTCCCGATGGTGACGACACCGTATCTCACCCGTAGATACGGCTGGGACTCTTTCAAACGGGTTTGGGCGAAAAACCGAACCTATCTCCTGCTTGGCGGCGTGCTGGGGCTGGTCGCGTACATGCTGGCCTTGTTCGCATACACGATTGCGCCGCTGAGTTATTCGGGCGCGATCCGCGAGGTCAGCGCGGTGATCGGGGCGTTTCTCGGCTGGCAGTTCCTGAAAGAGAAGATGGGCGGAGTCCGCGTGCTTGGCTCGGTGATCGTCTTTGCGGGTGTGATGGTGATCGCGGTGTTTGGGTGATTTCACGTCACTGCATGCCGCCGCTTTGCGTCTTCCCGCAACGACACAAGGAGTAATATGACAGACCAAATCTTCCCTGAACCGACGGTGGGGGTCTTCATCTTCAACCCGGACGGCGAAGTGCTTTTGGTGAAGAGCCACAAGTGGCCGGACAGGTACGTTGTGCCGGGCGGGCATGTGGAATTGGGCGAGCGCATCGAGGAGGCCGTTATCCGCGAGGCGAAGGAAGAGACGGGGTTGGATGTTTACGATCTGAAGTTCATTCTGTTTCAACAGTTCATTTATGATGCCTCGTTTTGGAAGAAACGTCATTTCATATTTTTCGACTATGCCTGCAAGACCGATTCGCTCGCAGTGGAGTTGAATCACGAAGCGCAGGAGCATGTCTGGGTCGGGTTGGAGGCGGCTCTCCGTCTGCCGTTGGATTCATACACACGGACCGCCCTGGATAGAATCATCGCAGAAAAATAGTACGGTTTTCATCCAATTTACAGTTACGTTAATCAGTTGCGCCGTATTTGAAAAGTGAGTAAGATAGGGATGCCATGATACGGATTTTGGCGTTACGGTTTCTGGGCGTCCTTCCGCCTTTCGATCAGCAAGCCTGATGGGTGCTTTTGTACCTGTCAGGCTTTTTTCATCTTTTAATCAAGGAGCAAACATGCAGACACCTTGGGAGTATCGGTACGCGCATCGCACAAAGAAAATGGGGAGTTCCGTCATCCGCGAACTGCTCAAGTTGACCGAACAGCCCGATATTATTTCGTTTGCCGGGGGGCTGCCTGCGCCGGAGGTCTTTCCCGTAAAGGAATTTCAGGAAGCATGCAACCGCGTGCTGACAGACCACGGGGCGCAGGCGCTGCAATACAGCACCACCGAGGGATACCATCCTCTGCGCGAGATGATCGCGCGTCACACCGGGCGGTACAGCGTGAAGATCACCGCCGATAATATATTGATCACCTCCGGCTCGCAGCAGGCCTTGGATTTCATCGGGAGGTTATTCCTCAACCGGGGCGATTACATCGTGGTCGAGTCGCCCACCTATCTCGGCGCGCTGCAGGCATGGAATGCGTATGGGGCACAGTATATTTCCGTGCCGTCGGATGAACACGGCATGATCGTGGATGAATTGGAAGCCGCGCTTCGGGTCGGACCGAAGTTCATTTACGTGCTCCCGAACTTTCAAAACCCCTCCGGCTCGACCCTCAGCCTCGAACGCCGCAAGCGGCTGGTTCTGTTAGCCGACCAGTACGGCGTGCCGATCATCGAAGACGACCCGTACGGTCAACTGCGTTATGACGGCGAGCACCTGCCGTCTGTCGTGTACTTGGACGATCATTTCCGCAACGACGGCGAAGGCGAATACAGCGGCAACGTGATCTATTTGAGCACCTTTTCGAAACTGCTCGCGCCGGGACTGCGCCTCGCATGGGTCGTTGCGCCTCCGAACGTCATTCAAAAACTCGTAATGACCAAACAAGCCGCCGACCTGCACACCTCATCCTTCAACCAGCATGTGGCATACGAAGTCGCCAAGGGCGGATTTTTGGACGAACATGTAAAGGTGATCCGCGCCACCTACAAGGAACGCCGCGACGTGATGCTCGAAATGATGGAAGAGATGTTCCCCTCCGAAATGCGCTGGACCAAACCGCAGGGCGGCATGTTCCTGTGGGGCATGATGCCCGAAGGCGTGGATGCGGCGGAAGTCCTGAAGATCGCCATCGACCGCAAAGTGGCGTTCGTGCCGGGAGCGGCATTCCACCCGAACGGCGGCGGCGAGAATACGATGCGGATCAATTTCTCGTTCTCTTCGCCCGATAACATCCGCGAAGGAATCACAAGGCTCGGCACGACCTTGAAGGAAGTGTTGAAGAAGAACGGACACAAATAATCCCTAATGAGTGACGGGTATTAAAATAAAAAGAAACGGCTTGCTTAATCGGCAAGCCGTTTCTTCATCTCAAGGGTCTATCGGTCATCATCATTCTTCCACATAAGGCACATAATCGGCGCGGGCAATGCCCTGTTTGATAGCCGTCTCTGCCACGGCGCGGGCCACGGCATGATGCACCTTCTTATCCAAAGGGCTTGGCACCAGTTCGCCGGGCGGGGTCATATTCGCAATCGTCGTGGCCGCCGCCAGATACATCTCATGCGTGATGCGCGGCGCATATGAATCCACCGCGCCGCGGAAGATGCCGGGGAAACCCAGCACGTTGTTCACCGATTTGCCGTCTGCTGCAAACGCTGCGCCGCGTTCCATTGCAATCTCGGGGTCGATCTCGGCATTCGGGTTCGAAAGCGCGAGGATGATCTGCCCTTTTCGCACCATCTCCGGCTTGATGAGGTTCGGCGCGCCGGTGGTTGCAATCACAATATCGCACGTTTCCATGATTTCCTTCAAATTGGATTTGACTCCGCCTGCCGCTTCGAACCTCGCCAACGCATCGGGATTTAAATCCGCGCCGCGCACCGCGTTCCCGGTCAGGCGCATCAACATCTGACCGATGGCATGACCAGCCGCCCCAAGCCCGATCTGCCCGATGACTGCCTTGTTCAAATCCGTGCCCGTCTGGCGCGTGGCAACCATCAGCGCCGCCGTCGCAACCACGGCGGTACCGTGCTGATCGTCGTGCATCACTGGAATATCCAGCATGGACTGCAGCCGCTCTTCGATCTCGAAACAGCGCGGCGCGGAAATATCCTCCAGTTGAATGGCGGCGAAGGTCGGCGCAATGGCGGCAACCGTTCGGACGATCTCATCCGGATCTTTTATATTCAGCAGAATGGGAATGCCCGAAAGCCCCACAAGCGTTTCCATCAACATGGCCTTGCCTTCCATTACGGGCATGCCGCCCAGCGGACCGATGTCGCCAAGCCCCAGCACCGCCGTGCCGTCTGTGACGATGGCGACCATGTGGCTGACGCTGGTGTACAGGCGCGCCTGCGCCGGGTCCTTTGCGATCCGCAGGCAGACTTCCGCCACGCCGGGCGTGTACACGCGCCGAAGCGTGGTCAGCGAATCAATCGGGTAACGCGAACGGATGGCGATCTTTCCTTTTTGATGAAGTTCCAGCACTTCATCGCGCACCTCGATGACTTTTGTGCCTTCGTTGTTTTCCATTGCCCCCAAAATTGCGGCGAGGCTTTTTTCATCCTCTGCGGAAACAGTAATGTCCCGCACCACATGCTGGGATGTTTCCGTCAATAAAACGATGCTGCCCGTACTCCCGCCCGCTTCGGCAATGGCGGTCAGCAGCCGGGCCAACACGCCCTTTTTCTGTGAGTTTCGCACGCGCACGATGCGTATCAATTTTCGTTCCCAAGCCATGACGATTCTCCTTTTCGATTCGCACTCATTTTAACGCGAATACCGCGAGGATGATTCGCGGTATTCGGAAAAGTGTCGGCGAAGCAGGCTTATTTCAAAAGATCGGGCAGTTCGGCAAAGGTTTGGATGACGGCGCAGTCTGCTTCGGGGAAGAGCGTCTTCGGGTCGAAGAGAACAGGCATCAGCCCGGCGCGAAGCGAACCGACGATGTCTGCGAAGTAATTGTCGCCGATGTACACGGCTTGCTGTGCGGGTGTCTTTGCGATTTCCAGTGCGCGTTCGAAGATGCGCACATCCGGTTTGAAGGACTGTACTTCGCCGGCCGCCAATGAAAAACTGAAGTAGGAATCAAGGTTCAGGCTTTTCAATTCCTCCTGAAAGGGCTGGTCGCGGTTGGAAACGACGCCGAGCAGGTAGCCCTTTTCCTTCAATGTGGAAAGCACAAGAGGCGCATCCTCCGGCACGAACACTTCGGGTTTATAGGCTTCGCCCATGTGCGCGGAGACAGAGGGGGCGAGTTCGGCCGCCCGGTTTGGATGAAGCCCCAACGCAACCAACCGCCGTCTTGCAAAATTTACCCAAAAGGCATTGATGTCATCCTTGAACGTTATATGATCCGCCTGAATTTCGGGTGAGTTGGCAAAATAATAATGTTCCCAGCGTTCGGCGCGGGTTTTGTCTTCGTCTGAAAATTTTTCGCCGATGCTTTTGAGGTATTCCACAAAAACCTCCCCGCCGGAGGGGAGGTGATGACGAAGTGTGCCATCGAGATCGAACAGAATCGTTTTGAAATGGTTATTCGAGAACAAAAATTACCTCTTCTTGTCTTTTCTCAGCCGCCAATATGAGACATTTCCACTTTGGGAAGCGGGACCGTGTTTTCGGATCGAATCTCGGAATAACGGTCGGTTCGTTTGCTCCAGACCTTTTCCACCGCCTGCGCGATCTCATCATTGGTTGCGCCGCTGCGGAGCAGATCACGGATGTCGTGTCCTTTGATGGCGAACAGGCAGGTGTAAAGTTTCCCTTCGGCGGAGAGACGCGCGCGGTTGCAGTCGCGGCAAAAGGCTTGGGTCACGGATGCGATCACGCCGACCTCGCCGCCGCCGTCCTTGTAACGCCAGCGCTCCGCCACTTCGCCGCGATAGTTCGGATCGGCAGGCTCAAGCGGCATTTCGTTGTGGATGATTTGCACGATCTCCTTTGCAGGGACGACGTCATCCATGCGCCAGCCGTTGGTGTGCCCGACATCCATGTATTCGATGAAACGCAGGATATATCCCTTCTCTCGGAAGAACCGCGCCATCGGCAAAATGCTGGATTCATTCACACCGCGTTTGACAACCATGTTGACTTTGACAGGCGCAAGCCCGACCGCTGCAGCAGCATCCATGCCTTCGATGACCTTTTCCACAGGGAAATCCACATCGTTCATGGATTTGAATATCTCGTTATCCAGCGAGTCAAGGCTGACCGTTACGCGCTTCAAACCCGCATCCTTTAACTGCTGTGCAAAACGAGGCAACAGAGAGCCGTTGGTCGTCATGGTCAGATCAATATCGGGAATCTGCGCCAGCATTCCGATCAACTCGGGAAAATCCTTGCGGACAAGCGGCTCGCCTCCGGTAAGCCGAATCTTTTTCACGCCAAGCGAAACAAAAATACGCGCCAGGCGGGTGATCTCTTCGTAGGTCAAAATCTGCTCGTGAAGCAGGAATTTGTAGTTCGAGCCGAACACTTCTTTTGGCATGCAATACACGCAACGGAAATTACAGCGGTCCGTGACGGAAATCCGCAGGTCGCGCAGGGGGCGGGTCAGGGTATCGGTAAGGGGCATGGTTTCTCGAGACTAATCCATATTTAACACATTGAACGTGGATTATAACAATAATATAAGAAAAGGCGATTATTTGAATTGACGGGGCGTATTACCCGTGCTATCATCTCATTTCATTATTATGATTGTTGCACCAAGGAGTTATTCATGAGTCTTGAATTTATTCTTCGTATTATTGGAATGATTGTCCTGGCGATCGTCGGGGGATATTGGGGATTTGATCTTTCCAGGTTTACACCGGATGACGGACTCCGCACCACACTTGTTTTTGGTCTGGTCGGCGCACTGGCAGGGCTGATTCTCACTCCATACTTTACTACACGCCCGGCGCGGGCGTTGAGGTCATTGCTTGGCAGGCTGGCTGCCGAAAGCCTCTTTGCCGGTCTGACCGGGCTGGTCGTTGGCTTGCTCATCGCCGCGCTGCTGGCATTCCCGCTTTCCCTGCTGCCTGAACCATTCAGTCAGGTTTTGCCATTTGTAGGCGTCATCCTTTTCGCTTATTTGGGCGTATCGGTCTTCGTCATGCGGCAGGGCGATATCATGGGGTTGATGAGCGCAATTAGTGGACGAGGCGAGGGAGGCGGTTCTTCCTCCTGGACCAACCTCAACCGCACGATCCTGCTCGACACCAGCGTCATCATAGACGGGCGTGTGGCGGACATCGCCAAGACCGGCTTCCTACCCGGCACGCTTCTCATTCCCCGCTTCGTGTTGAACGAACTCCAATACATCGCCGATTCCCCGGACGGAGTCCGCCGCCAGCGCGGTCGGCGCGGCATGGAAGTGCTCGCCGAACTGCAAAAACTTCCCAACCTGCTTGTCCGCATCTCGGACATCAACGTGGATGGTGTGCGCGAAGTGGACGACAAACTGGTGGTGCTTGGCAAACAACTCAAAAGCCCCATCCTCACCAACGACTATAACCTCAACCGCATCGCCGAACTGCAAGGTGTGACCGTTCTGAACATCAACGAATTGGCAAACGCCGTCAAGTCCGTTGTGCTGCCCGGCGAGAGTCTGCGCATCAATATCATGCAGGAAGGCAAGGAATACGGTCAGGGTGTGGGTTACATGGACGACGGCACAATGGTTGTGGTCGAAAACGGCAAGGACTACATTGGCGAATACATGGAAGTGAACATCACCAAGGTCCTGCAAACCGCGGCGGGGCGCATGATCTTCGGGCGTGTGGACGAAGAGAACGGGAAGAAAAATAAGAGCAGGTAACCAGCAAACAGTAAACAATGACCAATGAACAGGGCGTCGAGAGGCGTCCTGTTTTTATGCGGTAAAATACACCAACAAAAAAATCCTTTGTATACCTTGGTATCCCTTTGTGATAAATAAAATGCTCAAAATCTACAACACCCTCACCCGCAAAACCGAAGAATTCCAGACCCTCGAACCCGGCA
>CAZLWG010000031.1:0-39816 GCA_964563315.1 uncultured Anaerolinea sp. | reverse complement strand
GCGTTTGCGAGGTTTGTCTCACCTGCGATTTGATCAAGGAAATCCGTCAGCCGGGAAGATTGCAAAGATGGCGCGGCAATCGTTGGAGATTCTGGGCGCGCAGGGAAGATGCGGACGATCCCGACTTGAATGAATTCCAGGATGGCCGCCCGGACTGGCGGGATCAACAAAAGGCTGGAGAGGAGAATCAGCACAATGGTCAACGACCAGACGAAACGTCTGGACATGAGGCGTGGACGCGAGGCAGGTTGCATATTCGCAGAGACGAATCCGGCAATGTCGGGCGTGGGCGGGTAGCCCATCCCTTTTGCAATGCGGGTCAATTTCTTTTCGAATTCGTTCATGCGTCGTGTCCTTCAGAGAGAGCAGGAAAATCCTGATTGATGATCGCTCGCAGTTTTTCCAGTGCGCGACTGAGGCGCGATTTGACCGTGCCTTCGGCAACCTGCAATACACCGGCTGTTTCGGAGACGGATAGATCGAGAAAGTAGCGCAGGTATATGATCTTTTGATCGGGCAGGCTCAAGGTTTGGACAGCCTGCCAAAGATGTTCCGCTTCGGCTTGGCGCGCATTTTTTTCTTCGAGGGACGGGGGCGGCGGTTCATGACGAAAGGCGCGCGTTATTGCGGCAAGATACCTGCCTGCGGAACGGCGGCGGTTGCCTGCCAGATTGGATGCGATACTCAACAGCCAAGGACGGAGCGGGCGCGACGGGTCGAACCGCCTGAGATGATTCCAGGCGCGCAAAAAGGTTTCCTGGGCAACGTCTTCCGCATCGTCAGAGTCGCCGAGGAGCAGGTATGACAGTCGAAAGACTGCCTGCTGGTGCGTCCGCATCAACGGCTCCCATGCTGCCGGGTCGCCGTTTGCGGCGCGGCGAATTAAAGTGGATTCATCCAATGGCGCCTCTCCGGAGAGGTGGTATTTTCATACTTTATACACCAACAAGAGGTTTGCGGTTCCATAAAACCGAATTTTGAAAAAGGCGACATTGACCCGCACTTCGTTTGCTTTTACAATGAGAATCATGGAAGTCAAGTTTGCAGGTTTTTTTCGACCAGACCATGACCCTCCAGCGCGGGCGATCCATTCGTGTTGATCCGAACCTTAATTTAAAAATTTGGAGGAACCCATGAAAACCGAGTTTGTATCCAAACGCGCAAAGATCTATGCCGATGTGCCCGACGAAAAATGGAACGACTGGCGCTGGCAGTTAAGTCACCGGTTAAATACGGTTGAAGAGATCGAAAAAGTAATTCCGCTCACCGAGAGCGAACGCAAGGCGCTCCACACGCAGGGCTTGTTCCGTGTGGATGTGACGCCCTACTTTATTTCCCTGATAGACCCCGAGGACCCCGACGACCCGACCCGCAAACAGATCATCCCCCGCGCGGAAGAGATGGAATCCTTCACCGCCATGATGGAAGATTCCCTGGCCGAAGACCGCCACTCTCCCGTGCCTGGGCTTGTTCACCGGTATCCTGACAGAGTGCTCATGCTGGTTACGACCCAGTGCGCCTCATATTGCCGGTATTGCACACGCTCGCGCATCGTCGGCGACCCCGGGCAGACTTTCAAACGCGAAGAATTCGAGATGCAGATCGAGTATCTCAAACGCACCCCGCAAGTCCGCGATGTGCTGCTCTCCGGCGGCGACCCGCTTGTGCTTGCGCCAAAAGTGTTGGAAGAATTGCTTTCGCGCCTGCGCGAGATCCCTCACATTGAGATCATCCGCATTGGTTCGCGTGTTCCGGTCTTCATGCCGATGCGCGTCACGCAGGAATTGTGCGACACGCTGGCAAAATATCATCCGTTGTGGCTGAACATCCATGTCAACCATTCGAATGAGATATCAAAGGAACTTGCCGAAGCCTGTGACAGGCTCACCCGCGCCGGCATTCCACTGGGCAACCAGTCCGTTCTGCTGGCAGGCGTGAATGACAATGTACACATCCAGCGCCAATTGGTGCAGGACCTCGTCCGCATCCGCGTGCGACCGTACTATCTCTATCAGTGCGATCTCGTCGAAGGTGCGGGTCATTTCCGAACGCCGGTTGCAAAAGGCATCGAAATCATGGAAGGACTTCGCGGACATACTTCCGGCTATGCCGTGCCGCAATACATCATTGATGCGCCCGGGGGCGGAGGAAAGATTCCCGTCACGCCAAATTATTTGATGAGCATGTCCGACCACAAGATCATCCTGCGCAATTACGAAGGCTATATCACCACCTATGAGGAACCCACCGATTACGTCCCGGCAGATGCGGCGAAGTTCAAAGGACTTAAACGCCCGGAACCGGGTCAGACCGGACTTACCGGACTGCTCGACGGCGACGAGATGTTCATCAAACCGGAAGGTTTCGACGAACTGCATAATCGCGGCGGCATTCAACACCGCCTGAAAGATGAAAACAAGTGGAAGCCGCTCGGAATCGGTTCGGGTGATTCGGAATGACATGTTGAACTGGTCTGGCGGGGTTGTCGTCACCAATCCGCCAGACATTCTTCACCAAGAGGAGTTTTCCATGCAAAAGAAAATGATTTTCGTTGCCATGCTCGTCCTTGTGCTGTCGGGTTGTTTCCCCGGACAAAGCCCTGCAGACGAACAACCAGACGTTCAAGCGCTGGTCAACACTGCCGTTGCAGAGACGCTGGCTGTTCATACGCAGGTCGCGGCATTCGTCGAGCAGACCATGGAGGCGCAACAAGCACAACAGGAACCGACCGCCACGATCGAGTTCACCGAGACTCCCACAAGCACGCCACTGGCAATTCCAACCTTTACGCCCTTTACTCCCACAGTCACACCGGTACCCGGAGGCTCCTCTGGAGGAGTTGTTACCCAGCCACAGTATGCCTGTATTGTCATCAATAACAGACCCAAAGACAATACCGTTTTCAACCGCAACACCAAGTTCGATATCAAATGGACGGTCGTTAACAAAGGCACAAAGACCTGGGCAAAGGGTGTGGATGTGAAATACTACAGCGGTCCCGAGATGACAGGTGTCAAGCGGGTCGAAATTCCAAAGGAAATGAAGCCGAACGATACTTACGTCATCAATCTGGATGCCGTTGCCCCCAGCAAAAAAGGATACTACGTGATGACCTGGATCGTAGAAGGACCGATTTGTTACGCCTATGTGGCCATTAACGTAAAATAGAAAATAATCGAAATGATTCAACGCAGACAACGCATATTCTCGCTCTTTGCAATCACGATGCTCATGCTTGCATGTGTGCCGTCCATTGTGCCTGCGGAACCTTCGATCCCCACCTTCGACCCGAACTCAGCACTTACAGCCATTGTCCTAACAGCGGATGCGGCGGCAACCCAGACTGCCATCCTGATGCCACCCACATCCATTCCAACTGAAACCGTGCTGCCAACCGACACGCCCACAGAGACTCCGACGCCTACCTTTGTTTTCCTGCTGCCCACTCTTACCGCACGCCCAACGCAGGCCACTCCGGGCAGTTCCGGGAAACAGTACGAATGTCAGATCATGCGTCAGGAGCCAGCCAATGAAACTGCCATGCCTTCGGGAACATCCTTTGAAATGACCTGGGAAGTGGCAAACATCGGTCAAAAAGCCTGGTTTTCATCGGATACGGATTATGGTTACTCCAGCGGCGACTGGTTGCATTTACAAGCTGCCTACGATTTCGATACGTCCATCGCGCCGGGAGGGTTGATCGAATTGAAGGCGAACATGAAAGCGCCCGCCAAGCCCGGCACCTACACGACCGAGTGGCGGATCAACATCGGCAAGAACAGTTTCTGCCCAATGAAGTTGACCATCATTGTGAACTAAAAAACAGCCTCCAGAAATCTGGAGGCTGTTTTCATAAACCACATTACGACACTGGGGGAAGCGGTTCATCTCCGGCAGGCGTGGCTTCTTCGGTCGCTGGCTTTTTGCGAAGCATGAAGAATCCAACCGCAACGGGGATGAGAATAAGAATTATGGACAGACACAGGAACACAAACCCCATCGTCGTGGCAGCGGCAGGGTCGCTGCTTCCAAACACGTCAATGTCCGCGCCCGGCGTCATGCCCGCCATGGCTGTCGTCGCCCCGAAGAAACATAAGAACAGACCCGGGCATCCGCACAACAGGACGGCGGCTACAGTGGCAATAATGCCTTTCGTTTTGTTATCCATTGTTCATCTCCTTTTGTGTTGTAACTTCACCCCCAGTATACGCTTGACAAAAACGGGATGCAAGCAAATGCCTGCATCCCGTTTGTACTAGCTTCTCAGCTTTGCGCCGATCTCTTTTTCCAGCCGTTTGACGATCTTGTTGCGTATTGCGGCGGCTTCAGCATCGGTCATGGTCTTGTCTTCTGCCTGATAGGTCAACGCGTAGGCAAGGGATTTTTTGCCAGCGCCAATCTTTTCATCGCGATAGAGATCGAACAGGCGGACGTCGGTCACGCTTCTTCCTCCTGTTTGCCTGATCAATGCTTCGACGTTTTCGGCCTTCACTGATTCATCCACGATGACGGCAATATCTTCATAAATGGGCGGAGTATCAGGGATGGTCTTGATGCCGTAAGTTGGCTGGAGGCTATGCATCAGATCGAGGTCGAATTCGGCGGCTAGGACAGGGAAATCACCCAACTCATATTGTTCCTTTACAAGCGGATGCAATTCTCCGAATGCGCCGATGACCTGCCCGTTCACTCTGACTTCGGCGGCTTTGCCGGGATGAAGATGGGAGTAGGAATCGGTTGCAGTGTAGGAAATGCCTGTGAGACGCAACCTGCTCAACATGAGTTCGATGCGCCCTTTCAGATCGAAGAAGTCCATTACGGGGGGTTCTTTCACATCCCAAGCTGTCGCTTCGCGGAGTCCCGTCATTGCGATGGCAAGTTTGCGCGGCTCGTTGGGGAGACCACCCTTGACGGGTTCGAAAATCGAACCGATCTCGAAGAAGGAAAAGGCTTCGCTGTAACGGATGTTCTTTTCGAGCGAGTCGAGAACAGATGCCAGGAGACTGCGGCGCAGGACATTTTTGTCGGGCGTGGTGGGGTTGGCGATGCGGACGTAGTCATTATGATTGACGATGCGCGATTCTTTTTCGACGGAGGTCATGCGGTAGGAGACGACTTCCTGCAAACCAAGCGCGACGAGCAGGTCGCGGAGATCTTCCTCCCACTCGTGAACAGGATTGCCGACTTGCGGCGGAAGCGCATCCGCCATTGTGGTGGTTGGGATGTTATCGTAGCCGTAACTTCGCGCCACTTCTTCGAGCACATCAGCCACGCCGACAATGCCTTCACCGATATCCATGCGATGGTCCGGCGAGAGGACGCGGACTTTGTCCTTCGTTATTTCACATTTGAATTCGAGACGTGATAGCAGTTCGGCAATTTGCGCGTGGGTGAGGTCAATGCCAAGCCATCGCCTGACGTCGTGGGAAGTGACATCCACAACCGCCTCCTTTGGGGGGAGCGGATATGAGTCAACGAGATCGGGGGCGACTGCGCCGCCGGACCATTCCGCCATGTATTTCAAACCCAGGCTGACGCCATGCTCCGCAAGGGCGGGATGCACGCCGCGCGAAAAGCGGAACGACGCTTCGGAGGGAAGATTATGCTGCTTCGCTGTGCGGCGGATGTTGATAAAGTTCCATGCTGCGCCTTCGAGGAGGATGTTTTTTGTGCCGTCGGTCACTTCGGATTCCGCGCCGCCCATCACGCCGGCGATGGAGAGCGATCCCTTTTCATCACAGACAAGCACGTTCGTGGGAGTAAGCGTGCGTTCGCTGCCATCGAGCGTGGTGAGTTTCTCCCCGTCCTTTGCAATGCGGGTGATTATCTTTATTTTTTTCCTGCCGGCGCGTTTTTTCAACACATCGTAATCGAAAGCGTGGAGCGGTTCGCCAAGTTCGAGCATGGCATAGTTGGACGCATCCACCACATTGTTGATGGGGCGGATGCCCGCAAGTTTAAGCCTGCGCTGGATCTGATATGGACTCGGTTTGATATCCACATTCCGAATCAAACCCAGGACGAAACGCGGGTTTAGTTCGGGCTGAGTGATCTCGATCTCTACGGATTGGGTCACAGATTCGCTGGATACATTCAGCTTGGTTTCAGACCGTTTCAGTTCGCGCCCCAACATTGCCGCGAGTTCGCGTGCGATACCAATGACGTTCGCATTGCGCGCCATGTTCGGCAGGATGGAAATATCCAGAACGGCGTCGCCCATGTAATCGGCGAGCGGCATGCCCACAGGTGCGTCATCGTCAAGGAGGATGATACCGTCGCTCTCGTCGGTGATGCCCAATTCCTTTTCGGAGCAGACCATCGAGTATGAATCCACGCCGCGGATCTTGGCGCGTTTGAGCGTCATCAGCATCTGCCCCTCGGCATGTCCGTCATATAGTGTCGAGCCTTCCTTCGCGTACGCCACCTTGATGGGCTTTTCGAGTTTGCCAGCGCCTTTGAGGTGGAAGATGTTCGGCGCGCCTGTGAGCACGACCTGTTCCTGCTGACCATCGTACAGGTCGAGCAAAGTCAACTTGTCTGCATTGGGATGCGCCTTCACTTCGCAAATTTCCGCCACAGCGATCTTTTCTTTATCCCATGCGATGCCGCTGGTCTTGAATTCATGCTTCTCGCCTTCTTTATATTCCGGCATGGGCAAGCCGACGTAGAGAATCTCATCCACTTCCAACCCGGCGAGAGTTAACTTACGGGCGATGTCCTCAACAGACAATCCGTTCAAATCGATGAAATCTTTTAACCAAGATAAAGGTATCTTCATAGTTATTTCCTCTTTCGTCAAAATTAGGAATTAGGAGTTACAAATTAGGGAAGTAATTCCTAATCCCTAATTTTCCAATTCCTAATTTTTAGAACTGCTCCAAGAACCTCACATCGTTACCCCAGAAGTAACGGATGTCGCCGACTTTGTTTCTCAGCATCAACTGGCGTTCGGGTCCCATGCCCCAGGCATAGCCGGAGTAGACCTTCGGGTCGTAACCGCCGTTCTGCAAAACAACCGGATGCACCATGCCGCAGCCGAGAATTTCGAGCCAGCCCGAATTTTTGCAAACCTGACAGCCCACGCCGCCGCATACGAAACATTCCACGTCCACTTCGGCGCTTGGTTCAGTGAACGGGAAGTACGAAGCGCGGAATCGCAAACGCGCGCCTTCGCCAAACATGCGCCGCACAAAATCGGCAATTGTGCCTTTCAAGTCCGCGAAGGTGATATTCTTGCCAACCGCGAGTCCTTCCACCTGGTTGAACTGCACCTCAGACCGCGCCGTGATCTGTTCGTAACGGAAACACATCCCCGGCAGTGCAATGCGGATCGGGGGCGGGTTGCTCGGATTTGCCGCTGCGAATTTTCGCATCGCGTGGATCTGGCCCGGCGAGGTATGTGTGCGCATCAATATCGGATTGTCTCCGCGATTCTCAGCTTCGATGAAGAAGGTATCCTGCATGTCGCGCGCAGGATGATGCGGCGGAAAATTCAGCAGTTGAAAGTTATATTCATCGGTTTCCACTTCACGCGAGGTAAAGACTTGAAAGCCCATCTCCGCTAAAATGTCCAGCACGCGGCGTAATTGTTGCGTGGATGGATGCAAACGGCCGATGTGTTTCTTGCGTCCGGGCAGTGTCACATCGATATGGTCTTCTTCCAGCGACTTTGCCAAACCGGCGGCTTTTACCAATTTGGAGCGCTCTTCCAGTGCAGCCTCCAAAGCAACCTTTACACGGTTCGCGGCCTGACCGATAACGGGTCGCTCCTCTTTGGAGAGTTTGCCTAAATCCGAAAAGACGCTCATCAATGCAGAACTGCGTCCAAGATGGGTCACGCGCCACGCTTCCAATGTGGAAAAGTCACTGACCACCGCAAGCGATTCCAATGCAGCTTTTTCGATCTCATTCAATTTGTCTTGCATACATGCCTCCGTTGTTCTCATGTCATTGCGAGCCTACCGGGCAAAGCAATCTCCCTCATTCAAAAGATTGCTTCGGCTTTGCCTCGCAATGACATCGTATGTACAAACAAAAACCTCCCGTCCACAATGGGACGGGAGGAAGATTCCCGTGGTACCACCCAAATTCATCATCCATCAATTGCTTTCTGGACAACGCGCTTTGCGCCGACAATCATCGGCTGCCCTGTTAACGCTGGGATTGCGGTTCAGACTACTAGAGATTCATTCACCTGAACGGCTCGAGAGGGAACTTCAACTGATTTCCGTCGTGTGCAATTTCACCGTTTGCCTTGCACGTCTCTGGCGGCTTCCTTCAGCCTACTTTCCTCTGTCACTGCCTTTATGGAACGGCTCGCCTGTTACATTGAATTATCCGCAAAAACGGGGAGATGTCAAGAGCGAATACTCATGGGAACATATATTGTTCAACGTCCCCGCCTTCCCATTCCTTCATGAACTGGTCCAGAAAGCGAAGCATGATCTCGTGTCTTTGCTCTGCAATTTTCTTAGCGGCGGGCGTGTTCATCAAGTCCTTTAATAAAAGGAGCTTTTCGTAAAAGTGATTGATGGTGGCGCTTTTGCTGCTCTTGTATTCTTCAAAGCTGGCATGCATGTTCGGCGGAGAATCGGGGTCGTACAAGATCCGGTTCTTGTAACCGCCATAGGCGAAGGCGCGTCCAATACCGATTGCGCCAATGGCGTCCAGGCGGTCGGCGTCCTGCACAATAAAGCCTTCGAGCGAGTCCATTTTGTTTTTCACGCCCGCGCCTTTGAAAGAGATGTGCGTGATGATGCGGCACACAGCGTCAGTGATGGACGGGTCGAGGTCGAGCGAGTCGAGCCAGGTCTTGGCTCGAAGCGGAGTTTCATCTCCTGTTTCATTGAATTTCCAATCGTCGAGGTCGTGGAGCAGGGCAGCAAGCTGGACGATGAATTCATCCGCTTGTTCATGTTTGCAAATGACAAGAGCAGTCTTCCAGACACGGTAAATATGCCACCAATCGTGCCCCGATGAATCATCGGAAAATTCATTTTTGATATAGCCGGCAGTTCTTTGAATGATCTCTGTTTTGTCCATGATGGGATGGCGGGGTCTGGGCGACACGGTCGACTCCTGTCACGATTTCGATTTGCGGATGCTCAATACAAAATCCTTGAAGATTTCCAACTGCCCGATGTGGAAGCTTTCATGCCAGTGGAATCCGCTCAGATGAGCTTCGCGCGTCTTTTCACCCCGATAATTGGTAAAGCTTTCTCCAAGCCACTCCTCGCTGACGTTTTCCAGCGCATCCTGCAACAGGTGCGCGCTTTCATCCAGATACGTCAGCAGGTTTTCGAGACGGACGGCTTTATCTTCGGGTTTGATGGATGGCGTGCCGGTATGATACAACTCCCGCACCGCATCCTGCCAGTCATGCTTCACGCCGGCAACTTCCAGCGCATGACTGCGATTTGTGACGATATGCCCAACCACCCAGTTCATGGAATTGGTTTCAAAGGGAAGCGGTACCACACTTTCCTCATGAGTCATCCCTTCAAGAATGTGGCGGATAAGCCAGGTATGGAACTTGTAATCTTCCACAATCGCATGCGCGCGTTCAATTGACATTTTATCTCCTTACTCCCGTCTAAACCCCAATAGAACAAGTACTGTTAAATTGGCGGCTGTACCGACTGGCACGTACCATAATCCCAGCATTGCCATGACGATAAGCGCCATCCTGCCCCAAGGCTGGTTCAATGCATATCCTGCAACGGCGGTCAGTGCGACAATGCCATAGAGAACGAAAATCAACTTCATGAACATGGAACGCGGTTCGATTCCAACCGCCGCAACCAGATTTGCCCAAGGTCCTAGTTGACCTGCATGTTCGCCCGTCGTCGGCGTGACAAAATCGCCAAACGTCAAAGCACGGATGCCGTCTAAAAGCATCCATCCCGCCGACAAAACAATTAGGAAGAGGATAATCCGCTTCATGATTCGACGGCTGTATCGACCATTGGCAAATTTTCAGCCTGCGAGTGAGACTCAAACAGAATCGTCACCAGCATCTTGGCATCCTCATATTTGATGCCATACTCCCGTTCCAGCATCCAGCGGATGTCGCCCGGATGGGTCAAGCCGGTACGTTTGACAACATCCGCGACATCATTGAGAGACATTCCCAACTGGGTTTGAATGGAGTCCAGCTTCGTTTGGTTGGTGTGATCAAGGGCTTTCATTTTCTTCTCCTTTGGCAAGGCAGGGGATTTATTGGCTGGGTTGATTATAGAACATATTTTCTAAAATTTCAAGCCGGATTCTGCTCAGCCCATTTCCGGTTTCCAGACCACGACACGGTTGCGTCCACTCTCCTTCGCCCGATATAACGCCCGGTCTGCCCTGTGTAACATCCCCGCCAATGTATCCTCTTTTTGCCTGCCAAGTTCTGTAACGCCCATGCTGATGGTCACATGGAACTCATGCGTATTATGAATCATGCGCGTCTTTTCGAAGTTCCTCCGTATGCGCTCTGTAATTTGCGCGGCAGCCCTTTGACTGGTTTCAGGCAGGAGCAAACCAAATTCTTCACCGCCTAAACGCGCAAAGATATCCATCTTTCTTGTCACCTGTTCGCAAATATTTACCAGGGCAGCAAGCACCTGATCGCCGCTCTGGTGACCATAACTGTCGTTGACCTTTTTGAAATAATCCAGATCCATCATCACCAAAGATAGTTTACGTTGATATCTCTTTGCACGAAGGATCTCCCTGCCTGCCAATTCCATGAAATGTCCGCGATTGAATATCCCTGTGAGAGAATCGCGGGTGGCCAATGTTTGCAGTTCATTCTGAATATGTTTCAGCTTTGTGATGTCATGCAGTACCACTAACCGCCCAATATCCCTGCCTTTGCGGTCCACAATGGATGTGAACTGCGTTTCCACGTAGATGTTTCCTGCCAGTTTGAATTCGCTCTTCGACACGGAAGTTAAAAATGTTTCCCTCTCGGCATGTCTCCAATGTGAAATGATCTGTTCGAGCGGTCTCCCAAGCACATTGTCGGAAACGTTCAACATGTTCCTTGCCATGGGGTTGATGTCGACGATCCGGTTTTGGGTGTCCATCACCAATACGCCTTCGGACATTTTCTCGATCAGCATGTCTCTTGCAATAGGGACGATATCCAACAGCTGATAGCGCCATAAACTGTAGGCAAATGCAACGCCGGTGATGGTAAAGGAAAACGGCGTATTATCCGCTCCCGGCAGCGGATTGATCCCAATGACGAAAATGATGCTGTTCAGCCATGTAACCGTCAGCCCGATCAGGATCGTCCCAACCTGTTTTCGGTAAATACCCGATGAACGAAGAAATGTGCGAACGAGGAGAACAGTTGCAAACAGGACCAGAGCGTAGGAAAAGACCACATTGAACCAAAACACAGGACCCCCATCCTGAATGAACGCGGTATTTTCCATCCGTCTTCCCCCAAAGAAAAGCCCATGCTGTGCATCAGTAAACAGGATGGCCAACACAAGGATCGGTTCAAGGAACAGCAATCCAAAAAGCGAAGGCGACAACCAGTTGGACCGATGGGAAATTTGCAGGGAAAAGATAAAAAGCGCCACCGGCGCGGTGACAACGCCAATATAGGTGATATCCAGCCAGAAAAACGGTGTAGGAGAGGGGACACCCGCCCAAAAAGCTGCGTACGTGAAATCCCACCAGGCAAGCGCAAGGAGCAGTGTTATGAGCGCTAGAGAACCCGTAACATTCCGGCGCGTTTGAGAGACAAGGAGCGCAACAATCAAACAAAACGTTCCCGCGATCAGCAATATCACGCTATACATGCTGTTTGGAAGAGACACTTTTCCATTGCTCCTCGTTTTATTGTACCGTTTTCTGAGGCGGACGGTATCGCGCTTTCATGTATGTTTTTACTGTTTCGTCTCCTGTCCGTAGAGCCGCACGAGAAACAACCCGTGAATCCCGCCGACAACAGCGCCGGCAGCGAATAAGACACCCGCCATCAACAAAACGGATTGCCATAGTACAGACAGCCTGAATGCCATATCAATCCCCCAAAAGATGATCGGCATGCCGAACATCCATGCCAGCATGTTGGCGGGAATCCACACCCCTGCGCCTCGGACTTCGCCGCGGATTGCCAGCCATTGAGCAAACGACAGCACCGCCCCGCCGACTGCTCCCATCCCAGCCGCCAGCAGCAGAACTGCCCATTGGGGAGGCTCAGCCATCGGCGCGGATGAAGCGGCTGCCTCGCCCATGTTCATCAATGTGGAGGGTAAATATCCCAGCACATAGGCGGCCAACGCGCCGATCAACGTCGCACGCCACCATACGGATTTTCTTACAAATGGAAACCACGGATGCATTGCCCACCATTGTGCCAATCCAACGAATGTGGCTTCGACCGCTCCACTGGCGACTGCTAATATGAAGGATAAAAAAATACTGGACATCGTCCCCAAGCCATCCAACCTGGAAAATACAAGACCAGTGATGAGAAATGTAAGTCCCAACCCGATCATTTCACTGAGCGCATTTGCCAGCGTCCAACATGACCATAATCGATTTTTTGACATTGAATCCCTTCCCAAAGAACTTTGATGTTGTGGCAATTCTGTTTACGCCTAAGGGTTGTGTAAGTTGCTGGACTTCCTACGCCAGTAATTTTTGAAGTTCCTCCTCCAGGTCCTTCCGTATGCGAACAGCGATTGGTGCATCGAGATGACGCCGCAGGGATTCCTCGTTCTTGTTCTTCACGTAATGATCGCGGTAAACCTGCAAAATGGATAATGTTGCGCCTTGATATTTTTCCACTGAGACGGGATCGCCCATTTTGATCACACCCTCCCTGACCACCCGGACATATAAGCCGGGTCGCTCCGCAGCGCGGAATTTTTTCACCCACTGCGGATCTCCCATGCGTGTGGCGAACGTCCCGCATGGAGTGCGCGGCGCAGTGACTTGCAATGTCACTTCTCCCACGTGGATGTAATCGCCGATATTGAATTGCGAACTTTCAAGGTCGATGATCGTCAGGTTATCGCCAAAGGTTCCGGGGACAAGTTCCTTTCCAAGCTCCCTTGACCACCATGCATAGTCTGTGCCGCCATAGATGTAGATTGCCTGATCAGGCCCGCCATGATTCTCTGTATCGCAAATGACATCGCCATCAATGCCAAATGTTTTGACCGCCACAGGTCGGTCTATGGGTGTTTTATAAATGCCGGTCGTCTCTATGTAGTTCTTTCTTTGCTGGGTTTGCGCCCTGCCAATGTTGATGCTGAGTAATTTCATTTTGATATACCTGAAATCGAACTTCGTTTTTTACCGCGCCTGCCACATTGCGCCGGCAGCAAAGATGGAGAGAGTCAAAGAGGCAAACGCAAGGATGGTTCCCAGCGTCGTTCCCGCAAAAATGGATAGAACGACCGACAGGGTTTTATTCCAGTTCGATTTTTCGACGAAACGGCGGGTCAACCGGGCGGCCAGGACGGCAGAAAGAATCACTCCGACGCCCTGACATATCAGCGTTATCATGACTGCCGCTGTTCCCTCCCTGTCGCCGAATCCGTTGAGAGCAACAAGGGTCATGACGAAAAGAAAAATTCCGATAAGGATGTTCAGGATGACAGTCAGAACGGCTGAAATAATGGATAAAGTTTTGACAGGCATGATTTTTTCCTTTTATAAAGTTTATGGGTTGCAGTTTACCGGAAAACGATCTTCTGTGGGTGTTGCTACCGGCACAGACCCCACATTTACGATCTCGTGCGGATACAGCAGACGCACGGTCACAGTGTACTCGACTTCTTCCTCAACATAAATGCTGGTTCCATATTTTGTCAGCAGAGTATTTACGTTCACAGCTTGTTCGTTTTCAAGGAAAGCGTATGGCATCTTTTCCATTTCACGCAAAACCGGCGTTTCCATATCCCAGGCGCGGGCTCGTACGGTTTTATCCTCCTCTGACCTGCCTTCTTTGACAAACAGGATCAAGCGGTCCGGTTCATAGGTCTTGAACCCGCCGGGGTTATACGTTTCCACAAATTCCATGATCCGGCGCATGGGACGCGCAAAAAATTTACGATACGGTTCAAAGAAACTGACGGTTTTTGGATTTCCCAAACTCACGCTTAAGTTCGCAACAAGACCTTCGTCCACTTTCTGAAATTTTGTACCGAAATCATACAGCGGATTGGTCTCATCCGTTGGCGGCGCTTCCTCCAGCTCATAAAAGCCCAGCGAGTCAAGCCGGTTGATGAACTCGCAAATTTCCTTTGTATTCAACACCTTCGAGCGGACTCTGGGGTCGCCTGCGCGTGATGCGATCATCAACCCGTCCGTATAGATGACAAGCCGCGCCTCTTCCGTCAATCCGAATTGACTCGTCACTTCAGGCGGACTCTCCACTGTGTACTTGAACCAGACATGTTTCCAAGGGTAGCTTGCAAAGACAGGCGTTGGAGTAGGTGTCAGCGTGGAAGTTGGCGTGGGACGTGGAGTCCGTGTAAAAGTCGGGGTTGGAGGCGGGGCGGGCGTGGCTGTTGGAGTGAAAGACAAATATGTGCAACTTGCCAACACCCATGTCATAAAAATCAAGGTCAAACGAAAGTAACGATTCATAACACTTGCTTTGAATTATATCCCCCTGAGATCTGCAGCATCATAGTTTCATTAACCTCCCCCTTCGTCCAGTTGCGGGATTAGTTCAATAGTTATATAGTTGCATGGACCGGTAGCCAGGGACATATCTGTCTGTTTATTTTTTTTTACAGCTATTCAACTGCCAAATTGCTCGACCAGGAGACTCAAGACTATGCACGGATACGGCTGGTGGATGTCCATGCGGCAGGGCGATGAAAAGCCCAAAGTAACCCGCGAACTTTTATTACGCGTCCTTAATTATGCCAAACCTTATTGGTGGCATATCGCAGGAATGCTCGTGACCATTCTCCTGACAACAGGCTTGTCACTGCTCACGCCGCTCATCTTCCGCAACATGATCGACGTGGTAATCCCCGCCAAAGACACAGGGCGGTTGATCTGGCTTGGCGTGGCGTTGCTCGCCATTCCCGCAATGACCGGTGGAATCAACGTCATCCAACGCCGGCTCAATTCCACAGTGGGCGAAGGCGTCATCTATGACCTGCGTTCGGCGCTTTTTGCGCGGCTGCAACGCATGTCGCTGCGATTCTTTACCAATACAAAAGTCGGCGAGTTGATGTCGCGCCTCAACAACGACGTGGTCGGCGCACAGAACGCCATCAGCAATACCATTGTCAACATTGTGACCAACCTCATCGAAGCGATTGCCTTGCTCGCTGTCATGCTGACACTCGAATGGCGGTTGACCATTGTCAGTGTCCTGATTCTCCCGCTCTTCATCATCGCCGCACAAAGGCTTGGAACCGTCCTGCGTGACATTGCACGCCAGGCCATGGACATGAATGCGCAAATGAACGCCCACATGAACGAAACGCTCAACATCGGCGGGGCATTGCTTGTAAAACTGTTCGGTCGCGCCAAAGAAGAAGAAACTCGTTTCCGTGAACGTGCCGCCAACGTGCGCAATATCGGCATCAAACGCGCCGTGGTCGGCTCGACCTTCTTCGTCATCTTTGGGCTGGTCAGCGCGGTGGGCACTGCGCTGGTGTATGGACTCGGAGGCTACTTCGTCATCACCGATGTCTTCACCATCGGCACCATCGTTGCCTTCGGTTCGTATCTCGGTCAACTCTACGGCGCGTTGCAGGGTCTCGCAGGCGCGCCCGTAGAATTTTCCACCTCGATGGTCAGTTTCGAGCGCGTGTTCGAAGTCATTGATCTGCCGCAGGATATTGCCGAGAAAAAAGATGCAATCGAACTGCGCGATGTGAGAGGCGAACTCGAGTTTAAAAATGTCACCTTCGATTACAAAGTGGATGAATCGATCCTTTTGAAGGACGTGAAACGCTATGGGAAGATGGAAAACGTTACGGCCGTTTTCAGCGGAGGCAACGATTCGGATTCAACGATCAGGCGTCGACAAGAAAGAGGCGCCGCTTCAGATTCCCCCGAAACTGACCCCACATCTCAAGCCAGAGACATCGCTCTAAGCGGAATCTCCTTCACTGCCCGTCCCGGAGGACTGGTTGCGCTCGTCGGACCTTCCGGCGCAGGCAAAACCACATTGACGTATCTCATCCCGCGTTTATACGATCCTTCAAATGGCGTCATCCGCATTGACGGGCATGACCTACGCGAGGTGACGCTCGAGTCGCTTTCTTCCGCCATTGGCATGGTGACGCAGGAGACCTATCTTTTCCACGACACCATCCGCACGAACCTGACGTATGCGAAGCCCGATGCGACGCAAGCCGAGATCGAAGCCGCCGCCAAAGCCGCCAACATCCACAACTTCATCATGGACCTGCAGGATGGTTATGAAACCATCGTCGGCGAGCGGGGATATAGACTCAGCGGCGGCGAAAAACAACGCATCGCGCTGGCGCGCGTGATCCTCAAAGACCCGCGCATTCTTGTGCTCGATGAAGCAACGAGCCATCTCGACAGCGAATCCGAAGCCTTGATTCAAGAAGCGTTGAAGCGCGTGATGGCAGGGCGCACGAGCATCGTCATCGCGCACCGTCTGAGCACGATATTAGCCGCTGATTTGATCCTGGTGATGGATAGGGGTCAGATCGTGGAACGAGGCACACACGCCGAATTGATCGCTTTGAACGGCTTGTATGCCCAGTTATATGAAACGCAGTTCAAACGAGAAAGTGTAAATGTTTAACCGCAGACACCTTACCCCCTGATCGAACCCTTACTTAAACCCGTACGGCAGTTGTTCCTGGAACTTTTCGATATCCATCGGCGCAATGAATATTTTTCTCATGCGCCTTGAAAAGCCGTTCGGATTCTTCGGCGTGAGGAGCAGCCCATCTTTTGGGTTTGGCACGCGCAAAAAATTCGCCCAACTCAAATCATCCTTATATGCGCATCGTTCGATGCGGCTGATCTCATTGAACTCGAAGAACAGGCGGTAATCCAAATGCCCCGGCGCGTGGAAAATTCCAATGCCTGTGGCGGAAATAAAGTACGTAACCGAAGCGCCGAAGAACAATGCGTTCCGATACATGAGCGTGAATCCCAAAATGATCAAGAACAACTGCCAGAACGTCAACCCGAATTGACCCTGCAAAAAATATGCCCCTGCGCCGCCCGCCGCAATCAGGATTGCAATATTTCTTGCGCTTCGTTTCAACGGGACGGCTGGTCGGTCGACGTAGAATTTTCCTCCCTCGGGGGCATGTTTGCCCCGCATGGACCTCATCCATGCGCTGTATTGCCACGCCAGTAAAAAATAACCCAGCAGGATGATAAACAAAAAGATAAGCTGAAGTCCGGGGGGCCATGCCCAAAGCGCGATAAAAACGATCCATGCATATGGGAATTGCTTGATATATAAACGCGGAATGCCAAGAATGAAACGGTCGAGGGGATGACTCATGGGGCAATTATAGCCGGGGAAATGTCATTGCGAGCTCGTTTTTGAACCCGCAATGACTTGGTTTACTCTTTGATATATCTCGTCTCACCGCTGACCGCCACACTCCCGCCTGCTTCCGGCGTATAACTCACGATCAAACGCGATGGCACGCCCATGTCTTCACCCTGCAGAATGGTGAAGGAGGTCGGTCCATTCCAATTGATGTCGCGTAAATAGCCTGCCAGCGCTGCTGCTGCAGCTCCGGTTGCCGGGTCCTCGTAGACTCCACCCGAGGCAAAGGCGTTACGCGAATGGAACACTTCATCGGTTTCGCGCCAGAGCATACTGATCGTGACCAGTCCCTGTTCGCTCATGAGCGCGCGGACTTCATCGAACGGGTAGTTCATGTCTGCAAGCATTTGGCGTTCCTTCAAAAAAAGGATCAAATGTTTTGCGCCCGCGGACGCGAATCGGGGTGGAAAGGCTGGGTCGAGCCTGGCAGGCGTCAGGTGGAATGAGGCGAGAACTTTATCCAAATAATCCTTCGGAACATCTTCCGAATGAGTCGCGGGCGAGTGCAGTGTCGCGCCAAAGACGTTATCACCCAGTCTTTCGGCGCGCACGGTGATCGAGCTGTCGTTCAGGAACAGTTTGTACTCCCCAATGCCGAAACGCTCGCCAAGCGCCGCGCCAAGTGCAATGGTGGCATGACCGCAAAAAGGGATTTCCATTTCGGGCGCATAATATCGCACGCGCCAGCCATCGCCTTGCTTTACCAAAAATGCCGTTTCCGAATAGCCGACCTCTTTGGCGATTCTTAACATCTCCGCTTCAGCGGGCATGTCATCGTAAAACGCCACCCCGGCAGGATTGCCGCCCTTTCCATTCTGTGAAAACGCCGCAAGTTTTAAAACGTTCATTCATACCTCCAATGTTAAAAATAAACCGCATCCTCTCAGACGCGGTTTTCTGGTCACAGTTTACTGATTACCGAGCGATGGTGCTAATCCAACTTCCCTGTCACCATCGCCATCTTCACCTCACCGATGGCGCGGGTGATCTTGATCTCGCGCGGACAGGCTTCGGTGCAGTTATAGGCGGTGTGGCAGCGCGCCACACCGTCCGTCTCGGCGAGGATTTGCAGGCGTTCGCCCGCGGCTTCGTCGCGGCTGTCGAAGATGAAGCGGTGTGCGGTGACAATGGCGGCGGGACCGTAATACTCGCCGTTCGCCCAGTACGACGGGCAGGACGTGGTGCAAGCCGCGCATAGGATACACTTCGTCGTTTCATCGAAGCGCGCACGTTCTTCGGGGCTTTGCAAACGTTCGCGTCCGTTTTCGGGAAGCGGGCTGTCGTTGATGAAATAGGGAAGCACCTTCTTGTAGTTATCGAAGAACGGCTCCATATCCACGATCAAATCCTTGGCGATCTTCAAACCAAGCAAAGGCTCCACCGTGATGTTCGTACCCACATCGCGGATCAGTGTCTTGCACGCCAGCATGTTGCGCCCGTTGATGCGCATCGCGTCCGAACCGCAAATGCCGTGCGCGCACGAACGGCGGAACGAAAGCGTGCCGTCCTCTTTGCCTTTGATGTATTCGAGCACATCCAATATGCGGTCGTTCGGATCGGCTTCCACCTTGTAGGTCACATAATTGCCGCGCTGGTCCTTCTCGGGGTTGTAACGGAAAATTTTGACTGTAACTTCCATGCTAACCTCTAATACACTCTGGCTTTCGGCTGATGTTTCGTGATGGCCACCGGCTTGTAACTGATCTCAAGATTGTTGTTCTTCTTTGCGATCAATGTATGTTTCAGCCAGTTCTGGTCGTCGCGTTCGGGGTAATCCTCGCGTGAATGTCCGCCGCGCGATTCTTTCCGGTTCAACGCGCTCATCGCGACCACTTCTGCAATATCGAGCAGGTTGCCAAGTTCCCATGCATTCAGCAGTTCGGTGTTGAAGATTTTTCCCGTGTCGGTCACGCCCACATCCTTGAAGCGTTCCTTCAGTTTGCGCACTTTGTTCAATGCCTCGGTCATTCCTTTTTCGCTGCGGTAAATGCCGACGTCCTCGAACATGACTTTCTTCAACTCATTGGACAAGTCGAACGCGTTTTCCTTTTTCGACCCATTTCGCAGCGCCTCAAACGCGGACCTCGCATCTGATTCCACGTCCCCAGGCAGAGTCTCGAAGTTGGCTGTTTTCGCGTACTCCGCCGCCTTTAACCCTGCGTGCTTGCCGAAGACAACCAGGTCGAGCAGGGAATTCGTCCCCAAACGGTTTGCGCCATGCACCGATACACACGCGCATTCACCCGCCGCATACAGACCTGGCAACACCGTGTTCCTGTCGTCGATCACCACTTCACCGAATTTATTCGTCGGGATGCCGCCCATCGTGTAGTGCGCCGTCGGCTGGATCGGCATGACCTGCGTCACAGGGTCCACGCCGAGGTAGACGCGGCAAAAATCCACAATGTCAGGAATCTTCTTCAAAACAGTATCAGCCGTAATGACGTAGGGTGAGCCGTCGGGATTCGTCCGTCCGTCCTCTGCGGCATATTTGTTCACACTCTCCGGGCGGATATCCAGATAAACATAGTTCTTGCCGTTCACGCCGCGCCCTTCGCGAATCTCGGTGTAGATCGCGCGGCTGACCACATCACGTGAGGCGAGGTCTTTCACGGTCGGCGCATATTTCGGCATGAAACGTTCCCCCTTTCCGTTTAGCAGCACACCGCCTTCGCCGCGCACGCCTTCCGTGATGAGAATGCCGAGTTTGTAAATGCCTGTCGGGTGAAACTGGAAGAACTCCATGTCCTCCAGCGGAATGCCACGGCGAAGCAGGATCGCCGCGCCGTCACCGGTGTAAGCGTAGGCGTTGGATGTGACCTCGAAGATGCGTCCATGCCCGCCGGTGGCAAAGATGACAGCCTTTGCATGGATGGTATGCAGTTCGCCGGTGGCAAGTTCCACCGCCACCACACCCGCCGCCTTGCCGTTGACCATGATGAAATCAAGTACCTGATATTCATCGAAGAAATTGACTTTGTTCTTCAGGCACTGCTGGTACAGCGTTTGCAGGATCATATGACCGGTGCGGTCTGCGGCGTGCGCCGCGCGGCGCACAGGCTTGCCCGTTTCATTGTTCGTATGCCCGCCGAAAGGCCGCTGGGAAATTTTTCCTTCGGGAGTGCGGTCAAAGGGCAGACCCATGTGTTCGAGTTCGAGCACTGCGTCAATTGCCTCGTCGCACATGAACTCGATGGCATCCTGATCGCCGAGATAATCCGAGCCTTTGACCGTATCGTACATGTGCCACTCGGGTTTGTCTTCCTCATAATTACCCAGCGCGGCGGAAATTCCGCCCTGCGCCGCGCCTGTGTGCGAGCGTGTGGGATATAACTTGCTGATGACGGCGGTCTTTGCCGTACGCGAGGCGTACAAGCCGGCCATCAAGCCTGCGCCGCCCGCCCCAACGACCACTACATCGAATTGATGAACATTTGCCATGAAAAATTGCTCCTGATTTTTTCACCACAAAGGGCGCAAAGGAACACAAGGTTTTATCTTCGTGACCTTGGTGTCCTTCGTGTTTAATTGATTTATGAAGTCCAAATGAGCCACAAGCCCATGCCGATCATTGCAATTAAAAAGGCAATGCTGAGCAAACGGGCAACATTCCGCCCGCCCTTGCTTGCGATGTAATCATCTGCAATGACGACAAGCCCGTGAATGCCATGCGCCGAAGCGACCAGCAGCAACACGCTGGCGGTCAACTTCCAGAACGGCGACATCCAGGGATCGAGCTCCTGCAAGTCCGTGCTTTGGACATGAGTCACATTCGGCATGAAGCCCCAGCGCATCACGTCCGCGAAATTCATGTTGTTGCGCGCGCCCATGATCAAGGCGCCGATCAACCCCACGAGGATCAAACCATATATGGCCAAGGCAGAGAGGCGGGTGAAGATCCACATGACGGCTTCAAAGTTCATCATGCCGCGCTGCTTGAGGGAAAGTTGTCTCGATTTTGTCGCCATATCAGCCTCCCAACGCCGTCATCAGGATTACGTAGACCGAAAGTCCAAAGAGCGGAATGAACACCGCCCATTCGATCCAGATGGCTTCGGTCTGGTAGTCCAGCAGTTTCGGCCACAGGTCCAGAATGGTGATGCGCAGTCCATTGATCGCATGGAATAATGCGCAGAAAAATATGAAGATTTGGAACGCCCAGTTTTCGTAGATGCCGTTCAAAAATCCCCCCGTCCTGCCGCCGACAAACGACGCCAGGATGTGCATGGCAATGAAAATCGCCATGCCCAGCCCTCCAATGCGGTGCAGGATATACGTCAGGTACCCCGCAGGTCCTTTATAACGCAACCCCGCCGAAAGGCTCACATCTCGTTTCAAGCCCATCTATGCCTCCGATAGAATTTTAGGAAGATCTGTGTGCAATCTCGCCCGGATATTGTATGTTGCCAGCGCCTATTTTACTCTTTAACCAATGGAATCGCAAAATGAGGCGAATCAAGAATAATAAAGGTGACAAACATCCTAGTTATTTTATTATCAGCCATCCTTCAAAAAAGCGGACGAAGACCTTTATAATCCAATTCACGCTGCTATTAATTGAAATGCCTTTCCTTATTCATGACCCCCGCCACGGCAAACGTAACACATCCTTTCCAGGAGGCGCAATATGTCCGGTTCGAATGAACTTTCCCGCCGCGATTTCATCAAGGTAACGACGGGAATCGTGGGTGGACTGATCGGCGCAGTGATCGGTCTTCCCGCCGTTTATTATTTGATAGACCCCGCACTGCGCGAGGGTGGAAAAGAGGCGTGGATTCCCATCGGAAAATTCGACGACATGCAAACCGATGTCCCCTATCCATTCTCTTTCACGCGCGTCCAGGTCAACGGGTGGGAGCGGACTGCCAGCAGTTTCGGCGGATATGCCGTCCGCAAATCGGATGACCCCGCCGACCTGCTCATCCTCAACAGCCGCTGTACACATCTCGCCTGCACTGTGAACTGGTCGGCAGAAGCAAATGCCTACCTCTGCCCCTGCCACGACGCCAAATTCGACATCGAAGGCGAAGTGCTGGATGGACCTCCCCCGCGCGCGCTGGATGTCTACGAAGAACACCGCATTACCGAAGATGGCATCATCGAAATCTTCTTCAAGGAAGGTTGATTATGTGGAAAAACATTTACATGTGGCTCGATGAACGCATTGGCTTCAACGACTTGTACACCAACCTGCTCGACCGCCCCGAACCAAAGACAACCTGGTGGAACACGCTCGGCTCGGCAAGCCTCTTCCTTTTCATCATGCAGGGGCTGACGGGCATTTTTCTTACCGTTTACTACACGCCCTCTCCCGATCACGCCTACGATTCCATCCAATACATCATGGAAGGAGTCGCGTTTGGCTGGCTGATACGCGGCATTCACCATTGGGGCGCAACCCTCATGGTCATCCTTGTCTTCATCCACATGCTGCGCGTGTTCTATACTGCCTCCTTCAAATACCCCCGCGAACTGACCTGGCTGATCGGCATTGGACTTTTCCTCGCCACTTTGGGCATGGGCTTTACCGGCTACCTGCTCCCGTGGAATCAAAAATCCTACTGGGCAACCGTCGTCGGCACGCAGATCGCAGGGACAGTTCCCTTCGTCGGAGAATTCATCCTCAAAGCCCTGCGCGGCGGACCCGAACTCAGCGCCCTCACCCTCCAGCGCTTTTTCTCCGCCCACATCTGGATCATTCCTGCCGTCCTTGCCGCCCTCATCGGTGTTCACCTGTTCCTGATCATCAAACACGGCGAGTCAAACTTCCCAACGGAGGAAGATTAACGATGAACGACGAAACAAAAAAACAGATCAACGAACGCTACGAACGCCATCTCGACAAAGGCGAACGTTTCTGGCCCGATACCATCTTCAAAGACCTCATCATGTCGCTGGCCATCTTCGTTCTGCTACTGCTGCTCGCCACATTCATCGGAGTTCCAGCCGAACCGAAAGCCGACCCAAGCGACGCCTCCTACATCCCGCGTCCGGAATGGTATTTCCTTTTCCTTTTCAAATTCCTCGCTCTCTACGGTCAACTTCCGCTCATCGGCAAGATCGAATGGCTCGCCACGGTACTTGTTCCAACCATTGCGCTTGGCGTGTTAACGCTCATCCCTTTCATCGAAAAAAACCTGCATCGCTACTACAACAAGCGCGTTCTATCCATTTCGATCATGACCATCATGGTGGTTGGCATCGTGCTATTGACCCTGATGTCTGAAGTGCCGACCGTCTCCGAGGACGGTTCGACTTTATTGGGAATATTGCAAACCGTTACTGGGATTTTCATCCCCGTGATTGCCTACTTCCTGCTCTTCGTCTTCAAATCGAATAACCGCCTCATGATCTGGACGACAAGCCTGGCTGCTGTTGCGATGATCCTTATCTCAGGGACGGTTCTTGCTCTCGCGCCCGAAAAACACGCAGAAGAAACCGAAGTCGCCACCACGCTCGTGGAGCAGATCTTCGCCGGGCAGGATTTGTACTCGATTCACTGTACGGAATGTCACGGCGACGACGGCTCGATTGCCGTCATCGAAGGCGTGGAAGGACTCGAAGGCGAGAAGATCACTCCCATCAACAGCCGCGACGTGCTCTACACGATCACTGACTCCGCCATGGTCGAAGTCATCGCCTATGGGCGACCCAACGCGGGCATGCCTCCATTCGGCAAGACCTACGGCGGCGAACTGTCGAAGAGCGAGATAGATTACATCGGTGTGTTCATGCGTTATATGTGGGATGACAGGTTCGAGGTCCCGGAAGAGGCGCTTAAGCCGTTGTTCCCGCCATTGGCAGAGGGCGAAGTCCCGTCATACGATGTCCACATCCAGCCCATCGTCAAACGCTACTGCATCTCCTGTCACCGCGCAGGCAAGGATAACAACAACTACCTGATGACCTCATACGAAGAAATCCTTGCCACTGGTGACAATGTTGCCAACAATATCATCGCCGGAGACGAGAACAGTTATCTCCTTCAAACCATTCAGGAACATACGATCTTGGATGAGAACGGCGAGGAGATCATCGGCGTGATGCCGCCCACCCGAGCCTTGAAACCAAACGTGGTGGATGTTTTCGTTCACTGGATCATGAACGGCATGCCGCAAACGGCGGCGGAAGCAGGGGCATTATCCACTACCCCCACTCCTGAGGTGACGCCGGCGCCATAAAGTAAATTGCAACAAACAACAAAAATCGGGACTTATAAAGTCCCGATTTTTGTTTAATTTTTATTGATCGACTTAGCTCATGTGTTTGATGACTTCGTCGCCAAATTCGGAGCATTTGATCTCTTTTGCTTCGTCCATCAGACGGGCAAAATCATAGGTGACGGTCTTGGCATTGATGGCGCCTTCCATGCCCTTTACGATCAAATCTGCGGCTTCGGTCCAACCCATGTAACGCAGCATCATCTCACCGGAGAGGATGACCGAGCCGGGATTGACCTTATCGAGATCGGCATATTTGGGTGCGGTGCCATGCGTTGCTTCGAAGATGGCATGACCTGTCTCATAGTTGATGTTCGCACCCGGGGCGATACCGATACCGCCCACCTGCGCGGCAAGCGCATCAGAGAGGTAATCACCGTTCAGGTTCATGGTGGCGATGACATCGTAATCGCGCGGGCGGATGATTGTGAACTGCAGTGAAACATCCGCAATGGAGTCTTTGATCAACAGCATCTTCTTCCACTTGCCGTCGCCGTGCGTGTCCCACAACTTGAGCGCTTCCTCCACCTCAGCTTTGATATCGCCCTGCTGTGCAGGACTCATCATGTCGAAGCCGGGGTCGATCATTTTGGCGTTTTCTTCCACGCTCAATTCTTTGTTGGCTTCTTTATTGCCAAGTATCCACGTTTCACGCTCAGTGACGATCTTGTCGCGGAATTCGCGTTTGGCAAGCGTGTAGCCCCAATCCTTGAAGGCGCCCTCGGTGAACTTCATAATGTTGCCCTTGTGGACGAAGTTCACGCTCTTTCGTTTATTGTCCAGCGCCCACTGGATCGCGGCGCGAACCAATCTTTCAGTGCCTTCCACAGATACTGGTTTAAGTCCAATTCCGGCTGAGTCGGGGAAGCGCATCTTGGCATACTCTTTCGGGAAGGCTTGCTTGAACATTTCCTTAAACTTTTTGTTCTCTTCCGTTCCGTTTGCAAATTCGATACCGGTATAAATATCCTCAGTGTTCTCGCGGAAGATGACCATATCCACATATTCGGGGTGTCGTACCGGCGAAGGCACACCCTTGTACCAACGCACCGGACGCTGACAGACATACAGATCGAGCAGTTTGCGCAAAGCAACATTCAACGAGCGGATACCGCCGCCAATGGGAGTGGTCAGAGGTCCTTTGATGCCGACCAAAAACTCCTTGAACGCCTCAGTGGTTTCATCGGGAAGCCAGGTTTGGAACATCTTGAACGGCTTCTCACCTGCGTACACTTCCATCCAATGAATTTTGCGCTTGCCGCCGTATGCCTTTTCCACTGCCGCATCGAACACGCGCACCGAAGCGCGCCAAATATCCCGCCCGGTGCCGTCGCCTTCCACAAACGGGATGATCGGATTATCAGGAACCTGTAACTTTCCGTTTTTGATGCTGATCTTCGCCCCGCCTTCGGGGACTTTAACATTGACGTATGCCATCGTACCTCTCTTCAAACAATTGGAATTTTGCTGGATTATATCATCCGTGATATTTGGGACAAAGTGACAATGCTCTTAATTCCCGCTTCGCTCTCAGCCCATGCCCGCTTCTGTTTCAGAGGTTCTTTCCCATTCTCAACTGAATCTTCCCGTTATTCTCCATTCGCAATATACTGTTTTCATGCTCAAACTTCCCGGATTGATCGACCCTCACGTCCATGTGCGCGAGCCTGGACAAACTCACAAAGAGGATTGGGATACTGTCACGCAGGCGGCGCTAGCTGGCGGCGTGACCACCATCCTTGCCATGCCGAACACCAAGCCGCCCATCTTCGACGAAACAACTCTCACCCTCGCGTTGGTTGCCGCGAAGGCAAAAGCCCGTTGCGACTATGGTCAATATATTGGTGCAGGTCCCGACAATTCAGACATCGCCGCTTCCCTCGCGCCGAAAGCTGCCGGGCTAAAGATGTACCTTGACTCCACCTTTGGCGAACTCCGTCTCGACGACATGACTCTTTGGACGCCGCATTTCCAGAAATTCCCAAAGTCTGCGCCATTGGTCATGCACTCCGAAAGCCGGACGATGGCGGCAGCGATTCTATTTTCCGCAATCTATGCCCGACCCGTTCACATCGCGCACGTCTCTCTAAAAGAAGAAATATTGCTTATCAAAGCCGCCAAAGAAAAGGGCTTAAAAGTCACCTGCGAGGTTTGTCCTCATCATTTGTTTATGACCAAGGAGTCCGCCTCTTCAAGCGGCGGAGAGGATAGGGGTGAAGGAAGGCTCGATGTTCGCCCACGCCTGGCAACTCAGGAAGATGTGGATAGCCTGTGGACAAATCTCAATGTCATCGACTGCTTCGCCACAGACCATGCCCCGCATACACTGGAAGAAAAAGACGGCGATAACCCTCCGCCCGGCTTTCCCGGCTTGGAAACAATGCTTCCTTTACTGCTTACAGCCGTGAACGAAAATCGATTAACGGTGAACGATCTTGTTCAAAAACTGCACACCAACCCAAAACGCATCTTCAACCTGCCCGACCAGCCTGAAACCTGGGTGGAAGTGGACGAAAATGCCGAATATGAGATCAAAGCTGTAAATCATTTCACGCGTTGCGCTTGGACTCCGTTCGAAGGTTGGAAAGTAAAGGGCAAAGTCCATAAAGTTGTCCTGCGCGGAGAGACGGTCTTTGAATTAGGGAAAATTATCGCACCGCAAGGCTTTGGAAGGAATGTGAGAGGATAGTTTCTTATTACTATCCGAAATATGTGGTTGATGACCCCATATCTTGGGATATTTGTTTAGACAAGAAAACGCCTTAGCCCCCCAAAATCTGTGGATAACTGCCCCTAAACTGTGGAAAACTGCCCCTCCCTGTGGACAACACCCCCTTTTCTTGGAAAATATGTCTGACGAATTAAGTACACCATACCCCCATATATGGGGGGTAGTTATCAACTAATCCAAAATATGGAAGAGTCGGAAATCTGGTCAGAAATGACCGGATTTTTGTGGATAAATTATCCAGAATATGTCCACAGGTTTGATCAATTATGGAAGGCTGTCAAACAGCAGGTCTGGGGGAGGCGGAGTATTTCATGCCATATATGGGATGAAATCATGTTTATCCCCAGTATCCACAGCCCCTACTATTATTACGAATCCATAATCATACTTATATACTGCTTGAATCAAATATGGGATTCCTGTACAATCCACTTGTAAGTCTGTCCCCTCTTTGCCAACCTTGGGAGGTTGCCATGGATATGATCAAGGTTTCAGCCAACTCCCGTACCTCTGCAGTCGCTGGGGCGATCGCGGGTGTCATCCGCGAGCACAAACGGGCAGAAGTGCAAGCCATTGGAGCAGGTGCCGTCAACCAAGCTGTGAAAGCGCTGGTGCTTGCCTCCAACTATCTCAAGAACGATGGGATCGATGTGGTCTGCGTCCCCGAGTTCGTGGATGTGGAGATCGAAGATAAGGTTCGCACAGCGATCAAACTGGTGGTCGAACCGCGCAACCCAACTCCCTGAAAAAAAGGCGGCGTTTCAATTTTAGTATAAACCTCCACTTTATTGGTTGATATTCGAATACAGGGTGGACTATATTGTCCCGCCTCATTCCAGAATATAAATGCGACAGGTATAATCGCATCGTGGATATCCGCCTCACACCCCGCTGACACCAGAATCCTGCACGTGAGCCTTCTCCACGCCGACAAGTCCCATGCGAAATTGGAATACGTTCCCGCGCTACCTGCTTGTGTTATCCCTGCTCATAGGTTTCTGTGCGGGGACCTTCGCTCCGCATTTGAGCGTTGCGGAGGCGAAGCCGGTGGTGGTTTGCCCTGATCCGATTATTACCCAATGGACTTTTAGCAATATAGTAACGCCATCAACTGGAGTAGGTACCTTCTCAAGCGGGACGGGATTGAATCCATCTACTCCGCCGCCATATACTTTCTTGAGTGGAACATCGATTTCTTTTTCAAGTTGGAATACCGGGGTTTTGGATACTACTGCTTATATTGATTTTCAAGTTGATACAACAGGACGCAGTTCCATTTCTCTGAATTTTGATTATCGTTCTACATCTACGGGACCAACCATACTTGAAATACATTATTCCACAGATGGCACGAATTATACTTATTTCAGTACGTTATCTTTAATTAATGACGCTACTTTTCGTTCGGTTTCCGTAGATTTATCTTCGATTACTGCGCTTGAAAATAACCTTAATGCCAGATTTCGATTATACGGTTATGGAGCAACCGGAGCCACGGGAACACTGGCTATAGATAATACAACGATTTTGGGGAATTGCCCCTACACATCACTCATGATCCTCATCAACGAAGTCGCCTGGTCAGGGACAGTTGCCTCTTCCGATGACGAATGGATCGAACTGCATAACCCCGGCGCAACGGACATTGATCTAACTGGCTGGCGTCTGGTCGCGGAGGATGGCAGTCCAGACATCACGTTAAGCGGGAGTATATTGGCTGGTGGCTATTATCTTCTTGAACGCGGGCATTCGGGAGTGACAGATCAAAACCATGATTTGATTTTCTTCGGAACATTGGCAGATTCCGGTGAAATCCTTCGCCTTCGCGCCCCCGATGGCACAATTGTGGGTACCGCCAATTCGGATGGCGGCGCGTGGCCCGCAGGGACAGTCTCTCCGCCCAGAAGCATGGAACGCATGGGCGTGATCGCTGATGAGACGCTTGCATGGGTATCCTTTGCCGATACGAATTTCACTGCGCTGGATGCCGCCGGAAATGATATTTACGGCACGCCCGGAAGCCTTAATTGGGGATATGGCGTCACACACACGCCAACGCCTACGAACACTCTCACATTTACCCCGTCTCCCACTCTCACTCCCACCATAACTCTAACCCCGTCTAATGTAAGATCAGTCATTATCAATGAGGTTGCCTGGGCTGGTACGGCTTCCGGTCTTTCCGACGACGAGTGGATCGAGCTTTATAACCCCGGCAATAAGAATATTGACCTTTCCGGCTGGAGTTTAAAATCATCTGACGGGACTCCCAATATTGTTCTAAATGGGATCATCTTCGCCAAAGACTACTTTCTGCTCGAACGCGGATCCACTCTCTCTGATGACACCACCGTATCCGACATCCCCGCAGATCAAATTTACACTGGTAATGCGCTTTCCAATACGGGTGAAGCGCTTACCCTATATGATGCTTCAAACAAGATCATAGATACCGCCAACGGCAACGGGGGTTCATGGCCTAAAGGAAGTTCCACCACATATGGAACCATGGAAAGAGTTGGCACATCCGCTGAGAGCGACTCTACATGGCAGACAAATACGGGTGTTAAGAAGAATGGAAAGAATGCGAATGGCGGAGACATCCTAGGAACGCCTAAAAGCAGTAATTCCCCAACTCCAACCCCTACCCCTACCCGTACGCCCACCATAACCCGAACTCCTACGCCCCGGCGTACGTCCACCCCCACTCGCACACCCACCCGTACACCTACCCTTCCCCCGCCAATTGGGAGACCCTTTATCAATGAGTTCCTCCCCCGCCCCGGGTACGACTGGAATCGAGACGGCAGGGTGGATGTCTTCGACGAATTCATTGAAATAAAAAACCACGGGCCTGTTGACATCAACCTAAAAGGCTGGAAATTGGACGACAAGGACAAATTGGGTTCAAACCCATTCACATTGCCCGATGTCACCTTGAAACCGGGAGAACGTGTGGCATTTTATGCATCCCAAACCAACATCCTGCTTAGCGACGGAGGCGATACCGTGCGGTTACTTCATCCCGATGGAACAATCTTCGACGCCTATACGTATGCCCTCGCGGGAATCGAAGACAAATCCATTTGCCGCCTTCCCGATGCTGATGTCTTTGGTTCGTGGGAGGAGGATTGCACCCCCACTCCGAACCTGATCAACACACGTTACGGCAATGTCCCCGTCGTGCGTGGCGGAAAAGACTCTCCGATCTGCGACTTGCCCGATACCATCCCCGCCGACTTCCTTTTTGCGGAATGTCGAGGCTACGGCGCAAACGTTTGGAATCCCTTCTTCTGGGATCAACAGGGCTGGCAGGGAAGACTCTATATTCAGGAAAACCTGAACAAATGGAAGACGTTTGTTGAGTAAAATACAAGACCCTAAAGGGATCCCTTTAGGGTCTTACTTTGACAAGGAATACCATGGAATCCTTTTTTACTTTTCTGGAAAAACGAGTTGACGATTCATCCTCTCTGCTGTGTGTGGGACTCGACCCACACGTCTCCGACCTGCCAAACCACACTGCCGCCTCTGCCCTGACCTTTTGCCTGAATCTGGTCAAACAAACCTCCCGTTATGCCGCGGCATTCAAGCCCAACGCGGCGTTCTTTGAGATATTCGGCGCTGAAGGTTGGAAAGCGTTGAAGCAACTCATCGAAGCTATCGGCGAAGAATCAGACCGGGTGGGGTCGCGCATTCCAATCATCCTGGATGCGAAGCGGGGCGACATATCGTCAACAGCGGAGGCGTATGCCCAATCCGCATTTGAAACGCTCGGCGTGGATTGCATCACGCTTAATCCTTATCTTGGTAAAGACTCCGTCGAACCGTTCATCCAGAATCAGGAAAAAGGCATATTTGTCTTATGTAAAACATCGAATGCCGGCTCGATGGATCTGCAAAACCTGCTCGTCATGCCGATGGGCTCCGATATGCCAATGCCGTTGTATGTGTACGTGGCGAAACTGGCGCAGGAATGGAACGTAAAGAATAATGTTGGAATTGTCGTTGGCGCAACACATCCGCAGATTATGGAAATGATACGCGCCGCCGTGCCGGATCTGTGGTTTCTAGCGCCCGGTGTTGGCGCGCAAGGCGGCGAATTGGAATTGACTTTGAAATCCGGTTTACGCGAAGACGGCAAGGGTTTGCTTCTCCCCATTTCGCGCGCCATTTCCCGCGCGGATCATCCCGGCAAGGCTGCGGCCGAAATACGCGATGAGATTTTGCGTATCAAACATGAGTTGAAGACCAGGATGAATACATGACTGAAAAATGGGCGCCGTCTCTGCAGGGAGATACCTTGTTATCGAAACTTGCCGATGAGCTCCTCGAAGCGGGCTGTATCAAATTCGGCGAATTTACGCTCAAATCAGGGTTGAAGTCCCCCATTTACATTGACTTGCGTCAGATCATTTCGTATCCAAAATTACTGGAACAAGTTGGCGCGGCATATCTGCCATGGTTGAAAGAATTGACATTTGATCGCATTGCGGGTTTGCCCTATGCGGCGATCCCGATTGCAACGGCGATCTCCTTGCAGGGCAACTATCCCATGATCTATCCGCGCAAAGAGGCCAAATCCTACGGCACAAAAGCGGATATCGAAGGCGAATACCATCCGGGCGAGACGGTTGTCATCATTGATGATCTTGCCACCACAGGAGGGAGTAAATTCGAAGCCATCGAAAAATTGACCAGCGCAGGATTGTTTGTGAAAGATGTCGTCGTGCTGGTGGATCGTCAATCCGGAGCAAAGGAGTCTCTGGAGCAGGCTGGGTACCAATTACATGCAGTGTTGACGATCTCGGAGATGCTCAATTATTGGGAGGAAGCTGGTAAAGTGGAAAAAACAAAGATAGAAGCGACAAGGAAGTTTTTGGAAGGATGATGAATATGACCAAAAAACGCGCGTTCAATGCCGTCATCCAAAATGCGGGAGGAGGCGGCGCGTTTGTAGAGATTCCCTTCGATGTGGAAGGGGTTTTTGGGTCGAAGAAACCCAAGGTCAAGGCGATCATCGAAGGCGTTTCCTATCGCGGCGTGTTGACGCGCATGGGAGGAGAACATCATATCCTCATCATCTTGAAATCCATCCGTGAAAAGATTGGTAAAACCTTCGGCGATGAAATCCAGATCGTTGTGGAGATGGATACCGAGCCGCGCGTGCTTGAAATCCCTGATGAATTGCTGAAAGCATTGAGGAGGGATGGGGAGGCAAAGGCGTTTTTCGACAAGCTGTCCTATGCACATCAACGCGAATATGTGACATGGATCAACGAAGCAAAAAAGGATGAAACCAGACAAAGACGCATCGTGAAGGCTATTGAAATGCTGAAGAACCACAAAAAGGCGCGCTAGTGTACCCTCTGATTCGGGCTTTTCTCTTCCGTCTTGATCCAGAACGCGCACACGCGCTCACGTTGTTTGCATTGCGCCTTGCAGGAGCGTCCGCCCCGTTGACTTGGTCGCTGCGGAGGATATACCACGCGCCGGAAAAGCCGGTGGAAGCTTTTGGGCTGCGCTTCAAAAATCCGGTTGGGCTCGCAGCTGGATACGATAAAGACGGGCTTGCAATTGCGGGACTCGCCGCACTTGGGTTTGGCCATGTGGAAGTGGGAACAGTCACACCCATGGCGCAGGCAGGTAATCCAAAGCCGCGCGTTTTCCGTTTGATCGAAGATGAAGCGGTCATCAACCGCATGGGGTTTCCCGGGCGCGGCGCAGACTCTGTGCGTAGGCGGCTCAAGCCTGTGGATAAAGTCAATTTGCTTCAGCGCGCGCTTGGCGTCCTTCCGGATCGACAGCCTACCATCGTCGGTGTAAACCTCGGAAAGAACAAGTCCACGCCGAATGAGGAAGCCGTTTTCGATTACCTTTCTCTTGTGCAGATATTTGCCCCCTATGCCGATTATCTGACGATCAACGTCAGCTCGCCAAATACGGTGGGGTTACGTAAATTGCAGGGACGGGATGCGCTGGAGGGTCTACTGGCGCAAATCCATCAACAACGGCAATTGGAGGAGGCGAATCTGCAAAAGCGGCTTCCGATCCTTGTGAAACTTGCTCCCGACCTGACGGAGAAAGAAATGGATGATGCTGTGGATGTCATTCTTCGCGCGGAAATGGACGGAATCATATTGACGAATACAACTCTGGCGCGCGAGGGATTGAGGTCAGGACATCAGCGTGAAGAAGGTGGGTTGAGCGGTAAACCGCTTCGAGCGCGGAGTGAGGCGGTTCTTCGTCGGACAGTGAATCTTGTAAATGGGAAAGTCCCGATTGTGAGCGTCGGGGGGATCATGGAGCCCAGTGACGCAAAACGCCGTCTCGAGTTCGGGGCGACGCTGGTGCAATTGTATACGGGGTTGATCTATTACGGACCTGGTCTGGCGCGGGAGATCGTGCGCTCGTTATGACTGCATGTACAACCCGCCCGTGGATTCCATCCAGTCGGCGATTCGCTCAACGGCGGCGGGAATATCGTTGTCGGAGATGTCAACTTCCAGTTTGGGGAGAAGCGATTCGTCGAATAGCCTGCGAATGAGTTTCTGCTCCTCGATGAATAAGTTCAAGTCATCGTACTGCGAGGGATTGCCGGAAACCTTCAACCGTTCTGCGCGGGCGGCGGCAAAGGATTCGGGCGAGCGCGTCATCATAACCAGCCGGAAATTGAGCGGAAGCAGACGTTCCTCCAGCCAGCGGAAATCGTAGTCCTTTCTGTGGGTCATCAATTGATACATGCGCGTGGAAAGATGGAAGCGATCAACGATCCATGAATAGTAACGCTGCAACTCGAAGAGCTTTACCCAAGTTTTGTAAGTTTCCATGGCGAGCGCTTCTTCCTGCGGCTCGAAGTTGATCAGTCCGCGCCCCCAAGGAAAGTTGGTGAATGCACACCATTCGCCGGAAATGAGCGGCGAGTGATAGCGGTATTTACGCGGTCCTACCATGCGTGGATGCTCGTTGAGCGCAAAAGCGATGTCGGTTTTGAAAGTCAACCGGGTGCCTTCCAGGATGATTTTTGGAGTGAGTTTGGACATGGCGTAATTATAAGACCGCAAGCAGGGAGCCTAAGCGATCGTTACGGTCCGCCAACCCAATTGTCCGGATTCCAATTCTGATAAATTTCTGAAGCGAATCCATCATTCAGTTGTGGTATATTCTCATCGTAAAGGTAATCTTATGGACGACAAAATCACAATTATCGAAGGACCGCCCCCAGTCTTTGAGCACGTCAACGACGGCTGGGCAATGGGCTTGAACGAAAGCCCGAATTTATCCGTGCCCGCTCTTACGCGCCTGCGCACCTTCAACGGCCCCGCGCTCGTTCAGCGTTGTTACAGCGCCTGGCATAACAAGAATTCCATTCACCTGCATTACCGCAACGAAATGGGGCTGGAGCAAACCGCCCCCATCCTTGCCGCCCGCAATGTGGAAACCCCGGAAGGGCACGTTCTGCTCCTGTGGGTCTATCTCGACGGTGAAACTGTCGAATACGAGATGGACTCGGGCGACGACGACCAGATGGACGATGAAAGTGACAGTCACCTTTAGGGTGACTGTCACTTTTTGGTTGAAAAAATGACGACGCTTCTTTCCTCGCTCCAAGCTGGTTCGTTGACCCTGACCCTTAGCCGCCCCGAACGCGCCAACGCCTTCGACTACGAAATGACCACGGCCCTGCAAAACGCTCTCGGCGAAGCTGAAAAAGATTCACAAGTACGCTGCGTGGTCATTACGGGTGCGGGCAGGGTCTTTAGCGCCGGGCAGGATATCAGCGAAATGAAGATAGGCGGGGGCGAGATATCCTACCGCGAGCATCTGGAGAAGACCTACAATCCGCTTATTCTGCAGATCCGGCGGATGGGCAAACCCGTTATTGCGGCGGTAAATGGAGCATGCGCAGGAGCAGCATTCGGAATTGCGCTGGCTTGCGACTTGCGGATTGCACATTCACGATCTTATTTTGTAGTTGGTTTTAGCGGCATCGCGCTTGCTCCTGATTCGGGCGTTTCACTGTTTTTGCCGAAGTACATTGGTTTGGGGCGCGCGCAGGAATACTTCTATACCAACAAACCCATCTCGGCGTTGATGGCGTATGAATGGGGCATGGTCAACCGCGTGGGCGGAATCAACTATCAGCGTGTGGTAAACCAAATGGTGGGTGAATTGGTACGAGGTCCGGGTGAAGCGTTTGCGGCAGGGAAGAAGGCATTCAACCAGGCAGTCCTGCCCAATCTGGACGAAGTCTTGAACTATGAAGGAATCCTTCAAGATGAGGCAGGCAGGTCGGCGGAGCACCGCGAAGGGGTCTCGGCATTTTTCGAGAAACGTCGTCCCAAGTTCCGGTAAAACGATTTTGAAAGCGGGTATCATTGATTGTGAGACCGCCCCAAAACAGGAAAACAAGACCCGCATGAAAATGGGTTATTTTTTGCAAAACCTGCAGGATACACGCCTTCGCGCGATTTTAGCTTTGACGGTTGTGACCCTGTTCATAATTCCCAATGTCTTTTTCCTGATCGAACAGATAAATACAAAATTCGATGACGCTTACATGTTCATCCGTTATGCGGTGAACTTTTTGAATGGGCACGGAATTGCCTGGAATCCCGATGGAATCCAGACATACGGAGTTACTAGCCTCCTTTATCTTTTGGTGATTATCACCGGGCGCTGGCTTTTCCCGCTGGCAGGTGATGGAGCTGTTTTATCCGTATCCTCTTTCGTTATCGGATTGCTTGTCCTTGTAGCAGTGACGGCGGGGTCTATTAAAGCAGCGACTTCGGAATTTTTCAGGAAATACCGCCTTTTGTTTCCTGTTTTTGCGACGATCGTTTTGATGTCCTCCGATCATTATCGCTTGCACTCTGTCAGTGGAATGGACACCACTCTTTCCATTTTGTGCAATACCTTGTTGATCGTTGCGACCATTGCGTGGGTTGGAAAACCGTCTCGTTTTTCATTGACCCAATTGGTGATCGCATTCTATGTTTGTTTTTTAACAAGACCAGATACACTGGTTTACGCAATTCTTTTTCCAATCATGTACGGCTGGTTCTTTTTGCACGAGGAACGTATCAGGACGCTCTCTCAGTTTGGTCTGGCGATTGCAGCGATGCTCCTTCTCGATATGCTGGCGAAGTTCTGGATATTCGGTGATCCTCTTCCGTTACCGTTCTATACGAAAAGCGCCGGATATTTGGACGGCTATCGGGACGGATCCACATGGAACCCGGTAAGTTATCTGTTCATCTTTTTCAGGGAAATGTTTCCGTTCATCGTAATCCTGGTTTTTAGCGCGACGAAGAAAAGTTGGCGGTTGATCCTGGCTTTTTTTGTCCCTGTGATTTTGACCTTTGCCTATTTCTTTTCGGTCACACAGATCATGGGTTTTTGGGCGAGATATTATTTTCCCGCCCTGCCATTCTTTGCGATAGGAAGTTTTATGGTTCTTGATCAACGATTGCATGATCCCATTCCAAGGTTGAGCCTGAATTTCACGATACGCGGCGCAGTTGCAATATTAGCGGCGGTATTTCTCTTTCTTCCGGTTTCACAGTCTGTAATGGAAATTGTCTATGAGTCCAGACTTATGCCTGTGCCGCGCATTTACAAGAGCGCCATCTCTCGTGAACTGGATGGTAAGTTCACGAAATTGGGATGGTGGACCTCCATAACGGCTATGGCTGAGATAAGCTCACAATTGCCTGCCGGAACACGCGTCGCAATGTCGGAGTATGGGTTTGTAGGGGCGAAGTCGCCTCAAATATATATCATTGACCTGATCGGGTTGAACGACCCAGTCTTTGCTCACAGCGGTTTTTCCTCCGAAGAACTTTTTCGAAGAAGTCCCGACATAATTTGGTTTCCGCCTCCAGCCTACACAAAGACCGTTGCTTTGATTCAAGACGACCCGACGCTCCTGGCTGAATACGATTATTACCCCGGCGCGTTCGATACAGGATTGGCGGTCAGGCGTGGGTCTGGACACTACGAACTTATCATGAAGATCGTCACGACTGTCTGGTCGAAGTATTACGATCCGGACGTTGAAATGGAAAGTTATCCGTATAAGTAAACCGCCTTTGTCGTGACAGAGAGCAGTTTGAAGTCAGCCTGAGGCGGTGGAATGCCGACCAGGATTCCATTAGCGAAACTCTTCACGAATGGGCGGGGTTATATTCATCTGAATCCGTCATTTTTTACCGAAAATAATCGGATTTTTGTCATATTGACGCAAATTTAATAATCGTGTAAAGTTTGAAGGCGATTGTGATTTATAGGATTAATCGGATGACCCGGCAAGTGGACATACAATGTGATCAGAGCGGGCAACCCCGTCCGGGGTGCCCGCTTATATTTTTCTCTAAACCCTTCTAGGAGATCATCATGTCAGGACAAATCAATGCCTTTGAAATGGCGCAAAAACAATTCGATGGCGTCGCAAAACAACTCAAACTGGATGCCGGCGTTTCGGAAGTATTGCGCTGGCCCATGCGCGAGTATTCCTTCCGCATTCCCGTGCGCATGGACGATGGCTCATTGAAAGTGTTTCAGGGTTTTCGCGTTCAGCACAACGATTCGCGCGGACCCAATAAGGGCGGTATTCGCTTCCACCCCGCTGAGACGATGGACACTGTCCGCGCTTTGGCGACGTGGATGACGTGGAAATGCGCTGTGGCGGATATTCCGCTTGGCGGCGGCAAGGGCGGCATCATTGTTGATCCGTCCACGCTTTCTGTCCGCGAAAAGGAAGAACTGTGCCGCGGCTGGGTGCGTGCCATGTGGAAAAACATCGGCCCGCGCAATGACGTGCCTGCTCCCGATGTCGGCACCACTCCGCAGATGATGGGTTGGATGATGGACGAATATTCCCGCCTCGTTGGTCAATATACCCCGGGTGTGTTCACGGGCAAACCGGTCGGCGGCGGCGGCTCGCTCGGGCGCACAGAAGCCACTGGTTACGGCGTCATCTATACCGTGCGCGAAGCGATGAAGCACCTCGGCATGGATTCCAAGAAATCTGTTGCGGCGCTTCAGGGTTTTGGCAACGTCTCACAATACGCTGCGATAGGTTTCGTTGAAATGCTTGGCGGAACGGTTGCCTGCGTCTCCTGCTACGACCGTCATGACAAGAAGGCATACACCTACAGCAAGAAGGGCGGCATTGACCCACGCTTCCTGCTTTCGATCACAGACGAATACGGCACGATCGACAAGAAGAAGGCGCAGGATTCCGGTTACGAAGTCAGCGACGGCGACAAATGGATAGAATTCGAAGCGGATGTTCTAATCCCTGCCGCGCTCGAAGGACAGGTCAACGCCGATACAGTCAAGAAGATATCCAAGAAAGTCAGGATCGTTGCCGAAGGCGCAAACGGTCCCACCACACCAGAAGCCGACGAATATTTCAAGAAGAACAATATCTTCAACATCCCAGACTTCCTCTGCAACGCGGGCGGCGTCACCACCTCCTACTTCGAGCAGGTGCAGAACGATATGAACTTCTACTGGAGCAAGGAGGAAGTGCTCGAAAAACTCGACCAGAAGATGACTTCCGCCTTCAACGCTGTCCTCGAACGCAGCGCCTCCGAGAAGGTTTATATGCGTGATGCCGCCTACATGGTCGCCATTGACCGCGTGGTCAAAGCCATGGAACTCCGCGGCTGGTTGACGGGTTCTGCATGACCTTTAGCAATTAGCGATAAGAGGATGTGCCTGTCAGTAAGGTGCATCCTCTTTTTGATTATCCGCCTCGTTCTCCGCCGAAACCGGTTCCTGTTTTCTGAATCATTTCCTCCCCCTGGATTTGATACAATCCACAATATCTACTTCACCAATCCCCGAGGTTCCAATGTCCAAACCAACCTTCAAATGGGACGACCCCCTGCTTTTCAGCGACCAACTGACCGACGAAGAACGCATGATTCGAGATACAGCCCGCCGATACTGTCAGGACAAACTCATGCCGCGCATCCTCGAAGCGAACCGGAATGAAATCTTTCACCGCGAGATCTTGACCGAAATGGGAAGCATGGGTTTCCTCGGCTCGACCATTCCCGAAGAATACGGCGGCGCGGGTTTGAATCATGTTGCGTACGGTTTGATCGCCCGCGAAGTCGAGCGCGTAGACAGCGGCTACCGTTCCGCGATGAGCGTGCAAAGTTCTTTGGTAATGTATCCCATCTACACCTATGGCACCGAAGAACAGCGTAAAAAATACCTTCCAAAACTTGCCAGTGGGGAGCTCGTTGGCTGTTTTGGGCTGACCGAGCCAAACCATGGCAGCGACCCCGCCAGCATGGAAACCCGCGCCAAAAAAGTGGACGGCGGCT
>CAZLWG010000030.1:0-40507 GCA_964563315.1 uncultured Anaerolinea sp. | reverse complement strand
CGGTCCGAATGGAAGCAACGGCATCATGCGTTTGCCGCGAATCACCCACATCTTGCCGGGGTGTTCCTTGACCTTCTCCACGGCGCGGAGCGAGTCCACGCCTTCTTCGGCTTTGAAAGCATTCCACGCCCGCTGAATGGTGCTCGGCAAACGGAAGGGACTAGTCGGGCGCAGGATGCTGAAGCAATCGTACTCACGACCCATCTCTTTCAGTTTGTGAAGCGTAAAGTCCAGCCATTCGATGTCGAGCGCAAGGTCGCCTGCAATCTCAGCCGGGCGCAAGAAGGGAACCTCCGCGCCATACGAACGGGCGATCTCTGCATACTCTTCAGAGTCGGTCGAGACGAGAATATCAGAAAAGATTCCGGTTTGTTTGGCGGCGCAGATCGTGTACGCGATCAGCGGATGCCCCGCCAGTAGACGGATATTCTTACCCTGCACGCGTTTCGAACCAGCACGGGCGGGAATTAAAGCGATGATCGAAGGATTCTCTTTGCTCATACCTGTGTCGGGTCAATGTTGATGTACACATCTTTCAGTTCAGAATAAATATTGAGCGCCTCAGTGCCCGGCTCGCGTGAACCGTTGCCCGAAAGTTTGCGCCCGCCGAAAGGCATGTGCGGCTCAGAACCATGCGTCCCGGCATTGACGACTGCCACACCAGTTTGCACCTTGTCATAAAAACGCGTGGCGCGGTGAATGCTTTTGGTATGAATGCTAGCTGTCAAGCCATAAGGCGTATCGTTCGCCATTTGAAGCGCTTGCTCGAAATCTTTCACTTTGAACAACAACGCAACGGGTCCAAACAACTCACACTCCGAAATTTCATCGTGCGGATCAACGTTCTCAATGAGAGTCGGCGCCATGTAGTAACCGTCTTTATGCTCGGCATCGGTCATGCGCTCGCCACCGCAAAGGATGGTCGCACCGTTCTTCTTTGCTTTTTGCACGGCATCCACCATGCCAAGCAACTGTCCTTCGTTGATGACTGCACCAAAATCGCAATCGTCCGCCGTGCCGACCTTCAATTTCTTAGTCTTCTCCACGAGCATATCGCGGAACTTCTCATACACCGATTCAAAAATAATGATTCGGCTCGTGGATGCGCAGCGCTGTCCCGCATTGCTAAAGGCAGAGAGCAGCACCCACTTGGCGGCGTTCTCAAGATCAGCATCGTCACACACCACCAACGGATTCTTCCCGCCCAGTTCCAGCGAGATGCGCGCGAAGCGTTCCCCCGCCGAACGGTTGATGATGCGCCCCACTTCGGTCGAGCCGGTGAAACTGATCACGCCCACATCCTGATGAGCAACCAACGGCGCACCCGCTTCTTCGCCAAATCCCTGCATGATGCTCAGCACGCCATCGGGCAAACCCGCTTCGTTTGCGATCTGCCCAAAGATCCAAGCCGTGGCTGGGGTATCTTCGGCGGCTTTCAAAATCGCGGAGTTACCGCAAATGAGCGCCGGGAAAACTTTCCATGCCACATTCGCAATCGGTGTGTTCGCGGCAATGATGAGTCCCGCCACGCCGATGGGCTGACGAATCGTCATCGCATATTTATTCGCCGTACCGCTAGTGGTGGTGCGACCATACAGACGTTGACCTTCGCTCGCATAAAACAATCCGCATTGGATCGCTCCGCCCGTCTCGCCCAGCGCCTCTTTCATGGACTTTCCAGTTTCGGCGGCAACAATGGCAGCAATCTCATTCTGACGGTTTTGCATCCCCACCACAATCTTATGCAGGATCATGCCGCGCTGCACCGCAGGCGTATCCGCCCAAGTTGGCTGGGCTTTCTTCGCTAGGTCAACGGCTTGTTGAATATCAGCTTGTCGCGAACGCGCCACTTTGCAGAGGAATTGTCCGTTCGCGGGATTAAGTTTTTCGAACCACTCATTCACTTGAGTTGGCTGTTCTTGTGTACCGATCCAATTGGGGATTTGGTTGGGGAGCATGTTGTGCCTTTAGTGATCCACCACGGAGACCACAGAGAGCACTGAGATTTTAAGTTCTTTCTCTGTGGTCTCCGTGCGCTCTGTGGTGAACTTTTTTACTTCAAATTTTCAAATGCGAAGTTATCATCCTCAAGCAAGTCTTTGGTGAGGGTTTTGCCGATGACATTATCCAATTCATACGGCGGAATACCGTCGCTGGGCGACTTGATGGCGATGTCTCCACGGGTCAATACCTGACCCGCTTTGAGATCACGCGCTGCAACAAGTTTCTTACCCATTTTGTGAATCGGATTGACTTCGCTCGGGTAGATCTTCTTTTCGCCATTACCCATAGCAACTTTCACGCGTCGCAAATCGCGCACCAGTTTTCGCATTCCAATCGGCTCCAAAGAGAATGCGTGGTCAGTTCCCTTCCAAGTATGATTAAGCGTAAAGTGCTGCTCTACTATACGCGAACCAAGCACATAGGCCGCCACAGCCATCGCAATTCCATTCTCATGGTCAGACAAACCTATGAGCACATCGGGAAACTTTTCACGGTAGGCGGAAATCACTCGAAGATTCAAATCCTCCGGTTCGGCGGGGTAAGAGGCGGTACATTGCAATATCGCCAACTGCGAATTGATGGGCATGATGGCATCATAGGCGCGCTGCACGTCTTCCATTGTCCCGCCGCCGGTGCTGATGATCATTGGCTTGCCGATTTTCGCAACATGTTTAAGGAGCGGGGTGTTCATCAAATCACCCGATGCGATCTTATAAAGCGGCATGTCGAGTTCAGCGAGGAAGTCAGCGCTGTTGAAATCGAAAGCGGTAGAGAAGAAAACCAAACCAAGCTCTTTGGCATATTTTTGCAGTTCAACATACTCGCGCCGCCCAAACTCAAGTGCTTCACGGTGTTTGCCGTACGTAGCACCAAAACTATTCTCATTGTCATAAGGTTTGTCATATGCTGCTTTTGTCAACAGGGATTTGTTATCCCGCTTCTGCAGTTTGACCGCGTCCACGCCGCATTCCTTGGCAGCTTTGAACAAATCCATTGCCTTTTGCAGGTCACCCTGGTGGTTGTTGCCAATCTCGGCAATGACGAAGCAGTCACTAGTGTCAGAGATGGTTTGCCCGTCAATGGTGAATTTTCGCATGGTTGATTCCTTTATCCAGTTTTGTCCATCACAACTTGGCTTCCAGCCAGTTGAAACAAAATCCCTCGAAGTTTTTCGTATCCAATGTCCTCGAATTTTCGTGTGCCGCCTTTGATGTGTATCGCAAAAGGCTCGTTCTTCCAGAAGAACTCCTCCCAGCCGAACTCGCCGCGCGCATCAAATAAACCAAAATCCCGAAAACGTTTAGAGGTAACATAATCGCGCTGCTTGGGATAAATGGAAAGATTTTCTGGCACAAGCAGATAATATAACAGTGCAAACACGTTCATTAGAAATGATTTCTTTTTCATAAACAAGTCATTTTCAAAAAAAGGCTTGAGCATTTCAACGCCATGCCTACGATTTTTCCCGAACGAGTTTTGGATTTTGAACCCCGTGTCACGCGATATGTTCGTATTAGGGTAAATCCGCCTAGGAAATAATTTTGACAGCGGCAATGCGATCCAGCGATTTCTCAAGATAACCATGGCAATATCCGAAAGAACAGAACGCCCCACTTTTCTGACTTGGGGGGGAATTCTACCTATAAGAATTCCCAACAGAGTGAGCGTGGCATAACTATACAAAGTGTGATATTCATCCAACTCCGGGGTGAAGTCCAACCCTTCTTTGGCTGTCTTTTCCAAATCAATCATCATACACGAAACAGTTGGAAAATAACGTCGTTTCCAGTTCAAGTCCGGATAGTAAGGCGCACCCCAAAAACTAAGATTGTGAATTTTCATGTACACCAATATGTTTTCGATCCAGTTTTCATGAAAGATGAAAAAATCCGGGTCCATTATCAAAACAAAACGTGTTTTTACATAAGATAATGCTTTATTCAGCGCTTGTGCGTGATGGTAACTACCTTTCAATTTCCCCTGATTAACGCAAGAATCGCCTTCAATAAGTTCAAAATCACGTTCTGCATTCTTTTGGAAATCGCCATAGTTGTCCACAACAACCCAGCGAAAGTGCGAAGCAGGATTTAACTCTTTGGTCAGTGTCAAGTTCAAGTCCAAAAGAGAAGCGCTCTGGTACGAGACTGTACAGATGGTCAGGTCCATGTGTCCTTTGAATCTCATTGGGCAGATTTAACAACTTCCGTTGCCCACTCCAACTTGGGACGAACAACACCAGAAAAAGTGCCTGTAATCCTACCGCGCACTGAGTCGCCTTCAAGTGAGTCGAACACATTCAAAGAAATCACATCGTCCATTGCAATACCTTTTTGTGATAGGCGGGAGAAGCCCCAGAACACAACACGGATGGAATAGGTGCCTTCAACTAAAAGATTGCCAGGAATCCAACACGTGCTACGATATAGGCCGCTCGCAATCTTCGCGTTATCCCAATTTGGATGCGTGTCTGCAGGTGAATTAAAGATAACCACGTTGTTCATATCTTTGAGAATGACAGATGGAGTAAACCAGACATTTGGCTGAAGTACTTCATATTCTAATTCGATACCGATGGAATAACGAATATCAAAAGCGCTTTTGGTTTCATTTTGTGAGTCATGCACACGAATACCCTTGAAGCGGATAATGCCGTTGGTGGGTGCTTGTTCTTCAGTCCAGTGCATTTCTGGTTCGATACGCAATGCCATCTGAAAGTATTTCGAGAGAATCGACTCAACGCTCCCTTGCGCCACCGACTGACCGCGATCTAATAACAGTGCACGATCACACAAGGCAGAAACGGCGGTCATATTATGACTGACAAACAACACAGTACGCCCACCGCCTGCCACTTCACTCATCTTACCAAGACATTTCTTTTGAAACTCCGCATCGCCTACCGCAAGCACTTCATCCACCACTAATATTTCAGGGTCAAGGTGCGCAGCAACAGCAAATGCAAGGCGCACATACATACCACTGGAATAGCGTTTCACGGGTGTGTCAATGTATCTATCCACTCCAGAGAATGCCACAATCTCATCAAATTTACTGCGAACTTCAATGCGACTCATTCCCATGATGGCACCATTAAGATAGATATTTTCACGTCCAGTCAATTCAGAATGGAACCCGGTTCCAACTTCGAGAAGGCTTGCTATGCGCCCCCTTGCTTTTACCACGCCTGAAGTGGGGGCTGTCACCTGCGAAAGAATCTTCAGCAGCGTACTCTTACCTGCTCCATTCCGTCCGATGATCCCAATCGCTTCGCCACGCCGAACCGCAAAGTTGATATCGCGCAGAGCCCAAATAGTTTCACCATCACGGTTGTTTTGGTTCACCTCACCAACTTTCTGGTATGGATCGGGCTTTCCGCGCAGTTTTGCCCACCAGCGTTTAATATCGCCATAAAAAGTGCCCGTGCCAATTGCACCCAATTGATAGGACTTTGAAAGATTTTCAATTGAAATGACTGTATCGCTCATGAGAATTTACACCGTATCCATAAAAGTGGCTTCAACCCGGTTGAAGATCAACACACCGATCAACAAAATAATAGCAGTAAATCCAATGCTATATAAGAGATACATGGGGGTAAGCCCGCTCACCCCAAGGAAAGCAAGGCGAAACACTTCCACAACAGGTGTCATTGGATTGGCAATCACCAGCCATTGCCAGTTCCCCTGCAGACTTGAAATCGGATAAATGACTGGTGTAGCGTACATCAGTAACTGCACACCAAAGCCGATCAATTGCTGGAGGTCGCGATATTTGGTAGTCAGGGAGGAGACAATAATACCCGTGCCAAGGCCCAAACCCGCCATGATAAGTAGCAAGAAAGGCAGAGAAGCAACCCACCAATTCGGATGGATATCCACACCAATGACAATGAAGTAGATCAAGAAACCCAAGAATACAGCAAGGCGTATGCCAAAAGAAATGATGTTGGATAACACAATCGAAATGGGGATGGTCAGGCGCGGAAAATAGACCTTACCCAAGATGGCTGCATTCGAGGTAAAGGTGGTGGATGTACTTGTCAAACAGGCGGCAAAATAAGTCCAAACCGTATTTCCCGCCAGGTAGAACAGGAACGGCGGTAATCCATCTGTAGAGAGTTGTGCGATGTTACCGAAAATGACCGTGAACACCACCGTCGTCAGAATCGGCTGGACCAAATACCACAGCGGACCCAAAATCGTTTGTTTGTAATACGCGACAAAATCGCGCCAGACGAAAAGCCACACTAGGTCGCGGTACCGCCACAATTCACCCAGGCGCAAATCCCACCACGCACGCTGCGGGCGGATGACCAGCGACCAATTCTCTTGTTCGGTTGTTTTCAATTCAGTTGTCATTTATTTACTCACAAATTCCTTCACAGCAACAATGATTTCATCCTGCTGTGCCAGAGTCAACTCCGGGTAAAGCGGCAGCGCAAGCGTTTCCTTCGCGGCTTCTTCTGCATTAGGAAAATCGCCCTGTTTGTTACCCAACTTGCGGCACGGGTCCGCTAAATGTGGAGGTAGCGGATAATATATTTCCGAAGCGATTCCCTTTTGTTTCAAGAAAGCCTGCAATTCATCACGCTTGTTCAAGCGAATGATATACAAATGATAGACATGCTTTGCCCATTCGCGCTCCACCGGTATGGCGATTCCCAAAGGCGCAAGATGCTCGTTATAACGTTTGGATAACTCGCGGCGCGTGTCATTCCATGAATCCACATGCGGGAGCTTCGCCTGAAGAATCGCCGCCTGTAAAGCATCGAGTCGGCTGTTGTACCCGACCTCTTCCGAATAATATTTTTTCTTCCAGCCATGCGTACGAAGCATTCGCATACGTTCGGCAAGCGCAGGGTCGTCTGTCACGACCATTCCTCCATCGCCGTACGCGCCAAGATTCTTCGTCGGGAAGAAACTCAAGCAACCAATATCACCAAACGAACCGGTCTTCTTCCCAAGATATTCCGCGCCAAACCCCTGTGCATTATCTTCGATCACTTTCAAGTTATCTTTGCGGGCAATCTCTAAAATAGGATTCATCTCCGCCGGGTGGCCATATAAATGCACGGGAATGATCGCTTTTGTCTTGGAAGTAACAGCAACTTCGATCTCGCTCACATCCATTTGATAAGTCTGCGGGTCAACATCCACAAAAACTGGCTTCGCACCCACAGACATCACGGTGCCAGCCGTCGCAAAGAACGTGTACGCCGGAATGATCACCTCATCACCTTCGCCGATGTTCAACGCACGCAGCGCGATCACCAACGCATCCGTACCAGAAGCCAGCCCAACCGCTTGTTGAACATCAAGATAAGAAGCGACGCTTTCCTCAAATTTCGTCACCTGAGGACCGAGAATAAAATGTCCCGACTCCAGCGTGGACAAAACCGCCGCATCGATCTCTTCTTTGATGGAATGATATTGCGCCGTCAAATCTACCAATGGAATCATTCTTCGCCTCTCTCCGGAATAACGACCTGACCCTGTTTCCTGTAAGCGTCACCAGACCGTGAGCAGACAGCTCTCTCATCTGCAAAAGTCAACTGCTCACCACACTGACACACCCACCCTTGGATACGAGCTGGAGACCCATATACCAGCGCGTAATCCGGAACATCTTTCGTCACCACCGCCCCCGCGCCGACGAAGCAATATCGTCCCAACGTTGTACCGCAAACAATCGTGGCGTTTGCTCCAATGGACGCGCCCTTGCGCACCAAGGTAGTCTTGTACTCGTCCTTGCGACTGACATGACTGCGTGGATTGATGACGTTCGTGAACACCATGGAAGGACCAAGAAAAACATCGTCTTCCACAACCACACCGGTATATAACGACACATTGTTTTGGATTTTCACGTTTGATCCAATCGTCACATCAGACGAAACCAACACGTTCTGCCCGATATTGCAGCGTTCACCGATCTTCGCCCGCGGCATGATGTGACAAAAGTGCCAAATCCTCGTCCCCGCGCCAATCTCTGCGCCTTCATCTACATAACTGGATTTGTGAACGAAATAGTCAGCCATCATTCACTTCTTCAACAAGGGATGCGCCAAAGTATCCAACGGTGAAATCGGCGCTGTGCGAATATCGTAGGTCAACTGCACGGATGGACGGGCATCCTTAATGCCAAACCCGCGGCCGGCAAGCGTTTCTTCGTATACTTTCGTGTGGAGATCAGTGAAGCCTTCCGAGAATTCGATCTCTTTTCCATCAACAGTGATGGAACGGTAGGTGGTCTTGCCGCTGGATTTGGCGGACTCCGGCAGATCGTTTTTATCAACGGAAAGGAACCAACGCACACGCCCACGTTCCAATTCGATAAATCCAGACATCCGCTCTTCATCTGCATGGTAAACCTTGATGCCGTTCACCGATCCAAACAACCACATCAACAGGTCAAAAAAATGGATGCCGATATTCGTTGCCACACCGCCTGATTTATCGGGCTGTCCCTTCCATGAGACCTGATACCAGGGTCCACGGCTGGTGACGTAGGTCAAATCCACCTCTCGGACGGCGCTATTACCCAGAAGAGAGTTGCGGAGTTGGACCAAGTTGGGATGGACACGCAACTGCAATATCGTATTGACGCGCTGTTTTGTCTCTGCTTCGATTTCCTCAAGCGCATCCAGATTCCACGGATTGATGACCAGGGGTTTTTCACAGATCACATCCGCTCCGATACGAAGTCCAAGGCGGCAGTGTGCATCATGCAGATAATTCGGCGAACAGACCGAAACATAGTGGATGCGTCCTTCTTCGGGTCCGCGGCGCAGTTTTTCGAGGTGACGGTCGAAGCGTTCGATTTCGGTAAAAAACTTGACATCAAATGAATACTGGTCGAGAACGCCGACGGAATCTTTCGGGTCCACCGCAGCAGCGATGCGATTGCCTGTATCCCGTATGGCGCGCAGATGACGAGGCGCAATGTAACCGCCGGCACCGATGACAGCAAAGTTTTTCGTCATGAACTCCCTCTCATCCACCTCACCTGATAATCCTGACCGCGAACTTCAAGTACGACATCATCCGGGATGTTATCCACCTGGATGCCCGCTTCGATGCAGGTCAGGCGCAGGATGTCCATCATTTGATCGTCACCATTAAGATATACATTATTGACCCCTTTTTGAATTAACTCTTCGGTTAGTTTTTTTGCCTTTTCTCGGAACTGACCATACACTTTCAGTGAGTCGCGCGCGTAAGACATGGCGCGTTGGGTGAAGACTTTCATGCCTTCGGAGGTCAAGTCATATTTCAAGCGCGTGCGGTCGAGGTGCGAAACCTTGACCCAGCCGCGATGGATGAGGCGTTTGATGTACCAATTGACGCTTCCAACCGCAATACCCAGACGGTCCGATAGACTCGCTTGGGTGACCATTGAATCCTGGGCTATTTCGCTAAGTAGCGCGTATTCGTTCTGTTTAACGTCTGCCATAGTTGAGCATTCAGTTTTTGAATTCTGACACAAGAATCCCCCTCTGTCAAGTTGGTTTGTACCGAAAACCCCTACGATTCCCCTACTACCTATGCTTATCGCTTATTGCAATTCGCATAATCCCTTCGTATTGATCCGTGATCTTTTTGATGTCGAAACTACCTGCTTTTTTCAAGCTGGCGCGGCGGAATTTCAACAAATGCTCACGATCTGAGATCAACTTGCGCAAAACGGATGAAAAACCCGCCTCATCCCTGACTTCGACCAGATAGCCATTTTCATGTTCGTCCACCAGGTCGAGGAATCCTCCGATCTTACTGGCAACGATGGCAAGTCCTTTCACCAACGCATCCACCCCGACAACGGGCAAACCCTCCGAGTAGGAAGGCATGAAAAGGATATCGCCCATGGAAAATTCACGCAACACATCCTCTGGTGTAACCCAGCCGGGTAATCGGAATCGTTCGGACAACCCATGCTTTTCGATCTCGGCTGTCACTTCTCCACGCATGGGACCATCGCCCAGCATGGTGCAAGTCCAGTTCAAATCCTTGAGCGTGGATAGGACTCGTATGATAGCCAGTGGGTTCTTTTGCGAAACAAACCGCCCGGCAAAAACGACATTTGGAGGCGCGTTCACCTCAATGTAATCGGGGACGAGATGCTGAAAGTCGGCGCCGTTTGGAATGACGCGAATGTTCACATCGTAATGTTTCAACGCCAGCTGTCGCGTAAACTCGCTTACGGCAATTACTTGTTTCGCGCGCCGCCAAATCGGTTTGGTGAACGGCTCCAACCAGCGGAACCATCGGGCGGTTTTCTCGGGAACGCCGCCGGGTACATCGCCAAGATGAGCAGTCAGGATATATGGAACTCCCGTCAGCAAAGACAACGTCCATGCAAGCGCGCCAGACGGCACGGCAAAGTGGGTATGAATGATGTCGGGGCGAAAACGCCAGATCAACGCCAGACCAGCCCCAAGTCCGGCAAGAACGTAGGCAAGCATGGTTTGAAAACTGGCGGAGAATGCCTCCGTCCTCAACGATGGAATCCGTATAAGGCGAATACCGTCCCTGATTTCCTCACGCGGCAAACCGTTCATATAAGCGGTCAACACCGTCACGTCATGACCGCGCGTCACAAGCTCCCGGCAGATGTCATACGCGGCTCTGCCTCCACCGCCGCCAATGGGCGGAAATTCATAAATGACCGTAAGAATGCGCATCTTATTCCGAGAAGGGGTCTCTGCATTCAACCTGTCGTGGGCGCGGTTCGAAGATTTGGATGTTGTTCGAAATCAAGGACACGACGGGTTTGTAATTGCATAGAAGCGGCGCGCCTACATAACGGACCCATGCCACGTTTTCTTCCACGAACGCGCCTTTTTTCTGTTCGGTGAATTTCTGATCTTCGGCAATGATGAGCGCAAAACGCCGATCATGCAAATCCGCATAATACTGTTCGAGATAAGCGCGATTGCGCGACATTGCCATTTCCATCAATTCAACCTGCTCATATTCCTGCACAAGCGGAATACCGTTCAAATCGCCGAATGTGATCAATTGGCGTTCGGTCACAAACAAAACCGCTCCGCCGTTTCGAACCGCTTCGGACACAACTTCGCGGATTTTTAGAACATCCTGTTCCGCCACAGAACGATCATACGAATGAAGGAAGCCGATCTTCGGAAGCGCAGACATCATCGGAATCAACAAAACAGCGGACATCACGCCCCAGCCGACCCGCCCCCACACAGGTTCCGCCTCCTTCTCCGCCGACACCTGCCCCGCCCAAAAAGCCGTCGCCACCAATGACAGCATGACCATGAACGCGTCCATGTTGTGCAGATCGCCACCGCCGCCAATTTTTGTGCTGACCACCGCCCCGCCAGCAAACAGAATGAACAACATGGCAGACAGCGCCAGCCAGCGCAAAGGATGCAAGTGAAAGGTCTTTCCGCGCACCATTTGATAAAGCATCAGCCCTATCGGCACAGCAACGAGGGAGATGCCCGGCAATATGCCCATCGGGAACGTCTCATTCGGGAGCAGACGATCCCACAACAAGTCAGAGGTAAAGCTCGAGCCGAACGCGGAGACATCCGCGCTGCCTGAGATTTGGATGTAAACGAATTGGGAAACAAGAGCGGCAGCAAGTCCGCTTGCGCCCCATACAAAGGGTGTGACCCAATACCGCCAGCCTTTTCTGGCAAGCGGTGTTTCGAGCAGGTATAAGGTAATCGCCAACATGGCTGGGACGGGGAACCAATTGACACGGCTTATCCCCGCCCAAAGCGAGGCGAGGATGACAAACGTCAAAGAACGCCAGGGCTTTTGCGCAGAGACTCCCGCCAATATGAGAATCACACAGACATGCAGGTGATAATATACTGCGCCCTGCAAAAAAAACAAAAACGCCCACGCCGCTGCAAATACCATCACCCAGCCGTTGAGCTTCATCCGCCGCGCAAGAAGAATGGACGAGGCAGAAGTCAGACCAATCCACAACAGGGACTGCCACAAACGATGAACCCAAAGCGGCAAGCTGTCAATCAAGAAGGGGAGCGACAGCAACAAGTAACGGGATGGGTGCAGGAAAGGAAGCGGGAGGGAAATCCCATACAAGAATTTGGAAAAGAACAGGGAAGCGTAATAATGCCGTCCGGCTTCGGAATATCCAATTGAAAACGGGTCACTGGAAACGATGGGGAGAAAGCCATAAACCTGAAAGAGAATTCCCTGCGCAAGAATGATCCCGGCAAAGGCGATATGCCATTCAAGAGATTTGCGAAGAAATTTCAGTCCCGCCGTTTGAATCATAACCGCCCACAGGAACACCCAGAAAATCGGCATGACTTGGGGGAGCACACCACCAAAGACGTACAAGCGAATGAACCAGATGGAAAGAAAGCCGAGGATAATAAGCGAAACGTAAAATATGATACGCGGGGGATTAAGCGGTCGAATCGCAAGGCTATCCAGCCAATCAGTAATGCGATTCAAAAGCTGAGAAAAAGCAAGCCATAGACCTGCAATGGCAGTCAGCGCAAAGACGCCCACCAACCCGATCCATTTGGAACGCAGTAGGGCGATTTCCAATTCACTTGTGCGTTGGACCGTCTGGAGAATCGCCAGGAGACTTAGGACAACCAATGCCCACAGCCATGTTTGCAGGAATTTTTTAGCGGGGACGGTTTCCATCGAACGCACCACCCAGTTACTCAGTTTCTTTCTTCTCGTTCATCGCCGCCAGAATGGAAGGCAGGTAGAACGCGCCCGGCAGGCTGGTGATGATGAATAAAAGACGGGTGAGCAAGGCAATGGTCGCGCTCTCGGAGGAACTCAATCCACCCATTTGTGTCAGCAAAAAAGTCATCGAAAGTTCCTGCACACCCAACCCGTTAATGGAAATGGGAATGAGCGTTACAAAATATGTGAGCGTGTACAAACCCGCAACCAGCCAGTATGGGACGTAATGGTCAATGCCAAGCAGAAGCAGGTAGATCGCAAGATAGATAAACGCTTGATTTCCCAATGTGGCAAGCAGGGAACTGGTCAATGCCAGCGGCTTCTTCAACCAGATGGAAAATGATTCGAGCGTCCGCTTGGCAAAATCCATGCCTCTTTGAAAGAATGCGGGGATCGCAATGGATTGTAAAACTCCGCTTTCGGGCGAGAATACGGGAATCAAGCCCAAGGGGAGGGCAAGGGTCATGCCGGCCATCCCAATCAAACGGTCCGCGACAAGTGAGGCGAGGCAGATGGCGCGGTCGTATCCGATCTGCATCGCGCCGCCAAGCCGCACCACATCTCCCCCAATCGTCGTCGGCAGAAAGTTCGATGAAAAATTTCCGGTAAATGTCAGCATCATGGCGCGAAAAAATGAAACTTCCACACCAGCCGATTTGAGAAGAATGTGCCAGCGCGCCACCGCGAACAATCGTGAAACGAACAAAGCCCCAACTGCCAGCAGAAAATACCAAACCGAAACACGCCGCAACGCGGAGAAGAGTTCGCCATCTCCCTCCTCTTCCAGCAGAACGATCAAAAGCGCCAGCGCGAGAACACTTCCCAGCACCCGCGCGATCGTCTGGCGGTTTTTACGCAACCAATCAATCATCGCGTCTTGAACCCAGATTGATCTTCGTGCGGATGGTGTAAGTGGGTTTGCGCTGGGATTCGTGGTATGTGCGGACAAGCAATTCTGCGATCAATCCCATCAGGATGGATTGAAACCCAAGAATGAAAAACATCACGCTGGTTTGCAGCAATGGAGACCCTGTAATACTGACAAGATAAAACATGCGCCGAATGAACAAATAAACCATGATGATGGTGCTGACGATCATCAATGCCCCGCCCGTGCCGCCGAAGAGATAGATCGGTTTCGAAGCAAAACTGACAAGGAACTTCACTGTGAACAGATCCAGGATAACCTTAACGGTTCGCTCCAGCCCATACTTGGTCTTTCCAAATCGGCGCGGGTGGTGGTTGACAACGATCTCCGTAATCCGCGCACCGACCGAATCGGCAAAGACCGGGATGAAACGGTGCATTTCGCCGTAGAGCCGAAAACCTTCCAGCACATCACGGCGATAGGCTTTGAGCGTGCAACCGTAATCATGCAAATGTACTCCGGTGACTTTGGAGATAAGCCAGTTTGCTATCATGGATGGGAAGTTGCGCGTGATGGCATTGTCTTTTCTCTGCTTGCGCCAGCCGCTGACAAGATCATAGCCTTCATCCAATTTGGCAAGCATCATTGGAATATCGTCGGGGTCGTTTTGCAAATCTGCATCGAGCAGAACAATGATCTCGCCTTTGGAATAATCCAGACCGGCGGCAATGGCAGCAGTCTGCCCGAAATTGCGGCGGAAGGATATAACGCGTATATGCCCCGGATCTTTTTCTGCAAATTCCTTGAGAATGGAAAGACTCCGGTCGCGGCTGCCATCGTCCACGAAGATCGCCTCCCAGATGGTATTGAGGGATTCCATGGTTTTGTAGACAGCGTCAAGCAAAAGCGGAAGGTTATCCTGCTCGTTATAGACCGGTATGATGAGTGACAGATTCATGGCAGCCTGTGAAAAATCCTTAATTCGGAGCCTTCATCGCACGATGGCGCGTCCGCTGGCTTGGGATACTCTTGAAATTCCTGCGGATCGATAAAATCCTTCCAGTCCGAATATCGTTTTGCTTCGATGATGAAAACGTCCGCAATGCTTCGCCATTCGGCATCCAACTCGCCGTTCCAGTGGCTAAAACGATACAGCACATCGGGGTCGCCGCCGAAATGATAAGTATAACCATCATTGATTTGCGGCGGGAAAATGCGGGCATGTGGCACATATACCATTGGCGTAAAAGCATTACCGCCATCCCAATATACCAGACTATCCGGCGGGATGATGGAGGCAAGGTAAGCGCCAAGACGTTCGTTGGCGAGGATGAGGTCCTCCTTGCAGTGAATGGCATTTTCCCCCAAATTCAACACGGGAAAGAGGGCAAGCCCCATGACCAGATAAGAATTGACCAGAACCAGGGAATAACGGGTGTTTTTCTTATGACGCCAAAACAAAAACGCAATGATCAGCGCAGTCAAACCAGCCATAAGCCCAAGAATGGAACTGATCAGCCGCTTGATCTGAACCAATTGGAGGTCAAAGCCATACCTCAACGCATCAATAAGCTTTATCGAGTCAGGCAGGAGTTGTCCTTCACGCATTCGGGGAACGGGCAGATTAAGCAAACCATCGCCAACATGCTCGAAAAGGGAAAATCCAATGCCCACCGATACTGTAATCACAATCAGAATAACCAGATAATGAACGGCTCGTGTGGGATGCCGGTTCCAAGCGGCATGAAATGAAATGACAAAGAGGAGTAGCCCAAGCGGATCGAAGAAGGAGAGATAGTTCGAGAAGCAGAAGACACAGCTATAACTTTCGTATTGACTTGCCAGCGACGCCCACGCATGCATGGCAAAGAGAACGAAATAGCTCACAGCCAGGAAAACAGCCGCCCGGAAGGCAGAATCAGATTTCCAGTCTTTGCGAGGCGGCCAGAACATCAATGCAAAGAGGCTTCCAAGAAAGGGAATGTAGTGGTAGCGGATTCCCTGAAAGAAGGCGTTCATCCGATTCCAAAAATCAATCGATGGATCCCAGATCGGGACAACGTCATCGGGCAAACGGAAATCGTTGAGGAAGGGTGTCAGGCTTTCTGGAAGCCACGGCGCCCAAATGATCATGATGCGGGGCCAGTAAAAAACATGGACGGCAAGAAACACAACCCCTGCTGTTGCGAGCGTCCAAATCCCTTTTTGTCTGCCGTGCTGCCAGAAGACGTACAAAACCAACAAAGGCAAAATCAAAACCATGTTTTGTCGGGTCAATACAGCACATGCGGCAAGCACAGCGCCAAGAACGATTTGCCAAAGCGGACGGCGCTCGCCCAGCACAAGGACGCAGATCCACGCCAGTATGCAGGCGATAATCACTTCGGAAACAGCGCGCGCATGCAGCCGGATAATCATCTGACTCAGGGCAAAGACCAAGACGGTTCCCGTGGCAATCCAGTTTCCGGCAAAACGGCGGGCAGTAATCCAAACTCCCAACACAGTAAGCAGCCCGAGAAAGATGGAGAAATATCGTCCGGTACGCAGTCCTGCACCAAAGACAAATTCGGCAAATCCAGGAATCAAAAAAGCAAATGGCGCTTTGTTCGTCAGGGGACCGTATGGTTCAAAGGGTTCATACACACCGTGCATATAATACAACCCTTTGATCAAGTAAGAACCTTCGTCAAGGCTGCTACCAGTGGTATGCGCGTAAATGAGAGCCTGTATCAAATATAGAAATGCCCCCAAACCTGCCAGTACAAATGGCAACCAGGAGGGCAGTTCGTTGTGATTGGAAAATATCGGCTTTTTGGCCATAAATTCTCAAAAAGCGAATTACTTCTTCAGTCGTGCAAGGTCGGAATCCACCATCATTTTTACAAGTTCTTCGAAAGTGACAGACGGCTCCCACTTCAACTGCGCGCGTGCCTTCGAAGGGTCTGAAATCAACAAATCCACTTCTGCGGGGCGATAAAACTTTTCATCTACAATAACAAAGTCTTTATAGTCCAAACCGACATGGGAGAACGCGATCTCACAAAACTCGCGAACGGAATGGGTCTCTCCCATACCGATCACATAATTATCCGGGGTTTCCTGCTGGAGCATCAGCCACATGGCATGTACATAATCGCCTGCAAAACCCCAATCGCGCTGGGCATCGAGGTTTCCCAGCCGCAGTTCCTTTGCCATGCCAAGCTTGATTCTTGCCACACCATCGGAAATCTTGCGAGTCACAAATTCCAATCCGCGGCGCGGACTTTCATGGTTGAAGAGAACGCCTGATGTGGCGAAAATATTGAACGATTCGCGGTAATTGACCGTGATCCAATGTCCATAGACCTTTGCCACACCATACGGACTGCGCGGATAAAACGGGGTTGATTCGCTCTGCGGAACTTCCAGCACTTTACCGAACATCTCGCTCGAAGATGCCTGATAAAACCGGATCTTCGGATTTACAAAACGAATGGCTTCCAACATACGCGTCACGCCGAGAGCGGTAACGTCGCCGGTCAATGCAGGTTGACTCCACGAAGTGGGCACAAACGACTGCGCTGCAAGGTTATAAACCTCTGTCGGTTCGTATTCCTCAAGCAGAGCGAGCAAAGACCCTTGGTCCTGCAAGTCGCCAGGTACAACAACAATATCGTCCAGAAGATGTTGAACACGCTCATAATTCACCGTGCTGGAACGACGCGCAACCCCAATGACACGATAGTCTTTCTTCAATAATAATTCAGCAAGGTACGAACCATCCTGTCCTGTTATTCCCGTTATGAGAGCAGTGGGCATGTTATCTCCTAATCCAAAATTCAGTCGCTGAATTATACACCATGTCCGATGCGCCCAACGCGGTCACGCCAAATACCCCAGCTTAGAATAATCAGCCACAGCACAAGTATCAATATTACCATTTGGACAAACGAAAACTGCCATCCAATGTGCAAATATCGATTGACATACCATTGACCAAACACCCCCACAAAGATGACCTCCATTGCAATAATTCGCACGGCCCACGCATTTCTCGTCTCCCGCCACCAGACCCAGATATGCCCCGCCAGAATCGCCTGCCACATAAACAGAATGGTCCGATAACGCGGGTTATCCCATTGATCTCCGCCGCCGCGCAAAGCTGTAAAGAGGATCCAAACCCATACTACTAGAGTTAACCACTGCAAAAGCTTCCGCATCTTCTCTCCGCTGGCACCTGTCCAAGCCACAACAGGCAGAATCAAGGCTGGAAATAAAGCATACCAACCGACTGACCTCAGGACTCCGATGATCCGCCAGACAATCGTTGTGGGTGCAACAAAAATTGCCGGAAGAACAGGTTGCAAAACACCATAGATCATTACAAAAGGCATGTGCATCCATGCAGGCATTTCATCGAAAAGTTTCTGCACCCAACCCGACCCCCTCTCGATCTTATATACATTCCATTTGAGGGACTCACGAATAAAGTTCTGGATGACACCAACCGGTGTTCCGCCTCCCAAGTTCCCCTGACGATCCAAAGCAGAGGAAAGAACAAATAAGCCGATAATAAAAACAATGCCAACAACTGCAACAGTCCGCCATGAAATATGTCCACGTTCATGGGTGAAATAGAGCCACCCGCCTAGAATCACCAATGTTACAAGAGCAATGGAAGGCGATACCATCAACATTCCAGCAATGCCAAGACCAAGCCAAATGAGCCCCCCTCTTTTCCGATGAACAAGCCAGTTTATAAAACCCCATAACGAAAACGCACTAAACGCCAGCAAATATGGCTCACGCATGGCAGATCCGCCAAGCAGAATGCTCTCAGGATACAAAGCAAATATCCACCCCGAAGCTGTAGCCACTTTCTCCCCCCACTGCACATTGACTGCCTTCCACAAAAAAGGTAATCCCAACGCCCCCATGAAGGCGGAAATCAGAACCAGCAGTAAAATCCGGTGCGCGTCAGGTGACAAATAGCGATAGATCAAAGCACTCAACGCAAGCAGACCACCATATTGATCATAGGCAAATTTCTCGTTGAATGCGTCCAAAATAGGACGATCTGATATTGCCAATTCCCAAGCTTGTGTATCCCGTCGCCGCGCATCCGTATAGACAAAGCCTGCCTGATCGTCCTCGTCATCATATCCATAAATCGGCAGAGAAAGGTAAGTGGCCACTCCTCCTATGAGACGCAAGGCGAATGCAAGCATGATCATCCACGCCATTGTCCTCCCGCCGCCTGACCACCGCGTGGACATGGTCAATAGGACGAATGAAAGAAGGAAAAGGAAGGAGAAAGCCAGCCATCCGATGAACCAATTGCCCCGCTGAAGAAAGGACATCCCGGCCCCAAATGCCAGAGACAGTGGCACTACCCACACAAAATCAATTTTATTGATGCGTTTCATATTTCCACTTTTACCACGAAAATGCTTTTTTATTTGCAGCCATTCACCTGGTAGATTTTGGCATTAGGCAAGGCAAAAACTTCCCCATACCACTCTGGCAGGCCCTCTAGCATGGCATGGTCAAAACTTTTCGGCATCCCGCCAGCGTAGATATAGCCTAGGCGACGTTTGCATATCTCATAGTGAACTTCAGACCGGAAAAAATCCATTTCTGACCATGCGAGGATTGTCTTTCTTGAAGTCAATGGTTCAATCCAAATCCCACCATCCACACCGACGCGTACGCCTTTTTCTTCGAGTGACGTGACGTAAAAACTTTCTGAAGCAATCAGAATGCTAACGTCCTTGGGAAGTGATGCATCCATCCATGTTAAAGCGGCTAGATCATCATGTTTCACAAACTGGCAACAATCGGACGGATAAAAATTGTGATTCAACCCTGCGTTGACGGCAATAAGCCCAAAAACAGATAACATCAGCAGACGGGCTGGCAAACTGGAGCGGGGAAAGATGCGGCGTATCCATTGAAGCAGCCCTGCAAGTCCCAATCCGCCAAATAACGACAAGGGCATATGGATCAACATTTGTACATAAGGTCTATCCAAGATGGTCAAAGTTCCATAACCAGGCAATTCAAGAGGAATAAAAAGGGCAAGCAGAAAAAGAGCAGTTGAAGTTGTAAGAAATAATGTGAAATCTGTATGACGGATTGCAGCAAAGAACATCAAAATCAACGTCAGGCAAAGCAACCAAATGTCGTTTCTCCAATATCCTTCCAACAACGGTAAAAGTGTGGCATTGTTTTGTATAAAACCGATTTCGATTGCAAGAAACAACATAACAAATCCAAAAGCAATGACCTGGCCTCGTGCCAAAACCCGCTTCACAATGAGCACAAAAAAAGCAGCCAATGCCATGCAAGTAAATACGACCAGCGAGCGCGTATGAGTCAAGCCGGATAATGAAATCCCTGCAAGCAGAAAAAAGAATCCAAGGCGCGGTTTGAGCAAGGGCACACGCCACACTGCATATCCGAGCGACACAACAAATGAGATGCTAACAAGGTTGAGCAAGGCCGGATACTTCCCCCAATTCACCGCATGAGACGGCATATGCCAGCCCAAACCTGCAAGCAGTGCCACAAATACCCCTGCAATGTCAGACTTTGTTTCATGCCTGGCGATAAAATAGAGAGATGCGGGTAAAGTAGACAGGATAATTTGCCCAAACACGAGCATGATGCTTGAAATTTCAAGATCAAAAAAACGGGAAAACGCCGCAACCAAGACATGATAACCCGCGTGATAATAAATTTCAGTGGAAATCCACATGGTTTCTAAAAACTGTTTGATGATTCGGTAATGTTCGGCCGAGTCAAAATAAGGCGGCATGACTGTTTTCTGTAAAAAGGATAAACGCAACACGATCAAAATAACGGTAAGAAGAATCAAAGCAGGCGCGGGGAGAAAAATGTGCTTTATTCTATTAAAGAAGATACAAAATGGTGCGGCAATTAAAATGATGGAAAGGGCATACCCTGCCGCATTTCCAAACACACAAACACAAATAAAAAATAAGGCTGACCAAAGCATAACGGGTAATATCCAACCTGCCATGCTTAAAGAAAAATATTCCGTTGCAGATAATCGTTCCTTGAAAAGGGCTACAAGCGCTTTTTGGATGACAATTTGCCCCCATATAATCATCATCACAATACTAAAAACTGTCCAGGAATATTGGTGCAAGGCAAAGAGCCCGTCCAGCCAAATGCTCATAAGTTAAGGGTAATTGGGATAGGAGATCTCGGGGGTAAATTGTATTTTTGCACCAGAATCGGAGGTTTCAGTCGGTAAATGTGGACCCGGCTCACCCCTTTGAGGCGATTGGAAACCCCATGTCTGGGATGAGATCAAGACTGCCGTCAGGTTAAAGGTTCCTTTAGCCAGTAAATGATAATCCTCCGAGGACATGATGTCGATCTCAACCCGTTCATTCAGATTGATGACATCCCCCATGCAAAGCACATTGGTCGGGATCTCCCCGTTTTTCATGCACACGTATATGCTTTCGCCATTGAAGCGGCTGATGTTCAAATAGAAATCGGGAAGATCACGATCCGGCACAAAGAGATTGATGATCGCATTTCCATTTGAGTCGCGTCCAAAGGACAATAAGCATAGTTCTTCCAATTCCGCGCCACAATAGCCAAATTGAAGAACGGATTGCTCTTTGACATCAGAAGAAACTTGTCTCAATAAATAGATCCTCCATGCGATGAACCCCAAAAATACGACAGCCACAGCCATAGAGACTGTCAGTACTCTCCGTTCAAGTAGAATTTTCATCATGATGAAAATTCTACCATCACAAAAAACAATGTGAAGTCACAACAAAAGTCAGTAGAGTTACCTCATACCAGTTCTTGAGCAAGCATGCCAACAACAATTGAAACGACCACTCCGCCCAACACTCAAACTATCCCATCGAATCGTACAATAACAGTTCCAAACACCGTTTCAATTCTAATAACATGAACGACTTCTCAAACCAAAGGTATTACCTACAATGAATTTAGGACCGAAGACTACCGAATAATATTCAGTACACTCATCACCCGCTCTTCGCGTTTTACCCACGTAAACTGCTCCACATCCTTGCGGGCTTGTGCGCCCAATGCCAAGCGGCGGGACTCATCCGCAAGCAACTTTTCGATTTCCATTTTCCATTCGCTCAAGTTCCCCGGCTCCACCAACACCGCATTCCCCTCATTCAACACTTCACGGATCGAATCCAAATCCGCCGAAACGATTCCACGCCCCACCGCCATATACTCAAACATTTTCATCGGGTTGATGACCTCGGCAATATCCTGCCCGCTCGAAGCCTCGATGGAACGCGAGTACGGCATCAGCAACACATCCGCCGCCGCCTGATACAGCGGAATGACCTCATGATTCACAAAGCCGGTCATCGTCACATTGGTCATGCCCGCCTCGGTCAGTTTGCCGCGCCAAAAGTCAACCAACTCAGGTGTGCCGCCCGCCCACAGAAAATTGACATTGGGCATTTGTTTGGCGAGTTCAAAGAGCAGGTCTGCGCCTCTGCCGGGGTAAATATGACCTGTGAAGCCAACGGTAAGACCCTCTTTCAAATTCAACTGACGACGCGCCTCAGCAGGACTTGGCAATCCCTCATACTTCTCCAATTCGACGCCGTTCGGCGCGAGCAACACGGCCTCATCCTTAAACTGGAATTTGGTCGAACGTTCCAAAGCCTTTCTCAACGCTGACGTGGTGACCGTCATCACCTTGGATGTTTTCTTCTTCCAAAACTGGCGCATCCACCATACGCCGAGTCTACCGGAATTATCCGCGTGCATTTCGAGGACAACCGGGTAACACATCCACGCGCCCAACGCCGCGGACTGCGGCAGCCAAGTATAAATCAACTCCGCGCCAAACTTCTTCGCAGCCCGCTGGGCGTGGACGATAAAGTCGAGGCGTTTGAGCCGCTTGATGGATGGCAGCAGTTCGAGGTCCGGCGCGAGGCGCAGACCGTAGTGAGCAAGCAGAGTCTCTTGCGTCACAGGTCCGGTTTCGGCAGGCGCGAACATCCGAATGTCATGCCCCAATTGAATCAAAGCCTGTGCGACTTTCATCGCCTGGATCGAATTTGCCGTCAGAGACGGGATGCGAGAGTTAGTGATGAGCGCGATTTTCATTGCGTTTGATTTGGGTCAGTCCGCGCCAAACCATCGCGCCAACCGACCCAATGTAATAGAACGAGAGCAATGCGCCCGCCGCGACAATGCCGTACTGCGGCACGAACGCAAACGAAAGTCCGAGTTTTAGAGCGCCGACGATCAATGTGGCGTAAATGGGAAATTCGGGCAGCCCAAGCGAAAGCAAAAGTGGGCGATTCCAGAATAAAACATAATTAAAGACAAGACCAATTGTAAGGGCAATAAGCGCGGGGTAGGCGGCAAGATAATCCGGTCCGGAATAGATGCGAATCGCCCACTGACCAAAGAGAATCAACGCCGCGCCAAGCGCAAGGTTATATGCCAAGGAAAATGTGGTGACCTTTTTAAGAAAGCTTTTAAGACGCACCCATGTGCGTTCGACGATAAGCCGGTTGATCTCTGGGAAGGTGGTGGCAATGAGCGGGTCGGCGGGGATGGCAAGAAAATGGACGATGGTGTATGCCACACGATAATAACCGACAGCTGTAGTGTCGAGAAAGAAACCGACCCAGATCAACTCGCTCTCGCGGAATATCTTGATGATGGTGGCGCTGATATTGGAACTGACTGCAAACCAAATCAACTCTCGCGTGGAACTCACCGCGGAGAAGGAAGCGCGCCACCATCCGCCCCCAAGTTTTTTGTGAAGTTGGATTTGCGCTGCGGCAAACAAACCCAATCCAATGACAGATTTTCCAGTCAAGTAGGCAATTAGAACAGTGGTGATGGTGCCATTGAAGAAGAATGCGCCCGCGATGACAAATGTTGCAAGGATGGCTTGTATAAGGTTGATCGTGCCTTGCAGTTTGATCCTGTCCGTGATCTGCAAAACGCCTGTGGATGTTTCAGTATTGAAGTTCGCCAGTAAACCGATGGCGAAGACCATAAACATCCACGCCGTGTTTTCCGTTTTCGCGAGATGCATTTCAGCCAGATGCGCGGTGAGAATAACAACGAAAAAGGCAAGGAGAGAGACAAGCCCTTCGGTCAGCCCTGCGGCTTTAATGACCGCGGAAGCTTTGTCTTTCTCTCCCTGTTCAAGATATTCGCCGCCATAACGGACCACCAACTCGCCCATGCGAAACGAGAACAGGCTGTTCACCGTGGATGCGAATGCCATCACTACGCCGATCAGACCGAATCCGGCAGGTCCGAGCAAGCGGGTTGCCATCACGCCCTGCAGGACGCTTAAACCCAGCGCGAGGGTGTTATTACTGAATAACGACCCGCTGGAGCGGAGGATTTTCGTAAAAAGCGGATCGTTTCGAAATTTGGAAAGAAAGGACATTGAGAGAATTGTACTCAAGAATTAAACTGCAGAGACGCAGAGAACGCGGAGAAAAACTCTGCGAACTCCGCGTCTCCGCGGTGAATATAAACAAGTTCTTACGGTGTAAGGACTTCCTTTGCCCACTCCCGTTCGGCGTGATACCAGGTGATGAGGTTAAAGAGACCTTCACGCAGATTGACCTGCGGCTCCCAATCGAGAAGCCCTCGCGCCTTGGTCACGTCGGCTTGATTGGTACGCATGTCTGCAAGATTGGGGGGGCCATGTTGAACGTTCGCAGTTTTGCCCGTCAGTTCCTCCACCATTTCCACCAGTTCATTGATACTGATGACTTCATGCCCGCCAAGGTTGACGATCTCATAACCCAGCGGTTTGAGCGCGGCAATTGTCCCGCGCGCGATATCGTCAATGTAGGTGAATCCGCGCGACTGATTCCCGTCGCCATTGATACGTACCGGCTGATCTTCGAGGATCCACTGCACGAAGCGGAACATGGCAAGGTCAGGGCGTCCTGCTGGTCCATAGACCGTGAAATAACGAAGAATGGTTACATCAATGTCATAAAGGTGATGGTAGGAATGTGCCAACGCCTCCGCCCCCTTTTTGCTTGCAGCATACGGCTGCATCGGTTCACTGCTGGACGCCGTTTCCGGCGTCGGGTAAGGCGGATCCTCACCATAAATGCTGGACGTGGAGGCAAGGATAAACTTTTTACATCCAAACTGACGGCAGATCTCCAGCATGTTCAATGTTCCCATCACGTTCGATTGAACGAACACCCAGGGATCCTCCACACTGTACCGCACGCCAGCGCGCGCTGCAAGGTTGATCACGCCATCGAGTTTCTCATCCTTGAATAGTTCAATAACGGATTTCTCCGAAATATCCCGTTTATGAAATTTGAATCCCGGCAGAGCCTGGAGTTTCTTCAGGCGATACTCCTTCATGCGCGGATCATACGCGTCGTTGACATTGTCAATACCAACGACGGTATGCCCCTGTTCGATCAACATCTCCGAGGTCCGCGCGCCGATGAAGCCTGCTGCACCGGTTATCAGATAACGTCCCATTTATAGCCTCTCGACCTTTTCGTTACTCTGTCCGATCTTTCCCGTCGCATTGCGCGAATCGAAGACGAACTTTGCCGAATCGATGATCGCCTCATAATCATAGGCTTTGTGATTGGTCACGATTACCACCACATCCGCCTCCTTCACAGATTTCATCACGTCCTTCACACTGTCCATATGCCAACCGTCATATTCATGGTGAACGTGCGGAATGTACGGATCATGATATTCGACCAGCGCGCCCTTCTTTTGTAAAAGACCAATTACATCCAGCGCGGGTGACTCGCGCACATCGTCAATATCGGGTTTGTATGCCGCGCCAAGCACAAGCACCTTCGAACCTTTCAAAGTTTTACCACGATCGTTCATTGCTTCCAGAACGCGATTGACGACATAACGCGGCATGTTGGTGTTGATCTCAGAAGCCAGTTCGATGAAACGGGCATTGTAATTCAGAGAGCGCATCTTCCACGAAAGGTACAACGGATCTATCGGAATGCAGTGCCCCCCCAACCCGGGGCCCGGCGCAAACTTCATAAAACCGAACGGCTTGGTGGCGGCGGCTTCGATCACCTCCCAAACATCCACGCCAAGATGCTCGCACATGATCGCAAGTTCATTGACCAGCCCGATATTAATCATGCGGAAAGTATTCTCCAACAGCTTCGACATTTCCGCCGCCTCCGCGGTGGAGACATGATGCACGGTCTGAATCGCTCCTTCATACCAGAACGTTGCCACCTCGCCGCAGGCTTCGGTAATCCCGCCCATAACCTTTGGCGTGTTGATCGTAGTAAAGTCCTCACGCCCCGGGTCCACGCGCTCCGGCGAAAAGGCAAGGAACCAATCCTCGCCGACTGTCAGATTGTGTTCCGTTCCCAGTTTCGGCAGGAGCAGTTCGCGGGTAGTGCCGGGATACGTGGTCGATTCCAGCACTACCACCATGCCCTTGTGCATATACTTGCTCAATTCTTCCATTGCCGAGATTATGAACGACATATCGGGATCGCCCGTCTTGCGGAGAGGCGTTGGCACACAGATGCTGACCGCATCCATATCCTTCAACACGGAGAAATCCGCGGTGGCAGTGAACGTACCAGCCTTTACCAACTTATCCACCACTTTGGACTTCACATCCGGAATATAGGATTCCCCTTTGGCAAGCGCCTCGATCTTACGTTGATCCGGATCCACGCCAGTGACATGGAATCCTGCCTCGGCAAACACGACTGCCAGCGGCAAACCGACATAACCCAGCCCCAGGATGGCAACTTTGGCATCCTTGTTCTTCAATTTCTTGATAAGAGTATCTTTGGTTGACATTGTATCCTTCTTAGAACAAACTCAATTGTTGTGGCTTTCCCGGCTTGGGGGAAACCGATTTCTTTTCAATGATCTTTCTTCCAAGCGCTTTACGAGCTTCATTTAATTGATCCGGCAGCTTTGCAAAATCCGCCAGAATGGATGGCTTCAATGCGGGTTGATGTAACGCTGCCGCAGGATGGAACATCGGAATGGCGAACCGTTCCCCGACTTTTTGCATTTGTCCATGCACCGCGCTGATTTTCGCGCCGGGGATGAACCTGTTCATCGAAAAACGTCCAAGCGTCACAATGATACTCGGATTAATGGCTTTAATCTGCGCTTCGAGATGAATGTCACATGCCTCCAGTTCTTCGGGAAGCGGGTCGCGGTTCCCCGGTGGGCGGCATTTGACGACGTTCGCAATGAACACATCCGTTCGCGTCACGCCCGCCTGCTCCAGCAACTGATCCAGAAACTTGCCCGCCGCCCCCACGAACGGACGTCCCTGTTCGTTTTCATGGAATCCCGGACCCTCCCCGATGAACAAAATCTCCGCATTTGCGGGTCCCTCACCCGGCACGGCCTTCTTGCGCGACTCATGCAGGGCACAATTCGTGCAGACAGAAACCTTCTTCGCGATCCGGGCAAGCGTCTCTTCAGCAGACATTTATCCTCCAGGCAGGCGATCCAGGTCATCCAACGACATCAGGATGGCATCTTCACCGTTGTCCTTGTAATACTCCTTGCGCCGCCCTTCTTCCAAGAAACCAAACCCGCGATACATGGCGCGCGCAACTTGATTGCTTTCCCGCACTTCCAAAAACGATTTCGTTGCGCCCTCGGTCTTCGCCAAATGCAAGGCATGCAAAAGCAATTTCCTGCCAATGCCCTGCCCGCGAAATTCGGGATGCGTTGCAATCGTGGCAATATGAAGTTCATCCACGATCAGCCATCCGACCAGCATCGCGATCACTCTTCCTTCCATATCGGCAACCCAGCATCGCGAAGCGGGGTTATCCGTCAATTCATAACGAAACGAACGAGGCGGCCAGGGCAGCGAAAACGAAACCTGGTCAATGGCAATCACCTGATCCAGATCATCCAACGTCATTTTTCGAATCGCATACTTCATTCAATCGGCGTTCCTGACACATGCAAATAGATCGGCGCAAGCGTCGCTGCATCATCTGTCTGGTTCTTCTGCCAACGCGCCCACGCCAGTTCTGCCAATACTGCCGGATTCCGTACACATTGTGCAGAAGAAACCAACAGCGCCTTTTTATGTTTGGAAAACTTCTTCCGTTCCTCGGATGTCAACTCGCCTGCGATAATCGTCGGACTCTGAATCTCACCCAACAATTCATCCACCGTCCCGCTTCGCACCGGACCTTCCGCCTGCCACTCTTTCTTCTGGCTTTTATACACGCCGAAAGCGATCCGCGTACGCCCGGCTTGCAAAACGGCGATTAACGGTTGTCTCGCTGGAGGCTGCGCCGCCGCAATGACATCCAATGTCGGAACGCCAATGAGCGGAAGTTTACGCGCAAGTGCAATGCCTTTCGCCATAGACATCCCGACTCGCAGACTCGTGAACGAACCGGGACCAATCGCAACACCCACAGCATGGACCATATCCATCGTCATACCGCAGCGACTCAAAAGTCCGGAAAGAGCCGGGGCAAGTTCTGTGGTGTGGTGCTGGCGGGTCGTCCATGCCATCACGCCCACCACCTTGTCTTCATCATACAGCGCCAGCCCAACCTGCGCAGTGGAGGTATCTATGGCAAGAAGCATCAGGCGCCTCCCACAATGGATTGACGGATGCCGTTCAGCAATTCGTCGTAGCGCGCGCCCTGCGCGTGGAATTTCATCTGACGTGATTCATCATCGATGTGTTCGAAGTCAATCCACAAGCGTTCGCCGGGAATCAGAGCACCCAGCCGTTCGGGCCATTCAACGATGAGCGCCCCTTCAGCGAGCATCGAGTCGAGGTCGAGTTCCTCAGCCTCCGGCACGGAATCGAGGCGATAGCCATCGAGGTGAAACATTCGCCCGTTATCCGCGCGGCGATACATGTTGACCAAAATGAACGTCGGGCTGGAAACTGTATCCAATGAACCCCAGCCTTGGGCGAGCCCCTGAGTGAAGGTGGTTTTGCCTGCCCCTAAATTTCCCTGCAAACAGATCACATCCCCTGCCTGCAGCATACCGCCCAGACGCGCGCCAATGCGCCGGGTCTGCTCGGCGCTTCGGCTGAAAAATTCCATCATGTGGGCATTCAGTATGGACATGGCGTGAGAATTATACCCTCCACCCTTCTTAACGAGAATTTGCGAATGACTGAGCCTTGTCAAAAAAAACAGGCGGGAACATCCGCAAATTTCGGATTTTCGCGATCAAATCTTGAAGTTCAATCGCCGCTTTTTTCTTTCGACTTTCCCGGAAGGATTTCCGTGATCCGCCTGCCAATCCTTTGCGGAATGTCATTAATATCTTTGGGCATGATCCTTTCCATGAACCTGCCGCGCCAGTTTTGCAGGATCGCCTCCATATACAATTTCTCCAGCGATCTAACCTGACCCTCGATGGAATACTTCTCGCTCAACATGGTTGAATGTTCTCCAAACCGTTTTATTTTTTCGCGGTCCATCAACATACTCGAAAGCCTGTCGGCAAAGACCTTTACATCCAACGGGACCATGTAACCGTTGAGGTCGTTTTCGATCATGCCTTCGAAGGCTTCATCCTCCACAGCCAGGATCGGCAAGCCGGATGCAATCGCTTCGATGACGGAAATCGGATGCACCTCGGTCGTGGAGGCGGAAAGAAACACATTCGCATCGTGGAAAACATCGGGCAGGTCGCCGCGATTCACCATGCCCAGAAAATGGATACGGTCTTTGACCTTCGTGCCCGCCACCTTGCCTTCGAGCCCCTTGCGGGCGCTTCCATCTCCGGCAAAAACCAGCCGCGCATCTGGATGTTTTTCAGAAAGGACAACGAAGGCATCCACCAAAAAGTCGAGACGTTTCTCCGGATCCATGCGCCCCACCGTGAGCATGATCGGCGCCTCCGGACTTAACCCAAGCCTGTTTCTCAGACTTCCAGGCTTTTTCGCCGCCTTGAACATGCTCAGGTCAATTCCATTTGGGATCACCCGAATCGGCTTGCGGACTTTCTGTTCCAGCAGCAGCCGGTGGAACTTTGGCGAAGGCACCACGATCTGATCACCGAGATTCGTGGAGGCTGCGCTAAACCAACGCGCTGCATATTTCATCACGCGCGTGCCGCCAATGAACTTGATGTAATGTGTGTAATCTGTAATGGATGTATGATAGGTATAAATCAACGGCAGGCGTTTGGTGGAGGCGGTCAAATATGCCAGCAGACCCGCACTCAACGGGCTGTGAGCATGGAGCACATCGAAGTGCTTGCGTGTAAGCGACCAAGTCGTACGCGGCGTGCCAAGCACTGCCACATAGATCGGTGGATTGTTCAAATATTTCAGCGAGGGCACCCGCACGATGTTTTTATGATCATCCTTATAGCCCGGGAATCGAGGCGCGAACACGGTCACCTGATGCCCCCGCTGCTGAAGACAGTCTGAGATCAATTGCAGCGAAACGGACACGCCGTTCACCTGGGGTGCGTACGTGTCTGTGAAAAGCCCAATACGCAGAGAGCCGACTGGCAATTCCCCTTCTGTTTCTGTATGCTGTGATTCCATGAAATCTCCTGAAAGACTCTATAATTCCTGAAATTCATTCGGCAAGCTCAGGACAAGCCTTTGGGTTCTTTATTGGCTTCTCTTTCCTGCTGGGTCAAATTAGTCTTCATCCGCTTTGCCAGTTCGCGGCGGGTCAACATCACGCGATGGCCACAGCCTTTGCATTCCAGCCCTATATCCGCGCCAAGGCGGACAACCGTCCATTCGTAAGAGCCACATGGATGAGGTTTCCGCAAACGCAGGCGATCGTTCATTTGCAGGTCAGGAAGCATGAGGAGGATTATACCGCCGCCCATGTCATGGAATATCATATATAATCGCCTCCATGACCGCTTACAAATTCTTCCACCCCACCGAAGTCCGTTACGGTGATTTGGACCCGCAGGGCCATGTCAACAACGCAAAATACCTGACGTATTTCGAGCAGGCGCGTGTTTATTATTTCATGGAACTGGGTTTGTTCAGCAAAGATCAGTCTTTTATGGAGATCGGCGTCATTGTCGCGGATATTCACATCACTTATCACGCCCCCACTCATTACGGTGACCGCATCAAGACCGGCGCCAAAGCTGCCAAAATAGGCAACAAATCCATAACGGTGGAGCAGTGCGTAATGGACGCCGACACGGGCAAGATTATGGCAAGCGGGACAGTGATATTGGTCACATTCGACTACGAAGGGATGAAGACCATCTCTGTGCCGGATGAGTGGAAAAAAAAGATCGTGGAATTCGAAGGTTTATAAAATATGTCCCTCCCAAAAATTGACGAAGCCTATTTCACCGACTTCCTTATTGACCTGCTCAACATCCCCTCGCCGACGGGCTTTACCAAAGAGGCGGTGGATTTCGTCGAAAAAGAACTTTCCAAAAACAAACAACTGAAATTATCGCGCACCCCCAAGGGCGCGCTACTTGCCAAATGGGAAGTTAAATCCGATTTGCCCCCGGTCGCATTGACCGCCCACGTCGACACGCTCGGCGCAGTGGTCAAAGAAATCAAAGGCAATGGACGGCTGCACCTCAGCCGCATTGGCGGGATCCAGTGGCCGACCATCGAAACCGAAGGCGTGTGGGTATTCACGTCAAGCGACAAAAAGATTCGCGGCTCGGTATTGATCGATGTGGCATCGGGTCATATTCATGGGAACGCGCCGGACCTCCCGCGCGACGACAAACACTTGGAGGTCCGCCTCGATGCCAAAACAACCTCTGAAAAAGAAACCCGAGCGCTTGGCATCAATATCGGCGATTGCGTGGCATTCGATACCCGCACCGAAGTAACGAACGGTTTCATCCGCTCACGCTTCCTCGATGACAAGGCGTGTGTGGCAAATCTCGTCGCGGCGATCAGGTCAATGGTGGAAACAGGTCAAAGTCCGGCACGAAGCGCCTACTTCTTCATCTCGAATTACGAAGAGGTTGGTCATGGCGCGGCAGCGGGCATCCCCGATGAAGTCGCGGAACTGGTTACGGTGGATATGGCGGTGGTTGGTCCTGGGCAGGAGTCGGATGAATTTCATGCAACGTTGTGCGTAAAGGATAGCGGCGGTCCGTATCACGAAGGTTTGAGTAAAAAACTTCGCAACATTGCTGAAAAGCATGGCATTCCCTACAAAACAGATGTTTATCCATTTTACGGCTCTGACGGCGAGGCATTCTGGCGTGCAGGCGGCAACGTGGCAATGTCGCTCATCGGTCCCGGCATAGACGCTTCGCACAATTACGAACGCGCCCACATGGACGGTTTGAACGCGACGACGAACTGGGTCATGGCATACCTGCTGGAGAAGTAAGGGATTTGCATTCCGCGTTATCTTGAAAGCATATCTTTCAGGATTTTGACATGACCCTTGACTCCATCGAAGCAAAGATCGGCTCGCTCGCCCCAGACTTCAAACTGCACGCCACCAATGGGCAGGAAATTTCGCTGGCAGATTTTCGCGGCAAGACGAACGTGATCGTGTTCTTCATCCGTGAAACGACGTGCCCGCAATGCCGCACGCATGTGGCACACCTTGGACAACTATATGAGCAGTTCCGTGAATCTGGAACAGAGATCATCGTGATCCTGGGCGAAGGCATGAAAAAGGCGCGCGAATATGCAGAGAGCATTGGTCTGCCCTTTCCGATCCTTTGCGACCCGGACCGCGCCGTGTATCACTTATACGAACTGGAAAAATACTTCCTCCTTTTTCAACGAACCGCTTCGCTCGTGGTAGATAAAGATGGCGTTGTCCGCTATTTGAAGCGCACCACTGTACCGAACATTTGGCTGCAGGAAAGCCGCGAATTGCTTGGCTTCATCCTCAGCTTGGACGAAGGACGACTGGCTGCATAAATAAGAAAAGCCCTTGCGGGACTGCATGAGCTCGAAGCATATTTTGAATCAAAAAATCCTCCGCATTGAACGGAGGATTTTCTTGGGCGCATAATACGTTATTTACATGCCAAGCGACTGGATAATTGTATCACCGTAGAACCAACCACCCAAGGCGATCACGCAGCAACAGCAAAGCAAAACAGCAACAACGATGCCAATGATCAGACCGGTATTGCTTTTCTTGGGCTGTTCTTCTGGGGTAACGGGCATTTCAGACATAATTTCTTCTCCTTTTGATGAATGAGTATGATACAGTGATAATGCGCGTATTATAAACGAGAAATCTGAACGGCTAAGTGGACGAACGTTAACTACTCAAGCCGTTCTTGTTTTATCTGTTCGCCGCCACCACCACCAGATAAGAAGGGCAAGCAGGATGACAAGTATGGTTCCCATGACGATGGGAAGCATGATTGCCAGCACGGATGAGACGAAGGCGATGATATCCTCTGCAATGGAAACGGGGGTATTCGCTGTGCCGCCTGTCGTGGCTGTGACGGCTGGCCGCACTGCTGCGGCTTTGACGGTGTGAACGCTTCCCGCCACAAGCAGACCAGCTGCAAGCGCCAACACAGGGTTGATATCCGTGATGACATTGGCACTGGCGGCAAATGCCACTGCCCCTGCTGCAGGGCGGATAACGGTTTGAATCACATCGTTAATGTGGTTGACTGCGGGCACCTTGTCCGCAACCATTTCGATGATGACAAGTATGCCGAGCAGGATGAGAATCCACGGATTGGCAAGCAGGTCAAAGGGTTTGTTGAGGGTGAGAGCATTGGGGAAGTAATGCGAGATGGATCCGACCACAAGTAGGGGAATATAAGCGTTGAGTCCGGCGCTGGCAGATAGACCAAACGCGGAAAATATATTAAGCAAAAGTTCCATTTTTTCTCCTTAAATAGGATATACGGTTCTTAATCGTATTCGTTTTATCCCGTCAAACCGGGAAAGCCGCTCCACGTGCCGGTGAATTGCAGTCGGAGCAGGTCAATGCCCAGGATGAGAAGCAGCGCCAAGGTCAAGCCGGAGGCGAATGCCAGCCAGAGTTGGCGGGAGTGGTCGAAAGCATTGTCCTGTTTCATGATGATGATCCAGAGGATCATGAATACTGTTACGAGCAGGGATAATGTGCCAAGAGCGCTGACGTATGCGATTGGATATAGGACAATGGGGCTGTCGGTGAGAATGAGCAGGTTGACAGCTGTAATGATGGCAATGAGGATGCCGAGAGATTTCCATTCGAGGGCGGGGCGGTCGTCGAGTTCGCGCCAGATGGTCTGGTGGACGACAGGAAAAAGTACTGCTGCGAGCGCAATGCCCATGCCGCTCCCGGTAAATAGACGCAGGACATTATTGGGTGTGTAAAGATTGGGGATGTGATCGAGCGCGCCCGCTGAGGTTTGTTTGAGCAGATAAACGTAGGAATTTGTTCCGTCAATTCCAAAGGCGAGGAAGAATGCGATGAGAACGGCAATCAATCCACGTGAAGGAAGTTTACTGCGCCTGCCGCTTATAAAGGCTTGAAACGCCAGAGTAATTCCCGCTGCATAAAATTCGCCGGTACAACGGGCGCAAAGCGGAAGCTGACGGTCGTCAATGTGAAAGGAACGCTCGTCGATGCGATGACAGACAGCATACCCGATGGCGTCCAGTTTTCCGAGCGCGCCTTCAGGCGCGATAATGAACCAGGCGGCAATTGCGGTAAGCGCTGCAATCGGAACCAGCCATGAAATAACGGCTTCGAACTTCGATGATGTGGTTTTTATCTGTGTTTGCATCGTTCACATTATATGGGGGATGAGATTGATTTGCAAGAAACGGTTTTTTGGACAAGTACGCGACGAATAGGTTATCATAAGAAGGTAATTCAAACAGAGGAGTAGTACGATGAAACGGATTGGTATTCTTACAGGCGGGGGCGATGCTCCCGGCTTGAATGCGGTCATCCGCGCGGCAGTGAAGACCGCGCTCAATGAATATGATTGTGAAGTGCTGGGCATCAAAAACGGATATGACGGCTTTCTGGATGAAGACGGCATCATCCCTTTGGGAAGGAGCGAAGTGCGCGGCATTCTACCCCGTGGCGGGACGATCCTTGGCGCAGCGAATCGCGGCAATCCCTATGCGCGCAAGGTCGTTCGAGACGGGAAAGAAGTCACAATTGACGTTTCGGATGAGATCGTAAAGGGGATCAAAAAACTTAAAATGGATGCCCTGCTCGTGCTGGGCGGCGATGGAACGCTCCGCATCGCACATGAGCTCGCAGAAAAGGGTGTGCCTGCCATTGGCGTGCCCAAGACAATTGATAACGACATTGGCGGAACGGAGATTACCTTTGGGTTCGATACCGCGCTCAACATTGCCACAGAAGCGATAGACCGCCTCCACACGACGGCGGAATCGCATCACCGCGCAATGGTGATCGAATTGATGGGGCGCGATGCTGGTTTCATTGCGTTGAATGCGGGCGTCTCCGGCGGAGCGGACGTTATCTTGATTCCCGAAATTCCGTTTAAATTCGAAAGCATCATGGCAAAGATCCGCCAGCGTGCCGATCGGGGGCGCAAGTTCAGTATTTTGGCAGTTTCAGAAGGGGCGAAGATACAAGGTGGAAAGCAGGTCTTTTCGCGAAAAGGGGATGAGATGTACGTGCCGCGTTTGGGGGGAATCGGTCAGGTCGTGGCGGATCACATCGAAAGCGAGGGATACGAATCACGCGTGACCGTACTTGGTCACCTCCAACGGGGCGGGACCCCCACCGGATTCGACCGCTGGCTGGCCACTCGTTATGGCGCGGCGGCGGTTCGGTTGGCGGCCCGCGGTGAATTCGACCGCATGGTTGCCCTGCAATGCGGAGAGATCACCGACATATCCTTAGAGGAAGTGGCAATGACGATCAAGCGGGTCAACCTTGACAGTGATGCGGTTATTACCGCGCGAAATATCGGAATTTCGTTTGGGGATGAATAGAAAACAATCCACAGATTGGACGGATTCCTTATAATAAAAAGAAGGTTGAGGATAAATCCTCAACCTTCAAATTTCCAAGCTGCCACATTATTTTTCAAATACAAACTGACCATTCTTATAGAATAACTCACCGTCCACAAGGATTTCAGAATCCGTGCGCATGTCGCAGATCATATCCCAGTGAATGGCGCTCTTGTTCTTGGAACCAGTTTCCGGGTAGCCTGCGCCGAGCGCCATGTGGAACGATCCGCCGATCTTCTCGTCGAACAGAATATTGCCCGTAAACTGCTGGATGTCGAAATTCGTTCCGATGGCGAATTCGCCGAGGAAGCGCGACCCGGCATCGCTTTCGAGCGTCTTGATCAGGAATTCCTGATTCTTTTCGGCTTTCGCCACTTCCACGCGCCCATTGGAGAAGGTCAACTCTGCGCCTTCCACGCTTGTGCCGCCGTAATTGGCGGGATAAGTAAACTTTACCCAGCCGTTGACTGAATCTTCGACAGGTCCTGTGTAGATTTCGCCGTCAGGCATGTTATACGTGCCATAGGAATTCATGAAGGTGCGTCCCTTCACCGAAAGCGTCAGGTCCACGTTCGGTCCGCGCAGAATGACCTGCTTTTTTCCTTTCATAAAATCCACAGCCGACTGTTGGCTATCCTTCACGCTCCTCCAAAATGAGATCGGATCCTCCTCATTTGCATGGACCGCTCCGAACACAAAATCCTCATATTCCTTGAAGCTCATGCTCGCGTCCTGAGCATATGCTTCGGTGGGATAGAGAGTGGTCACCCACTTGAACTTCCCTTCCGCGCCGCGGCGGAACTGCGCTTCGGTGATGGATGAGATCGCCTTGTTGCGCCTCTGAAGCTTGGAAGGATCTATATTGGTCGTGCCCTTTGTGTTCGTGGCAGAATGAACCCGGATGCGCCCTTCGAACTGGTCATAGACCAATTTATAGAAAGTCGGCACAAAGTCCACTTGTGAATCGTTCGCATACGTCAGGTACAGTTCCTCCTGACTGAACGGCATGGTGCCGGGCAAAGCCATCATCAAATGCGGATGTCCGCCTTTTTCAAGAATCTGGATGTACAGTTCGCGCAGAAGCGGTTCGGCGGCAGTCGTCCCTTCGAGCAGGACACGGTCCCCCGGTTCCACCCGCGCGGAATGTTCCACCAGAATTTTTGCATATTTTTGAACTCGAATATCAGCCAAAGCAATTCTCCTGAAACCGGAATGGGAAAATTATAACACCCACCTTCCGCCCCGTTCATTCGATTTGCATTGAAGTATCTGCGGTTTGAAAATACGCTTTCCCGCTTTTCGCTGAAGTGCAATTTCCGTCCGTAACGGGTATACTTTTTGTCATGAAACAGCTTCTCCAGCACATCAAAGACGGCAAGACCGTCATCGAAGACGTTCCCATCCCAACTCCGCGCGAAGGGCAGGCGCTCGTCAAAGTGTCGGCAAGTCTCGTTTCCGCCGGCACCGAACGTATGGTGGTGGAGTTTGCTGAAAAGAGTCTCGTCGGCAAGGCGCGTTCGCGCCCCGACCTTGTGAAACAGGTTCTCGATAAGGCAAGGCGCGAAGGTCTCCTTCCCACCATGCAAGCTGCCTTCAACCGCCTCGACCAACCGATGGCGCTCGGTTATTCGTCCGCCGGGACCATCGCCGCGCTTGGGAAAAACATGCAGGGATTTAAAGTTGGGCAGCGTGTGGCATGCGCGGGCGGCGGTTTTGCCACTCACGCCGAATACAATGTCGTGCCGCGCAACCTGCTTACCCCGCTTCCGAAACATGTTGATTTTGAATCCGCCGCGTTCACCACCTTGGGCGCAATCGCCTTGCATGGGTTCCGTCTGGCAGAGCCGCAGCTTGGCGAAAACGTGGCGGTCATCGGCTTGGGTCTTTTGGGATTATTGACGGTTCAAATTGCCAATGCCGCCGGATGCAACGTTCTCGGCATTGACATTGACCCGAAGCGGGTCAAGCTCGCCTCTTCCCTCGACGTTCAAGCTGTATCGCGCCCCCAAGCCGAATCCGCCGCTCAAGCCTTCACGTCCAACCGCGGATTTGACTCGATCATCATCTGCGCGGACACTTCTTCCAACGACCCAGTTGAACTCGCCGGTGTCATAGCAAGAGACCGTGCAAAAGTTGTAGCCACGGGTGCAGTGGGTCTTAACTTCCCCCGCAAGGTCTACTACGAAAAAGAGATTTCCTTCATCAACTCCCGCTCCTACGGACCCGGCCGCTACGACTCGGATTACGAAGAGAACGGACAGGACTACCCCATCGGCTATGTCCGCTGGACAGAAGGGCGTAATTTCCAAGCCGTTGTTGACCTCATGGCAAGCGGGAAGTTGAAAGTTGAGCCGTTGATTTCCCATCGCTTCGACATCGAAAAAGGCGTGAAAGCCTATGAGGTGATTACGGGGAAGAGAAAAGAAGCGTTTCTGGGAGTATTGCTGAAATATGATGAGACGAAAGAAGAAAGAGGAAAGAAAATTGAATTTCCGACAATCGTCAATCGTCAATCAAAAATCGTAAATCTTGGAGTTCTCGGCGCGGGGTTATTTGCCAACTCCACTCTTTTGCCTGTTCTGAAAAACAACAAGGATTTCCAACTCGTCGGCATCGCCTCCTCTGGCGGGCTCCACGCCCAGCACTCCGGCAAGAAGTTCGGGTTTCAATATGCCGCTTCATCCGAAGATGAGATCATCAACGACCCGAAGGTCAACACTGTAGCCATACTCACCCGTCACGATTCCCACGCGGACTTGGTAGTGAAGGCGTTGAAGGCAGGCAAGAATGTGTTTGTGGAAAAGCCGCTTGCTATTAATAACAGTCAGTTATCAGCCATCAGCAAACAGCTAAAAGCTAATAACCGATCGCTGCTGACTGTTGGTTTCAATCGCAGATTTTCCCCACTTGCCCAAAATCTAAAATCGCAAATCGTACATCGAAACGAACCTCTCCATGCCCATTACCGCGTCAATGCTGGTTTTATCCCTGCAAATCATTGGACTCAAGACCCAGTCCTCGGCGGCGGGCGCATTATCGGCGAGGCTTGCCACTTCATTGACGTGCTCACTTTCCTCATCGGCGAACTGCCTGTTTCGGTGGCTGCCCATGCCCTGCCGAATAACGGCAAATACAGCGAGGATAATGTCTCGATGACCTTCACCTTCCCAGACGGTTCCATTGGCGTAGTGGACTATCTCGCCAACGGCGACAAGTCCATGCCGAAGGAGCGATTAGAGGTGTTCTGTGGGGGAATGGTGGCGGTGTTGGATGATTATGTCTCTTTGAGTGTGGTGAAGGATGGAAAGAAGAAAGAAGAAAGAATCGCACAAGACAAAGGCTGGCGGGGAGAAATGGCTGCTTTCGCTGAGTCGGTTAGGGCGGGGAAAGAGCCGCCGATTCCCTATGAGCACCTCATCGGCGTGACCAGGTCCACGTTTGCGGCGGTGGAGTCGATTCAGATTCGCAATCCCGTTGAGATCAAGTAAAGGCAGAGCGATGCAAATCCTGACATTCGATGGGCAGGATGAGCGCCTGAGGCGTCAGATGGCGCAGTTATTGGTAGATGCCTTCCGCGAGCATTGGTCTGCGGCGTGGAGCACGCTTGACGAGGGGATGGAGGAAGTTGGGGAGATGCTGGAGGCGAAGCGCATTTGCCGTATTGCGATAGACGATGGGAATTTGCTCGGCATGATAGGCGGCATCCCTGAATACGACGGCAACGTGTGGGAACTGCATCCGCTGGCAGTGCAGCCAAACCTGCAGGGACAGGGAATCGGGCGCGCGCTCGTTGTGGATTTTGAAGAGCAGGTGCGCCAACGCGGGGGTCTGACCATCATGCTCGGCACGGACGATGAAGATGGAATGACCTCGCTCTCGAATGACGACCTGTACGAAAACACCTGGGACAAGATCGGGAATATCCGCAATCTCAAGGAGCATCCGTACGAGTTTTATTTAAAGATGGGATATGTCATCACAGGCGTGGTGCCGGATGCGAATGGAATCGGCAAGCCCGACATTTTGATGTCGAAGCGGGTGGCGCCCTACTCGCCATCTAACGCATAACTTATAATTCGGGGAAGCCTCATGACAACAAATCGTCCTCTTCGTGTTTTTCTCTGCCATTCCTCCGCGGACAAACCCGCCGTGCGAGGCGGGCGAGTTGTATCAAGAACTCCGCAACGAATCGCGGATTTAACCCTGGATCGCCTTCGATGCGGGGAAGAGCTCTTTCCAGTTGTGTTAAAATAATTCAACCATGACCGATTACTTCTTCACCAAACATGCTCTTGATATGATGGAAGAACGCAATATTTCGGAAGCATGGGTCTGGCAAACGATAAACGAATCGGATGAGAAGTTTACCAGCGAAGACGGCAACCTGCATTTCAGCAGAGCAATTGCAGAAAGGGAAAATCGTGTTTTACACGTAGTTGTGAACCCGGTAGCATCCCCAACGCGGATTATCACCCTGTTTTTTGACCGAAGATTAAGGAGCAAGAAATGAAGCTAAAAGTTGACAAAGAAAATGACGCGCTTTATTTGCGCCTTGATGACAGTGTTATTATCGAATCTGAAGAAGTCCAGCCTGGCGTGATCTTGGACTTTGACGAAAACAATCGCGTAGTGGGTATAGAAATTCTGGATCTCAGCACACGCGTAAAACCTGACATGCTGAAACTTGTACAATTAGAGACTGTCTAATCATTCAATCCTCGCGCCTGTAGCGGGGATTTTTTATATCCCATCTTCTCATGACGACAAACCGCCCCCTTCGCGTTTTTCTTTGTCATTCCTCCGCGGACAAACCCGCTGCCCGTGAGTTGTACCAAAAACTCCGCAACTATATAGGGGAGGCAATAGAATAATTTATGCCAGCAGTGAAGAAGCTGAATCCAATTGAATTTATTACTAACCGCGATGTAATAATAAGTGCATTAGCTGTTTACTATGGCGAACACTCAAACCTATTCGGATTAACGTGAATTGATTTACAATGGCAGGATGATATGGAAGCCA
>CAZLWG010000029.1:29199-41419 GCA_964563315.1 uncultured Anaerolinea sp. | reverse complement strand
CAAGAAACTCATCCTTTTTTCTCCTCAAACCCACCCTTTGCGTTACAGAGTCTAGAATCACGCTCCCTGAAATAGGGAGCGTGATGGTTTGGGTACTCCAACGTTGATATCTCCGACTTACAGACAAGATCAGCCAGTCTGTTGCCACAACATTAATAAGTGGGTTGGGCGATTTTCGTACGGTTCAATCAGTTTGAACATGACTCATCTCCTAGGTCACATCTACAGGCTGGACATTCCTAATTGTGTCCACCATCTCCAAAACGGATTCGATGACGATCCCGGGCTGGTCAAAGATGACGTTGTGCCCGCTTCTCTCTGCGACGATGCGCCTGCCTCGCGTTGACAGGGATGTGATCTCCACCTGAAGCCTTTGCCACGCGGCTTCGTACTCGTCCCGCACCTGCAGACCGAGACTCGGCGGAACCGCGTTCGCATCGAGTTGACCATGGCTGATGACGGTCAAGGGTAAATTACCGAGCGTGGAGACAGGCTGAGTCTCCGCGGCGTAAACGCTTTCAGATTCGGCGATCAACGCTTCAGCATGCCCCTCGCTGGATGCCATCACGCCCTGCATTTGCGCCACGAGTTCCTTCGAGAGCGCTCCGTTATCGCCGACCTGCACGAGACTGGGCTTTAGGGCAAAGATGCCGAGTTTCCCCATCAGTTTCATCACGCCCATCATACCTTTCATTGAATTTGCCATTTTTGCCATCGCTTCGGGGAAGTATTTCATTTGCTGTTCATGGGCGGAATCCACCATCACCAAGCCAGCGACTTCATCAGGATATTTCGCCGCGAACTGACGGGCGACGGGTCCGCCGAGGGAATGCCCGACGAGGATGTAGGGAGCTTTGATGTCTGCGTTTGTCAGTAATGTGTGCAATTCCTCGACTATCACGTCCGCTTTGCGCGGCTTGGAGCTGGGATCGCTCCAGCCGAGCCCTGCGCGGTCGTAGGTGACGACGCGGGTCACTTTGGCGATCGCGGGGCGGACAAGTTCCCATGAGAGTCCGATGCCACCTGCGCCCGCGTCGAGGATCACGGTGGGAGTCCCTTCCCCTTCGACGTGCATGTGCAGGCGATAGCCGCCGATGTCCACCATCTGCCCGATGGGCGGATACTGCTTCTTGAGGCGGGCTTTGGCGCGGGATGCCAGGGCGAGGAAAATGCCGATCGTAACGGCGAGCAGGCTGAGGGTCCAGAAAAGAGGCGAGAGGTTCATGTCATATCTCCTAATATGTAGGTCACGTTTCAAACGTGACCTACATTGGCAGGTTCCATTGCGCGGACAGTCGGATTCAAAGTCATCACGAGACCCAGCAGGGCAACGATCCCGCCAGAGATGGTGAGGAGCAGGGTCACATCCACGCGGCTGACGGCGCCTGAAAGTGCCATCGAAACGGGGAAGAGACCCGTGCTGGAAAACATCAAAAGCGACATCAGGCGACCGATGAGGGCTTTGGGCGCGCGGCTTTGTACCCAGGTGGTGAAGAAAACGTTGATGTAGCCGTTGAGCGAGCCGAGCATGAGACCGATGGCGGCGGCGATGAACGTGGAAGCCGAAACGCCGAGGAGCGCGAGACCGATGCCCATCACGCTGACAAGGCTGAGGAGAACCGTTCCCATGCGTTTGGGGTTGGGACGAGGCAGCATGCCTGCCAGCGCCATGCCGAGGAGCGAACCTGCACCCCATGTAGAAAGGATCGTGCCGTAAGCCACTGCTCCCTCAGGGAAGCGGGTATCAGCAAGGAGGGGCACGCCGATGTTGAAGGGTCCGTTGAAGAAGAAGGTGACCGCGGCGACTACGAAGAAGAAGGCACGCAGAGGCAGATCGTTCCATACAAAGTTCAACCCCGAGAGGATCGATTCCAGAATGTTTTCGTCATTTTCCCTGGATGCCGCGCGCGGCGTTTTGATGAACGCCAGCATGATGAGCGAAACGAGGAACGTCAGAGCATCCAAGCCGAACGCGACGGCGATACCCTGCATCCCTGCCGACTCGGAATGACCGTCGCCCAGCACGGCGATCAACACGCCCGCCAGCACGGGTCCCGCCAGCATGGCGAGCATCATCGTGCCGTGCATGAGCGAATTGGCGATCTGCAGTTGATCCATCTTCACCAGTTGTGGCGTCATCGAACTCTGCGCGGGATAGAAGAACGCATCCGCCACGCCGAAGAGGACGGCGAGCGTGTAGAGCATCCACATCTCGACGTTGTTGGTAAAGACCAAAACCGTGAGCAGGGAGACCAGTACAAAACGGATCGCATTCGAAACCAGCATGAGCGAACGAGGCGAGAAGCGGTCGGTCAATGCGCCGCCGACCAGCATCAACAGCGCGCGCGGGATTGCCGAGAGCGCCAGCACCGTTCCCATCGCCAGCGAGTCGCCTGTCAATTGCAGGACGAGCCACGGCAGGGCGATCATGTAGAAGTGGTCGCCGAGCACCGATACGCCCTCGCCGATCCACAACAGGCGGAAGTCCCGGTTGCCCAGCACATCTCGGAATGGATTGGTCTTATTCGTTTGAGTCATCATGTTCATCTCCTTTTTCCGATAATAAATTGATAATGGTTGCGGTCAATGCCGACGGCGAAATACCCTTGATCAAAATCGCCTCTGTGAATTTGGGTGTGAGATCCACTCTTTGCATCTCGTCCACCAGCAGCACCCTTTGTGTTTTTGGAGAGATCATCCTGATCTTCTCTAAAGCTGATGCGGGGTTGTTCCCCACCACATCCGAGTCGAGCAGAACGATCCTTGGTTGATGCGCTTTCATCCATTCGTATGCGTTCGTCAGCTCCCGAATCCCTTTGACGCTTGTGATGCCTGGCAATGATTCCAGCAATGCGCCAAGTCCCTGCAACAAAACGATCGAACGAGTCACGATGATGACTTCGGTATTCTGTTTCATGCTCCAAGAGTACCCTGTCCATCTCGATGGCGCATCGGCGGATGCTCGGACTCGGACTGCGACAAATGACGTATTCCTGCAAGTAGCGAGGCGTCCGGAGTACGCTTCACCCCGGACGCCCAACTTGATCCCGTTTCGACGATTACTTCACCGCCTCCGGGAGAATGCCCGTGATCTTCCGTCCGTCGTTCAGAAAGCCGAACCCGAATTTGATTTTTCCCTTTTCAAAGTTGGCAATGGCAACCCAGCGGACATATCCTTTGTTCGCGCCGGGTTGAATCTCAACCGACTCGAGCGAGACATACTGCCCATACGTCGCGAGGACCTGGCTTCGGTACTCCTGAAAGCCCTTTTCATCGATCATGGCTTTCATGGCATCGTCCCAGTCACGGCTCCAGGCAGCATAGTCGCCTGTGTTGAAAGCCTGCAAGGCGCTGCCGATCATTTCGGTGGCTTCCTGTTGGGACAGAATGGACACTGCCTCGCCTTTTGGGGCGTTGCCAGCGCCTCCACATGCGGAGGCGATCACGGCGAGGATCAATAAGACGAACACGGCGGTCAATTTGGTTTTCATTTCAATCTCCTTTGGTTTGATGTTTGCAGTTTACATCCTCCCCATCCTTTCCACATCGGCGGAGTGACGCGAAAAGGGTAAAACAAAAGACCGCCTTTTCGGCGGTCTTGAATGCGACAAATGACGTAGCTGACTTTTTGAACTATATCGTGTTGTTATTTTATTTCATCTGCCAAGGACTTGAACATGCCCAGCCAATCGATGGCATTTTCACTTACGCGTCCCAACCTGACGATGATAATTTTTTTCGCAGGATTGACATATAGGAGCTGCCCCAGTTTTCCGTCACCGAAATATGCTCCATCCTCTTCAAACAGCCACCATTGATATTGATAGCCACGAAAACCGGGTATCAATCCAAAGTCGCCAAAGTCACGTATGTCTGCCGGGTCGGATTGTGTGGATTTCTCGACCCAGTCGCTTGATACGATTTGTATGCCGTTCCAATTTCCGTTATTGAGCATCAACCGCCCAAACTTGGCAAAATCGCGGGCCGTGGCAGCGAGACAGCACCAGGTCTTTTCCAATCCGTCCGCGCCTTCATGATCAATGGTGTAAAAGCCGTCGTATTCCATGCCGAGCGGAGTCCACATCGTCTCCTGCATGTAATCGGTAATGGATTGGGTCTTCAAGGCGCGCGCAAGGATCAGACTCAACAACGCGGTATCGCCGGACTTGTAGATGAATTTCGAGCCTGGCTCGTCAATTACCTTGAGTCTGATTGTAATTTCCCTTTCTAGATGCGGGGAATACTCGAAGCGCGGGTGCAGGCTGAACGGGTTGTAATCATAAAATCCTCCCTGACGATAGTTCGAGCCGGATGCCATCTGAAGCAAGTGTTCGATGGAGACGCGGTCAAATCCATGCGGGGCAAGTTCCGGGACGAAGTCTGTCACCGGCTGATCTAAAGTGAAATAGTCATCGTCCACGGCACGCCCGACCAGAATGGAGAGAAGCGACTTCGACATGGAAAATGCCTGAATGGGAGTCGACTCGCTGTATCCCTCAAAGTAGCGTTCGTAGAGGATCCTGTCATCCTTGATGATGAGGAACGCGGCGGTGCGTTGGGTTTGGAGAAATTCGTCGAGGGGCATTCCTTCGTAGGTCGCAGGGATGCGGAATGACTCAGCGTTCGCCTTGAAATGAAATGGCTGGCCGCCGGCGCGAAGCGTGCGCGCAGGGAAGATCTTGTAATCGTCAATGTCGGTATCGTTGTAATACACGATGCGGAAGGCAGTGTCGGGTCCCGCGACAATCGCGAGCGCCAGGAAAAGCAAAACGAATATAGCGAGAAAACCAAGCAGGATATTGCGGATAATTTTCAAGGTCTTCATGGTGAATTCCCCTTATTCCATCTGGTCCACCAGGCTTTGGAAGATCAGATTCCAGATAACGGGATAATCGGTCTGATCACCCAGACGCACGATGACAACATTCTTGCGCGGGGCAACATAAACCAACTGCTCGAAATGACCGTGCGCGTAATAGTCGTATGTGCCATCCACGTTTTGCAGCCCTGCCCAGTGATACTTGTAATACCATTTTCCGTCGTTAAGGACTTCATGTCCCAAATCGCGCTGAATCGGGGAGGTCGATTCGTAGATCCACTCTTCGGACAGGATCTGAGCGCCGTTCCAGAATCCGTTGTGGAGGAAGATCGAACCGAAACGGGCATAGTCCACGGCGCGGGCGTTGATTCCGCTTTCCATCTTTTCGAAGCCCGACTCTTCGCTGTCCAGACTCCAAGAAGCGGGATATTCCGCGCCCATCGGCTTCCAAATTTTCTCCTGCATATATTCCGAAACGGTCATGCCGGTTGAACGCTCAAGGATCAGCCCTTCCAGCAGGAGATGATAATTGTTGTAATGAAAGACTTTGCCGATCGGCGTACCATCGGCTTCGACACGCAGGGCAGTCTTGCGCATGTCGGTCGAGTAATAGGTCAACGAGTCATCGCCAAAGGGGTGGAGATAAAATGGCAGTTCATAATTGTATTGGTAGCGGATACCTGAATTCATCAATAACAGGTCGCGGATGGTCATTTCATCGAGTCCCCTGCCCGCAATCTCAGGAATGTATTTGATAACCGGATCATCCACAGATTCGATGCTTCCATCCGTAATCGCCACGCCGATCAACGCCGAGACAAATGATTTTGCGGCTGAAAAGGAAGTATGGATCGATTCGCGCTTCTTGCCGTTGAAGTAACCCTCATACACGATTTTATCGTCCCGCAGGACAATGAAGGCGTTGGTTGCTGTCAACTCCAGGAGTTCATCCAGAATCTCGACGCGTTCCTGTTTGGCTATCGGATCATTCCACGATATGGTCTGGGGAATGGAGCCCTCAGCCTTTTCCAACGCCGAGACCTTCCCCCCGTTCTGGATGACGCGTTCGGGGAAGATGAGGTAGTCGTTGATATCCGATTGACCATATGCCAATAAACGCCACGCATATTCCGGGGAGTCATACATGCTCACAGCAGTAAATGCGATCAATAAAATGAAAACCACTGTAAATACAAAAATTGTCAGGGTCTTTTTCAGCCTAATCATCATCGAATCTCCTTTTATATTAAACAGGAAATATTTGTTCGATCAAATAGCCCGGTTTTGTTTCGACTCGATTCGATTCAGTCCATACATGACCAGCAATGGACTGAGAAAGATCGCCGCATAAATGACTGTGATCCACGGTTGATAGCCAATGTAGAATTCCTGTGGGGTGAATGAATATGGATGGGGAATGAGAACAAAGGAAACAAAGTCGATCAGAATGGAACCGATCAATCCAACATAACCGAGGCGGAAGGCTGCTTCCCGCAATTCTTCTTTCGACACGCGGCGCAGATTGCGATATGCCATCAAGGAGTAGAAGATCAGACAAAGCACCGGTTGAAAAGGCTCGGTAACTTTGTATGCAGGCGATTGAGACGGTTTCACTCCCGCTTCGATGTAAGACGGCAACCCCAGAGCGTATCCGAGAACGATGCTGAGAAGGGCGCCAAAGATGGTCGTAACGAAGTACGCAGTCAACAGGTAAAGGATGGCTTTCGTGAACGATGAACTCATAAATCACTCCGGGTAGGGATAACCAGAATAATTACTTTGTCAGATCGCGGATGATCTCCCTGGCATTCTTTTTGAATAACGATAAATGTCCCTCGTTTGGATGAAACTTCGCCTCACAATTCGGGATGGCTGTTGCAGCAAAACGAGCCATTTCCACCGGGATGTTTTGATCCGTTTCCCCATGCCATAGCATGACTGGCGTATGAATATCCTGCAAGCGGAATCCCCAATCCGTGACGGCAAGCAGGGATTCATGATGAGCGCCGCGTATTCCCTGCTTCATTGCTTCGCGCACCATCTTGAGAAATCCCTTTTGGAAGGCTGGATCGTCGGCAACAATTGGACGGTCCGGCACAGGCAGGAGCGAATTGGCTTGCGCAATAAATCGCTTGGGAGCGATACGCGGCATGACACCCAATGCCATCCACAAAAACATGCGCGAAAGCGCTGGCTTCTCAAGCGGCATGGTGAGGAATTTGCGCGTTCCCTCATTGACGTTCTTTACCAATTCAGGGTTTGTGAACAATGCCGCGCCGCTTACGATGCCCACCTTTGTTAAACGTTGCCGAATGGCAAAGGCACACACCAGCCCGTAGGGACCCCCGAGCGAATAGGCAAGGATGCCAAACTTTTCGATCTTCAAATAATCCGCCAGTGCAGTGACATCCTGCGCCCAATCCAACATGCGGCGATTCGGCTGGTAATCAGACATCCCCATCCCTGGGCGGTCAACAGCAATCAAACGGACATTGAGCCACCGCAATAATTCTTCATCCATATAAAGCATGCATTCAATGCGCGAACTAGGCGAGCCATGAAAATAAAAGAGCGGCTTTCCATTCAAGGCGCCATATTCGTCGTACCCAAGTGTGCGCCCATCGGGCAATTGGAAATGTTGGTTTAACTTTGGCATCTTCGTGACTTTCGTGAAATCATAACGAAGCCAATCCCTCTTTCAAGGCGTACAGCGCCGCCTGGGTGCGGTTTGCCAGTTGAAGTTTCGCCAGAATATTGCTGACGTGCGTGCGGACGGTCCGCTCGCTCACCACAAGCTTCTCTGCAATCTCATCATTAGTCAGTCCCTGTGCGACGTGCTGCAGGATCTCCATTTCGCGCCCTGTGAGGGGATCCTTTGTCGGCGGCAGTTTTGGTGGTTGGTTGATCTCGCGCATTACCTTGGACGCAATGCCCGGCGAGAGGAATCCTTCTCCACGCGAAACACTGTAAATGGCTTTCAGCAATTCATCAGGCGATGACTCTTTGAGCAAATATCCCAGCGCGCCGCTGCGGATGGCAGAAAACACCTTTTCGTCATCCGAGAAGGACGTCAATACAATGATCTTCGCCTCCTCCCAGTTCTTTTTGATCTCCGTGATCGCTTCCACACCGTCCATGCGCGGCATCATCAGATCGAGCAGGATTACATCGGGCTTGAGTGCGCGCACTTTATCTACAGCTTGTACCCCGTCGCTCGCTTCACCGACCAGCTCCAGGTCGGGCTCTGTGGCGAGCAGGGAGCGGAGTCCCTCACGCACAATGGCATGGTCATCGGCAATAAAGATGCGTAGCCTGGTCATGTCATATCTCCTGTATGGGAACTACAATTCTTATTTGGGTGCCTTTTTCCAACCCGGAAATGATTTGCAGATCTGCGTTCAATTTTTGCGCGCGTTCCTTGAGGTTGCCCAACCCCATCCCGCCGTCATCCTGCGCGGTGGCGGGATCGAATCCTCGACCGTTATCCCGGATGTCCATTTCGACGGCGCTGCCTGTAGAGCGGATGGACACATTGACCCTGTTCGCGGCGGCATGTTTGAGGGAATTGTTCAACGCTTCGTGCGCCATGTAGAACAAGCCTTCCTCCACCAACACAGGCAGGCGCTCGATCCCCTCCACGCTCAAAACTGCTTCAATGCCCGCACGCTTTTCCACCGCCTCGAGCCTCTTCTGGATGGCTTTCACAAGCCCATCGCTCTCCAGGGTCGGCAGGCGCAATTCGAACAAAAGCAGGCGCATCTCTTTCAGCGATTGTTGCGAAAGTTCACCCAATCGTTTGGATTGCGCGATGACCTGTTCCAATTGTCTGCTTTTGGCAAGGCGATGGGTGGCTTCAGCGAGAAGGGTCATGCTGTACAAGGTTTGAGAGACCGAGTCGTGCAGGTCACGCGCCAGGCGCTGACGTTCCTCGATGGCGCTTTGTGCCTGCGCCTCCGCCAGGTTGACGCGGCTGGTGATATCCACCATTGCGCCGATCATGTGAAGCGGATTGCGATCCCTGTCATAGATGAAATATCCGCGATCGATGACGTGCGCGTTCGTCCCATCCACGCGGCGGAATTTGTATTCCTCTGTCCAGTAATCCACTTTTTGTTCGAGCGCCTTGCGGACGCTTGCAACCACCCGTTCCTTGTCGTCCGGGAAAATGCGTTCCTGCCACCACTCGTGCGTCTGGACGGTATCTCCCGCGTAGCCGAACAGTGTCCTCATGCCATGATTCCAGCGCGTGAGACCCGCTACGATGTCCCAATCGTAGATCGCATCTGCTGAAACCTTGGCGACGAGCTGAAGCTTCTCTTCATCCGTGAGGGAAGTCTTCGTTCTGAGTTCAGACTCTGTCGCTGAGACATGCGCGTCCGACATTGCAGAGCATTATACTCGGAATAATGTGGGCAAAAGTTTTGATCTTCGCCCATGCGTTACTTCCCATTTTGTACGGGAAAGCAGGAAACAGAACTATAAGACCCTCTTATTTGATCGATACCTTTCGCAGGAACTGATCGTCAAACTGGAATCGGTTCGTGCATGCAGCTGCATGGCGGGAGAACGACGTGCAATCGTCATGTTGTTCTGCGGCATAATAGGTTTCACTGTGGCAGCCGTAAAAGTCGATCCAAAAATATGGAAAGATTTCGTGGATGGTGTGTTCTAATGATCAAGGAATTTATGACCGATGGAGTTCGCACCTGCAACCAGCGTGACGGTGATCTCATTGTCATTGCCACCGAAAGAATCGGCAGTTGAAACATAGCCGCTCGGATCTGTTTCACGGAGGTAGTATGTGCCCGGGGTCAGGTTGCTAAAGGTGAAATAGCCGCCGGAATTTGTTGTGGTTGTTCCAACAAGAGTATTTGTGCTGTTATACAACCTTACAGTTACACCAGGAATGCCGGGATCCGGGTCGGTCAGGCTGCCATCATTGTCCAGGTCCTCACGCACTTGGCCGCTGATGACCAGATTTGTGGTAAAGATGATATCCACGTCCGCGCCTGTCGGTTTGACATCGCAGGCATTCTTGATGCTGTCCTTGATCCGCAGGCGGTATTGGGAACCCGGTTTCCAATCAGGGTCCGAAGTATTGATTGTCAAGGTCGCTGTGTACGTGACGGGATCATAGCTCACGCCCAAGATGGGCACGTCACCGCCGAGGGTCAGGTTGGGGATTTTATTATCGAAGTTGCCCTTATCAAACACGCTGCCGCCGCCGTAGGTAATCATCGGTTGATTGAATGTGACTGTCAGCGTAGTAGTGCTAAGCGAGACTCCGGTTGCGCCATTGGCGGGAAGGGTGCTTGCCACAAAGTTTGCTCCGCCAATACAAGCCGGTAGATCAGTAAAGAAATGCCCGGTCGAGTTGGCGCCTGCCGTCACCGTCAGATCCACCTGGTTGTTGGTATTCGATCCTGTGCCGTCCGAATCATTGACAGATGAATAACCAGGCAGGTCGGTTTCCGTCAACCGGTAATTTCCCGGAGAAATGCCTGCAAACTTAAAATTGCCGTCTATATCGGTGGTAGTGGTTCCGCATGAGGCACCGCAACTGCCGCCAGTCAGCGTCACCGTAACGCCGTAGATACCTTTGCTGTCCAAACTGTTGCGCACCTGCCCGGAAATATATGCTTCAGTGCTGAACAGAACATCCACATCAGTCCCCAGTTTTGTTCCGCAGGGATTTTCCAATCCGCTTTTAATCCGCAACCGGAACTGGGAACCAGCCTGCCAGTCCGGATCAGAAGCGTCAATGGTCAACGTGGCAGTGCGGCTGTTGGGGTCATAACTGATGCTCAGGATTTTTACATCTCCCCCAAGGGATTGATTGTCGATATTATTGTCGAAGTTGCCAATATCCAATACGCTGCCGCCGCCGTAGGTGATCATCGGTTGATTAAAGGTGACCGTAAGAGTGTTGACACTGAGAGAAACGCCGGTCGCGCCATTGGCTGGTGTTGTGCTTGAAATTCCGGGCGCTGTACAAACTGCGGGCGTATCGCTGAAGAAATGGCCTGACGAATTACTGCCTGCTGTGAGGGTCAGGTCCACTTCATTGTTGGTATTCGTTCCCGTGCCATCTGAATCGCCGACAGAGGTGTACCCAGGCAGGTCGGTTTCCGTCAGCCGGTAATTACCCGGGGCAAAACCCGTAAATCTGAAATCACCGTTTGCATCGGTCGTTGCTGTCCCGCAGGATCCACCGCAGCTACCGCCCGTCAAGGCTACCGTGACCCCATAGATGCCCTTGCCGTCCAGGTTATTCCGTACCTGACCTGAAATTGCCAGTTCCGTTGTGAAAGAACGAACGACATTCGTTTGCGAGTTGCCGCAGGCATTCTTAAGATTCTTGATTGTCAGGTTGTAAAGCACGCCTGCCTGCCAATTCGGGTCGCTGGTATCAAAGGTCAACGTGGCAGTATACGTTACAGGATTATAGGTTACGCCAGTGATTGTCACGGATTTGCCGTTCGATTGATTTTTCAGTTCGTATTTATCCGCTTTGAATACGCTCTCAGCTCCAGAGGTGATCATCGGTTGATTGAAGGTTACTGTAATGGCGGACGTACTCATCGTAACGTTGGTCGCGCCATCGGCAGGATTGGTGCTGACCACAAAACCATTGACTGGATCAGGCACTGAACAAACAGATGGGTTAACCGTATCCAGGAAGATATTGTTCGTGGAACTGACACCACCCAGCACGATCACGTCGATCAGGTTGTCGTTTGGCGGGTCCGAATCTGCCGTGGAAGTGTAATTCGGGGGATCTGTTTCCACGAGCAAATAACTGCCATCCGCCACACTGCTGAAAGTGAACACCCCATTGCTGTCAGTAAGGGCGGAAGGGCAATTTACACCCAGGGTGCAGGCTCCGTTGTCCAATTCGATCTTGACATTCGATAGGCCGGCGTCGTTATCCCCGAGATTCCCGTCTCCATCCGAATCATCACGGACCTGACCAGAGACGACCGACGAAACGATCGGTTGAATGACTGTATCTAATGTAGAGCTGTCAGAATAGGTCAGGCTGTTATGCTCACCCGTCACTGTAGCCGTATTGGGTACGTGTCCAGCATTCGCTTCATCAAACGTGATTGTGTGGGGGGTATCCGCCGTACATATAACAGATTCTGCCGGGGCAAGTGTCGTTACCGGGCATGTGACAGGAATGGCAAAGGTATCGTCAACAACGCTGACGTTGATCAACGTCACATTGCCTGTATTGGTTACTTCAATCTGATACCAGAGATCATCGCCACGTGTGATTGTCCATGAAATATCATTATCCGTATAAGAAGCCAGTGATTTGACGGCCTGAATGGACGGAGACTGCACAACTGGGATATCGAGTGTGCTCGTCGCTGCCAGGGATTCGGTCGAATCAGCCGT
>CAZLWG010000029.1:0-29099 GCA_964563315.1 uncultured Anaerolinea sp. | reverse complement strand
CTTCTGCCTGGGTGACGGTATGCGAACAGGTGTAGGTCCACGTTTCGCTCAAATCAAGTTTGCTGTCGGAGTTGGCGTCGCCGCTTTGATAGGCGGGAGCGGCATCACATTTCGGGTCGGTGACGGCGATACCCGTCAGGGTGATGTTGCCGGTATTTGTGACCGCAAAACTGTAAGGTATGCTCTGCCCGGCGGTGGTAATGCTGGTCGTGGTCGAGGTCTTGACGACCTGAATGGACGGAGACTGCGCAACTGGGATATCGAGTGTGCTCGTCGCTGCCAGGGATTCGGTCGAATCAGCCGTCACTGTGTTTGAGAGGTTGCCGCCTGCGTCCACTTCTGCCTGGGTGACGGTATGCGAACAGGTGTAGGTCCACGTTTCGCTCAAATCGAGTTTGCTGTCGGAGTTGGTGTCGCCGCTTTGATAGGCGGGAGCGGCATCACATTTCGGGTCGGTGACGGTGATACCCGTCAGAGTGATATTGCCGGTATTTGTGACCGCCAAACTGTAAGGTATGCTCTGCCCGGCGGTGGTGATGCTGGTTGTTGTCGAGGTCTTGTCCACTGTCAAAGAAGGGATTTGATCAACTGGAACTGATGTACTGGCTGTTTGAGGCGTCGGCAGGTAGGTCGTTGTCGCTGAAGCGGTATTGTCAATATTTCCATCGCCGTCGCCATTCGTTTCGATATCGGCTTGTGTGACCGTATATGTCCCTGTATAAGTCCAGATTTCGCCGACAGACAAGATGTTATCACTTGCTCCTGATTCAACGGGACCTGTCAAGGCGCCCAGCATGGGGTCAGAGACATTCACGCCAATCAAACTGACATTGCCGGTATTGGTGAGAGTAATTTGATAGGTGATTACATCCCCAGCCTGATCCGCATGACCGCCTGCCCCATCCCCGCCGACATCTAAGGCAGTTTTCGACATGCCATAAGCAGGAAGTTGATTTGCATTAACTGTGAAGGCATCTGTATTGGAATTGACCGTATTACCCGAATAACTTGTCGTAGCACTGGCACCGTTCGTGACACTTCCGAAGTCAAGATCATACTGAGTTATGAGATATGTTCCGGAACAATTCGTTGTTGCTCCGGGTGACAGTGGACCAGCACCGCAAGGATCGATCACCCCAACCTTATCATCATTGACAGTAAATGGACCGGTCAAAGTCACATTGCCGTTGTTTTGCAATATGTACGTATAATCAATGGACTGACCAACTGTGGAATATGTTGCAGGTGAGCCGTTCTTGGTAAGCAGAAGCGCCGGGGTCTGACTTGCACTAATTGTGAGGACCGCCGGAGCAGATGTGAGACTATTTCCCGAAACGGTGGCAGTGTTGGTGATGCTACCCACATCAAGGTCTGATTGAGTGACATTGTGCCCGGAGATACAGGTTGTGGTTGCATTGGGAGCCAGGGGACCCGTGGCGCAGTTCGTTAGTACGCCCTGCTTATCATCCGTGACAGTGAATGGACCTGCAAGGCTGACATTCCCCGTATTCGAGATCGTAAAAGTATAGGTAATGACTTCCCCCAAAGTATTGTAAGATGCCAGGTCTGCGCTCTTGGAAAGAGAAATACCCGGGTTTTGGGTAATTAATGTAGTGATCGTATCGCTATCGGTGGACGGCGTAGAATTAAGATAACCAGTGACTGTGGCGGTATTTGTGACCTGCCCTGCATCGGCTTCAGCCAGAGTAATGACATGCGGTGCGTCTGCAGAACAGACCATCGTTACCCCCGGGAGCAGGGGCGTTCCCGGACAGGTGACGGCGATGCCAAATGAATCGTCTGTCACACTGATGGAGGTCAAGGTGACATTACCAGTATTAGTGACATTAAACTTGTAAAGGAGTCCGTCTCCCAGTGTGAGGGTGTTGGACGAGTCGTTGTCCGCGTAGGAGGATGCAAACTTGGCGATCTGGATGCCCGGAGTCTGAAGCGCAGAGACTGTGGCCGAATCAGTATTGGATAACACCATACTGCCGCCGGGATCTTTTCCGGTGGCATGGGCGGAGTTTGTTATCGAACCAGAATCCAAATCACTTTGTGTAACAGTATGAGAGGCGGTACATGTGATGAAAGCACCCGGGTCAATATTCCCCGCCGGACAGGATTCGTCAGTGGTTTTGTCATCCTCTACAACGATCGGACCGGAGACTGTGACGTATCCAGTGTTCGTGACCACAAACGTATAATCGATGGTCTGCCCAACGATGCTGTATGTAAGCGGGGCAACACTTTTACTGATCGTAAGCGCCGCAATCTGGTCGACAGCTGTATCAAGCGAATCCGAGGCAGAAACCAGCGGACCAGAGGGAGGCTGCCCAGTTACTGTGGCTGAGTTATGCACATTCCCCGTATTTGATTCTGAGAGAGTCACAACATGACCAACAGTGGCATTACAGGTTGTGGATGCCCCCGGAGCAAGCGATGTGGCGGAACATGTCACCGGGATCGCAAAAGTGTCATCGGTCACTGCAATCGAGTTGAGCGACACCGGACCGGTGTTGGTCACATCAAATTGATACCAGAGTTCGTCTCCCAATGTGATGGAGCCTGAGCCATCGTTATCAGTATAACTATCCAGGCTTTTCACGATCTGAATACCCAGAGATGTGATCAATGTGTCACTGGCAGTGACCGTCACTACCCCGACCCTGCCCGATGCATTAGCTGTATTTGATACTTCTCCGGCAGCGATCTCGGCGGCTGTCAGGATATGGGCCGCTGTCGTATTGCAGCCAGCCGTTCCGCCGGGCGTCAATGTTGTGACTGGGCATGTGACGGGGATGCTGAATGTATTCTCCTGTACAGCAATATTACTCAAAGTGACATCGCCTGTATTTGTCAGATCGAACTGATACCAAAGTCCGTCTCCCTGGGTAAGTGTTCCAGACGAGTCATTATCGTCCACCATACTCACGCTTTTGATAATGGTCAGGGACGGATTTTGCCGAACGGTAGTGACCAACGTATCGTAATCCACATAACGGATCCCGCCGTAATCTCCGGTTGCTGAAGCCTGGTTGATCACTTGCCCGGCAGTCGCCTCTGCCAATGTGACGCGGTGATAGGTATCTGCATTACAGGTCATCGTGGCGCCGGGGGCAAGCGCCGAAGCGGGACAGGTAACCGGCAGACCGAAGGTGATATCGTTTGCGGTGATCAAGCTCAGATCGGTATTTCCGGTATTCGAAATTTGGAAGCGATACCAAAGATCATCTCCCAGCGTAATCGTACCGGATGTGTCATTATCATCATATCTGGCCAATCGTTTATCCACCTGGATGGCAGGGACAGATGGGTTTGGGTTTGGACCTGAGTTTTCGGTGGGAGGAATTGATGGAACAACAGGAGTGATCTGGGCAGGCGTAGCAACCACAGGCGGTGTGTAAGAGACCATCGTCGGGACGGACGTATTCGTCGGACCGGTCAATATCCCGGTTGCAGTGGGAATGGAAGTCTGAAGAACAGCGGTTAATGTTGCAAGGCGACTGTTATATCCAGCAGGGTCCAGGTTTTCATCTGCCAATATATCATTCAATATCCCAAACCCTATCCATGGAATGCTATTCCCGCGTTGATCCTTGCTGTAATCAGCCTCCCTGCTTGAATGAAAAGAAAAAGGCAGGTAATCATTCAAACGATTAAACTGATCCCATACCGGAAGCATGGCGACGCTTGCAAAAAGCAATAAAAACAGCACGATAAGAGCAAGCTCATGATGCCTCTTTTTTTCTTTAGAGGAATAAGAACCGGTTTTTCTTGGCTGGTCAAACATCTTACTCCGGAGAGGGGTGCAGGAACTTCTGCATGAATTTCTTAAATACTTGAACCATCTCCGGATCCAATTTTTCTCCCGCCTCCCTTTCGATGATTGCCATGCTTTGCGTTCCGGAAAGTTTTTTCTTATACGGGCGTTCGGAAGTTAGGGCATCCCATACGTCGACCACCGCAAAGATCCTCGCAGCGAGGGGGATTTCTTCGCCTTTTAACCCATAAGGATAGCCCTTGCCGTTCCAATTTTCATGATGATAACGCGGGATATCAAGCGCTGTTTCCAAAAAACGAAGATCCTTTAACATCTCATAAGCATACGCGGGATGTTTGCGCATGATCTCCCATTCATTTTCATCCAACGCTCCCGGCTTATGGAGAATTGCATCCGGCACCCCCATTTTCCCGATATCGTGCAGGATCGCGCCCCTACGAATATTGTTTATCCCTTCCCCGTCGATTCCAAGTTCCCGCGCCAGATTGACAGATAGTTCCGTGACCCGATGGGTATGCCCTTCTGTTTCCTTGTCACGCAACTCAAGCGCCTTGGACCAGCCCAGTATGGCAGCATCATACGCCTGCAGGAGATCGTTCCTCGATTGGTGCAGATTGGCTATCATTTCATTAAACGATTGTGCCAATATTCGGATCTCATCATTCGTTTCGAGCTCGACATTAATATCCAAGTTCCCGCCTGCGACGGTTTGGGAGACCTTTACCAACCCCAATAACGGACGGGTAATTAAGTTCGCAAGATTTACGCCGATCAAAATAATGAGGAACAATGCAAGGGAAATCAGCAGGCCCAGTCGGACGCTTGTGATGGTTTTGGGACTGATGAAAAATCTTCTTTGGAGAGCTGCACCCATAATACCGATATCCTCGTCTCCCCGCACCTCCCAGGGCACTAAAACTTCGGTATAGTCCAGGGACACTACGGTAATGTCCCTTTGTTCCTGCTGGATGTTTCTCGCTTGACTTCGCGGCAAATTCTGGTCACTGATGACGGCGGCTGCAGAGGAGCTGCTTAATCCTTCCGGCAAAAATGGAAAACTAGTCACAATGGGTTGGCCGTCAAATTGATAGATTGTGATCTGCCCCAGCGTTTTGGCACGGAGATCGTTCACAAGAGTTTGTAATTGAGCCCCAACAAGAATTACCCCTGTAAATCGTCCAGAATCATCATAGACAGGACCCGATATATAGAAGTAGTCTCCCCAGTCCGCACTCACATAACCTGAATATTTATCCCCAAGTGCATCCTCCTTATTCAACAAAACTTTCGATACAAAATCCCAGGATCGATATGTATTGCCATCTCCGCCCGTTGAATAACTATAGTCTTCAACCACGCTCTCCGAATTATGCCGCATGGATAGCACAGGATCGCCATTGGCGTCGAGAATTTCGACCGCCTCGACCTGATTGTTTACCGTAATGCCGAATGACAGGTCTCGTAATTTTTCGGGATCCCGCTGCACTATAGCCGTGTCCATTCCCTCTGTGTAGGACAAAAGCCTCAAACTTTCCAAAAGCCGGTCCTCTTCCTTGACCATGAGTTCAGATGATAATTGCCCTACTTCGGCCAACTGGTTTCTGAACCGTTCCTCCAAAGTGTCGCGTACAATATTTGTAAGCAAGAAGCCGGCGCCAATTGCCAACAGAACTGCAAGAAAAAAATATGGCAGTGTGATTTTGGTTCGAATCGGCATGCTGGCGCGCGAAAACCGACTTCGAATTTTCTCGATGAAAGATAAATCTCCCAATCTCTTTTGCGTTTTTGTTCGTATTCTGGTCATATAGGCGTCAGTACCTTGGCGTCTATGCAGAAAATCTCTTTAAGAATAACTTGGAATTGAGAAAAACTACTTTACATCTGACCCATAATTCTGAAATTTATTGATAGCCAGCCTACAACAGGATTATATTCATTTTATATTCACATTCCAATAGGAATAAGTGAAGCATATCACAAAGTGGTCTTAAAATAAATAAGTCATGATACTGGAACGACAATAAATGTTGACCTGTTGTCAGAAGCAAGGTACTTTTTTGAAAACTCATTCCCATGCGTAGAAAACAATTCACTTAATCCCTTTTGCCCACCCGTCCCATACTGACCATGTGGATAGTAATAAACCCTGCTGATGACGGTAGAGTTTTTGGCATTCAAAGGTTATGATGGAAAAGGTGAAACTCAAAGGAGAAAACTTTCATGCAGACAAAAACATCCCATCCTTGGCTGATGCTTGTATCGCGTTCCGCGCTCTTTCTTCTCTTCCAGATTCTAATTACGTTCGTCCTGGCAACGACAACAAACGCTGGCTCCGCTTGGGACGAATCCGCGCGCTGGTGGACGTTCCTGCCCATCTTTGCGAACATCGTTTCCATCTATCTGCTCATACGCTTGTTCCAAGCTGAAGGCAAACGTTATTCCAACATCTTCAAATTTTCCCGCGCCACCCTCAAAACCGATCTGCTCTGGTTTTTCGGCGCCAGCCTGATTGGGTTGCCCATAGTTTCCGCACCGATGAATTTTCTGGCGGATTGGCTCTTTGGCGACCCCATGACCCCCACAATCATGATGTTCCGCCCTTTACCCGCGTGGGCGCTTCTCTTAAGCATCCTCTTCCCACTTACCATCGCGTTTGCCGAGCTGCCCACATACTTTGGATATGCCATGCCGCGCCTCGAAGCACAACTCAAAAACGGTTGGCTTGCATGGCTTATTGCGTCCTTTTTCCTCGGCGCACAACACATGTTCCTGCCACTGATCCTCGACAGTCGCTTCATTCTCTGGCGGCTCTTGATGTACATGCCCTTCGCCCTCTTCGTGGGGTTCTTTCTTAAACTCCGCCCCACGCTCCTGCCCTACTTCATGATCATCCACGCCTTGGCGGATTTTTCCGCGCTTGCAGTCTACTTGATGATATAACCCACGCCTCTCATACTAAACAAATGAACAAACCCTCCGCCATTTGGATATGCTAGAATAAGACAGATATTATCTGGTTTGCCGATAGCACGCGCAAATGAATTGTCCAAACTGTCAGACAGTTAACCCGGAAAACGCCAGGTTCTGCATGAATTGCGGAACGGCTTTGCACGGGAAGGCGGGAAATAAAGCCGCAAGCACCTCTTTTCTCGATCAATACCTTCCGCAGGAACTGGTTGCAAAACTGGAGGCGGTTCGATCACGCGGCAGCATGGCGGGGGAACGACGCGTCATCACGATGTTGTTCTGCGACGTAAAAGGCTCCACTGCGGCAGCCGAAAAAGTCGATCCCGAAGTCTGGACGGACATCATGAACAGCGTGTTCGAATACATGATCCGCCCGATCTATAAGTATGAAGGGTTAGTTCCACGGTTGATGGGCGACGCCATCCTTGCATTCTTCGGAGCGCCTATTGCCCATGAGGACGACCCGCAGCGCGCAGTGTTGGCAGGTTTGGACATCCAACAGGGAATCAAATCTTATGCGGACGAAATCCGCCTCAAACACGGACTTGAGTTTGGTCTGCGCATCGGAATTAATACCGGCCTTGTCGTGGTCGGCGAGATCGGCTCGGACTTGCGGATGGAATATACCGCCATCGGCGATGCGATCAACCTTGCGGCACGGATGGAACAGACCGCCGCTGTGGGAACGATCCAAATCTCGGATGAAACCCATAAACTGGTGGCTCCATTCTTTGAGATCGAGCCATTGGGTGAGGTTGAAGTAAAGGGAAAGGCTGAGCCTGTCAAGACCTATCGTGTTTTGGGAGTGAAATCCATACCCGGTCAATTGCGCGGGTTGGATGGATTATCGTCTCCATTGGTTGGACGCGAGGCTCCGCTGGAATTATTGAATGACCGGCTGAAACAACTGCAACTCGGAACAGGATCAGTTGTTGCTGTGGTGGGCGAAGCGGGGCTTGGAAAATCCACTTTGATCACGGAAATAAAAAAATCGAATGACCATTTGAATCTTCATTGGCTTCGCGGCGATGCCTTATCTTATACCCGGTCGGTCAGCTACTTCATTTGGAGACAGGTCATCCGCCAATCCATCGGCGCACGTGAAGATGATTCACACACAGAAATCCGCAACCGATTAGGGTATATTTGCGACTGCTGCACTCTACCAGGAGGTGACGTTCCGTTTTTAGAAGCTTTGCTTGCCGTGGAAAGTGAGCAGAGCTTGCAGGTCGTGGCAGGATTTCAAGGCGAGGCTCTCATCCAAAGAATGGTGGACGCAACGCGCGGATACTTATGCGGACTTGCATTTGAGAAACCGCTTGTCATCGTATTCGATGATCTGCATTGGGCAGATGAAGCCTCATTGAATTTACTGGTCAGTGTTGCCGACCTGATTCTAACGCACCCTATTCTGTTTGTATGCTTATTGCGTCCCGAAAATACCTCACCAGGTTGGGACTCGATCAATAAAATTCTACGGGGCACAGAGGAGCGGTCCTCATCCATCATCCTTGAGCCGTTAAAAACAGAACAAACCGATCTGCTTTTGGGAAATCTCTTAGGCATGAAGGATATGCCGAAGGACATTCGCCGCTTGATACTGGAAAAATCTGGTGGTAATCCGTTTTTTATCGAAGAGATCATCCGCTCGTTGATCGAGACGAAACAAATTATCCAAGGAAAGGGGCGCTGGCAGGTTACAGGCGGTGCGACGGAAATTTCCCTGCCAAACACATTACGAGGCGTATTAGGCGCACGAATAGACAGGTTGCCAGAAGATGCCAGAAACACGCTTCAAAACGCTGCGGTCATCGGGCGCTCGTTCGATCTTCGTGTGCTGAAACAGTTGGTCAATTTGAACGACAGGCTGGACTCGCAAATTCAATATTTAAAAGAGGCGCGTTTGATCGAGCCATTGCGGGATGAATTCACCTTTCGGCATATATTGATTCAGGAAGCAGCGTACGAATCAATCCTCATTAAGAATCGAGTTCAACTCCATAAACGGATCGGCGAGACACTAGAAGAACTCCATTCAGACCGCATCGAAGAGTTTGCACCTCTGCTTGCTCATCACTTTTTCCACGCGCAGGATGAACGCTCATTGAAGTACGACATGCTGGCAGGCGAAAAGGCGGCAAAGTTATTCGCCAACACCGAAGCCACAACTCACTTCAGCCGCGCATTGGAAACCGCCAAACAACAACAGACTCAGCCAGAACAGATCACCCAATTGTTCACTCAATTGGGCTCCGTGCTCGAGTTGAGCGGACGGTTCGAGAAGGCGCTAGAAATATATGAAGATATGCAAATGTTTGGAAGCAGTCAGAAGAACCCATCCATCGAGATGAAGGCCCTGATGGCAAAGGCAACGATCTATTCGATCTTTTCCCATTTGCACAACCCAACTCTAGCAGAACAAACACTGGTCGAAGCGCTTGAAATGTCCCGCGCCATCGGCGACCGCGCCGCGCAGGCAAAACTAAACTGGAACCTGATGATCTCATATCTGTTCTCGAAACAACTTGACAAGTCATTGCAGTGTGGTGAAGTTGCGCTTGCATTGGCGCGCGAATCGAATGACCCAGAACAACTGGCTTTCATATTGAACGATTTATGCCGTGTTTATACTTGCCGTGGAGAGTTCGATAAGGCGCATGCTTCCATCCGGGACGCACGGAAACTCTGGCGGTCTTTGGACAACCAGGTCATGTTGGCGGATAGTTTAGGTTCCGAAGCGGAGGCGTATTTCAATGCAGGAAAGTATCAATTATCAATGGAGTCCAACCGACAGGCTTTGGATATCTGCGAAAAGACGGAAAACCTGTGGGGGCAGTCGTACAACCGAATGCTCATGGCATTTGCCTGCATCGAGAACGGCCAATTGGGGCGCGGCATTCAATTGGCTGAGCACAGCATCCAACTCGCAGACGAAGCGGGCTTGATCGCCAGCAGCATCACCCTCCGCTCCGAACTGGCATGGGTGTACGCGTATTGTGGAGATTTTGAAAAGAGTCACCCGTTGATCGAACGGGCATTTCAGGTTTCTGATACCAAGCAACCCGCGTGGAAATCATTCCCCAGGGCAATGCAAGTACGCATCCAACTTCTCAGCGGAGATATCCGTTCGGCTGAAGGGGTTGCAGGAGAGTCCGCGCTTGAGCCTATTTCGATCCCATATGCACGATACACGATATTGGTTATGCTTGCAAATATCGAACTCGCGTTTGCTCGGAATGATTATGAAAAGACACTTTCCTTTGCAAACGCATTACTGGATGAAGTGATGCCCTTAACGCGCGTGGATGTTCCGGAAGCCCTGCGCTGGAAAGGAAAAGCCCTGCTTGGCTTGGAACGATTCGACGAAGCGCTTCAAGCCTTAACAGACGCTTGTTCATTGGCACGAGACACGGATTCCAACCTGCATCTTTGGTCCATTCTCGCCAACCTGGCAGAAGTTCAAATAAAACTTGGAGAGCAAAAAGAAGCCAAAGAAAGCCGCAAGGAAAGTCTTATCCTTGTGCAACAGGTGGCAGAATCCCTTCGAGAGATCGGGCTAATGGATTCGTTTTTGAACCAGCCTCAGGTTAAGATATTGAAGCGATAATTCCAATGTCAAACCGAATCTCTTCCCTATTGAACATCCGCCCCGAAGAAGGACGACTCGTCCTCCTGGTCGGGGCATTGTTCCTTTGCATTCAGGCAGGGCAGGGGCTGGGGGATAACGCTGCATCCGCCCTCTTTTTCCTGCGCTTCGGGGTGGATTTCCTGCCTTACATGTATCTGTTCCTTGGCGCAATGACCTTCGTCCTCACACTGGGGTATTCGGCGGGACTGGGGCGCTTTGAGCGAAGGCGCTTCTTCCAAACCTTGATTATTGGGTTGATCATCCTGCTGCTGGTCGAACGCGTGGCATTGGAAACATCCGTTCCTATCCTCTATCCGATCCTGTGGCTGACGATCAATTGCATGGGAATGATCCTCGGCACTTTCACATGGAACGTGGCAGGCGGAATCAGCGATGCGCGCCAAGCCAAACGATTGTTTCCACTCTATACAAGCGCAGGCATTTTGGGAAGCGTGCTCGGAAATTCAGCAACGGGTGTGCTGGCAAAAAATCTTGGCGCAGACAACCTACTGGTCTTCTATGCCATCCTGCTCGGTTTGGTTTACTTCCTCACACGAAAAATCTCAAAAGATTACTTCAAACCCATCAAACCCTCGAAACAAAGTTCGAATTTGCTGGACGATCTTCGTTCAGGTTTTGATTTCGTGCGGGGTTCTTCCTTGATGAAATTGATCGCTTTTTCCTCGATATTGTTTTCGATCCTATTCTTTGCCATCGCCTTCCCTTTCAGCAAGGTCGTCAGCGCATCCTTCCCGACCGAAGCAGAAGTGGCAGGCTTTTTGGGTTTATTCAGCGGCATCACCACAGCCGTCACATTTCTTGTTTCTCTTCTGCTCGCCAACCGTATCTACTCGAAGTTGGGCATCGTCAACAGCGTATTGATCATGCCATTGGTATATCTATTCGGCTTTACCATTTTTGCCGCTCAATATTCATTGAATGGGGCGGTCATTGCGCGGTTTTCACAACTTGTCATCTTATCCGCAGTTGCAGGCACTGCATGGAACGCGTTGTTCAATGTTGTCCCTTCGCAAAAACGCGGACAGGTGCTGGCATTTCAGAATGGCGTCCCTTCCCAAATCGGAGTGGCGCTTTCGGGTGTATTGCTCATTCTGGGTGAGCGGATTCTGACCCCCACACAAATCCTTTTGATGGGCGCATTGATCACATTGATATGTGGATTTCTGGTCTGGCAGATGCGTGCCGCGTATGGTCGGGCATTGGTAGATGCGCTTCGCGCAGGTCGGCTGGAAGTATTCACATTGGAGGAACCTGCCTTTGCGGGTTTGCAGGGCAATGCAGTTGCGTTGAGAATCGTTTCACACGCTTTGCAGGATTCCAAACCAACAGCCCGGCGGCTTGCGGCTGAGATACTTGGGAAGATGGGCAATACCTCCGCCATTTCTTCATTAACGCCTCACACCCTGGACCCGGAAGCCGATGTCCGCGCCGCAGTCATTCATTCACTCGGAGAGTTACGCGCCACCTCCGCCCTCGACCTGATCCTCGACCGCCTTGACGATCGCGATGAAAACGTCCGCAAGAACGCCATCCTTGCGCTGGTACAGTCGAATCCACAAGATTTACCTGACATTCCTGCCAAGTTAATCAACCTACTGGATGATGACTCACTAACTGTGCGCCAACATTCCGTCATTGCGCTGGATAAACTGGGTCACGCTGAACAAGTTCTTCCAACCCTGATGAAGTGGCTGAATGCCGGGGATGTGCAGACACGCGTCAGCGCGCTGGATGCGATTGGGCAATCCAGTTCTTATTTCAAGCCAGCCTTCGAAAGTGGATTGCTTCTGACATCGCTTCAAGATGAATCTGCTATCATCCGGAGGGCTGCATGTCATGCCTTCACAGAACTGACAGACCCTTCAGTGATCAAAGCGGTGATGGCGCGTTTATCGGATGAGGATGAATCAGTCCGCGAGTCGGCTGCAGACGTCCTTCGCAAACATGGTGAACAGACCCGCCCCTTTGTCCTCGATCTGTTCAATTCTGAAAATCCTCCCGTGGATTCCGCATTGGCGGCGCTCTCCCCCGGCGACCCGAAGACGCTTGATCCGCTGCGATTGTATGCCCGCAGGCAGATCATCCAAGCCAGCGCCGGGAGAACGTGGCATGCCAATCTTCCGCCTGCCGGACGCGCCGCCAATCTTCTGCGCAAGAAACTTATTGCTCAAGTCATTCAAAGCCAGGGACGTTTGGTCAAGATCCTCGGGTTGATGAGTAACCCCAAAACGATGGAACTTGTCCGCAGGAATATGGAAGATGCGAATCCTGAAAACCGCTCGTCTGCCTTGGAGGCATTGGAAACATTGGGAGACAAGACTCTTGCCAGAGGAATTCTCGCTGTTCTGGAGGAAAAGCCGCTTCCATCCACGCCTGAAAATGTGATTGGCGGGCTTTTGAACAGCACCGACATCTGGATCCGTGCTTTGTCTGCCCGTGCAACTGCCGAATTTGCAATGGACCAATTTATTCCAACCCTGCGCGAATTGCTCTCCGACGCGCACCCTTTGATCCGCGATGCCGCCCGCGATGCGTTGACTGAATTTAATGAGGAGCCGCTCATGGAAACCATGCAAACCATCTCCACCCTGGAACGTGTTTTGATCTTGCAGGAGATTCCCATTTTTTCATGCCTTATCCCCGAAGACCTTGAACGGATTGCATTGATCGCGCGCGAGCAATGGCACCCATCGGGCGCCGTCATTTGTCGTCAGGGCGAGGAAGCCGATAGGATGTTCGTGATCGTCGGCGGAGAAGTACAGATCATCTCCGAATCCGGCGGCAGCACCCATGTCATTGCCGAGCGCGGAGCAGGCGACATCATCGGTGAAATGGCAATCATTGACCCCGCTCCCCGATCCGCAGGCATGATCACAAAAAGCGAAACGCGCCTGTTATCCATTGAAGGAGATGCTTTCAAGTCCATATTGCGGGAGAGGCCGGAAGTATCTCTGGCCGTCATGCAAAGCATCTCGCGCCGCCTAAGGGAAATGATGCAATCAGGAACCACATATGCATGAACTGTCTGTCACTGAATCGATCCTGAAGATCGCGCTCGACCATGCCTCAAAAGCGAATGCCGCGCGGATCGTTGCAATCAACCTCGTGATCGGCGACCTTTCCAGCATGGTGGATGATTCGATCCAGTTCTATTGGGATGTCATCGCCAAGGACACCATCGCGGAAGGTGCACGCCTGCGCTTCCGCCGTGTGCCTGTTGAATTTCAATGCCGATCCTGTTCCGAAAGGTTTCGTCCGGTTGGAGAGGAGTTCTCCTGCCCAAAGTGCGGCAGTTTCAGCTTGAAAGTCATCACCGGGGAAGAGTTCTTTGTGGAGGCAATTGACGTCGAAGAATGAAGCGTCTCTTTTCCGACGGGGGAAACATGGACGAAAATCATCCCAATTGCGGGAATAAGTGACTACTTCTCTGCATTCGCACAGCGTACAATGAAATTGTATGACACAGCGAATCTCAGTCGTCGAAAACATCCTCAACGCCAATGACAGGTTGGCGGAAGAGAACCGCACCCGTATCGATGCTGCGGGAGTCTTCTCCATCAACATCATTGCCTCGCCCGGCGCGGGCAAGACCTCCCTCATCGAACAGACCCTTCCCCGCCTGAAAGGCAAACTCCGCGTCGCGGCAGTGGACGGTGACATCGCCACCTCCATTGACTCGGATCGTGCCGCCGCGGCGGGCGCGGGAGCCGCGGTTCAGATCAACACAGGCGGCGACTGTCACCTCGACGCGGTCATGCTGCGCGGGGCGCTCGATCAACTCGACCTCACGCAGTTCGACTTGCTTATCGTCGAGAACGTCGGCAATCTAGTCTGTCCAGCCAACTTCAAACTCGGCACACACAAGACCGTTCTTGTCGCGTCCATCCCCGAAGGTGACGACAAGCCCTACAAATATCCAGGCACCTATCGCGGCGTCGACGCGCTCGTCATCAACAAGATCGACCTCCTGCCCTATGTTCCCTTCAAAATGGACTACTTCCGACAAGGCGTGCAAGTCCTCAATCCGGACGTTGTCACCTTCCCGCTCTCCTGCACAACAGGCGAAGGTCTCGACACCTGGGTCAATTGGCTCATCGAAAACGCAAAACCCAAATGAATGGTTTGCAGGTACACATCACGGGGATCGTACAGGGGGTTGGCTTCCGTCCGTTCGTGTACAACCTCGCCACGCGACTCAAACTCAACGGTTGGGTGCGCAACACATCCGCCGGTGTGGATATCGAAGTGGACGGCGAGCAGGATATTTTGGATGCCTTCGTCAAAGCGTTGCGTGACGAAGCCCCGCCTCTTTCCCGCATCGACGAACTGACCGCTTCCTTCCGCCCTGCAAACGGATTCACCTCCTTCGACATTTTCCACTCTGAATCCATTCCTTCCGCATTCCAACCCATCTCGCCCGATGTCGCCATCTGTGACGACTGCCTGCGTGAGCTCTTCGATCCCTCTGACAGACGTTACCGCTATCCCTTCATCAACTGCACCAACTGCGGACCGCGCTTCACCATCATCCAGGATATTCCCTATGACCGACCGAAAACAACCATGGCAGGGTTTACTTTATGCCTCGACTGCGAGAAAGAATACAAGGACCCGACGGACAGACGTTTTCATGCGCAGCCTGTGGCGTGTCCTGTGTGTGGACCGAAGGTGTGGCTGGAAAATTCGTCAAACGTCGAAAGTCAAACATCGTTTTTGAGTAACGATGCGATTTTAGAAACACGGCGACTTTTGGTGGAGGGAAAAATTGTTGCCGTCAAAGGACTTGGCGGATTTCATCTCGCCTGTGATGCGACGAACGCCGCGTCCGTGACCGAGCTCCGCAACCGCAAACTCCGCGTGGACAAGCCATTCGCATTGATGATGCCCGATTTGGAAACAGTTGAGAAGCATTGCGTTGTCAGTGAGGCTGAACGCGAGTTGCTACTGTCCGCGGCGCGACCGATTGTGTTGTTGAAGCGAAAGCCTGAGTCCAACATTGCCAAAGAGGTTGCACCCAACCAAGACTGGATCGGTGTGATGTTGCCGTACACGCCGTTACACTATTTACTTCTTGAAAAATCCGAAGGATTCCCGGAAGCACTTGTGATGACAAGTGGCAATCTTTCCGAGGAACCTATCGCCACAGACAACGTCGAAGCACGCGAAAGACTCTCCAAACTCGCCGATGCGTTTCTGATGCATGATCGTGATATTCATATTCGATGTGACGACTCTGTTGTGCGCGTGTTTGATGACAATCGTCAATCCAAAATCGTAAATCGTAAATCAATTTATCCCATTCGTCGCTCACGTGGCTATTCCCCATTCCCTGTCAAACTTCCATTCGCCGTTCCACAACTCCTTGCGGCGGGGTCGGAACTCAAGAACACGTTTTGCATCACAAACGGGAATTATGCCTTCCTGAGTCATCACATTGGGGATATGGAAAATTATGAAACATTGAAATCCTTTGAGCAAGGTGTGGAGCATTTCGAGCGGTTATTCCGTGTAAAGCCAGAAGTAATAGTATATGATATGCACCCGAATTATCTGGCAACGCGTTATGCACTGGAACGCGCCGAACGGGAAGGCTTGCCGACGATTGCTGTTCAGCATCATCACGCACATGTCGCGGCGTGTATGGCAGAGCATGGGCTGAATGAGCCTGTCATCGGCGTATCTTTCGATGGGACGGGGTATGGCGAAGACGGCGCGATCTGGGGCGGGGAGTTTTTGGTTGGGGATTACAAGTCGTATCAACGTGCGGCGCATTTGGCTTATTTTCCTTTGCCAGGCGGGGATGCGGCGATCAAGAAGCCCGCACGCACGGCGTTGGCTTTGCTTTGGAGTCTTGGGTTGGATTGGGATGAGAATCTCCCACCTGTCAAGGAATTTTGTGCAGAAGATCAAGTCACATTGCGGATACAGTTGGAAAAGAAAATTAATACGCCAATGACATCTTCGATGGGACGTCTGTTCGATGCAGTCTCAGCATTGGCGGGTGTACGGCAACAAGTCAACTATGAAGGACAGGTAGCAATCGAGTTCGAGGTGTTGGCAGATAAGGCTGAGGCGGGGGCGTATTCTTTCGCGTTGAATCAAGATCAAGTCCAGGTAGGAGGCGCTATCGAGGCGTTGGTAAAGGACGTGATGGCGGGGGTTCCCATTCAAAAGATTTCGGCGCGCTTTCATCATGGGTTGGCAGAGTCCGTAAGAGAAACGATCGGGAAGATCAACGGCGAAACAGGGATCCGGTCGGTCGTTTTATCTGGCGGGGTTTGGCAGAATATCACACTATTGCGACGAACTTTATCACTATTACAGAAAGACGGTTTCGTTGTATACATACATCGAGAGGTTCCGGCGAACGATGGCGGGCTCTCGCTGGGACAAGCCGCCATTGCCGCGGCAAGAATGAGAGGTTGAAATGTGCCTGGGCGTACCTGGAAAGATCGTTGAGGTTTTCGAGAATAATGGTTTGAAGATGGCGAAAGTGGACTTTGGGGGAATCTTCCGTGAAGCTTGTTTAGATTATGTGCCGGATGCGAAGATGGGCGAATATTGTTTGATCCATGTTGGGTTTGCGATCAGCGTTTTGAGCGAAGCAGAAGCGATGGAGACGCTGGACTTATTAAAGCAGATCAGCGCACTGGAAGAGGAGTTAGGGCCCGAGACATCATGAAGTATGTGACCGAGTATCGCGACGCGGCGCTGGTGAAAGGCGTGATCGAGGAGATCCGCCGCACGGTGACGCGTTCGTGGACAATGATGGAAATCTGCGGCGGGCAGACTCACGCCATTGTTCGTCATGGGATCGATCAATTGCTTCCATCCGAAATTGAGTTGGTGCATGGACCGGGTTGTCCTGTGTGTGTGACTCCGCTGGAGTTGATCGATAAGGCGCTGGCAATCGCATCACAACCTGACGTGATCTTCTGCTCCTACGGCGACATGCTGCGCGTGCCCGGTTCAGGGCGTGACCTGTTCTCGGTCAAGGCACAGGGCGGGGACGTGCGCGTGGTGTATTCTCCGCTCGATGCTGTGGCGCTGGCTCAACAAAATCCTGATAAGCAAGTTGTTTTCTTTGCAATCGGTTTCGAGACAACCGCTCCGCCAAATGTGATGAGTGTATTGCAGGCGCAACGTCTCGGTTTGAAGAATTTTTCCATTTTGGTTTCGCACGTCCGCGTGCCGCTTGCCATTCATGCCATTCTGAGTTCGCCGTCCAACCGCGTGCAGGGATTCCTGCTGGCGGGTCACGTCTGTGCTGTGATGGGATACTGGGAATATCCGCCATTGGTGGAGAAATTCAATATTCCGATGGTGGTGACAGGTTTTGAGCCGCTTGATATCGTGCAAGGAATTTTGAATACCGTGCAATTGCTCGAAGCAGGCAAAGTGGAAGTTGCCAACGCGTATTCGCGTGCGGTCACTTTCGACGGTTTGAAACCCGCACAAGCTGCGATCAACAAGGTCTTCATGGAATGTGACCGCAAGTGGCGCGGCATCGGGATGATCCCTATGAGCGGCTGGGGGCTGCGTCCAGAGTTTGATGAATTCAATGCAGAAAAACAATTCGATGTGGAAGCCATCCACGCTGAGGAATCTACGTTGTGTATTGCAGGGCAGATTCTGCAAGGATTGAAGAAGCCGCATGATTGTCCTGCGTTTGGCAGGGAATGCACGCCTGAAAATCCGCTTGGGGCGACGATGGTTTCGTCCGAGGGGGCTTGCGCGGCATATTACAAGTACAAAGGATGAGCAATGAGCGATGATGCTGGAACAATAAACATCGAAGGCGCGGTGTGTGCGCCGTCCCTGCCCCACACGGAACAGATTGTGATGGGGCATGGAGCGGGCGGGCGGATGGGTCACCAGTTGATTCAGAAGGCGTTCCTGCCTGCGTTCCAGAACCCTGCGTTGAATGTGGGAGACGATGCAGCATTGGTGGAGCCCGAACTTCGTCAGCGACTGTCCATCAGCACGGATGCACACGTGGTCTCGCCTCTTTTCTTCCCTGGGGGTGACATCGGCAAACTAGCCGTATGCGGTACGGTCAATGACGTGGCAATGCTTGGCGCGAAGCCGTTGTATCTTACGGCTGGCTTCATCCTCGAAGAAGGCTTGCCAATGGATGTGCTTCAACGAGTGATCGAATCCATGCGGGCGGCGGCGGCAGAAGCGGATGTGAAGATCGTGGCGGGTGATACGAAGGTGGTGCAAAAAGGCAAAGCGGACGGGATGTACATCACTACAGCGGGAGTTGGCGTGGTGCGCGAGGGAGTCGCTGTCAGCGGGGCGAATGCCAAAGCGGGCGACGCAGTTATCCTGTCCGGCACAATCGGGGATCATGGCATTGCCGTCCTTGGCGCGCGCGGCGAGTTGGGATTCCAGTCCAGCATCCAGAGCGATGTCGCCCCGTTGAATCATTTGATCGAAGCGATGTTGGATGCAAGTCCGAATATCCATGTGTTGCGTGATCCCACGCGTGGTGGTTTGGCGACAACGCTGAATGAGATCGCAACACAATCAAAGGTTGGAATCGTGTTGAAGGAAGAAACCATCCCTGTGCATCCGGAAGTCAACGCGACATGTGAGATGCTTGGGTTTGATCCGCTTTATATTGCCAATGAAGGGAAACTGGTTTGCTTTGTTCCGCGTGAGGAAGCAGAGAAAGTTTTGGATGTTATGAAGCGCATGCGCTACGGCGAGGATGCGGTCATCATTGGCGAGGTTGCCGAGGAACCGAAGGGGCGCGTCCTGCTCAAGACCGCCATTGGAAGCACGCGCATCGTGGATATGCTTGCGGGGGAGATGCTGCCAAGGATCTGCTGAATTCACAAAAGGGAAACAACCAACAAGGCGGAGGAGCATTAATTCAAGGAACGAATAGCTGTTGTCATCTCTTCCGTGGAACAGCCTTTAACCAGAAAGGCATCTGCGCCAACCTTTTGCGCGCGCAATTGATAATCCATATAGATCGTCAAAACAATTACTTTGATTTGAGGCCAGCGTTCCTTTATAATCCGCGTGGCTTCGAACCCATCCATGACCGGCATTTGCCCGTCCATCAAAACCATGTCCGGGGTTTGACACTCGAGCATGTCAATGGCATCCTTCCCATTTGAAGCCTCACTGACAATTTCCAACCAATCCTGCGTGGAGATGAAGGCAGAAAGCGCCTTCCGCGCATGGGGGTTATCGTCAACAATCATGATGTGAAGTTTTCTGTTCACCGGCGGATTCCTTCAGCCTGGCTGTCCATTAAGAATCAAGGCTTTCATTGCGCAGGATGAAAGCCTTGACCCTTGTGAGGAGAGGGATTGATCATTCCGCAAACTTGCCGCTGGTAATCTGGTATGCCTGTTGTGGATTCGTGTAGTTCTTGTGCAAGCGTTTGCCCAGTCTGACCAGAGTATTCGCCAGACCAATGGCTGCCTGTCCAAACAGGCTCGGATTGGACAGGCCTGCGTCATGGAGCAGGCGGATCGAAACCAACTCGCGCCTGAGTTCGTCCATTTTCAAACCAACCATCCTCTCGTCGTGCCAGTGGTAAAGGTTGTTCATGGGTACCTCCGTCAAAATCACAGGTTACGTCCGTTTCGAAAACCGGAATGCGGCATTCGGTCTCGGGCTTTCTGACATTAGAATACCAGGAAACAATTCCAAACACATCGGTCTACGGTGGATGTTTGCATAAACAAAAAGACCGTTTCGAAACGGTCTTTCCTCCGCAAAAGCATCACTGCCGCTACGTAAAATGTGGAGAATATTCTAATCCTCCAGGTTGGCAAAACCCTCCCGCAAGGCATAAAGAGCAGCCTGCGTGCGACTCGCCAAATGCAATTTTCCCAAAATATTGCTGACATGCGTCCGCACAGTCGCCTCGCTGATGACCAGCCGCCCGGCAATCTCCTTATTTTCAAAACCTTGTGCAATGAGTCGCAACACCTCCACTTCCCGCTGTGTCAACGGTTCTTCCGACAAGTGCCGCTTTTCCGTGTGATGCAGTTCCTCCAAAACTTTTTTCGCAATGCTTGGATGAAGGGAAGCCACGCCTTGATGCACTTGCCGAATTGCCTCGACCAACGCCTCCGGGCTCGAATCCTTCAGGTGATACCCCATTGCCCCTGCCTTGATCGCGGGAAAGATCATATCCTCACCGGCGAAATTCGTCAGTACCAGAATGCGCGCCTCGGGACGCCGGGATTTTATCTTCCTGATGCATTCAATCCCATCCATCTCCGGCATCATTAAATCCATCAGGATGACATCCGGCATCAGAGACTCTTCCTTAGCGACCGCTTGCGCGCCGTTCTCTGCTTCTCCCGCCAAGTCCATATCTGGCACAAGTTCCAAAACGGCCCCGATCCCTTTGCGGATGATGGCATGGTCATCCACGACCAACACCCGAATAATTCCCGATTCCTTCTCCTGCTTCCCGCTCATGGTCGCCTCGTCTCTACCTTTATCCGGGTGCCGTTTCCCGGGCTGCTTTCAAGCCCAAAAACCCAGCCTTGGGACCGAGCACGTTCCTTCATATTGACCAACCCAAGGCAACCTTCTCTTTGCGCTGTTTCAGGATCGAAACCAATCCCATCGTCTGAAATTTGCATCGAGACCAAATCCCCTTCCTGTTCGAGTCCGATAAAAACATTCCTTGCCTGCGCATGCTTAATCGTATTATTAAGCGCCTCGCGCGCAATCTGATAAAGCTCTTCTTCAGTTTGCTGCGGGAGTCTTGCCTTCAGATCGTTTTTTATATTGGTCTTAATGCCAGCCCTGCTTTCGACCGAAGTCAAGCGGCTTTGCAGGGCGGCGACCAATCCCTCCCTTTCAAGGATTGGAGGTCGCAATTCATGGATAAGCAGACGCATATCGGCAAGAGATTCTTGCGCGGTACTTTGAATATCCACAAGATATTGCATAGATTGGTCAATTTGATCGCAAAGGATTTTTCCCGTTGCAGCCTGGGCATATAAACTGATCCCATATAAGGCTTGCGTGACCGAATCATGCAGTTCCCTGCCCAAACGCTGTCTCTCTTCGAATACAGCAAGTTGACGAGCCTGTTCATATAACCGCGCATTTTCAAGGGCTACGCTCATGGCGGCGGCAAAGGTCTGCAAAAGGTGAACATCTGATTCACTGAACGCATTCTCGCGTTCCACATTCTGCACACTTAAAATGCCGGTCACTTGACCACCGGCAAGAATTGGCACGCCAAGCCACGATTTTGGCGTAATTGTGCCCGGCAAAGTTGGTTGCCCAAGACGCCGCGCCTCCTCTGCAACCCCGGTATTGAGTAAAAATGGCTGCCGCATTTGAATGATTTGGGACCGAAATCCGCCAGGCGGATGGCTGCCCAGCGAATAAACACGCTCACCGCGTTCGATTGCATACCGATGTTCAACCGAATTGGACTGTGGGTCATACGCCGAAATCATTACCACTTGCGCATCGAACATTTCCTGGAATCTGTCTCCGACAAGATCATAAATGGATTGAACGTCGAGTTTTGAGGCAAGTCCCTGCTGAACGCGGTTGATGATGGCAAGTTCGTTCGCACGCTGCTCAGTCTGTTGAAGCAGATGTTGGGTTTCGGCAAAAAGGCGCGCATTCTCGATCGCAATGCCTGTCTGGTTGGCAATCGCCTGCATGAGTTCAAGGTCATTCTTTTCGAAGTCATCCAGATGCCGGCTTTGCACGTCTAATACGCCGATTGTTTTGCCCTGTACATTGATTGGAACTACCAGTTCCGATTTGGTCAAACTACCCTGCATCCATACATAGTGTGAATCAGCAGACACATCCGGAACCAGCGCCGGTTCGCCGGTTTTTGCCACCAAACCTGTGATTCCCTCAGAACCGACCTTTAAACGTCCAGGCTTGAATTGGAAATTTGGATCATCCCAAAGGACCCCTGCGCCAACACGATAGACCACATCATCGGCTTCGATTAGCCCAATCCCGACATGATAATAATCGAACGTATGTTGGATAAGTCTGACTACATGGATCAGCAGTTCGTCAATATCCAGAATGGATGTGATCTGCTGGCTGATCTCCGTCAGAATCCAAAACCGCGCATCTTCGCTCGCCTTCACGCGATTCATTTGCATGATGATACCTGCCCGGGCTGTCTGATACCTCGACGATCTGATTGCGTTGGTAAGTGTCTGTTTTCATTATATGCTGTTTGGCTATTCAATTCAACGCAACGTCATATTCGTCACAGTAACAAACTTGGTGGGCGAAATTGGGAAATGGGCAAAAGGCGCAGTTTGCCGAGGGTAGATTGCAGTTCTATGTCCAGAATTGGCTGGTAATCAGGCTGCCCAAGAGCTATATGATAGTGATTGGAGCCTGCAAAGATTCGCAAAATCTTGTAGGTAGAAAAGGCATCCCCAGGCTGGTCTATAAGCCGCATTCTGTCCGGCAAGTTGCCCTGCCTGTGCAGTCATCTCTCTGGGCGCCACGTTGCCGCGACGCTCGATGCGGCCTACCCGGGACTGGCCCTTCCCACAGGAGGGAAAGGCTTGTAAGGAGACGAGCAGCCTCCCACCGTCCACAGACGATTTCGTCCCTGCTTGGCCTTGCTCCCGGCGGGGGTTACCTGGCCACGCGCATTACTGCGCGCGCCGGTGGTCTCTTACACCACCTTTTCACTCTGACTGCCCTCACCCTTTCGCCCCTCTCCCTGAGGGAGAGGGGTTGGGGATGAGGGAGCGACTTGTTTCTGTGGCCCTTATCCGGCAGGTTCACGCCTCTCGGCGGTTTCCCCGCCCCGGGTGCTATCCGACGCCGTGCTCTACAGGAGTGCGGACTTTCCTCGATCCCGTCAACGCAGAACCGCGACTGCCCAACCAGCCTGGGGTGATTTTCATCATACACGTTGATAATGAAGGAGTCAACGTTCGAAAGGTGGACATTTGGGGAAAAGACATTAAAATAAGGACGAGATTTATACTCATGAAATCCATTTGTTATAATGAGGAATCCCCTTGAGTAACTGGCCAGGAAAGTTCGTGATCGGATTAACCGGCAATATTGCAACCGGTAAAAGTGTTGTCCGCCGCATGTTGGAACATTTGGGCGCATACACCATTGATGCGGACGCGCTTGCTCACCGCGCCTACGCAAAGGGAGCGCCGGGTTATCAACCGGTGATTGATAAATTCGGAAAGTGGTTAGTCACTCGCGATGGGGAGATTGACCGAAAGAAACTCGGCGGCTTGGTTTTCAATGATTCTGAAGCAATGAAACAATTGGAATCAATCGTTCATCCGCTGGTGCGGCAGGCGGCAGAAATCCTCATACAACGCGCAACCCAGCCTGTGGTCGTGATCGAGGCGATAAAACTTCTCGAAGGCGATTTGCGAAAGGTATGCGATTCCGTCTGGGTGACGAATGCCCCGGAGGATGTTCAAGTCGAGCGATTGATGCGGAAACGGGGCATGTCCAAGGATCAGGCGTTGGAACGGGTCCGCATACAATCACCGCAAAGCCAAAAAGTGGCGGTTGCAAATATCGTAATTACCAACACTGGTTCCTATGAAACCCTATGGAAGCAGGTCAGCGAATCCTGGAAGGAGATCGTCCCTGGCGCGAAAAAAGCCGCCCCAGACACAAGCACCACCGAAAGGAAACCCACGACGATCAGTGGAAAACTTTCAGTGCAACGAGGAAAGCCAAAGGATTCGTCCGCTATTGCAGAGTTGATTACACGGCTGAGCAAAGGCAAACGTAAAATGACCCCTGCAGATGTAATGGAAAGTTTCGGAGACAAAGCCTATATGATCCTTTGGCAAGACGACACGTTGGTGGGCGTGGCTGGATGGCAGGTGGAGAATCTAGTAACCCGCACCACCGATATTTTTCTCGAAGAAAATCTGGATGTTGAAAAAGCCATTAACATTCTCATCAATGAAGTGGAAAAGGCATCCAGCGAATTGCAAAGTGAAGCATCCCTTGTTTTTGTAATGAACGATCTTTCCGGAGAAGAAACAATCTGGAAGCAATTGGGGTATGACCAACGCACCATGGAAGCCCTCGGTGTGCAAGCCTGGCAGGATGCAGCAGCCGAAGTCAATGATACAGGACGCGTGATGCTGTTTAAACAATTGCGGCAGGACCGCGTCCTACGCCCAATCTAAGGCAGGGCGTCGGCAAGGGCGATCAGGATAATTTCAAACGCCTGATTGCCAGCGGATGCCCCACCACTCATTTACCGTGACCGATTTTCTCAACAACCTCTTCTTCATATTCCAACGCATCAACTGGTTGAGCGTGCTCGATATCATGCTCGTCACGCTGGTGTTCTTTGTCTTGTTGTATTCCCTGCGAGACACACAGGCAATGGCATTGTTGAGGGGGATGATCATTCTGGTCGTGGCGTTGATCCTCCTGACGAGTTTGGTGGAATTACCCGCATTTTCATGGCTTGCGCAAAACTCTCTGCCTGCATTGTTACTTGCCCTGCCAGTAATCTTTGCGCCAGAGATTCGCCGGACACTGGAACGCATCGGTCGCGCCGGGACAATTTGGCCAGTAACCACAAAGCCGGCAGACCTCGCCCTTGAAGAGACGATCCGCGCAGTGGTCAGCGCAACCGCAAGGCTTTCAGCCCGTCAGCATGGTGCCTTGATTGTGATGCAACGGCTGGATAATCTTGATGAGTATATTGAAACAGGCGTAAAGTTGAACGCAGAGATCACGCCGGAAATGCTATTGCAAATCTTCTATCCAAATACGCCTCTGCATGATGGCGGTGTGATCGTGGTTGGCGCTAGAATCGCTGCTGCGGCTTGTGTCATGCCTCTCTCGGCAAGCGGTGTCCTTAACCGAACACCGGAACGCCAGATGGGACTGCGCCACCGCGCAGCACTTGGAACATCCGAAGTCAGTGATGCGATCGCTATTGTCGTTTCTGAGGAAACCGGCGCCATTTCCATTGCACATGCTGGTCGAATGTTGAGGCGGCTTGATCCAGAACGACTGGAGAACATTTTGACAGCCTTCTTCCGCCCAAGCGGCAGGGAATATAAACCCAACTTTTTCGAACAACTTTTTCCAGGTTTGTTCCGACGAAAAGATGATAAATAATGTTTCGCTGGATAGCCAATAACTATCGCACCTTCCTGTGGGCGTTTGCCCTTGCGTCAGCGGTCTGGATCTCCGCCGTCACGGGAGCGGACCCTGATGAGACACGCTCCCTCCCTTCACCCGTTGCTGTGCAGGTCATCGGGCAATCTTCAAATCTGGTGTTGAACAGCAGCATCCCCAAGGAGGTGGAGATAACTCTGCGAGCGCCCCGTTCTGTTTGGGGGCTGATCGAAGCGGACCCGCAACTCGTGCGCGTCATTCTTGACCTTTCAGGGTTGAGCTCGGGCGAACATACGCAGGATCTGCAAATCCAGGTCAATGCGCGGCCGGTGCAAATCGTTTCAGTTGCGCCGCGAACGATTACATTTATGCTGGAGCCGCTTACTACAGATACCTTCGACGTTGATTTGAGCATCTCCGGCGAGGCTGCCATCGGCTATCAGGTGGGGGAAGCTGAAATGGACGCAAGTCAGGTTGTCGTTGCCGGCGCCCAATCTCAGGTCGAGAAAGTGATGCGTGTTCGTTTGCCGGTCAACCTCGATGGCATTCGTGAAAATTTCGATCAAACGGTAAAGGTCGAAGTCCTCGACGAAAACGGGCAAAAAGTGGACGGGTTGACCGTGTCGCCTGAATCGATACGCGTTATCCTGCCTGTAAGTCAACAGGGTGGTTACCGCGACGTAGCGATCAAGGTGACAACCATTGGGCGCGTGGCCAGCGGTTATCGCCTGACCGACATCTCCGTCTTTCCGCCTGTTGTGACGGTATTTTCGCTTGATCCTCAACTGGTGGGCAATCTGCCCGGTGTTTTGGAAACACAGCCGTTAGATTTGCAGAACGCGCAGGACGATATCAACACAAGGTTGACACTCAACCTGCCCGCAGGCGTTTCGGTGATAGGCGAACAGACTGTATTGGTACAGGCCGGTGTTTCGCCGATCGAAAGCAGTGTGACACTGGCAGGCGAAAGAATCGAGATCATCGGGCTTGAAAGTGGATTGACCGCACAGGTCTCACCCACCAGTGTGGATATTATCCTCTCCGGCCCGTTATCTCTTCTCGACACGCTCACGCGGCAATCCGTCCGTGCTACTGTGGACCTGACCGGGCTATCGGCAGGCACTTATCAAGTTACACCCAAAGTGGAGATTTTGATCACGAACATTGTGGTTGAATCCATCCTGCCAAACGCCGTTGAAGTGGTTATCACACCCATCACCACTCCCACTCCAACGCAGACCCCAACTCCTTAAGAATCCCTGGAATCTCTTTTGACATGAAACCCATTGTTGCGCTTGTAGGCAGACCCAATGTCGGGAAGTCGACGCTTTTCAACCGGCTGGTTGGCGAACGTCTTGCTATTGTGGATGAAACTCCTGGTACCACTCGAGACCGTTTATTTGGCGATGCCGAATGGACCGGACATGAATTCACCGTGGTGGACACCGGCGGGATAGATCCCGCGCACGGCGGTCGGGCTCCGCTCTCGGTTGGTTCCGTTGATTTTATCGATGACATCCGCCGACAGGCTCAAGCCGCGATTCAGGAGGCGGATGCGATTCTCTTCGTCAATGACGGCGAGACGGGCGTCACCGAGCCGGACCGCGAAGTGGCAAAAATCCTGCGCCGCATGCAAAAGAAACAGCCGGATGGACGTTTCCTGCCGCCCATCTTTTTGGTGGTAAACAAATGCGAGTCTAAAGAACGGCGCGACCAGGCGGCTGAATTCTATGAACTCGGACTGGGCGATCCCCATGCCATCTCCGCCATTCATGGAACGAACACCGGCGATCTGCTGGACGCGCTGGTGGCTTCCTTTCCCGAACAAGTTGAAGAAGAGGAAGACGACAACATCAAGATCGCGATCGTTGGCAAGCCCAACGCAGGGAAGTCCAGCCTGTTGAACAGACTTGTCGGAAAGGAAAGGGTCATCGTCAGCCCGATTGCAGGGACGACGCGCGACTCGATTGATACGCAGATCGAATTTCAGGGAATGCCGATCACATTGATAGACACTGCAGGCATTCGCCGGCGGGGGAAGATCGAAAAAGGCGTGGAGGAATACAGCGTCATTCGCGCGCTGAAATCCATCGAGCGGGCGGACGTGTCACTGTTGATGATCGATGCGACCACAGGCATCACGGCGCAGGATGCGCACATTGCGGGGTATATCAAGGATGAATGGAAATCCTGCGTGGTGCTGGTCAACAAATGGGACGCCATCGAAAAAGACAACACGACCATGGACGCCTACACTGAAAAGATACTCAACGACTTGAACTTCATGTCGTATGTTCCCATCCTTTATATTTCTGCCAAAACGGGGCAGCGCGTGGACCAAGTTCTTCCAATGGCTCTGCGCGTGCAAGAGGAACGCCTTGCCCGGCTGACCACCTCCACCATCAACGAGATCATTCACAATGCGCAGGATGCCCATCCACACCCGTCTCATGCGGGACGGGCAGTCAAGATGTTCTATGGTACACAGGTCCGCAGTGATCCGCCGACTTTCATGATTTACGTCAACGACCCCCAATTAATGCACTTCACATATTTGCGTTACCTCGAAAATCAGATCCGCAAGGAATACGGCTTTTTAGGGACGCCAATTCGTATCGTAACCAAGGGACGGCGGGAATAAAAATCAACCCGCCACAAAGGAGTACGAAGGGTCGCAAAGACAAAACCTCGGCGACCCTTCGTGGTTTAATATACCCATGAACAATAAATCCATCCTCATCCTTGGCGATACAATCGCCCTTGCATCGTTGACTCTCATCGGTTTTGCAACGCACGGCGAAACAGACGCATCCTACCTCCCGCGAATGGGAGCTTCGTTTTTCCCGCTCGCGTTCGCGTGGTTTCTCCTTGCGCCCTGGTTTGGGTTATTCGATGAACAAATAACATCAAAAACCAACCTGCTCTGGCGCATTCCATTGGCGTTGTCCTTCGCCGCGCCGCTGGCAGTGATTATCCGCTCTGCACTGTTGTCAACCCCTGCAATCCCAATGTTCGCACTCGTTCTTGGAGGCACCAATGCTATGGGATTGTTCCTCTGGCGTTGGGCATATATCTTCATTGCAAAGCGGGTAAAATAAAGACATGGACGAAACCGCTCTCATCCAATCCGCTCAAAAAGGCGACCTCGATGCGTTCAACACGCTCATCCTGCATTATCAGGATGCCGTCTTCAACACCGCCCTGCGTATTCTCGGCGACGACGATCAAGCGCAGGATGCCGCACAAGAAGCGTTCATCTCAGCATTTCGTAGCATCGCAACCTTTCGCGGCGGCTCCTTCAAAGCCTGGCTCATGCGCACCGTCACCAATGCCTGCTACGACGAACTCCGCCGCCAAAAGAGGCGCCCCACTTCTCCACTCGAACCTGAAACCAGTGACGGCGAAGAAATGGATTCACCCAAATGGCTTGCCGACCCAAACATGACGCCAGACCAGCAAGCCGAAGCCGATGAAATCGAACATGCCATCCAGCATTGTCTTGATGCGCTCCCCGACGATTTCCGCACTGCCGTGGTTCTTGCCGATATTCAAGGAATGGATTACGCCGAAGTTGCTGCAAGCGTGCATGTGCCG
>CAZLWG010000028.1:0-42392 GCA_964563315.1 uncultured Anaerolinea sp. | reverse complement strand
TTGTCGTCGGTGGTGTGATACTCGTCGTAGGGGAAACGGTTGAGCGAGATGCACGGCACGTTGACGCCAGGTCCGTTGATGACGCGTTCATCGTTGGCGGGAGCGGCGGCGAAATCACGTTCGTCGTGTTCGGTATTGCGTAATACGTAATACGCAATACGGTCTAGCAAGTGATCATGCTGTCGCGTATGGTGAAATGCTATACGGTTTTTGTTGCCCGTCATCTCCATAAAGATACCGCCGCGTAGATTCGGGATAAGCGACTCGTTGTGCGCGAGCCAGGCAATGGTGCCGATGGTCTCGGGTCCAAACCAAAAGCGGACGCTCATCGAACCAGCGGGAAGCGGATTCTCCGCGAGTCGCCGCGCCAACTCGATGGTACTGACCACGCCCGCACCGTCATCGTTGGCTTGCATCGGGTGACAGGTGTGCGCCTGCACAAGGAACTCGCCCGCTTCGGGATTGGGTCCGCCTTGCGGGTGGACAACGGCGGTAGCGACTTTGAATCCCTGTTTGGGATCGGTGACAAATTCACAGTTGATAACCGCGTGATATTTTTTGTCACGAGGAAGTTTATCGAAGGTATTCTTCGGCAGACAGAATCCCCAGTCGCGTTCGTAGTATTTGAAAACCCACGGAACAGTGTGCGGACGTTTCTCGTTGAAATACAAATGCGGCTGGAGTTCTTCAAAGCTCAGCACTTTATCAGTGGGTAATGAATACGAAATAATGTGAAGGGGATTGTCCTTAAAGTCCACAATGCGTTCGCCGTCTTCCGTTTCGAGATACGCCTCATGGACCACATATCGCTCAGGCACTTTCCACGTCCAGACGGGAGTCAGCGGCGCGTAGGTCTCGACCGTGTAGTTGGATGAGTCAGGCATATACGAGCCGACGATCTCCAACGTTTTGTCATGGTCATCGGAGGCGAGAGTGCGGTGCAGAGGAAAGAATTCCGCGAGGATGGATTTGAGGGAGGTGTATGGTTTCATAACTAGCAATATCAAAACTTTCGATACTTCGGTTCTTCGATGATATGCAGTTTCTCCGGGTGCTCACGCACGATAACCGACATGTTATCGTAGAAATCGTTCGCTGTAGCAAAATGAACTTTCGCCGCGCCGACCTGCACCTCCTTGATAACGCCCGCTGCCAACAATTCGTCCATGCCTGGGTTGATATAGGTCTTAACCGTATCGTCTTTGCGCACGAACATCGAATGCATTTTGAGCTTCGGCACCCGGTCATAGCCGACATAAATTCCTGAAAATTCCTTGATGCGGCGATAATCGCAACCCACGTTATATTCGATGTAATGATGCATCGAGAACGTGCTGTTGAAATCCAGCCCAATGCTAACAATGGTTCCATTAATTTTATGAAACAACGCAAACGCCGAGTTCGGTCCGTAGGCTTCCACATCTTCGGTCTTTGAAAACTCATCAGCGCGTTTGCCCAAGGCGGAGAAACTATAGATCGGGTGCGGAGTCCGCTTTGCGTTCGGTCGGAGGCGCGCCTGTTCGGTGATCGCTCCCATGCGCGAAGGCGTCTCCAGAACATCAAAGTAATGGTTCTCCGTCCAGGACTGAAAATTGAAGGCAGGGAACATCACTGTCCCATCCCGCCCCACCAATTCGATGAACGCATCGATGACTGCATCCGCGCCGCCCTCCACACCGCCCAGCGACTTAAACGACGTATGCACGATGATCGTGTCCCCATTCTTGATTCCGATCTGACCAAATCCATCTATGAGTTGTTGTTTTGCAAGCATCTTATTCTCCAAGACTTCGATAGACTTCCATCAACGCCGCGGCATTCTTTTTCCAGTCCGCGCGCCTCTCCGCAGACCTGCGGGCTGCTTTGCCGATCTCGGGCAGTTTCTCACGCTGATTCATCGCCGCGAGAATCTTCTCTGCAAGATGATCCGAGTCGCCATCACGGAACAGCCAGCCGTTGACATTTTCTTCAACCCATTCCTTGTTGGCGGGAATATCCGACACGAGACAGGGCAAGCCACACGCCAGCGCTTCCATCAACGACACCGACGAACCGTCCACATGCGAAGGCGAAATATACAGGTCCGCCATATGATACCAGCGTGGAAGGTCGGTCTGTGAGATCTGCCCGCCAAAGGTGATACGATCCAGCACGCCGCCGCTTTGAAAAATCTGGCGAAGTTTAGTACCCTGTGACCCGCCACCTAACAAAATCAGGTCGACATTATCTTTTTGCTGTGCCACCTTGACGAACGCACGCGCAAGCACATCCACACCGTAGCGGGTTTCCCAGGAACGATTGCAAAACAGTGTAAATGTTTTCGCAGTCCTGCTTTCAAACACCTGAAATCTGAAATGATCGAGGTCCACTCCCCAGGGGATGATAATCGTCTTTTCGGGGTTCATTCCATAGTCAATGGCTGTATCTCTTGTAACATTGGCATCGCTGGTAAAGAACGTAGAACGGCTGAGCGTGTATTTCGTGGCGAATTCCCAGAACCATCCCTTGTGGACGTCGTCCATCAAGTCAAAGCCCCAGGACATGGTGAGGATGGGTCTCGCGCCAGCGAGGGCAGCGATGAAGGCACAGGTCTGGATCGGACCTGCATGGACGAGATCGGGTTTGAGGTCCCGAAGGAGGCGTTTGAAGTCCATCACCAAGGCAGGGAGTTTAATCCATGTAAACGGTTCGCGTCCTCCCTTCCAGAACGCCTGATTCACTTTCTCAGGAACTGAACGGCTTTCAACCTGTCTTTGATTCCCTTCGAGTTGCACAAAGTACGCTTCATGTCCACCATCCGTGATGGCTTTGAGAAAACGATAATCGTGGGTGGAGTAGCCGAGGGAGAAGTAAATAAGTTTCATAAATAATTGTAGGGGCGAAGCATGCTTCGCCCCTACAAGAAAAATTACGCGCCCAAATCCACCCAGCGCAGTTCCTTGCCCTTGGGCATATCTGCCAGGGCTTTCGTTCCGATGACGTTTTCAATTTCATGCGGCTTGACCGCTCCCGGCGTAGCGGGGCGTAGGACATCGATCATATCGCGGGTGAAGGTTTCGCCTGCTTTGATGTCTCGCGCAGCCCGCAAACAGCGGCGTTGGACGACCTTGGTCTCCTGCTCATTGGCGGCAATGAATTTATCGGGACTGCCGAGCGAGCGTTCAAGCAGGCGAGTCTCTTCGACCATCTTCGCCCACTTGTCGGGGTCCATCGCGAACTTGTGGTCGGGACCTTCGCGGTCGTTACTGTCTGTGAAGTGACGTTCGATGACGCGCGCGCCCAACGTCACCGCGCCGAGGACGGGAGCAACGGCGTGAGTATGGTCGGAGAGTCCCAAAATCACATCAGGAAACATGGATGCATACGTCCTCAAGACGTTGATATGCAAGTGGTCGTAATTATCGGGGCTGGCGGTGTAGTTGGTGTTGCATTGCATCAACACAAGTTGTTTGTTGATTTTCAAGATCGCATGAACCGCTCTCTGCACTTCGCCAATATCCGATGCGCCGGTGGCGATGAAGAACGGCTTGCCCTTGGATGCCATGCGTTCAAGCGCCTCGATCCAGTCGATTTCGCCGGAGCCGGCCTTGTAGACTGGCACATACTGGTCGAGGAAATCTATCGCGTTGAAATCATACGGCGATGAGAAATAGTCAATGCCCACTTCCTGACATTCTTCCATCAGGGTCATCGTCCATTCGAAGGGAATGGACGCGGCGCGGTAGACCTCCACCACGGACTTCTTCCAGGTCGCCTGATGGCTGACTTGCGCGTTCATGTGTGAAAAGCCATAATCCGAGACAATCTTGGGCGCATCGAAGTTTTGGAATTTGGCGGCATCCGCGCCCGCTTCTTTCGCCAGACGAATGAGCAGTTTGGCACGTTCCAAATCTCCATCGTGATTGGCAGCGATGTCGGCAATAAAATAGGTGGGATGGTTCAAGCCGATGGTGTTGTTTCCGAATTTTATTTCCATTTTGTTCCTCCGGTTTTTTAGAAAGTCACTCTTCACTTCGCTCAAAATAATATGGTAAATTAATTTCCGATCCTGCCCAAATGCGTGCTCTGAAAAGAATCTTCGTGCTTCAAGCCGTAGCCAAAGACGCGGTCAAGGCTGGAATGACCGAGCAGGAGCGTCCCGGCGAACATCAACCAGGGAATGGTCAATAAGCAGCCCAGAGCATAGAGCGAAACCGCCAGCCCTTTATGGTGGATCAGGTTATAGGTCCATGCGCCGAGGCGGGGGCTTGCAATGTAGCCAAGCATGCTAAGGTCGGGAGTCAAAAAGAGGAGAGCGAAGAGACCCCAGGAATAGTCCAATTGCGAAAAAAGAAGCAGGGAGAGGCAAAAAAGCAGGAATTCTTCGATTTTTAGCAGGTTTTTCATGGGTCTCCTGGAAAGATGCCTGTGGATAAGTTGGATATACCTGTGGATAACTTGGGGTGAAATTCCAATTTCTTCCGGGGATGTGCCTGATTTTTGTGGAAAAACAGGGGTTTTTCGCCTCTACCCTGTGGATAAGTGGTGAGGAAAGGTGGGCAATCTGTTTTACGCCTGTTGATAACTCCTGATTTTCTGTGGGTAACCCTGCTGGAATTGTGTGTGGAACTCGTCCAAACCAGTGGAAAAATCGGGCATAACCTCGCCCAAGTCTGTGGATAACTTGCGGGTGGAAAGCCATAAGTTGTTGGAACGCCTCGCCATCAAGCCGGAAAAACTGATGGATTTCGGGGTGATATCGCCTTCGCGCAGGCTGAATTTGCGGGCGATCTCGACGCCGAACTGGTACTTGCTCATGGCTTGCTGACCCACCACATGATACAAGCCGCTTAATCCGCGCCTCAACATCTTGACGAGGAAACGGGCAGTGTGATTTGCAAGCATCGGGCAAAAGGTGACATCTGTAAAGCCGCTCATGCTTTTGTTTCTAGTCAGGTTGTTGAAGAAGAATTCGGCTAGGCTGCGTTTGCCGCTCAGGCTCCAGCCGTAAAAGTTGACGCGCGCGACGATGGCTTTGGGGTTTTCTGTCAGCACAGCCCATTCGCCGTCGAGTTTTGTCCTGGCATATACGCCCAGCGGATTGGGTTTGTCCTCTTCGGTGTAAAAGCCATCCTTTTCGCCGTCAAAGACCGCATCGGTCGAAATATGAACGAGGGAAATATCGCGGTCCTTGCAGGCACGCGCCAAGTGACGGGGGAAGTCGGCGTTCAGGGATTTGGCAAGGTCCGGGTTCTCCTCACAGGTGTCGAGGTCCGCGAGCGCGGCGCAGTTGACCAGCCAGTCGGGCTTCGCAGAGTCAAGGATCGAATCCACGGCATCTGCGTCGATCAGATCCTGATTCACAACCTGGAACGGCGCATGGACCAGTTTGCCGCGATCCACGCCAATGATTTCGTGCTCGTCCATCATCTCCTGCGCGAAGTTGAGTCCGAGCAAGCCGCTGACGCCAGTTAAGAGAAGTTTCATGTGTCTGGTTCCTCCCTCGCCCCTTGCCCCTCTCCCTGAGGGAGAGGGGTTGGGGAGAGGGAAAAATTACCCTTCAAGTTTACCCTGCGCGAACAATTCTTCGAACGGCGCGATGTACTGTTTGATGCCTTCCACGTCAAGCCATTCGGTGTTGTTGTCGCTGGAATACGAAAATCCTTCCCTGAGTTCCTTGCCTTTGTCTTTCCATGAATAGCCGAACCAAGTCGCCTCGGCAGGCTGGACAACGAACATTTTCTCCAATTCGATGGTGTGACGCGCCTCATCCTCCGAGATGAGCATTTCGTGCAGTTTCTCGCCGGGACGGATGCCGATGATATCGAGTTTCGCATCGGGCGCGATGGCGCGCGCGAGATCGGTCACTTTGGTGCTGGGAATCTTCGGCACAAAGACCTCGCCGCCTTCCATCTGCTCGATGCAGGTGATGACAAAACGCACACCCTGCTCCAGCGAAAGCCAGAAGCGCGTCATGCGCTCGTCCGTGATGGTGACTTTGCCATTCGACCTTTGTTTGAGGAAAAGCGGCACCACCGAGCCGCGGCTGCCGACGACGTTCCCGTATCGGACGCAGGAGAAGCGGGTGGCTGATCCTCCGGCATAGGCGTTACTCTGAATCGTCAACTTCTCCGCCGCCAGTTTGGTCGCGCCATACAAATTTGCCGGGCTGACGGCCTTATCCGTGCTGACGGTGAGCACCTTCTTCACGCCCGCATCCAGCGCCGCTTCGACGACGTTCGCCGTGCCCATGATGTTGGTCTTGATGGCTTCCATCGGGTTGTACTCACAGGCTGGAACCTGTTTAAGCGCCGCCGCATGGACGACCACATCCACCCCGTGCAATGCGCGGACCAACCGCTCACGGTCACGCACGTCGCCGATGAAATAGCGCAGGCGCGGGTCGTTGAATCCGCCCACCTGCATTTCGTGTTGTTTCAACTCGTCACGGCTGAAGATAATGACCTTTTTCGGCTGTTTCTCATCCAACAAAATCCGCGTAAATTTTTTTCCGAAAGAACCGGTCCCGCCGGTAACGAGCACTACTTGATTTTTCCAGTCCATGAATACCTCTTAGTTTTCACTTGTCAGAGTTTACTCTGAATTCCTGCAATAATCCCTGTCAACAACCTGTTTAACATCTTCAGTCAAGGGTTCTTCGACACTGCTCAACACCTCACATACCTGTATGCGCAAAGACCTGTCTCCGACGATTCTCTTTGCAAGCCCATTCAATCGCTCCGCATTCCTTGTGATGGCATACGCCTTCAAAAAAGGCATCCACTCCACGCGGTCTTCCGGGCTGAGTTCCAAATCAATCGCCTCTTCACCCAGCGACGCAACTTCATTCCAATCGCCCCGCTGTGCCGCCAGGTCCGCTTTTTGGAAGTAATAACACCAATCTCGTTCCGGCTCTTCGCCGAAAATAAACACAGGCGGCAAAGTTGGTTCTGCGTCAACAATCACGTTATCAATTTGTGACGACGGCGCGGCCAGGGACAAATCCACAGGATCATATGCTGAGATCAATGGCTGTGCGCCATCGATGACATGAACGCAGGAACCCAATGTCGGCTGGCTGATGACAAGCAGGTTTCCATAATCAAAGTCAACGGTATGGCTGCGGTATTGGGTTTGCTTGAAAGCCTGTCCATTGAGGATATCCGGCGTGTTCTCATCGTTCAACGTGAGTCCCGCCAGCGGATAATGAACAGGTATCTCGCCCGTGAAATCCGGAAAGTAGATCACATTTGCCGCTTCCATCAACCCATAACCGCCGTCACCCATGCCGTACAACGGATAATGAATCACAAGCGTCGTCCCTTCGCGCAGCGCCGGAACGCGCCAACTCACCTGCCACCAAAACTTCTGAAGCGCAGTCTCTTCCGCCACAGCATGGACAGCGATCCCATGATGTGAAAGGGCAGCAAAGCCAACAACGACATACAAGGCGAGTGAACGGGCGCGCCCTGCCGAAAGAGAGAATATAAATCCAGTCATGAAAAGCGCGGCAGCGAGAGAGGCAGGCAAGCCGTAATGCGAGAAACCGGTGACATTGACGTACCGATTCGCCATGACGACAGGCAGGACTCCGAAGACCATTCCCAACCCGCCGAGCAGTAGCGCCTCCCCATTGACATTATCTTGCCCGCCATCCCAATCTTTTCCCTCCGCCAAAGGTTTGAGCCACCACTCCGCCAGTACGACAAACAGGATGGCAACAGCAGCCAGCAACAATCCAATCGCCGTGTCGCGCAGGCGCAGACCTTGAATGAAGGCGGGGAATTGATTCAACCACGCCATTACGCTGAGGTTGAGCAGGCTGTTATAAGTTTGAAAGAACCAGTCCATTGCAGTGGCGATGGGGTTGCTCAAAAAGACACCCAATTGACCGCCGATGTCCGTTGCGGAACGTTCGTTCTCGAAGAGGAAAATCCTCCAGAGAGAGAATCCGGCCGGGATAAGCAGGTTCCAGCCCAGAGCGCGGAGAGAGGCGAGGGTCTTCCTCCAAAAAGAGTCCTGTGACGTTCGGTGAATCAAAATGAACACGCACAACAGGCGGAAGGCTTCCATCCCAATGGCGTAATCCACGAGGGCGATGTACGTCCAGCCTGTGAGAATCGCGCCAACGAGATAAACGATTTTTGAAACTCGATTTTGCGATTGAATGGATTTGAGGGTGAATGCAATTGAAATGACCTGCAACGCCAAACTGGCGATCATCGGCTGGTATTCGATGGCGCTGACCCACCAGAAGTAACCGGGAAAGATGGCGAAAAGCAGGGCGGCGGTGAAGTTGAATTTTCTCGCGCTGCGCCAGAGCATATCGAAAACCCACCATGCGCCGATGGCGCTCACCCCGCGCCAGAGGAACGCTCCGACGTGATACGCAAGCGGGTGGACCCCGAACAACGAATAATAAAGTTCGAAGAAAAATCCGCGGGCGGGGCGGTCTATGCGGAACATTTCATGGAAGACCTTCGCGCCGCCAAGCATGCCGTCGTAAACGTAATACCAATCGTCCTTGAAATAGGTCAAACTGCCAATGTGCGGCAAATACACAACGGCGGAGATCAAAAGAAGAAATAAGATTTCAGGTAATCGTTTTTTCATTTACGATTTACGAATTACGATCAGTGGATACTGCCCATTTTCTGCAAAGAATTTCGGGAAGATGCCTTCGAGCCAAAACACGAATCGTAATAACGCCTGTCCGCCAAAAGGACGAACGAACCAGCGCATGATACGGGTACTCATGCTGCGCCACGGCTTGATCTCGATGCTCATCTGCGAGCCGATTTCGCGTTTGAGCCATTCGGGCGTCATTTTCTGAACGAAGGTTCCGGCGGGATCTTCTTCGTTGAGCCATTCCTTCTTTTTCTTTTCGGAACGACCCGATAATTTGCGCATGAACCCAATGAGCGGCTCCGCCATGCGGATCAACAAAGGATTATGCCAACCGTTGACGATGGCAGCCGTCCGCCCGGAAGCCAGCACACGATGGATTTCGGCATACGCCCGCGGATGCTCAGAGAGCGCTAAATGATGAATCGCATGCATGGACACCGCGCCATCGAACGCCTCTTTCTTGAACGGGAGATTGGCAAGGTCACCGACGACGAACAAACCGTGGTCGCCGATGCGAGTCCGTGCCTCACGCAAGGCCTGGATGGAAATATCGAGGCAAACGCGTTTTTCGTAGCCAGCAGAATAGGTCTTGTATTCTTCATACTGAACAGGACCCGACCCGGCGTCCAGCATGAAGCGCCCGGTGGGGATGAGTCCATTCAGCACGCGCAGGCGGGTCTTGTGGATGTATTCGCGCGAGACGGGACGCAGGTCTTCGTAACGGGCGTTTTGGTAATGCCCGTCATCCTCCTGCTGCCAGCCTATTTCATCATAAAATTCGCGTACTTTTTGTTTGGTTTCGTTGGTCATAGTAAGTGTGTGTCACTCTGAGGGAGCAGAGCGACCAAAGAGTCTCTACTTCTGTGTAAGAGATTCTTCGCTTTGCTCAGGATGAAACTCCTTTAGTTTTTCCACGTAAACGGCTCACCTACAAGGAAGCCGAATGTATCTTTGAATTGGGTCATGCCTTCGTCGCTTAATACCTTATCGAGCGGCCAGGCTTCGAGGTCATCCCAAAAGTTCATCAAACGCCACGGGAAGGGGCGTGGGTATTCAAAGAAGAAGCGGTAGGCATAGTTCCATGCGAACTCGATCTGCTTTTCATTCAATTGATGGGCGGGAATATTGCCTAATACTTTTTCGAGTATCGCAAAGTATTCGTCCCAACTATTCGGATCAATTGTGATGCCGCGTCCGCGGTAGTGGGTTTGCCCGCACGAAATGACGGGACGCCCGTTCATGGCGGTTTCGAGACCAACGGTAGTCGTGTACGCCAAGCCGACATCCGCGATCTCGATCAAATCATACGTGTTGATCTTATCTTCCGCGCCAATGACATGGATGTGGCTGGGCAGTTCCGGCAACGCCCCTTTCACAACCGTTGCCATGGACTTGGCTTGCGGCACAAGTTTCTCGCCAGGGTGAACACGGATAACCAACTGTACGTCGGTTCGCTTGGCAAAATATTGAACCGTCTTCGTGATCCATTCAGTCATCGAAGAGGCGAAGATATCGCGTCCCAACGTCAGGCTGTCGCCGAGGACGTTCGCAGCAAGCATGACTATAGGACGATTGTCCAAGCCCAGCATGGTACGGGTCGTATCTGCGCCTTGGGATGAAACATACTGCCACAGCCGCTTGGACTTGCCCCAAACTCTCGCGCCGCGGCGGGCATTTTCCAAGTCCGCTACGCGCTCGAACATTTTCTCGGTCATCGGCAGGTGACACCGCGCTTCAACAAGATAATCCGTCTCCTGCTGCATGATGGACGAATTTTGCGCCAGCCAGATTTGTTCGCGCTGGTCATTGAATTCGTATGTGACCGCATCGATACCGAGATGACGCGCCACACGAAAGACAATCCCCATTTCCAAAATCAAGCCGTTGGGAATTAGCACCACATCGGGCTTGTTGGCTTGCATCCAATCAAGTGCGGTTTTGGCGGCAAAAGTGTTGCGTTGAAGGCGAAGATCGTACAAGGCGCGGTCAGATGGATCGTTCATGTCCACTTCTTCGCGCATGAGCGTGTATTGTGCATCCCAGAGGGAGACCTCTTTGATGTCAGCGTGGAGAGAGGCAGGTAGATCAGAGGCAGGTTTGAGGTCCAGCATGGAGGCGTGCCGGATCAAAGGAGTCAATGAAGCCAGTGCATCCTTTGTATGCAGAATCCGCTGGCGCTGTGTAAAGTTATCCTTTACTTTGTGCCATTCGGAGTAAGGCAAGGTCAACAATGTGACGTCGTGTCCCAACCCTGCAAGCGCGAGACCAAGAAAAGCGGATTGTTCGATCCAATAGTGGAGTGTGGCGAAGAACAAAACCTTTTTGCCATGCGGCGCTGCATCCGCAAACGGTTTGACCGATTCCACCGCCGCGGGCAGCGACTTTTGCAAACGCGAAAGATTGTAGTGATCCTTGCGTGCGCGATTTTTTGACCGAAGCATCCAGTCGATTTCTGCGGTGAGGGGCAGGTCGCCCAGAAGTTCTTTGAGGGAGTTTGTCATAATAGTTTTGGCAGGTCACGTTTTCAATGTGAGAGTCACTCCAAACACGCGACCTACGCTATCTTTTCGATCTTCCAATTCAAACGCGGACGCACGGGACCCACCCGCGGCTCGCCCCACTGCGTACCGGGCGCGCCGGATATATCCACGTTGAATGCCAGCGCATTCTCGTCCATGAAATAACGCCGCACGCCGAACGAGCTTGCATTCACGCCAACACTGTAACGACCTTCGTTGAAAATATCGGCGGGAATTTCGGCGCGGCTGACATAATGACCCGCGCTGCGAGTGTCGAAATTTTCATACAAAGCCGGCGTATCGGTGTCGAACGAAGTAAAGATATATTCGCCGCGCATCGTGCTGACATATAACCCAACACGCAAACCCGTGATGGACGAATCAAGTTTGTATTCGAATTCAAGTATGACGGGCTCCGTCGAGCGAATGGTATCCACGACCTTTCCGCCTCTTTCCTTGACTTTGAGGCTGATCGGCGTAAAAGGCTGGCTCGAAGCTGGAACTTCGTCCGGTGCCCAGGTGCGTTCGCCTGCCTGCGACTGTCCCGATGAAAGATAAAAGTCCACGGCTTCCTGTGAAGGCGCGCGCATGATCAGTTGACCTTTATTCAGCACAATCGCTTCCTCGGTAAGACGAAGAATGGCGGACATATTATGGCTGACGAATAAAACCGTACGTCCTTGTTGGGCAACATCGCCCATCTTGCCGAGGCATTTCTTCTGAAATTCGGCGTCACCCACAGCCAGCACTTCGTCCACAACAAGGATCTCTGGTTCGAGATGTGCAGCGACGGCGAACGCAAGACGCAGGTACATGCCCGATGAATAACGTTTGACAGGTGTATCGATGAACTGGCTGACTTCGGAGAAATCCACGATCTCATCAAATTTGGAGTCAATTTCGGCGCGTTTCATGCCGAGGATGGCACCGTTCATGTAGATATTCTCGCGCCCGGTCAGTTCGGGGTGAAAGCCTGTGCCAACTTCGAGCAGCGAGCCAACCCGTCCGCGCACGGTGACTGTACCCGTTGTCGGTTCGGTGACGCGGGAAAGAATCTTCAGCAAGGTGGATTTGCCTGCGCCATTTCGACCCACAATGCCAAGCACTTTGCCCTCCTCGAGGTCAAACGAAACATCTTTCAATGCCCAGACGTAGTTCTGATTCATGCGGCGGTCCGATTTTCCGATCATCGCTTTTGCAAGACGAATGGGCGCCGAGACCGTATCCACGATCACATCGCGCAGCATGTTGTAACGGAACTTTGTTTCCGCCGCTCCGATCTTATATTGCTTGCCAAGGTTATGTACTGAAATTGCTGTTGTCATTAGATCGTATCCGCAAAAGTCTTTTCCATGCTTCTAAAATAGAAAAGACCGGAGACAAAGATCAAAATTGAAATACCTACTGAAACCCAAAGTGAAAGGTCTGGTCCATTGCCGGTACCGAGCAGCGCCCAGCGAAATCCATTGACTACGCCTGCCATCGGATTGAGCGAGTATAGGATCTGCCACTGTTCCGAAATCACAGAGGCGGAATAAGCCACGGGTGTGGCAAACAGCCAAAACTGAGTCAGAAACGGAAGGGCTTGATTCACATCCCTATACTTGACGTTGATCGCCGAAAGCCAGAGGGCAACTCCCAATGCAGTGATAATCGCAAGCAACAGAAAAAGCGGGAGAGTCCAAAGCAAATTCCAAGCGGGTGCGACTTGATAATAGAACATCAAACCGATCAGTATGACGAACGCGATGAGAAAATCCACCATTCCGGCAAAGACGGAGGACATCGGCAGGATGAGACGCGGGAAGTAGATCTTCGTCACCATATTGTTGTGTGCCACGAGCGAGCGGCTGCCTTGATTGAGCGCTACCACGAACAATCCCCACGGAAGCAACGCGGTAAAGGAAAAGACGGGATATGGAACGCCCTCCGTCGGCAGTTTAGCGACCCGGTCGAAAAGAAAGGTAAAAACCAGCATGGTCATGACGGGTTGAATCACCGCCCATGCCATGCCAAGCAATGTCTGTTTATATTTCACCTTCACATCGCGCCAGACCATGAAGAAGATCAATTCACGATAGATCCAAAGGTCGCGCAAATTCAATGCAGCAAGACCCTTGGATGGTTTGATATAAATAGTGGCTGGTTCGTGTTTGATTAGTTCATTCATAAGATTAAAAATGTCATCGCGGGACTGAAGGGCGAAGCAATCTCAATTGAACAAGGGGATTGTTGCATCGTCGTTTCGCGGCTCCCCGGATTGACATTACTTGATTTTGTCTCGATTCGCCTTGAACCATTCGATCGTGCGCCGCATCCCCTCTTCGAACGGAACCTGCGCGCTCCACCCAAACAGTTCCTTCGCTCGGGTAACGTCTAACCCGCGGCGGGGTTGACCGTTGGGCTTGTCCGTCTGCCAGACGATCTTGCCTTGAAAGTCAGTTAATCGCGCAACCATCTCTGTGAGATCCTTGATGGAGATTTCGTAGCCTGAGCCGAGATTGACAGGCAGATCCCCGTTGTAGCTCTCAGCGGCAGTGATGATGCCGTCAGCAGCATCTTCCACGTAGAGGAATTCGCGAGTCGGAGAACCATCACCCCAGGCAGGCAATTCCTTGTCGCCGCGTTCACCTGCTTCAATCGCTTTGCGGATGAGTGCGGGAATCACATGCGAGGTTTCTAGATTAAAGTTATCACGAGGACCGTACAGATTCACGGGCAGTAGGAAGATGGCATTAAAGCCATATTGTTGCCGATATGCTTGTGCCTGCACCAACATCATTTTCTTGGCAAGACCGTAGGGAGCGTTTGTTTCTTCAGGATAGCCGATCCACAAATCGTCTTCCTTGAAGGGGACGGGCGTGAACTTGGGGTAGGCGCATACCGTTCCAATGGCGACAAATTTGCCGATGCTGTTCTTATATCCCTGATGCATGAGTTCCACGCCCATCATCAGGTTATCGTAGAAGAATTCGGCGGGATGTTCTCGGTTTGCGCCTATGCCGCCCACATTGGCGGCCAGGTGAATGACGATCACGTTCTTCGGGTCAACGCCCTTGAGAGTATCCGCGTATAAACGCCTGATGTCGGCCGGGTCAACGAGGTTGTAGTTTTCGATGCGCGGAATGAAAATATCCGCTGCGCCGCGCTGTTTCAATTTTTCCGTGACGAACGAGCCAAGAAAGCCCGCTCCGCCCGTGACGATCACACGTTTATCCTGCCAGAAATTTTCCGTCATTATTCTCTCCGTTTATTGCACAATGAATTGCGCATTTCGATAATGTTCGTCGGTTGGGTTTCTTATCAACCCAGACTTCAATGCGAACAATACTTCTCGCACACCGTCGTCCACGTCCAATGTGGTATCGAATCCGAGCACGCGTTTGATCTTCTCGAACGAAACCGTGATATCGCGCATGTCGCCGCCAAAGGTCAGGTCTTTGTATTCCACCGTTGTCTCAGGCATCCGTTTTAATACCAGGCGGACAATATCATCCTTTGAATAATTTCCATTCTCGGTTCCCAGGTTGAAAACCTGTCCGCGAATCTTTGATTGTTCAGCTTCCAAGCCCATGATGATTCCGCGTGCCACGTCACGAATATGGACGAACGAGCGGGAGTATCCGCGTTGGTAGATGATGAGCCGGCGCTTGGTAAAAGCTTCCAGAACAAATTGGTTGACGATCAGATCAAACCGTGTACGCGGTGAGATGCCGTATAAGGTCGCAAAACGGAAGAGTAGCGGCGCGCATGATAAACCCTTTTGCGAAAGCAGATATTCTTCCGCTGCAATCTTGGTTTCGGCATATAAAGATTGAGGGTTAAGCGAAGTATCCTCTGTGACAGGCTTACCGTCTTCAGACAAACCATAGTTGCTGTAAGTGGATGCGAACACGAATCGTTCCACGCCCAAATCTGCCGACTGTTCGTAAACCGTTTTCGTCGCCTCAACGTTGTACTTCCAAGCCACTTGTCTTCCCACTGACTGACACGCCGGAAATCCGACAATCGCCGCAAGGTGGATCACTGCATTGGGAACCTGCCAATCCTGCCTGACGGCATCGCGCACAGCGCGAGGCTCGGTCACATCTGATTTGATGAAATGGAAGTTGGGATGGCTAAGGAACGGAAGAATGCTTTCACCGCCAAACAGAAGACTGTCGAGGATGGTGACACGGTAATTTTGCCGAAGCAGTTCCGAGGTCAGAAGTGAACCAATATAACCTGCTCCGCCGGTAATCAATATGTGGCGGTCCGTCATTTCAAGCCTTCCAGTTTGATCTTATATCCATCCAGAACAAGCGCAGGCGCGGATTTGTCGTTCACTACTGCGATATTCTGCTCCATGCATGATAATTTGCAAATATCGGCTACATCACCGGAACCGACGATACGTACATGATCGAAGCCTGCGGCGCGCACTTTTGCCAGATGATCCTTTACACGCTGACGGGTCTTTCGATAAACAGAAAACGAACGCTCGACATAATCAACGGCAAGACGGGCACGCAGGGCAAGCCCCTCCGGCGTGATGATGTACCGCAGTTTTTTCCGTTCAGCGCGCGAAACTTTCACCGCGCCTTTGGCGATGAGACGTTTCAAATGCCAGTTGACTGTGCCAACCGCTACGCCCAACTGACGTGCAAGCGTGGATTGATTCACATCCGGATCGCTCTCGATCTGTTCGAGCAGGGAAAGTTCGCGGAGTTCGTCATTTGTAGATTCAAGGCTCATGATTTATAATTCCAAAATTCAGTCGCTGAATTATAACCCACTTTTTCGTGTCAAACGAACAGATAGCCCTCAGGTAAAATCACCTCGTTATGAATACAAAGCCACCTTTCGATGAAGCAGGGAAAGTCTACCAGCAGACCCGCATGGCAAACTGGGATGCCATCGCAAAAAAACGAGACCACTGGCGCGGCATGGGACACTGGTATCATCGCCGCTTGCATGAAATTTATCAATTCTTGGTCAGCCCAAATCAACGCGTGCTTGAAATCGGCTGCGGCACGGGAAGCCTTATCGCCAGCCTGCAACCCTTGCACGGTGTGGGCGTCGATTTTTCGCCCGAGATGATCTCCCGTGCAAAACAACGACATCCCGAAATCGAATATCACCAACTCGACGCGCACGATCTCTCCAGCCTCGAAGGCACGTTCGATATTATCATCCTTTCCGACACCATCAACGATTTATGGGACGTTCAACACGCACTCGAACAGGCTAAAAAATATTGTGAACCTCATACCCGTATTCTTCTCAATTTCTACAGCCATCTTTGGCAATTTCCGCTTACTTTGGCAAAAAACCTTAATCTTGCTGCGCCCATCCAAAGCCAAAACTGGCTCACCCGAGAGGATGTTGATAATCTCCTGCGCCTGGCAGGCTTCGAAACCATCCGCACTACGCGTGAGATACTCCTCCCCCTGCCTTTTTGCGGCTTTGTCAACCGTTACCTTGTAAAACTATGGCCCTTCAACAGTTTTGCGCTTTCCAATTTCGTCATTGCGCGCCCCGCCTCCCAGACTGTCCATAACCCAAGTGTATCCGTCGTGGTCGCTGCGCGAAACGAAGCAGGCAATATCAAAAACATCTTCGAACGGCTTCCAAATATGGGGTCGAAAACCGAACTGATCTTCGTCGAGGGACATTCCCGCGACAATACCTATGAAACCATCGAGAAGGAAATCGCGCTTCACCCCGAGACATCAAGTTTGCTCTTCCGCCAGCCCGGCATTGGCAAAGCTGACGCCATTCGTCTCGGCTTCGAAAAAGCTTCCGGCGATATTCTTATGATCCTCGACGCAGACTTAACCGTGCCGCCTGAAGATTTGCCGCGTTTTTACGAAGCCATTGCTTCTGGTAAGGGCGATTTCATCAATGGCGTGCGCCTCGTCTATCCAATGGAAAAGGAGGCCATGCGCACGTTGAACTTTCTCGGCAACAAATTCTTCAGCCTCGCCTTCTCTTGGATGCTTGGTCAGCCCATCAAAGATACTCTCTGTGGAACGAAAGTACTCTGGCGAAAAGACTATGAAAAGATCGCCGCCAACCGTTCCTACTTTGGCGACTTCGATCCCTTTGGCGATTTTGACCTGATCTTTGGCGCCGCAAAATTAAACCTGAAGATCGTTGATCTGCCCATCCGCTACCGCGAACGCACCTACGGTACAACCAACATTTCCCGATGGAGACACGGCATCCTGCTTTTTAGGATGGTCGCGTTTGCCGCGCGTCGAATCAAATTTGTGTGAATCTAAATGAATGGAAATCAACTTGAGACATCCCAAACTTAAATTGCTCCCTTATAAGGAATATAAGGGCGTTCAAAAGATTTATTCAGTCATCTTTTACTATCTACCCATACTCGGCCCCATGTATCGACGCCGTGTGGAATTGTGCCTGGCACAATGCAAGGGTGGCGACAACATTCTCGAGGTTGGTTTTGGAAGCGGATTGACTTTCCTGAATTTGAACGAGTCTTACAAGAACATCCATGGTCTTGATCTCACTTGCGATGTGAACTCAGTCAAAGATGTCTTTGCCAAACGCGGCATCCATCCGAATCTGCGCAACGGAGATGTCCTGCATATGCCTTACGCAGATAATCAATTTGATACTGTTCTCCTGATCAGCATCCTCGAACATCTCAAACCTGACGAGCTATATCAGGCGTTCACGGAGATTAAACGCGTCCTCAAACCGGGCGGACAGGTCGTTTATGGTGTTCCTGTGGAACGCCCGTTTATGGTCTTCGTTTTTCGCCTATTGGGCTATAACATCCGTGAACACCACTTTTCCACTGAAAAGCAGGTCATGGAAGCTGCAGAGAAGGCTTTCGACAAGGAACAAGTACAAGCCATGAAAGCGTTTCCATCTTTTTTTGGGAATGTATACGAAATCGGTCACTTCACAAAGCCAATGGAATAACCATGGGAATCAATCTTCACAGAGACCTGATTGACAAAAATCATGAGCTTTGGTATTGCAAACCATTGTTGCGTACTGTGTACACAGAGTTGTATCGCCTCATGGACCAAAGCCGCAGCCATCTTAACGGAAAGACAGTGGAACTCGGATCTGGCATGGGCAGCATTCGTGAAGTCATGCCCGATTGCATCCGTACCGATCTATTCCCCTACCCCTGGTTGGACCAGATTGAAAACGCTTATCGCCTTTCTTTCGAAGATTCATCCATCGCCAACCTGCTTATGGTGGATGTCTTCCATCATCTTCGATACCCCGGAACAGCGCTTCAAGAATTCCATCGCGTGCTTGCCCCAGGAGGACGTTTGATTATGATGGAACCGGCATTGAGCGCATTGGGATGTCTTGTTTACGGGCTATTGCACGTTGAGCCCATCGGCCGAGCCAAAGAAAGCGAATGGTTTGCTCCAGCAGGATGGCAGGATAGCGAAATGGATTACTATGCGTCTCAGGGAAATGCCACTAGAATCTTTGTCCATGGGCAATTCGCAGATCGCCTGGAAGGGTGGAATGTTTTAACAGTAAAACAAATAGTTGCCTTGGCTTATGCTGCATCAGGTGGATACTCTGGCCCACAACTTTATCCCACCGTTGCATATCCCCTTGTAAAATTCCTAGAGAAATTGCTACAACCTTTCCCATCCCTTTTCGCCACCCGCCTCATGGTCGTTCTGGAAAAGAAATAGAACCGTAAAACGCATGTATCACCGTACACGTTCAAATATATGAATCACAGGATTAACTGCCGTAAGCGAGACCTGAGGCAAATATGGCGGTAATTCGTACGAGAATTTCTGCAACAGACGAAAACTATGAATATCATCGTTTAATAATCTTATGAAAAAATCACATTCCACCGGGGTGGTTGCACAGATGGATTCCGTGTAAAAACGGTCATAAGTAAAACTATCGATCACAAAATAATCTGTATCGCGTTCCAACAATCCCTGCTCTCCAAGGTTATATTCGAACCGTCCACCTGTCGGAACAGTATCTCCCTCCCATTCCACAAAATAGATCGGGTAATTATGCGCCCGCATGAAACGCCGCTTTTCGATATAAGGCGGATACAGTGTATATTCAATGCTTTTCTGATACCCACGAATGGATGCAATAAACTCAGTGGCAGGAATACGGGAATCATTCAGGAACAACAACGCAATGCTCACCAATCGAAGAGAGGAATAAATGATTCCTATTGTGAGGACAACAAACACCAACGGACGTACAAAACCTTTGCTCAAGTGCTGGGCTAGTTCAATGACCTCATTCACAAAGATAGCGCTCAAGATTGCAAGGAATGGAATGAAAGGGATGAAATAACGTCCAATGTAATTGATGGAAATCATGAAAGGCAGGTCAAAAACAAGCACAACTGCCAGGAAAATTCCCACAGACGGCCCGATATCATTCTGAAAGGAAGATTTTCCACCCTTCCATAACAACCACCGGGCGGCAAACCAAAAATATCCAAACAGAAAAAGATAATAGCAAAAAACTCCAACAGCACCCTCAAAAACGGACCATTGCCCAACAATCCCAAACGGGGATCCCGAATTAAAACCATAATTGGTCAAATTTCTTAACGCTGGTAGGACATTCGAAAAATAATATACAGGCGCAGTAAATGCTTTTGGTGTACCAAGGCCATATCCGAAATAGGCAATCAACCCGCCAAGAAGCAGCCTGCCAGTCATGGAAAGCCAGCGCATGCGAAGATTTCTCCAATTATCAGAAATATAAGCAAGAACGGGCAAAATAATCAGACTACCGCCCGTATACTTGCATGATGCGGCAAGCCCAACCATGAAGAATGACAGATATAGCCAACGCAGCAATGCTGCCCGTTGATATTTGACGATAAAAAACACGCACAGGATCGTGAATAACTGCAAATACAGATCATTGTGAGCAAAGCGTCCATTTTCAACCGCAATGCCGCTGATCACATAGAAAAGACCCGCCAAGACAGCCACTTTCTTCCGGACACCCAATGTGCGTACAAGATAATAGATAAGAACGCCAGCCAAGGCGCCCAAAAGTGCAGAAAACACCCGTGCCGCCACGATGAAAGCATAGCTGGATTTTCCCATACCATAAGTAACATACCCAACGGCATACATCACATACTTTGGCAGAGATGGGTAATTGAAATCCGGTTCAGTCGCGTCAAAGACCATAGCCCCTTTCAACGCCATGTCCACGCGCCAGACCAACTCATCGGGATTCCACAAAGCGGGCGCGCCCCAACTAATTCCCGGTAAGGATGCCACAAGAAAAAGGAGAAAAATGGCAGTCGGAATCGCATATTCATGCTGTGAGAAAAAGGAGTTCAATTTTCCAAACATAAAAACTCTGCGCTACTTCGGCTGGCTGGCAAATACATGGATTAACGTAACAGAATCCATGGACTCATCACCTGTTTTGAATTCAGCTCGAATCATTCTCTCCGCCCTGCGAAACTCATCTTCGAGTCTTTCCAGCACAGTAAAGTCAACCTTTTCAAAATTCGATTCAAAGACAATTTGATAATCACCCAACCGATAGCGATTCAAATTGCTGGTCGGGTTCAGAAAATTTTTCCAAACGCCTTCGGAAAACTTCAGCATTTCGAACGGGTGTTTGAAGAAGTGATCGCGCAAATCTATAAAATGCAAATGTATCCCCTGCGGTGCAGTCAACTTTGCCAGCGCTTTTGTAATCCAGGGAACATCCTCCAAATGCTCAAAAACCGAAGTGCTAAGGACAATATCCACCTGCGATATCTGCTTCTGGATGGGTTCTTCACGAATGTCACCTTGCAACAATGTGATAAATTCGCCTCGCGGCTGGACCTCATCCTTTTCCGCTTTCAGATACATCCCATACTCTGACAGCAATTCACGGTTGCGTTCCGTATCCAACAGGACATAATGATCGCACAAAACGACATGTGCCGCGCCGCGCTTCAACAAATCCACTCCGACAGCAAAACGTCCGCCAAAACCAAACACGAGGATTCTCTTCCCTTCAATTGAAACACCATTCGCAGATAATGTCTCAGCATACCGCGCCGAGGCGGCAAACGGGTCGGTGGATTCCAGCCCGGGTTTGATAATCCAACGTCGCTTAAGAAGGAAGCGGGCAAGTCCTTCCGGCATAAAGTGGCGGACAAGTCGAAGAAAAATATATTTGATGTTCACGGCGTTTCCTGCAGCATATAATCCGAGCAATCTTCGGGCATTGGGTTAGGCACCAGCAACTGCACGTTGACTTCCTTGTAGGTTTGGATCTCGCGGTAATAGCAAAGCACGGGTATGGACACCCACTTCACCCAGGCGTTGTTCTCTTCGCCGAATTCATAGGTACTGTCCTTCACGGGCGTTCGCAACGGCTCGGTGACGATGAGCGAAAAACGCTGAGTGGCGATGTCGGCATGGAAAGGCGAGAAATAATCGGCATTCGCGCTGAGAGCTTCATTCATCAAAACCTTTTTCTCGTATTCAGGAATCAACGGTACATTTGTAATGTAACCAAAGGTCAGCAATTGACGCTGGTCAATGAATAATACATCGCCATCCTCTTTAGCATCTGTAATTATCTCTTGAATCTCCCGCAGTGCTTCCTCAATTGTAGCAGTATCGGGAAGCATATCGAGAGTCTTCCCCTCTTCTGTATCGGTCAGTACAAGGAGAGTTTTGATCTCGTCGCCGTAACTGAAGGAGCGCAACTGCCTTAACGGAACAATAGCCGGAACGATCAGCGAGGCAGCCAGCGCAAGCCTCGCCCATGTTGGCATCTGATTCCTCATCACCACATCCCCGCCGCCATTGACCCAGGCAATGAAAACCGTGAATGCCGTGCCGATCAGGAACATGTCCATGTTGTGCAAATCGCCGCCGCCGCCGATCTTGGTACTGGCAACCAGACCGACGATAAGAAAGGCAAGCAATGGCCCAACAATAGCTAACTTTTGCCATCTGTTCAATTGCCATTTTTTAGAAGCGGAAAGCCAGATCAGGAATATCGCAATCGGCAAGACAGCGATGATCAAACCGAGCAGAATTCCCGTGCCATAGGTTGAATTGGGAAGCAGGCGGTACCATAAAAGCGGCTGGTCTGTAACCGCATACGCGACAAAATCGGATGTGACACCTGTGCTGGCAATCTGTTCGGTCACCTCCGCTGTGCCGATTGAAGTGGAGGCAGAAGCAATGTGAAAAAGAGGCAACAACTTTGGGAGCAAGAATCCGCCAAATGCGCCAGATAAGCCTAAAACAATGGCACGAACCCAATGGGTTCGATCCAGCTTCCCGTTAAGGGTCGAGGCGCCTGCCAGTTCCAGCATCCCGATCCATAAACCCGGAGCAAACAACCATGTGAAGCGGCTCGATTGGGCAAAATATCCAGCATAAATAATCAAGGGGACCGCAAACCACAACGGCTTGCGCCAAAGGAAGACGGTCAATGCGGCGGCTAGCACAAGCGGCGGATGAATGGGTCCTTGACGCAAAAATAAAAAGACCCATAGAATCATCAGGAACAAGATGCGCGCATTTTTTTCGGCGACAATATATGCGGCAATGCCAACCAAAAAATAAGGAAGGATCAATGTTAGCCCGATCCAAAACCTTACTGCTTCGATAGTGACGCCGGGAATTAAAAATGGAAGCCCGCCCACCAGCATGCGGCCTGCATCGAGCAGGACGTAAATATCCTGGTCATCCGCAATGCCGTAACGATTGCGCCCAAAACGAATGGAATAATCCCAAATGCGATTACCTTCCGACCATCCTTGTGAAAACGGATAATCGGTGACACCTTGAAGTGAAATCGCAATCGTGAACGCGCTCGATATCAGGATCAATGAGGCAAGAAAAGGTTTCCATGCAATCAGCGACTCGTTGCTCGTAAGGAAGGAAGAAAGAAGAAAAGCGGTCAGCCCCCACAACAGCAGCCGGAAATAAACGCCATCGAAGACGATCCCCCACATGGTCCGCTGCAAAAACCAAATCGGAAATATAAGGACAAGAACAACCAACGCCCAACGAGCAAACGCAAATTTGTTTCTGACTGTAATATATTTTTGAAAAACGGCGATAAAATGTTCACCGCGAAACACGAGAACCAAAGCGGCAGCGAACACAGCGATGCAAAGCAAAACAAACATCGCAAAAAGTGCAAGCCAGCGCGGCGAAAACTGCCCTACTGCTTCGCCCGTTCCCCATGACACATTGTAGAACTCGACGCCTGCGCCGGCGATAATCCAACCAACGATTAAAATTGCAAGAATATTTCCAAGTTTGATAGATGAACGCTTCATCCTTAAGCCTCTGCCTGATTGCGCCTAGCTGGCCTTTTCCCCGCCCAAGCCTTGTTCAATCACTTCAAGATATCTTTCGCACATGTGGTCTGTAGTATAAGAACTCAAGACTCTCTCTATCGCCGCCTTGCCCATACGAGCCCGGTCTTCAGGCGAGCGGAGCAATTGTAATATACCTTCCGCCAATTCCGCCGAAGACTCAAGCGGCACCAATAATCCATGCATGTCCGGTTGGACGACTTCATCCACACCTTCCACGCGTGTGGCAATCACAGGAAGTCCGGCCATCATACCCTCTAGCAGAGCCATTGGCAGCCCCTCCCAGCGGGAAGGCAGGACGAAGACATCCGCCGCCGCAAGGATTTCGGGGATGGAGTCCCATTGCCCAAGTAGCATGACTTTATCTTGAAGATGCAATTCTTCGATCTGAGCCTGTAATTGCCCTTGTAATGGACCTGCGCCGCAAATCCCAGCAATCGCGCGAGGGTCAGATTGAGCCACAGTAGACATGGCTTCTACAAGAAACTCATGGCCTTTTTCAAACACAAGCCGCCCTACTGCCAAGAAAAAAACGTCATCCTTTTTCAACCCTAGGCTTTGGCGCACAGATTCACGATCAATATGTGACACATCAAAGGGCATGATGGCGTTGTAGATTGTGGTAATTCTTTTCGGTTCAACACCGACTTCTATAGCGTTATTCCTTGTGCGAGTCGAGGAAGTTACCAGCGTTTGAATCACACCGTGATTGACTAACCATGTGTGCAACCTCGCACGCCATTTGGACATACCCCGAATCTCGCCGAGGTGTGTGCCCACACGGGCGGGTATCCCTGCCAGTTTGGCAAGGGGGAGTCCCAGCATGTTGCTATCATGCGTGAAGGTAATAATGGCGTCGAATTTTCCACGTTTGAGGATTTGCCTCAATTTCAACAATCCACCCAGCAGCTTGGTCAGGCTGTGAAGTCCGCCCGCCTTTTTATCGAAGGCTTCGAGGTTTTGAATTTCGAAGGGATAGGTCTTTGTCCACTTTTCATGGAGATTGTCGCGGTCGTAGAAAAAGAGGACAGTCACTTTGTGTCCATGCGACAGGAACCATAGCGCCTGTTCCAGTAAAAGTTTCTGCGCCCCTCCAACCGCCATTTGGGTGCCCAAAAAAATGATGGATAACGGTTTCATTTTTTTCCTGCCAATACCTGCTCAAAAAATGCCAGCCGTTTTTCTTCCTTCTTGCGTTGGTCGAGATACGGACCTATCACGTTCAAGTTCACCCGCTTGCCCATCATGGCATAGGCAAAATCGCGAATTTCTTTTGCATGGCTGATGACATTATCTTCAGTGTTGGGGATTTGTAGAATTTCCGGCAGATTGAGGTCACTCAGATCGGTATCGTGATAGCCGAGCAACAAAGGCAAACCATATAACACCGCCTCACGCACTTTAAGTGGACATGCCTCTTGCATGTTCTTGCGATGCAGAGCCAGCGTGCCACATGCCACATCTGTCTTTGCCAGCACATCACGAATTTGCGCATACGATAGATAACCATACATGGTCACGTTCGCAGGAATGGGCATTTCAAAATCTTTGGCAGAATAGCCAACGATGTTTACAAACACATCCGAGTTTGATTGTGCAAACCAAATCAGTTTATCCATGCCGTGCCAAATCATGCCAGGAGAACCAACCAACGTCAGCACGGGTTTATCGTTTTTAGGCGGCGGCAGAATCTCAACAGCATCAACATCCACACCATTGGAGATGACCGTGGTGAATTGGCTTTTTTTCAGCGGGAAGATGCGAGTCAACTCACGGGTAGGCGCGATCACCCCGGCAGCGGGAGCAAACGTCAGTCCGCGGGTGAGGCGGTTCAGCCAATAGAAGAATCTTCCACGAGTGGAATACTCCACCCGGTCGTCCGAATTCACTTCCAATACGGTTGGCGCAATTCTGAAAAGGCGTTGAAGGGGATACGAGTACAGCCCAAACCGAAGATAGATGATATCCGGTTTGTATTCGCGGACTGCTGCTAGCATCCGCATCAACCCAGACGCGCGGTTGACTTCGCGTTTCAGGAGGCTGGTCTTTGCATCGAAAATGAATTGACGTTCATCTGGAAAGGGAATCGTATCTGGCGTTAGGCTGAACAATGTAACTTCGTGCCTAGCCCTGCGCCAGAGATCGAGTTGACTTTTTATTTTCTTCCCCACACCGCCGCGCATCAATTCCGGGGTAATGTGGATGGTGACGTAGGCAATGCGCATTACTTCCGTTCCATAAAAAGGTTGAGTAACGCCTGTGCTTGAATAAGTTTCCAGGCACGTTTGATGATCAATTTGTCATGGTGTTTGAAACCAGATTCCAAGTCAGTTCGAACATGTACGCCATTCCAAAATGGGGATGTTTGGAAATCATTCGAAGAGACTGCATCACGAATAAATTGATGCCCACGCGGGGAGTTCCAGCCTTCGTCAAGATCTGGAAAGCCGAGTTTCTTGGTTCGCGTACGAATCGAATCTGGCAAAATGCCCTTCATGGCATCACGCAAGATTCTTTTTGTAAAACCATTTCCTATCTTTCGATCAGATGGCAATGCGAAGGAAAAACACACCAACCGCCAATCCATAAGTGGAGAGCGCACTTCGACTCCATGCGCCATGGAGAGGCGGTCAAAATTTCGCAAGACCATGGGCAGATGGGTGAAGTGAAAATCGGCGTAAAGCGTTTTGAAAAGTTCATCACGTCCTGCGAGGCGCAGGGCATCCTGCTCCATTGCAGGTGTGGAAAAAGGCTTGGGTTGAGTGACCAGCCACGGGGTTCCGTTTGAGGCTGATTTTTTTCCAGTCAACCGATTCTGGATGGCATTGATGTATGTGCCGAGTCCATGCGTCAGACTCATGCTGTTGCGGATCAACGCAAGTTCGGCATATCGTATTGGGTTGGCATCGCGCATCGCGGCGAAGACGTGCCAAGTGTAACCGCCCAAGGCTTCATCGCCACCGTGACCGTCAATGGTGACGACCACGCCGTGTTGACGCTGCATCTTGTGAACGAACCACGGACCGAGGTGGATATCGGAAAGTTCCTCGTATTGATAAAGGATATCGTTAAAATGTTCGAGATACATGTCCGCGTGCATTTCGCAGTAGATGGGGTTGACGCCGGTGTGTTTGATGACCTCATCGGCGTAATGACGCTCGTCAATGATCTTGCCGGGCCAGGTACCGATGAACGCCTTCTGCCATTCGTGGGCCATGCGCATTGTCGCATCGCCCGATTTGCGGATGTGACTCATCGAAGAAAGCACGGAACTTGAATCCAAGCCACCACTCAAAGCAGTGCCAATTGGCACATCACTGCGCATGCGGATGCGGCAGGCATCGAGAAATAACTCGCGATATTGCGCAACTTGGTCTTCGTATCTTTCTGGAATATTGGGAAGGTGATCAAGCGTGTGCCACCAGCGGCGGATATTCATCTCACCATTTGCATTCAATGTGAGGCAATGCCCGCCTAGCAATCTTTTGAGACCTTGAAAAAGGCAATCTTCCGCTCCTTCGACCAGGGTTGCATCTTCCAATGAGTTGGCAAGCACGGTCGGGTTGTATTCAGCGCGGAAATTATTGAGCGCAAGAAAAGCTTTCATCTCCGAGGCAAAGGCAAAACGCTTGCCATCGAAGAAGTAGATCATCGGTTTCACGCCGAAGCGGTCACGGGAAAGAAAAAGTGTACGCTCACGGCTGTCCCAAATCGCGCTCGCCCACATGCCATTGAGCTTGAACTGAAAATCCTCACCCCATTTGTCATAAGCCACAAGAACGATCTCTGTATCTGATTCAGTCTTGAATTGATAGCCGAACGATTCAAGCTCCGTGCGCAATTCAACGAAGTTATAAATTTCGCCGTTAAAGACGATCCAATAACGTCCATCCAGATAGGACATGGGTTGGTCGCCTGTGTTTAAGTCAATGATGGCGAGGCGGCGGTGACCAAAGCCCAACGCGACAGACTCGTCCACATGGATGTCCCAGCCGTCGGGTCCGCGATGCGCGAGTTGATTCGTAAAGCGGGTCAACTCGTCACGGTCGACGGGTCTACCGTCCAGATTCCAAAATCCAGTGATACCACACATAAAGATTTAACGCTTCCTTATCTCGACCAAGGCTTGAGCAAACGCCTCGAAGTTGGTCGTTTCATTATATCGTTCCTGCCAAACCATGCGGCTGCCTTGGCGTTTCTTCAGCCATGTGTCGCGGTTATCACAGACACTTAAAAGCGCATCTGCAATCTCTTCGGGGGTCGGGTTTTCGCTCAATAAAAATCCGTTCCGCTCCTGAACGATCTCCACATTACCGCCCACCGCCGTGGCAATGACGGGGATGCCGCAACTGATGGCTTCCATGATGGAGACGGGCGTTCCCTCGGTGGAACTGACGTTGACAAAAACATCCACCGGCATTTCAAGATAGGTTTTGATGAGATGCTCCTGTGTTTGGTAACCGGGAAAAAATCCCTGTGCGTTCGGAGGGAATTTACGCGCAACACGATCAATAAAGTTTTGCCTTTCATTGCCACCGCCGCCAAAATGGGTCCACTCGATCTTTTGCCCGTTTCGCATATTCGCCGCGGTAAGGATGCCCTGAAACAACAAATCCAGCCGCTTTATCGGGTTGATGGTCGAGCAAGAGACGATTCGCAAGATATCATCTTGAGATGGGTTTGACAACGCTCCTGGATCTGGAACACCCAGCAAAGCAGTTTCATATCTCCTTTTGAACTGCGGATACTCCTGCAAAAGGTAATTTGTGCCGATATCCGAATCTGCAAAAAGTCCATCCAGTAAAGAGATGGATCGCAACCGCAGAGGCCAGGGTTTGTATAAATCCTCATACAGGTCATACCCATGCACACGCGAAACAACTTTCAACTGCGGAAGTTCAGCCTTTGCCCACCCCAGCCCCATTGTAATATCGATAAACCAATATGTATAACAGACCACATCGGATGGAGAAATGCTTTCTTTTCGCAACCAATCTTTCAGCCAGATTTGAGTCTGATGCGCCCCTGAAATAAAGAAGAATATTTTTTTTAAGTATTCAAATGAAAGAGAGGCTGGCAAACGATCTCTGATATCTTCGAAAACATCTTTTTGAAAGAAGGAAGAAAGAAATGCCGGAAGGCGTTTTGTAAAAGATAGATGATCTGCAAAATCTAGGTTTATTTCCACACCGTCCGGGACGGGTAGCATTTTTTCATGCTTATGCTGCGGAACAAGGATGATGCGGTCAAAATACCTCTTTAGGATTTGAATTTCACCACCAAGAAACGTCTGCTCTCCTATCGCGTCATAAGGATAGGTATTTGTAAAAATAAAAAGGATCATGATTCTGGCAAAAATGCTTCGCGATGCTTTGCAAACTCTTCAATGGCGCGTTCGTAATCGTCGTGCCTGCCGATGTCAAGCCAGTAGCCATCGAAGTTGAAGACATTGACCTTCTTGCCGTCACGCATCAACTTCAAGACCAGTTCAGGTAAATCCAACCGTTCTTCTTTGGGGATGTAGCTCAAAATCTCTGGCTCGAAGAGATAAATGCCCATGCTGACAGAGTAATGATAGGTGGGCTTTTCGATGTAGTCGGAAATCCAGTTATCTTCATCCACTTGGATAACGCCGAGGTCAATTTTTACATCACGCTGATAACAAGCCACCGTGGCAAGTGCGCCGCGTTCGCGGTGATAGTTAAGCATGGCGCTGTAATCAATGGTGGTGAGCAAATCACCATTCATCACCAGAAAAGTATCGTTCAAATTCTGGACGAGGGCAATCGGTCCCGCCGTGCCAAGGGGCTGTTCTTCGCGGGAGTAATCAATACGAGTATTGAATTTGCTTCCATCACCACAGTATGCCATGAGCAATTCAGCGAGATAACCCGTTGCAAGGGTGATGTCACCAAAACCTTTCTTTTGCAACTGACGAATCACGATCTCGAGAATCGGCATTTCGCCGATGGGCATGAGCGGCTTGGGGAGAACAGTTGTGTATGGGGCAAGGCGTGTGCCTTTACCGCCAGCAAGGATGACTGCTCGCATATTACACCGTGTATTGGTCGGGTCGGTAGAGATCGATATGAGCGGAGATCCACTCGATGGTGGCACGCAAGCCTTCGTCGAGAGAGATGCGGGGTTCCCATCCGATCATACGCTTGGCTTTTTCGTTCGACGCCCACAACTTCATCACTTCGCTTTTACCCGGTCGCACGCGCTGTGGGTCAGCCACGATCTTGGGAGTCTTGCCGATGATCTTGAAAATCTTTTCGGCAAGGTCGCCGATACGAATGGTGTTGTCATTGCCGAGGTTGATCTCTTCGCCCAGCACACCTTCGGCTTCAGCAACTTTCACAAAACCGTTGGTGGTATCTTTGGCAAAGGTGAAATCGCGCGAAGGTTCAAGACTGCCGAGTTTAACTTCATCGCGAGTGAGCGCCTGCACGATGATGGTCGGGATAACCGCGCGCATTGACTGACCCGGACCAAATGTGTTGAACGGACGCAGTGTGACCACAGGTGTTTCAAAGGAGCGATAAAAACTTTCAGCGATGCGATCCGCGCCGATCTTGCTGGCAGAGTAGGGCGACTGTCCCTGCAAAGGATGCTTCTCATCAATCGGCACATATTGCGCCGTGCCATATACTTCACTTGTGGATGTATGCACCACGCGCCGCGTTCCAAGATCACGCGCTGCCATCAGCACGTTGAGCGTACCCATGATATTCACATCGATCACTTCGCGCGGGTTCACGTACGAATACGGGATCGCGATCAACGCGCCGAGATGAAAGACCGTATCCACACCGCGCACAGCATTGTGCACCGCTTCGGTATCGCGCAGGTCGCCCTGCATGATCTCCACTTGCGAAAGAATTTCAGACGCAAGCCACTTCAACATCCCAAGATCATTACGCGAGTTATAACGCACAAATCCGCGCACCTGCGCACCTTCACGCACCAAATGTTCCACCAAATGGCTGGCAATAAATCCGCCCGCGCCAGTGACCAAAACTTTTTTACCGTTCCAATTCATTTCAACTCCACTTTGACCCGCTCACGCCAATCATTGAGCAAGTCTGCTAAAGATTCATTTATAGGAATGCGCGGATTCCAATCCGCAGCCCTGTGCAACTTCTGGAAACTTCCAACCTGCACAGGTACATCGTTCTTTTGGACCCGCGCCGGATCAACCCTAGCCGATACCTGCTTCTTCGACCTGAGCATCATCTTACTCAAGCATTCCTGAATCGCGACCGCGTTCCCTGAACAGACATTATAGGTCTGCCCGGCTTTACCTTTTTCTGCAAGCAAAGCAAAGGCACGTGCCGCATCTCGCACATCCACAAAGTCACGCTTGGCATCGAGGTTGCCAGTGACAATTTCAATTTGCTCCGAAATCTCCGCCAACGCGATCTGACGCGCAAATGCCGAGCAAGCCAAATCGGGTGATTGACCAGGTCCAATCAGGTTGAACATCCGCACAATGACCACATCCAACCCGAACGCATAATGATACCGCAGAGCCGCCGTCTCCTGCGCCACCTTGCTGACAGCGTACTCAGTCACAGGGCGCAGGGGCGAACGCTCTGTAATGGGGCGAGTGCTCTTGGTCAACCCATAGACCGCGCTCGAACTCGCCAGCACCACTTTTGGTCGCTTCTCCATTTGCAAAATCGCTTCGAGAAGATTCAACGTCCCAAACAAGTTGGAAGTGTAATAGGCTTGCGGGTCTTGTGATTTGATAATGCCCGCAAGGTGGAAAACAGCATCAGGTTGGCAATCCGCTACAGCACGAGTCAGAGCCGCACGGTCAGAGAGATCACCTACGAAAACATTCTCTCCCGCCGGGCGGATGTCGAATCCAAAAACATCCCAACCTTCGCGGATGAGTTCCTCTCGAAGGTGCCTGCCAACAAAGCCGGAAATACCAGTAATAAGTGTGCGTTTCATCTTATTTTCAACCACGAAGGGTCACAAAGGGTCACGAAGGATAAAGGCTTTTAACCTTTGTGACCCTTTGTCTCCTTTGTGGTAAATATCCTTTTTACTCCAGCAAACGTACCCTTTAAACCCTTGAGGCTGTGAAAGTTGGCAGCGAACAAGCCGATCAACGCCCAATAATAAAACAGCCAACGCCATGAGTCTTTGCTCCAACTCTTGCGGAAGAGGTAATCATAATTGACTACGCTCATTTCTGCCCATTGCTGAACTTTGAGTCGGTTCATCGGACTTTCGTTATGGATGAGAGTAGCGGAAGTTTGATAGTAGATTTTATACCCGGCATCAAGTGTCTGCTTGGAAATGTCCACATCTTCCATCAGCCCGTAATGGGCAAGGACTTCATCGAATTTGGCTTTCTCAAACACCTCACGCCGAAATGCCATACAGCAACCAGAGAGACATTCGATATATCCGCTTGGCTGATTTTTACTCGGGTGCGACGGCATACCGGAGGGGTAGAATTTTCCATTACGAATTCCAACCACGCCAAAGATAAGACGTAAAACGTAAAACGTGAATTGTTCAAGTCTAAGCCGGGTAGTTGGATAAGATTGTTCAATAATCTTTCCACCAACTGCACCAATCTTATGATTTGTATCGTTCACAAAAACTTTTTCCACTTCGGCAAGATAGTTCTTATCCAAATCCACGTCGTCATCAAAGAAAAAGATGAGATCATTCTCACACTCGCGGATGCCATAATTGCGCTGCAAGGTTAAACCAGGTTGGGTGTGGGAATAGCGCACAGAGAAAGGCATCTTGACCGAGTCAAGATATTCTTCCAGTTTTTTCTCATCCGACGAATCGACCACGATCAATTCATCGGGCAGGCGGGTTTGCGCCGCAATGGATGGCAGAGTCTTTTTGAAATCGTCGAAGCGATTGCGAGTGCAAATGAGGATAGAAATTTTCATTAGGAATTCAAAACCTTCTCGAAAATTTCTTTGTGTTTAGCCACAAACTTTTCCAAAGAGAACAAATCCACTGCCCGCTGACGTGCTTTTTGTGAAAATTCTTCACGGCGGGCATAGACCTGCATCACCGCATCGGCCATCGCTTGCGAATCGGGCAGGTTGATTTGATCCCAATCGTGTTGCACATGCACGCCAATGCCTGCATCCCCAACCAATTCTGGCACGCCGCCGTTATCCAAATAGACAACAGGCATCCCCAAGGATAACGCTTCTAAAACAAGCCCAGGTGATGGGTCAGCATATTTAGTATGAAGCAATAGGTGAGCCTCTGAATACAAAACGGGCGCGTCCGTTTGGGCGTAGGTTCCGGTGAAGGTTACATGCTCGGTCAGGTTCATATCGCGCAGGGCTTGCTTCGTCCATGCTTCGGCTTCATCGCGCGGAAGCCAGAGGTTGCCGGTGACAATCAGTTTGGCATTGGGCACATCCCGATGAAGCGATTTGAGCGTTTGTAACGCCAGTTCGAGGCGATATTTTTCGTATTGGTTTCCGCCCAGAAGCAAGGTCAATATCTCAGGTTTTTCCGGACAGGCATCGGGTGAAAAGAGGCCGATGTCCACCGGGTTATAGACGATCTCATTTGGCACAGCAGGGGGCGAAATGTATCTCTCCGCGCTCGTTTTGCAAAATTGACTTTGATAGATGATGAAATTCGCAAAGCCAATGATCCGCTTCAACGGCTGGTTAGAAGTTTCATAATTCGCGCCAGCCCAGGCAGGGAAGGAAACACCGTTTTGATTCACAACGACATTTAACCCTTTGCGTTTTGCCACTTCAAGAATCTCGATCTGCAACGGATGCGCGACACTGCTGACGGTATACAGCAAATTTGCATGAGGAAAATGATGCTGAAAGTTTTCCGCAAGATAGGTGAGTTTGACCGCGCCGCCATGCGCGAACTCGCTGCGCTGTGCGGGAGGTTTTGGAAAGCGCGGGCTGAAGTAGGCAACCGCGATTCCATCTCCGCTTTTTTGAAACGTGGAAAGTTGCATCCGCGCGGGAATGCTCTTCGCCCAATCGCGCAAGCCGAACACAACCCGAAAAAAATTCGGGAAGACGCGTTTGAGGGAATTGAGCAAAGACCGAAACATGGCTACTTGGCGGGGATGCACTCCGCCCAAATATCTGCCCAGCGGATCTCGAAATGATTAACGTCCAGTCCCGCTTGTTTCATTTCATCGTAAAAAATATCTTTGGAGTATTCGAGTTCGTGTGTGTCGTCTGTATAGGGGAACAACCCAAGTTCCTTTTTGAGAGCCGCATGGATATTGCGCTCAAAGGTCGGCACGCGGATGAGAAACTTCTTTGGGTTGAAACGAGTGGTCAAATCTTTGAGAAATTCGGGACGATTCTTTAAGTGTTCGAGCACACTGGAAAGCACAATCACATCGAAAGAGCCATGTTCGGGAATATCTTTGAACACATCGCCAACAACAAAATCGATATTGGGGTGATCGAAACGCTTTTTACCAAACTCGATCTGTTTTGCATCAAAATCAATTGCAAGAACTTTTGCATCCGAATGATTAGCAATGGCGTGAGCCAGCGCGCCGTACCCGCAGCCAAGGTCGAGCACGCTGGCATTTTTTTCGATACGATCATAAAAAAATGAGTGAATGCCATCCATCACTTCATGTTTGATGTGAACGCCGTCACCCCAACGTTTGCATTGCGCATCAATCTCATAATTGACATAATCATAAATTCCCAACAGCCAGCTCACCGCCTGACGCGGGTTTGCGGATTGCTGCTCTGCGCCGATCATGGACTTGATGATGAAACGGCGCAACGGACGGGGAAACAGATAATAAGAAATCTTTTGAATGAACAAACTCATTCCACAAATCCTTTCATGAAATCCGCCCAGAGCGGAATTTGGCTTTCATAACTATTTGCCTCAGCGGTTTTTCGTCCCGCCGCAAGCATCGGTTGAAAATCGGCTTGGGATGAACGATACACTTGAAGGGCGTACGAGGCGAGCGCGTCCACATCTTCTACATCCACCATAAAAGCATTTTCACCATGCTTCACCAAATCCATTGCCTGCCCTACACGCGTCGTCACCAACGGCACACCGCTTGCCATACTTTCCAAAACCGCCTTTGGTCCACCCTCCTGGCGGGACGCTACCACATATAAATCCAACGCTTGAAACATCGTCGCAATATCAGGATAGGATTTAAGATACCCATGCCAATAGGGGATATCTGCCTCCTCTAAACACTTTTTAACATATCCACGCGCAGGGCCCGAAAGCAAAACAAACAATTCGGGAATATCGCGCTTCAATCGCTTCATTGCATCCACAAACACATCGGGGCCTTTGATTAACTTCGGCTCCATGCCGTCGACCCACCCCACGCCGTCTTTTTGAAAGGACCCAATCACAAAAGCGGACTGTGGGATGCCCAATTCGGTGCGCGCTCGTTTCTTCATCTCCGCGTTGCGGAAGGGAAAGAATCTCGTATTGATACCAATCGGAATCAAAAACACTTTCGCAAGGTCAATCCCCGTTTGTAAAATCGCATCGCGCATTTCGGTATGCGAAACTTGAATGCGCGAAAGTTTTTCGTGATGCTTTTGCAAACCACGATAGACTCCATCAAAATCCTTCTCGCCTGTTTGCGGCAAGCCGTGAAAATAAGCCAACCCAATGCGATGCGGCAACAAATCCAGCCAATCTTCCTGTCGCAAAAAAAATTGATTCGAGAAAAAAATGGATTGCGGCGTGCGCGCATGTTTCCAGATCGGTTTCACCACAGGCACACCCAACGCCGCGCAAATCGCGTTCAACTCGCGCATTTCCCAATCCAACACCCATCCCGCGCTGTCGCCATACAAAATCAAACGCGAATACGGATTCCAATTCCACGAAGCGGTTTTTAGGGCGACCTTTGCAGCGCTTTGCAATACAGATTTCATATCAATTCTAAAACCTTCAAATATGCTTCGCTGACTTCCTGAATGGATGGGATGGAAATCCGCGATTGGAACGCCTCATACTGACTTGTGACCTGATCCAACAACCCTGGCAGTTCCTCCGCCGACTCGAATCCCGCTCCCGCGCCGCCCACAATTTCAGGGTGCCCGCCGCTCTTCGAATACACGGCGGGCATCCCGCAGGTCAACCCCTCAATCAGCGAGTTGGAGCATGGGTCGTTGCGGCTGGCAGTGAGATATATATCGTGTCCGCGGAACAACTCCGCCATGCGGTCTGAAGCGACAGGCTCCATCATGCGGATGTGCTTGAACGTCACAGGGCTGCGCCCTACGAAGGTCATCTCGAAGCGTTCCCAATCCAAATGCTCATCCAGCCATTGATAGACCGCCGCGCCCTTATTGACGTTATCCGACCAACTGGAAGCGATCAGGCGCGTTTTGCGTTCGCGTGAAAATTCGACCCGCCCACGCGGGTGGAATATTTCAGGGTCCGCGGCGTTCATGATGACGACGGGATTCTTGAACTCCATGCCGAGTTCAAGATGTTTGTTTAGGCTGTAGCGAGATTGAAAGATGGTCTTCTCAGCAAATCGCAAATTCACCGCGTGGATGTTTTTATCCACACCATCATCGCGCCCGCGATACACGTCAATCGGCCCATCCACGCGATGAACATGTAACACTGAATTTCGCTTTAGACGGGCAAGGCGTTTTTCGCTAAAGTTGAACGAGTTGAACAAACAGGCGCGGGTCGTGCTGGAGATGATATTGTTCTCCACGCGCAAACCCTTCGCCTCTGCCTGCTTCCAAAACGCACGCAGGAATTGATGCCCACCGCCCGTGGGAGGCGGCTCGAACTCATGGAAAATGGACAAGTCGGCGCGGGTGAATGATGCTTGTGCCAGTGCAAGTACATCCTGCCCAAGGTGCAAAAGGTCTCGCAGCTTTGGTCTTTTCAAAAATACGCTCATTCGTGTTCCGCGCCCTTGGGGAAAAACGTCGATACATCTTTTTCCACCAGTGGACCACGGCGGTATTTTTGGTTTTTCCAGTCGGTTCTCAATAGCTGCGAAAGCCTCACTTTGATCCAAGCGGCGGCCTTGCGTAACAGGTTATGCTGGCTGGAAACTCTCGTTTCTTCGTCGGGGTTCAAGCGGGTTTTCACCACCATTATTTTGTCTCGCGAGCTTCTAACCAAAAAAGATGTATGCACATAGCGGAAAAAGGAATTTTCCCACTCCATTTCCTGGTGCAGGTAACGGCGCAAACCAGCATGATAGCCGGGCTTGAATTCAATGTCTTCACCATGCAAGCGTTCGCCGATATCGCCCTTCCAATCTGTGATAATGGAGAAGTTAAATAACCGAGCGCCCGCCCGCGAAGGCGGAGCCAGATATCCTTGCGCTTTTCTCTTTTTCAAGTCCAGGTGAACGCAATTCAAGGTATTGGCAAACAGGTTCCAGCTATCCCGGAACTCGCCAGCCAGCAGCCGTTGGCGCATTTCCCGCAGCCCAATCGGGTCAAAAATTTCATCGCCATCCACGGCAAAGATCCAGGTATTGGTGCCGTAATAGGGCGCAATGGCATGCGAAGACTCGACAAGCTGGGTGATGCGGCGCAGGTCTATCTTGGGGAATTCAGCCGCAAGGCGCTGGCATATTTCGTAGGTGTGGTCGGCGGATTGATGGTCGGTTATGATAAGCTTGTCGCAAAAATCCACCACGTTACGGATGGCGTGTTCGATATACACGTCTTCGTTTTTGACCAGCATAATGCCGACAATTTGGATGTCACTCAAACCTATCTCCTTGCACATTTCTGCCCATTTAGCGGCGCAGCAACAACCACTTCCATGGGTCTTCGCTTTCAACTTTAACAACCTTCTTGAAATATTTAAGAGCCAGCAAAAATATTGCCTCCTCCGACTTCCATCCCACAGATTCAAAAGAGCCAAACCCCAAGCCATGGATATCATAAATGGCATATCCATCCGGTTTGACAACACGGGCATGCTCTTTAAAGAATTTTTCCAAGTCAAATGCGTGATCAATGCAATTTGTATAAATCATATCGACAGAAGCTTCTGGATAATCAAGTTTCATAAAATCGCCAAACCTCACATATGGATTTTCAGGACCGGGGTTTAAATCCAAACCAACCGCATTCCTATAACCCATATCCCAAAGAACCTCTACTTCAGTGCCTTGTCGAGCACCCAAACAGAGTATTTGCGATGACTTTTCTAATAATTGAGTAATATGGCGAAATCTTCTATAAAATCGTTTACGATAGTCAAGAATACTTCGATTATCGAACCCCCCTGTGGATTTTAAGATTTCATCGAATTTTTGAGACTGATGCTGCACGTACTCTTCGTAAGAGGCATAATCTCTATACTGAAAATCGCCCTCGAACTCCTGTTTCCATCCTTCCTGTCCGTGATGTTTCTCGCGTACCGGATGTTTATCTTTTTCAAAACTGTATGCGGTATCACGATATTTAGAGAGAGTGCGATAGTGTCCGTAAGAAAACGGCGTTCGCAACACCATATTCTTGATCTGGTAGAGTAAGTAGAATTTCTGCATTACATATTCCTTTCTATTTATACGCATGAACTACAAAATGCCGGTTCATTTCACTGTGTCGTCTGTTTTTCATATCAAACCGGCTGGCTATTTCAACCTTCTTGAATCCTGCTGATTGGCACATCGCTTTGACCGCTCCTTCTGAAAGGCTAAAGAAAGAGCCTCCAGAAATATGACCCTGGTAACGAGCAAGCGGTTTATTCCTATTGAGCCAGCCAGTTTTCATTGCAGAGGATACGGTAATGATGCACTTCTCCCGTGTAGCAAAAAACAATTGTTCGATAGCCGTTATCGGGTCGCGAAGATGCTCAAGCAAATCATTGCACATGACGACATCGAATTCTCCAACCGACGAAAGATCATAAACGGAGCCATTTTGAAATTCGATACCCAACCCCAACAACTTATCCATCAGCAGCAATTTATTAGAGTTTTTCAACCCATATTGATCATATACAGGCTTGAAGGCAGAATGATCATCTGCATACAAGGCATATTTCTCTTCATGCAAATGCTTGTACGCATTTGAAGGAGAAAATGCCAAAGAGCCATCATACTTGTTAGAGTCCACCCCCAAAACACGCGCAGCACCATGCGTCTTCATCCAGACAGAAAAATAGCCATCCGAGCATCCAACATCCAACACTGTTTTTCCAGCATAATCATTATCGAATTTATAGTACTGAATATGTTCGGCGATGTTATATGTTCCATTGGATATTAAGCCTTCATATTGAAAGCAGTGATACCACCGGCCTTTTTCAAACAACTCTTGTAGATTACACATTTTTCTCCTTTACTGTTTTTTTATTTCATCCGGCTTTTAATCATATCCGTGAGGCGTGAAGTCGCCATGCCATCCAATTCACCGCATTCAGAAACGGCATATTCATGGCGGTCTTCACGGTCAAAGCTGCGGTCATTCAGATATTGCTCAATGAACGCTAGTAATTGCTGGTCACTCTTTGCCACTTTGGACGCCTTCAAACGTAATGGTCGGCGGTTGTGGGTCATGCGCTGCTGAAACCCGGTGGTCACACCAAACTTGACGCCGAATGTGTAAGCGTCGTACCCAATGTGAATAGTGGGCAGGTCACAAATGGCCGCTTCCAACCCCATGGTGGAGAAATTGTTCACCAACACATCGCTGTAACGCAGCAAGTAATTCAATTCATCAGGCCCATCGTCCATGCCCAGGTCAATACGTATTTCCTGTGTGCGGCTGCCGCTTGCATCCACCACGCCGGGGTTTGAGACGTACACGCCTGCATCTACAAATAATTTTTCAACAACCTGCCAACCCGGGGCATCGAGCAATTTTGCGTGGGGTTGTGGGCGCACAATAAAATTAAAATCACCGCCCCACAATCGTTCCTTCTGTTCGACAAATATTCGATAAATCTCAAAGTAGTGATTGACATTGACGCCGCCTGCAAAAAACACTGTCTTTTTTACAGGGTCAAGCCCTATTGAAGTCAGGAACTCCTCACGGCTCATTGTCAAAGGCTGCAAGTACCGATCATATTGCACTGCGCCAACCACTTCCAGCTTTTTGGCGGGGTATTCATGCAGTTTAATCACTTCATCTGCCATTTGCCTGCTCCACACCGCCAGGCAAGTGGGGTTAAACCCGCGATAACCCATATTGACAATATTGTCGTAATTGGTGATGGCGGCAAACACCGGAATTCCCTTACGCTGCGCTTCACGCGCAAAATTACCTTCATTCCAAAAGTTATAGTTACCCATACCGGGGGTCAATACACAATCCACGTTTTGCTGCGCGAAGTACTCATCATGCGCATGCGTGGCATACATCCTTTTCTCAAGCCACGCCAGAAACCGGCCTATATAAGGAATGCGCCGCAAAGCACTGACATAGATCATTTGCGCCGCCATGCCGGGCAGGGTGGCGTCAAACAACTTGGTCTCGATCATCTCCCGAAAGCGCATATCGGTGGTTTCGGTCACTATCACAAAACGGCGCAGCATGCGCAATTGTTGCAATAAAAAGTGCCGATTGTACTGCGCGTCGTACTGCTCCACCTGCAGCTCGAAATATTGCGTGGGGTCGAATGTCAGCGCGCGGTAGTAATAGGGGCTGAGGAAGTACAGCGGCTTCAAGCTGCCCTCGGCCAGCTTCTGACGAAAGAAAGGTTGATGGAAAGCGCGCGCCGCCATCTTGCCATGCAGGGGAATTGCGATTCTGATTTCAGACATTCAATTAACCACAATATTTCATCACGCGCTTGGAAAGCGACAACCCATCCAACTCGTGGAACGCCAGCGCTTGCTGCGGCGTACCACATGCAGGATAACCTTCCACCGCAAACTTGATCATCTGCTTACCATTGAGCAATCCATGTTCACTACACACCGTAAGGATATTATCCATGAGACCACCAGCAGGGTGATGATCTTCGAGTATAAAAATATTGGAATACGGTTTGAGCGTTTCGGTCAGCCATTTCACATCCACGCAGTTGAGCCAGGGCATATTGATGATGCTCAAACCGAATCCGCGCTCGGCGAGGAGTTCACTGGCGAGCAGCGCTTCGTGCAGCATGACCGGACCATACGCAAACATGGCCGCATCTTTCCCCACCGTAAGTTGACAGCCTACTCCGGGCTTGAACTCATACCCAGCCGGGAGCAAAATGCGGCGCGGACTTGGGCCAATGATGAGGCGCACCGCAACCACGTCATCGGTTTTGTTCACGGCGTAATCCATCGCCATGCGCGTCTCTTCGGCACTGCATGGTTGCAGGATTGTGCAATTCGGCAAGGCAGAGAAGAGCGAAATATCACGCAAAGACTGGTGTGATTTTCCGGGTCCAGCAGGGATCAGACCTGCATAGTGCAAGGCATAAATGATCTTGGACTTTTCGCCTGCGGCGTTGTAAATTTGCTCATTGGCACGCGAGGCGAGGAAACTGGCGAACGAGTTGACAACAGGCAACAGTCCCTGACGAGCAAGACCAGCCGCCATTGAAACCATATCCTGTTCGGCGATTCCATTTTCGATAAAACGGTCGGGATAGGTATTTTCAAAGTCACGGACTTTGCAATCAGAGGAGAGATCGGCATCGAGCACGACGATGTCTTTGCGCTTGGTGGCGAGTTCCACCAAGGCTTGACCATACGCACGCGAAACATATTCATCTGTCGGCTTCACAGAAAGGCGATCTAACGCCGCCTGGCTGAGAGGTTCACCTTCCAACATAGATGGACTCGCGGTCTTCACTTCCGGCTCAACGGGAGTCAAATGCAACGGGTCGAGCGACACAGCCACGAGGTCCGCATTGATGCGCTGAATCAGTTCAGAATAACCTGCTTCGAAGGCTGCATCATCCGGCGCGCCCGAATGCCAGGGATAGAGTCCTTTTCCAATTTCAAGCGCAGCGGGATGCTCCATGAAGGAGACGCCACGACCTTTGATGGTATCGGCAATGATAATCTGCGGTTTGCCCTTGACTTGCTTGGATTCGGCAATGGCTTTTTCGATAGCACGAAAATCATGCCCGTCAATGCGAATGACATGCCAGCCGAAGGCGGTGAATTTCTCGACAAGGTTGCGCAGGTCGATGATCTCAGCAACGGGCTTATCGGATTGCACCTTGTTATCGTCAACGATGACAGTGAGGTTATCGACCTTTTGATGCGCGGTGACATGCAGGGCTTCGTAGTTCTGACCTTCCTGCAACTCGCCATCACCAGTCATCACGAAGACATGCCCGCCATTGTTGTTGTACTTCTTCGCCCACGCCATGCCGCGCCCCTTCGAGATGCCCATGCCGAGCGAGCCCGAGTTGGCTTCCATGCCGCGATTGCCAACATCAGGATGACCGTTCAATCCATTGAGACGGCGCAATGACATGAGCATGGCATCAGGAATTTCGCCAAGCGAATGAAGCACGGCATACAAGCCCGGCACATCATGTCCCTTCGATGAAAAATAAATATCGCGGTCTGGGCTGTCAAAGCCAACCTTGATGGTGTTCATCTCTTCGTAATACATCCACACCACAATATCCATCGCGCTGAAACTCGAGCCGAGATGCCCCGACCCGGCACGCTTCACTTCGGTGAGCGTGTTGGCACGGCACATATCCGCGATGATCTGAAGTTTCTTATATTTGTCGGCAGATGAATTACGTACGCGCTTGAATTCTTCCACAGGGATCAATTTCAATTCGACCATGTTTTCCTCTTTATAGACGCAGCGCCTCACCCCGCGCCCGCACCTGATTCTTCTCTAAGAAATTTTTTCTACCTTTGGCAGTTGCGCCTCTCCACTTGCCACGAGACGTTCAGCCAGATCCCAATCGTAGGGATGATTGACATCAAAGCCTTCGTACCCTTCCGACACAAACGGCATGACCACTTCGCCTGCGATCGTACGACCATTGAAAACCACGCGCGACCA
>CAZLWG010000027.1:0-42618 GCA_964563315.1 uncultured Anaerolinea sp. | reverse complement strand
ACGCGGCGATATAAGTCATTCAGGTCGGAAGTGGCAAAGCGCCCGCCGTCCAACTGCACCATCGGGCGCAGGTCGGGCGGGATGACGGGAAGAACAGTCAGGATCATCCACTCGGGGCGATTGCCCGAGCGGCGGAATGCTTCTACAACTTTCAAACGGGTGGTGGCTTTCTTGCGCTTCTGCTTGGACTTGGTGATCCTTACCTCATGCCAGAGTTCCTCGGAAAGCTTATCAAGGTCGAGACGTTCGAGAATATCGAAAAACGCTTCGGCGCCCATATCGGCGCGGAAGACCTGACCCCACCGTTGTTTGAGTTCCCGGTAACGGATTTCGCTGATGAACGTGAAAGGGCGAAGTTCCAGCAGCTCATCGCGCAGGCGGGAAGACTGGTTGGAAGAAACGGAGGTCTGCGACTCGAGTTCGTTACGCAGAGTTTCCATGTCCTGATCCGCCTGGGCCTTGATGGTCGCAGTTTGAGTCTTCAATTCCTCGATCTCAGCCTGACGTTTGTCCTTCAATTCGTTTTCGAGGGATTCCAATTTCTTCTGGACGGTCTTTTGGATCAGCGTGATGTGCTTGCTGGCGATCTTGTCGCCGGCGTCGATGATCTTCTCGCCGGTCTGTTCAAAGACGACGGTCTTTTTCGCAGGTTCGCCCATCTGATCTTGAAGTTGTTTCTCGAGTTTCTGACCTTCCTTGATAACAGGGTCCAACTGCTCGGCAATGCCCTCATCATAGCCTTGTTCGAGGGCAGCCTGCTTCTGTTTGAGTTCAGCGATCTGTTGATCTCGTTTGGTCTTGATCTCGGCAATGCGGGCGTTGATCTCGGAGGCCTGCTCGCGCTCGGAAACGGTAATCTCGTCCTCAAGGCGCTGCAATGCCTTCTTGCGGGCTTCTTCATCCACGTAGGTGACGATATATTGTGCAAAGTACAACACACGGTCGAGGTTGCGGCGGGAGATATCCAACAACAACCCCATCTGCGAGGGGATGCGGCGGGTGTACCAAATGTGCGCCACCGGTGAGGCAAGCGCGATATGCCCCATGCGCTCGCGGCGTACAGCAGAACGGGTCACTTCGACGCCGCATTTTTCACAGACGATGCCCTTGTAGCGCGGGTTTTTATACTTTCCGCAGTAACACTGCCAGTCACGGGTCGGCCCAAAAATCGCCTCACAAAACAAGCCGTCCTTTTCGGGGCGCAAACGGCGGTAGTTGATGGTTTCGGGTTTGAGTACTTCGCCGTACGACCATGACAAAATGGTCTGAGGCGAGGCAAGGCTGATACGGAGCGCGGTCAATCCCTTGGTTTCCACTGGATCCTCTCCTAAAAATAAAATGCGATTCGAGCGTTCCCTGAATAGCGTGTAGTCGCTTTATATCAGAGACAAACAAAGGCAAGCGCTTTGAGAACATTTCTCAAGCGCTTGCTGTTTTTAGGCTCGTTTTTTACATCCAACGAGTGTGATTATACGAGGTCAAGGGGCACCCGTCAAGGGCTGTTAATTATTGAAGGAAACCGAACCTTAAGGCAGACTTAACGCCTCGTTCTGGACTTTGGGCTTAATTCGCCCACCCAAGCTTTCTACGGCATCACAGTCGGCGACGCAGTTGGGGTTTGGGTTGGAGTATCTGTTGGTATGACAATGATCTGCGTGGGCGTCATCGTGGGAGTCAAGGTGGGCGATGGTGTAAATGTCGGCGTGACGGGAGGTGGCGTTGGTGTGGGCAGGCTAAGGTTGAGTCTGATGCGTTTCTCCACTTCCGCATTTTCGCCGATCAGGGTCAGGCGCAAAGTTACAATGCCATTGGGCAGGGCAGACATATCCCATGAATACAATGTTCCGTTTTCCACTGGGTTGTTGCTTTCCGCCAGTCCATTCCATGAGCCGGGGTCTTCACCCAAGCCATACTCCAACACCCAACGTTTTAAACCCTTGTCGGCATTAGCAGTGCCTTTAACCTCGAATACGGGCGATGTGATGAGTTGTCCATCGTTGTGACTGAACTCAACTTTGGGCTGCGGGTCGTCTGCTTTACATTCGCGTTCAGGAGCATAGATGGGATTCTCGGGTAGCCCATTGTTTTCCAGCCAATTCTGTCCATCGCGTGTTTCAAACCACTTGCGCGCCCATGGGTCTTTTACGTTCAAGACCAGCGCATCTTCGCTGGGGCCATTGCAGTCCTCCGATGCCTGATACCCAGTCCACAGGTCAATTTTGATGCGGCGGGCAAGGTCTTGCCCCGATGGCAAAGGAAGCTGGTCAAATGCAAAGATTTCAGTGTATTGTGATCTGCACCAGTTGGATGGTTCTGTGCCTGAAAGAGTACAAACTATTTTATCCACAATGCCTGCCGGGCGGACAAAAAGGCTGGGCGCGCCGTTGGTAATGTACGGCACGGCAAATTCCATGAACTGCGACCAGATCGGGGCTGCTCCGCTCAAGCCCGATGAACTGACCATCGGGGTGTAATCCGCATTACCGATCCACACGCCGGTGACAAGATCGGGGGTGTAGCCAAGCGTCCAATTATCGCGGATATCGTTCGTGGTTCCGGTCTTTGCGGCGACGGGGAAGGAGAGGTTCAACGGTGAATTGCGTCCGAACATCCAGGAACGGGCTTCGTTGTCTGAAAGGATGGATGAAATCAGATAGGCATGTTCTTCGCGGATGACCTGCTCGCCTTCAGGCGGCTGATATTCGTAAACCATCTCGCCGGAGAAGGTGGTGATCTTGAGAATGGCAACAGGCGGTATCTTCTTCCCTTTGTTCGCAAAGACAGAATACGCGGAAGTCATGTCGATCAAGCTGACATCGCCACCGCCAAGGGTGAGGGAAAGTCCATAGTCGTTGCGGGTGAAGGTGGTGATGCCCAGCCGTTCCGCCATGGCAATCATGCCTTCTTTTTCAGGCGTGTTGGGATCGTCGTATATGCCGACGAATTCGAGCGTTTTGACAGCAGGGACATTGAACGAATTGGAAAGCGCGGTTCGGACGGTCATGCCGCCGTGGAATCTGCCGTCATAGTTACGCGGCTCATAGGGTGGGTTTGCGCCATCGGGGAATTGCGAGGGAACGTCCCAGATCCATGTGGATGGAGTCCAACCTTTTTCGAACGCGGCAACGTATGTAATGGGTTTGATGGAAGAGCCCGGCTGGCGTGTGGGGCTGATCGCCATGTTGATCTGCCCTGAGATTTCTACATTGTTGAAATCGGGCGATCCGATCATTGCCAATATCTCACCTGTGGCGGGACGGATGGTGACAAGCGCGCCATTCTTGGTGTTGTTATCCACCATTGTCGCGACTTGATTCGTAACCAGTTCCTGTGCGCGGTCCTGCAGGAAGGGGTCAATGGTGGTGTACACCACAAAGCCTGAACGATAGAGGGTCTGTGCGTCGTACAACTTTTCCAATTCCTGTCGGACGAAATTGACCCAATGCGGATACTTTGCATCGAAGGAGGGCTGGCGGTATGGATAATCCTTCATTTCGTTGGCGGCCTGGGTGGCGTTAAGCGGATCCACACAGATTGGGTTGGGGCTGTTGCTAACCTTGATACAGTTATCCATCTGGCTGAGTTCGAACATCAAGACGAGCACCTGCTGTTGACGTAGCAGTGTCGCTTCCGGGCTGGTGTAAATATCATAGACCGCCGGAGACTGCGGTAACCCCGCTAAAAACGATGCTTCGCCAAGCGTCAAGTCTTTGACGGATTTGCCGAAATAAGTTTCTGCTGCGGCTTCCGCGCCATAGGCAAGGTTGCCGTAGTAGATTTCGTTCAAATACAGTTCAAGGATTTCATCCTTTGAATAACGGCGGGTAATTTCCGCGGCAAGGATGATCTCGCGCGTCTTGCGCGAATAGGTGCGTTCGGCGCGTTCCTCCGGCGTGAGCAGCAGGGCGCGCGCCAATTGCTGTGTGATGGTGGATGCGCCGGAGACGGTCTCGCCGCTGGTGTAGTTCTGCCACAAAGCCCGGATGATGGCGATGGGATCGAAGCCGGGGTGGCTGTAGAACTCCCGGTCCTCCGTGGCTATCGTCGCGGCGACAAGGTTCGGGGAAATATCCACCAATGGAACATAGGTACGGCGTCCCGCGTTCGGATCGAGAATCTCATAAAGCGGCTGTCCGTTGCGGTCGAGGATGCGGGTGGTTTGGAATTGCGAAGTACGGTTGCGCAGGTCGCTCACATCGGGCAGCGTGCTGGCAATTGCATAGTATTGATAGACGAGGATCGAACCCAGGCATAACCCAAGCAGGACAAACGCAAAAGCGGAGATGATAAGTCCGCGCACCAGACATCCCTTGTTGCGTTTGAACATCAGCCAGGCGGATTCGATCTTGTCGCTTAAAGATTGCTGTCTGGCGGCAGGCTGGGGCGAATAATAAGCGCGTCCTTGACTCGGCGGAAGTTGATACTGCGGGCGACGGTTCGCTGGCTGCCCCTGATTCGCCTGCCGCGGACCCGTTGACTGGCGGTATGCGGCGGGAGTGACTCGCGTGCCGTCCATGTCCTCTTCCTCCACGCGACGAGGCAAGGGCATATGGTCATCGTCGAGAGCGGGGCGGGTAAATCTCGGCGTGGTATTTCCCGTCTGGTTGGAGGCAGGTTTGGGCTGGGTTGGAGGCGGGGGTTCGATATCGGCGCGAGTTTCTTCCTCTGATCTTAATAAACGCCGCAGTTTCTTGACTTCATCTTCTTCGTCTGTCATTTAATAGACCTTATTTCGGTTTGCTCAACATGAGCAAATTCAACGTGCCTTTTTGAAGCACTTCATCGCTTTGGCTGCGGACTTCAACCCCCGCGATCAGTGCGCCGCCGCCAATGCGGGGCAGAGCCTTGGTTTCGTTGATGGTCAACACGGCGTGGATGGTATCGCCGATGAAAATGGGTTTTATGAACTTCCAATCCTGAATTTCACGGAAGGCAAGTACCGTGCCTTCGAGCAATCCTGTGCGCATGATCAAGCCGGTGGCTATGGATAGACCGAGCAGTCCATGCGCCACACGCTGACCGAACGGGCTGGTCTTTGCGAATTCGGCGTCAGTGTGGATCTGGTTGTAATCACCCGTCAAACCGGCAAAGGTAAAAATGGCGTCTTCGCTCACAGTACGCGCGGCGGTTTTGACGGTTTGCCCTACCGAGAATTCTTCGAAATAAAGTCCAGCCATTGTAATCTCCTGGGTCCATAGTTTGACAGTTTGGCAGTTCAATAGTTTGTTGAGCCAAACACAACTACTCAACTAATGGACCAAATTATACCTGTTTGACCAACCGGGGTTCTGCCCGTACAATATGCGCCATGCGAGATTGGTCACTCAGCCCCGGCGACCCGCTTCACCTGACCCTTGCCGCGGACGCCCGCCTGTGCCAGACGGATTACGCCAACGACCATATTTGGGATGTGGAACTCGGCAGCAACGACCCGGAACGGTCTGCCATCGGCATCCATACCACCTTTGGATTGCGCGCGCGTTCGATGCGCATTTTTTTACGCTTCACCGAGGGCGGCGTTACGGTTACAGACCCAAACACCTTCGCGGGCAAACCGTCGCTGCGCCGCTTCTACCCAAACTTCCTAACACTCGATTTTGTTCCCTTTGAAAACCTTCAAACCACAACCGATTTCTGGATTCCAGACTCTCATGCCGTTGCGGGGCGAGTAACTCTCGCCAACAAAAGCACCGCCATCCGCCATATTCAACTGGAGGTATGCGCTGCGCTCGCCCATCTCAACGGGCAATCCATCATCCCTACACAACAGCAACTCGTCAATATTTTGGCTGGACAAACCAGCGGGATCGCACCGGTAATCTTCATGACCGGCGGACCCAAACATGGGCCCGGTCCACATGCCTCGCTTCTTCTCGACCTCGAGCTTGGTCCCGGCGCCACTCGAACCTTATCCTTCGCCGAAGCCGCGCTCGACACAATCCCCGCAGGCTTCGACCTTGCGCGAAAGACCGCTGCACGCCCCTGGCAGGCGGAACTTGCCCGCATCGAAATGCTGGACGCAGGACAATCGCTCGATATCCGCACCGGCGACGCCGAATGGGATGCCATCCTCGCCTTCAGCCAGAAAGCCGCGCATGCCCTTTTCTTGAGCAATAACAGCGGACTCCCCCATCCATCTTTTGTGCAAACCCGTCACGCAGAAAACGGATTTTCCCACAAAGGCGATGGCACCGATTATCCGCCCGCGTGGAATGGTCAGTTCCTATTGGATGCTTATTACTTATCCAATGTGCTGAATGCTACCCCGCAAGTGACGAAGAATCTCCTGCTCAACTTCCTGGCCACACAAGACGAAGACGGCGAGATAGACGGCAAACCCGGGCTGGCAGGCCAGCGCGGAAAGTTTCTCTCCATGCCGATCCTTGCCAGCATGGCGTGGAAATATTTCCAAACCACGCATGACGCAGACTTTCTCAATGAAGCGTATCCAAAGCTGGTGAAATTCTTCTGGTCGTGGTTCTCCGGCCAGCATGACCGCGACCGTGACGGCACACCCGAATGGGATCATATTTTGCAGACGGGCTTCGAAGACAACCCGCTCTTCGATGTATGGAATCCTTGGTCGCAGGGTTTGGATGTCTCGTTCGTTCACAGCCCGGCGTTGGAATCCATGCTGTACCGCGAAGCGCAGATGCTGGCGAAGATTGCCGGTCAACTCGGCAAGCCGGAAGAAGAAGCGACCTTAATCGTCGCGCAAGCGGAAAAGATAAAAAAATCCATCGAAGCGGGATGGAATCCAAACAGTAGTTTTTATTCGTATCGTGACCGCGAAACGGGGGAGGTTTCAGTCGGCAAGGTCATTGCCAAGCGGAAAGGCGATGGCAATATGCGTCCGAAATTCGAGTCCGAGACGCCGGTCCGGCTGCTGGTGGAGATCCAAACCAAAAGTCCGGCAGCGAAGCGGCCCGAAGTGGAGATCAGCGAATACTTCACCAAATCCAAAGGCGCTGTGGAAACCATTTCCGGGCATCAATTCCAATGGCGCACAGGCGGCTTGGTGGCGACCACACAAAATGTCTTTACCCGTGTTGGGCGGATCAACGTGACGGGGTTGGAGGAGAAAGATAAGATCAACGTCAAGATCATTGACACAACAGGCGAGGATATTACGCTGGCTCTGCCGTTGTGGGCGGGTGTGGTCGAGGAACAACGCGCTCATACATTGATAGGACGCAATCTGATGAGCGCAGAACGCTTCGACCGACCATTTGGATTGCCTTCGCTTCCCAATGTGCCGGACCCGGAAGCGGAAACTGTGTCTTTGAGCGTGAGCCTGCCGTGGAACACGCTGATTGCGGAAGGATTGCTTGCGTACGGTTTCCGCGCCGAGGCTACGCGGTTGACCGCGCATCTGATGAACGCAATTATTCAAAATTTAAAGCAAAACCGTGCGTTCTACCAGCGTTATCATGCCGAAAAAGGAACTGGCATCGGTGAGAGGAATTCCCTCACAGGGCTTGCGCCGGTCGGTCTGTTCATGCAAGCGCTGGGTGTGACGATCCTTTCCGGGGCACGGGTGCGCTTGGAAGGACGCAATCTCTTCCCCTGGCCTGTGACGATCAAACACAAGGGACTGACCATCGTCCGCGCTTCCGGGCAAACGACGGTCACGTTTGCGAATGGGGAAAGCATAATCGTAAAAGATGAAGCGCCATGTATTGTGGAGATGTGACAAAATCCCGCAAATGGAGACGAAAAACATGCAACATCCTGTGACATACAGGATGTTTTTTTACTTTTCAATCATGAAATTGATGAAATTTGGCACAACCTCAAAAAATATGGTATAAAATTTTTTGGGGTTTTTGTTGGATTTTATATATTTAAGGGGAATATAATGAATTTATTTGTAGCGAAAGGAGCAACTCCATGACAAAAACAGTTGTCGCTGCGGCATTGGGCGAATGTGTCCATGTGGCTGGTGTGATGAATTTCCTCCGTCTCGCCGAGTCAGCGGGATGGAAGACCGTATTTCTCGGTCCGGCAGTGCCGATCAAAGAGGTGCTGAAAGCCGTCAAACGCGAGAAGGCGGATCTGGTCGGAATCTCATACCGCCTTACGCCTGAGACGGGCGAACGCTTATTGGGTGAATTTGCCGAAGCCGCCTCAGACTTGCATGAGAAGGGGGTTCGTTTTGCGTTTGGCGGGACTCCCCCCATTGCCGAACGCGCCAAGTCCATTGGGTTCTTTGACAAGACCTTCGATGGCAGTGAACAGATCGAAGATGTATTGAGTTATCTGAAAGGCGATCAGGCGTCGGCGAAGAGCGAGGCGGATTATCCGCACACGACGGTGGAACGCATCGCGTGGAAATCGCCGTATCCAATTCTGCGTCATCATTTTGGACTGCCCACCATGGAAGCGACCATCGCAGGCATCGAAAAGATCGCGGAAGCTCACGCATTGGATGTCATCTCGCTCGGCATCGATCAGGATGCACAGGAGAATTTCTATCATCCAGAGCGGCAGAACCCGCGGCAGAAAGGTGCGGGCGGCGTGCCGGTGCGCAGTGAAGAGGATTACCGCGCGTTGTATCAAGCCAGCCGACGGGGGAATTATCCGCTCTTGCGCACGTATTCAGGGACGGATGATTTTATAAAACTCGCAGAAATGTATAAACGCACGATCAATATTGCCTGGTGTGCCATTCCGCTTTTTTGGTTTAACCAAATGGATGGGCGCGGTCCGTGGGATCTGGAAGGTTCAATCCGCGAGCATCAAAGCGTGATGCAGTGGTACGGCGAAAACAATATTCCTGTTGAACTCAACGAGCCGCATCATTGGGGCATGCGCGATTCGTCGGATGTGACCTTCGTGGTCGCAGCGTATCTTTCGGCATACAACGCCCGCGCCTTCGGCGTGAAAGATTACATCGCGCAAATGATGTTCAACAGTCCGCCTGGCGCATCAGACGCGATGGACCTGGCAAAGATGCTGGCGGTGATGGAAATGGTTACCCCCCTTTCATCCCCCCATTTTGCTTCACAAAATGGGGGGACAGAGGGGGGTGGAAATTTTCGCGTGCTCAAGCAAACCCGTATTGGCTTGCTTTCGCATCCGCTCGACACCGACGCGGCGCGCGGTCATCTCGCTGCCGCCACCTATCTGCAAATGGCTCTGAAGCCCGATATTTATCACATCGTCGGGCACACGGAAGCCGATCACGCTGCTACCGCAGAAGATGTCATCGAAGCGAGCAAGATCGTCCGCCGCGCCATCAATAACGCGATGGGCGCGCCGAATATGACGAAAGACCCTGTCATCCAAAAACGCGTGAAGGAATTGGTAAAGGATGCGAATCTTCTGCTGGATGCAATCCGCGGACTTTCCGCCTCATCCTCCGACCCGCTAACTGATCCTGCGATATTGACCTTGGCTGTCACTTCAGGCTTGATGGACGCGCCTCAGCTCCGCAACAACAAGTTCGGGCGCGGACAAGTGTTGACGCGCATTGTGAACGGCGCAAGCGTTGCAGTGAACAAGAAAGGCAAGCCGGTTTCCGAAAGCAGGAGAATCAAATCCCTGCTTGAGGCGCAGTCAGCGAAGGAAGGAACATCTTGATCGAGTGGTTCAATCTTGCGGTTCTGGCACTGGCTTCGCTGCTTTTTCTCTATTATTACGTCCTGAGCGTCAGTCCCGCTGCACTTGAAAAAATCATCGGGGAAAAATCCTATCGAAGATGCGCGCGCTACCGCGTGGTCGCAATGATCTTTGAAACCATCACAGCCGTTTGTTATATCGTCTACTATTTTCACCCTGTTACTTCGCCTATGCCGGAACACTTTCCATGGAGTTGGTGGATTTCCGTTCTCATCGCCGCAGCGATCGGACTGCCAACAATGACCCTGATGTTCATCGGCATGAAAGACGCAGGCATGGAAACCATGGCTCCCAAGAAGGAACATGGCATGTATGCCGGGATCTATAAACGAATCCGCCATCCGCAGGCGGCGGGCGAGGTATTCGCGTGGTTGTGGATCGCCTTCCTGCTGAACTCACCGTTCCTGGCTGTATTCTCGCTTGTGTATTTCCCCATCTTTCTGGTCATGTGCCATGCTGAGGAACAGGATTTACTGCTCCGGTTCGGAGATCCGTACGCCGAATATATGCGAAGCGTCGGCGCATTCGTCCCACGGAGGGAGGCGCAATGACCACACGCGAAGCGCTTCAAAAAGAGATCGAGGAAACGCGCATCCGATTCCATCAACTGCTGGATGAGATTCCCGATTCCGCATTCGACAAACCAAGCGGCAATGCAGCTTGGAACGTCGGGGAAGTTCTCTATCACATGAGCATCGCTCCGCGTTTTCTGGTGGAGGATGTGCGAATGATCAGCGGTCAGCGCTGGGCGTATCGGCTGATACCCATCCTGTTCCCAAAACGGCTGTTCGATTGGCTGAACGCCCGCCTCACCCGCTACGGCGCGCGTCATCTCTCCCGCCAATTTCTGGCAGACGAATACGAAAAAGCACACCGCCGTACATTGGAGACACTTTCCAAACTCAACGAAGGCGATATGCAAAAAAGCCTCGAATACCCGGACTGGGATCCCCTGCTTTCCGGTAAAGTCACAATGGAGCGACTATTTCATTATGTCAAGGCGCACTTCGACTCTCACGAAGAGGAGATTCGGCGCGCATTGAAAGTGGCATAATAAATATAGAAAAAACCAAACAAGGAGGCATCAATGACAACAAACTATGCAGTCATCGGCGCAGGTCACGGCGGAAAGGCAATGGCCGCACACCTGGCAATGATGGGCTTCAAGGTCTCATTGTATAACCGCACGGAAAGCCATATCGAAGTGATCAAAAAGCGCGGCGGCATTGAATTGGATGGAGATGAAAACGTCCCGCACGGTTTTGGCAAACTCAGACGCGCCACCGCGAATATGGGCGATGCCATCAAGGATGCGGAAGTGATCATGGTGGTGCTGCCGTCCTCTGCTCATGCAGAGGTCGCCGCGACCATGGCTCCGCATCTTAAAGACAAGCAGATCATTATCCTGCACCCGGGGCGTACCTGCGGCGCGTTGGAATTCTCGAAGGTCGTCCGCGACAGCGGTTGTAAGGCAGACGTCACTATTGCCGAAGCAGAAACCTTCATATATGCCTCCCGCTCGGAAGGTCCCGCCGCGGCGCGCGTTTTCCGCGTCAAGGAAGCCCTGCCACTGGCAGCGCTGCCTGCCACCCGCACCCAAATGGTGTTGGACGCGATCAGTGAAGCGTATCCGCAGTTCTTCGACGGCATAGACGTTTTACATACCAGTTTGAACAACATGGGCGCCATCTTCCATCCGGCGCTGACCCTGCTCAATGCAGGCTGGATCGAAGCCACTCACGGCGACTACCAGTTCTACATCGACGGCGTGACTCCGTCCGTGGCGCGCATGTTGGAAGTGCTCGACCGCGAGCGCGTGACCGTCGCATCCGCATTAGGGCTCCGCGCGCGGACCGCCCTGGAATGGCTGCAACTCGCATACGACACAACCGGCGCGGACTTGCATGAAGCGATCCACAACCAGCCCGGCTATTACGGCATCAAGGCGCCGCCCACGTTGAATCACCGGTATCTTTTCGAGGAAATCCCCATGAGCCTTGTGCCGATTGCCTCCCTGGCGAACCGTTACGGCGTCAACGTGCGCGGAATCGAAAGCATCATCCGCATTGGCAGCATCATCCACCGCACCGATTACTGGCGGCGCGGCAGGACGGTTGAAAAACTCGGCATCGAAAATTGGAGCGTCAGCGAATTGACGCGTTTCGTGAAGGAAGGCGTGATCGAGTAAAAGACCATGAGATATTCCAGTGAAACGAGGACAAACTACGATAACCTGAGCCAGTGGTATGACGCGCTCAGCGCCTCAAGCGAGCGTCCTCTTGCATTGCACGGACTGCAAATGCTGGATGCCCAGCCGGGCGAACGCATCCTTGAGATCGGCTGCGGCACCGGCGCCTCTTTGCCGGACCTCGCAACTGGGACCGGATCAACAGGGCAGATTCTCGGCTTTGACCTTTCGCGCGGCATGTTGAACAGGGCGCGTGAAAAACTGGGGAAACACTCAACATTATCGAGTGTCCAATTGCTTCAGGGCGATGCATATCGCCTTCCGCTTGCAAGCGAAACATTGGATGCGATCTTCCTCAGTTTCACGCTGGAGTTATTCCCTACCATGGGTATTCCTCTTGCGCTTCAGGGATGCCTGCGTGTTTTACGCCGAACTGGGCGAATCGCCATCGTATCGCTCCTGCAAAAAGACCCGCCAGGGACTATGGAACGCGCCTACAACTGGGCGCATCGGCGCTGGCCCCATGTCATTGACTGTCGTCCAATTCCGTGGGAAAACATGGTGAAGAGCGCGGGCTTTGTCATCCGCCGCAAAACCGAACTGTCCATGTGGGGACTGGCGGTCGGCGTTATCCTCGCCGTGAAAGGTTGAAAGCAAACTTATATGTCAATGTTGATGGATAGACTCAAGAAATACATTCAGACCCTCTCCTCCGCCGAACGCAAACAGGTCGTGGACGAACTTTCACGCGCATCCACATCCAGTTTCGATTTCTTCCTGCTGGTGGTGCTTTCGTGCAGCATCGCCACAATGGGACTCGTCACGAACTCGCCGGCAGTCATCATCGGCGCCATGCTTGTCGCGCCGCTGATGTCGCCCATCATCGGGCTGGGATTGGCGTCCATTACGGGAAATGTCCGGTTGGCAGAAACAGCCATCGCGGCATTATTGGGAGGCGCAACGTTGGCGATCCTGCTTTCGACGTTCATGACCATCGTCAACCGCAACCTGCCCTTCGTCGTTTTACAGGAACTTCCAGCCGAAGTGCTGGCGCGCACGCGCCCCTCGCCCATAGATCTTGTGATCGCGCTGGCGGGGGGGCTCGCTGCAGCCTATGCCATGACGCGCCCGAACATTTCCGCAGCCTTACCCGGCGTGGCAATTGCCACAGCGCTCATGCCGCCATTATGCACAATCGGCATAGGGCTTGCCCTCGAAAACTGGGCCGTTGCAAGCGGCGCAGCGTTGCTTTTCATCACGAACGCCATCACGATTGCTTTTGCAGCCGCGTTCGTCTTCTTTATGCGCGGATTTGCGCCAAGACGCCGCGACGAAAACAATCAAGCCTCGCGTGCGCTCCTCATTTCCGCAGTCCTTATCATCATTCTTTTAATCCCCCTGTCCTTGTACAGCATCAAATTTTTCAATGAGGCAAGCGAAAACCGCAGGATAAATGAAGTGGTACGAAGCGAAGTTGCGCAATTGAATGGCGCGGAGTTGACCGAACTTTCCGTCCAGCATACCCAGGCTGGGCTTAGCATGGTCCTCACAGTCCGCACCAGCACCCCCCTGCGATACGACCAGGTCGTCTCCCTGCAAAAAGAGATTGTGGACGCCTTGCAGCAACAGGTCACCCTCAAGGTGAATCAGGTCTTTGCCGAACGGCTGGATCCGCTCATCCCACCGACGTTCACACCGACCCCGACCCTGACTCCATCCAACACGCCGGGTCCAAGCCCCACGGCGACCTTCCTCCCCACTTCCACCCCGACGCAGACTCCCACGCCCGCAAGCGTTCAGATCATCAGCAACAGCCTGCCAAGATTGAATCTGTACCAGTCGCCAAGCGGGCCCATCATTGGGCAGGTGCGGGTCGGTCAAAATCTAACGTTGTTATACGGCAGGCAGGAAGCAAACGGGCTTGTCTGGGTACAAGCCATGGATGAAGAAGGACGCATAGGCTGGATTCCCGAAGCCTATCTGATCCAAATCACAAACACCCCCAATCAAAAAGGAGATTAATTATGTGTGGAATCGCTGGCGTTTTGCATCAACCAGCAAACGATAACGTCAAATCAATGCTCGAAAAACTGGCACACCGCGGACCGGACGGTCACGGTGTTACAGAACTCAAGCAAGCTTCGCTTGGGCATACCCGCCTTGCCATTTTGGATATCGAGGGCGGTCACCAACCCATGCAGCATCAGGATACCTGGATCGCCTTCAACGGCGAGATCTACAACTACCGTGAACTGCAAAAGGAACACCTTTCCAATGAAAAATTGAAGACCCATTCGGATACCGAAGTCATCCTGCATCTCTACAGAAAATTCGGGCCCGATTTCGTGCGTCTTTTGGATGGCATGTTCGCCTTTGTCATTTATCGGAACGGCGAATATCTGCTTGCGCGAGATCCACTGGGCATCAAGCCCCTATACACGGGCATGCATAACGGGCGCATGTACTTCGCATCCGAAGTCAAGGCGTTGAAGGACAAAGTCGAATCAGTGAAGGAATTCCCCGCAGGTCACTGGTTCCACTCGAAGTCCGGGTGGAAGCGTTTCTATCAGATCGAGAAAACCATCAAACCGTTCGATGGAAGCGAAAAGGAAGCCGCGTCGTTGATCAAATCCACCCTGCGGAAGGCCGTCCACAAACGCCTGCTCGCCGATGTGCCTGTAGGTATCAGCCTGAGCGGCGGCTTGGATAGCAGCATTGTCTCAGCGCTGGCATGCGAGAATACGGAACAACTCCATTCATTTGCTGTCGGCGTGCAGGGCAGTGAAGACCTCGCTGCGTCACGCATGATGTCGGAGTTCTTGAACACCCAGCATCATGAGCTGGTATACACTTCGCAGGATATGGTGGATGCCCTGCCAGATGTGCTGTACCATCTTGAAACCTTCGACCCCGCTCTCGTGCGAAGCGCCATCCCGAATTATTTTCTCGCAAAACTCGCTTCAGAACACGTCAAGGTCTTTTTGACGGGCGAAGGCGCGGATGAGATCTTTGCCGGATACGACTACCTTGCAGATTTCGACGACCCCGAAGCCTTGCAGGATGAAATGATCGAGATCACGGAAGCGCTTCACAACACGAACCTGCAGCGCGCCGACCGCATGTCCATGGCATTCAGCCTTGAAGCGCGCGTCCCGTTCCTGGACGTGAAAGCTGTTTCGACCGCCCTGAGTTTTCCAGCCGACTGGAAGCTTCACAACGGGCGCGCGCCCAAGCATCTGCTGCGCCGCGCGTTCGCGGACGACCTGCCCGATGAGATCGTCAACCGCCCCAAGCAAAAGTTTTCCAAGGGTGCGGGTTCTTCCGACTTGATCGTGCAGCTTGCCGATGAAAAAATATCAGATGACGAATTCGCTGCCGAATCACTACGCTTGAAGGACGAATGGGATTACACGTTGCCGAACAAGGAAGCCCTGTATTACTACAAGATCCAGCGTGAATTCTACGACGATCAGTGGATATTCCCAAACATGGGTCATAGCCGAAGTTTATAGATCCAGGAGGTTCTATGGAAGTTTTCGACTGGCAGACATGGGTGATCCTGCCTTTAATGGTGTTCGTCGCCCGCCTCATTGATGTGGCGCTTGGCACGGTGCGGATCATTTTCACATCGCGGGGCAAGAAGCATCTCGCGCCCCTGCTCGGCTTTGTGGAAGTATTCATCTGGGTGAGCATCATCGCGCAGATCACGCGGGGGACGAACAACGTGATTGCCTATTTGGCCTATGCCGCCGGATTTGCGGCAGGGAATTACCTCGGCATGTATATCGAAGATAAGCTGGCAATCGGCACGCTGGTCGTTCGCGCCATTGTCCCGGAGGAGATTTCCACTGCGCTTGTCAAAGCCTTGAAAGAGAAGGGGCTGGGCGTGACCAGCGTCAGCGGCATGGGTTCGCATGGACCCGTGAAGTTGATCTACACTGTGGTCATGCGTAAGGAACTGTCCACGGCGGCAAATGCCATCCGGGCTGTTCATCCAAACGCCTTTTTTACGGTGGAAGAATTGCGCTCAGCCGAACACGGCATCTTTACCCCCGTCACCCAGCCCGTCGCTCCATTCGGAATGCTTGCAAAACGAAAGTCGAAATAATATTGGGTTATACTCGGAACATCGTGATTTTTCACATTGGATTACATTGATGGTTAAGGGGAATAGAAATACACAAGGAATATCAACAATGAAGATCACCCTGTTACATTACTCCGCACCGCCCGTTGTGGGCGGTGTGGAAAGCGTTATGGAACATCACGCCAGCCTGATGCAGAACGACGGCCATCAGGTTCAGATCGTGGCAGGACGAGGTCGGCAAGCGGATTTGCGCATTCCGTTCGTGTCCATTCCGCTGGTGGATTCGCGCCATCCCGATATCCTGTCCATGAAGGAGGAGTTGGATGAGGGCAGAGTCCCTGCGGGTTTTGAATCAGCCGTCGGCAGAATCGAAGCGTTGTTGAATGAGGCGCTGAAAGACACGAATGTGTTGATCCTGCATAACGTCTGTTCGTTGAATAAAAATCTCCCGCTGACCGCCGCTCTGTTCAATATCAGTCAAAAGAGAAAAGATTTGCGTTTGATCCTATGGCATCACGATCTGGCATGGACAACGCCGCGATACCGCGCCGAATTACACGATGGGTATCCATGGAACTTACTGAAAACGGCATGGGCCGGTGTGATACAGGTGACCATTTCGGACATGCGGCAGGATGAACTCGCGAAGTTGATGGGGCTGGATAAATCCGCGATCACAGTGGTGCCGAACGGGGTGGATGTGGATAAGTTCCTCAAGCTGGAAGAGCAGACGCGTGAATTTGCAGCCAAGTTGAATCTATTGAACGCCGATCCGTTGCTGTTGCTGCCTGTTCGTATTACGACCCGCAAGAACATTGAATTGGCATTGAATACACTCGCACATTTGCGTGGGCATTATCCCAACGCGCAACTGGTGGTGACAGGGCCCTTGGGTCCGCACAATCCCGCCAACGTAAAGTATTTCGATAAATTAACTTCCCTGCGGCGGGAGTTGGGGCTGTTAGAAGCGGCGCATTTCCTCGCCGAGTTGACCGATGAATTCATACCGGATGCGGTCATTTCGGATTTTTATCAACTGGCAGATGCGCTGTTTTTACCGAGTTTCGAGGAAGGATTTGGGATTCCCATTCTTGAAGCGGGGCTGACGGGTATTCCGATCTTTTGTTCGGACATCCCGCCTCTTCGCAAACTGGGCGGAGACCTTGCCACTTACTTTGCACCCGGCGAAGACCCAAAGAAAATCGCTAGTGCGGCGGTCGAAAGACTGGGCGCAAACACCGAATTGAAGATGAAATCATTCGTCCGTTCGAACTATATCTGGAACAGCATTTATAAGATAAAGATCGCCCCCCTGCTCCACGCAAATTGAAAGGAAAAAGACATGCACACAGTCCAAAAAAGCAATCTCATAAAAAAAGTGCTTGTGCCCTTTGTGCATGGCTGCAACCAGCGTTCCGCCATCCACGCCGCCGAGGCGATTGCAGGACACGAAAACATCATGCTGACGGGATTCATTCACGTCCCGGAGGATCAGTCATTAAGTACTGCGGCAGTCCAGGCGCGCGAATTGAGAAAGACTCTCAAGAAACTGTATAAAGTGAAACGCAACAACAAATGGGCGCAGGTGTACGTTTCGCACAAGCCCTGGGATGATCTCATCAAAGTAATCGAAGCCGAACAGCCGGACCTGCTTATCTTGGAATATCCGGTTCAAATACAGGCATTGAACGTCACTGTCTCCGAAGTGTTGTCGCAAACACCCTGCAATATCGCAGTTGTAAACCACCGTATCGGAGCGGATATTAAGAACGCCCTGCTCCCCATCCGCGGCGGACCGTACGCCGGGCTGGCCCTGCGCATCGCCCTGTCGTTACGCAGCAACAAAGGGACTGACATCATATCGCTTCATCTCTACCCGGAAAATGTGACTCGCGAACAGGATGTATCGTTCAAGGGAGCCGACCAGGTGTTACGCAACCTTCCCGAGATCCAGCGCCGCGAAGTCACCACCGACCTGCCGATTGACACCATCTTCGAATCATCAAAAGATTATGACCTGATCATCATGGGCACATCCGTCCAGCCGAACAAACCGCCTGTGATCGGAACAGCCGCCGAAAAGATGATGAGCCAAAGTCAACAGGGGGTGATCCTGGTCAAAACAAAACTACCCAAAAACGTCAACCCCGCCAGCGAGGAAGCCGGGAAGACCGCCATCTCCGTGCTGGTGGATAAATGGTTCGCAGAAAACACCTTCCATGCCGACGAATTCAGGGACTTGAAATTCCTGCTCTCGCTCAAGGAAAAGCAGGGGTTGAGCATCAGCCTTGCCCTCCCCGCTCTCAATGAAGAGGAAACTGTCGGCAAGGTCATCACCACCATTCAAAAGGTTCTCGTCCATGAAGTGCCGCTGTTGGATGAAATCGTATTGATGGATTCCAACTCGACTGACCGCACGCGGGACATAGCGGAAAGGCTGGGGATTCCTGTTCACATTCACCAGGAAACTTTGCCGCAGTATGGGGCGCGTCCCGGAAAAGGCGAGGCGCTTTGGAAAAGCCTGTACTGCACGCGCGGCGACATCATCATCTGGATAGACACGGATATCGTCAACATCAGCCCGCATTTTGTATACGGGTTGCTCGGTCCACTTCTGCTCAAGCCTGAGTTGAATTTCGTCAAAGGGTTTTACCGCCGTCCGCTGAAGGTTGGGAACAAGATGCAGGCAGGCAGCGGCGGACGCGTCACAGAATTGACAGCCCGCCCGCTCATCAACCTGTTCTATCCCGAGCTTTCCGGCATCGTCCAACCGCTCTCCGGCGAATACGGTGGCAGGCGAAGCGCGCTTGAAAAACTGCCTTTCTTTTCCGGCTACGGCGTCGAGATCGGGCTGTTGATAGACACGCTCGATACGTTTGGATTGAACTCCATCGGGCAGGTGGATCTTCAGGAACGCATCCACCATAACCAGCCGCTTGAGTCGCTCAGCAAGATGTCTTTTGCCATCATCCAGGCTGTGATTCGAAAGCTGGAGAGGCGTTATACCCAGAATATTTTGGAAAACGTAAACACCACCATGAAGCTCATCCGCTACGGGCAGGAACGATTCTTCCTGGACGTGGAGGAAATCGCGGAAGGCGAACGTCCGCCGATGATCGAGATACCGGAGTATGTGGAGGGGCACGGAAACAATCATTAACCGGCAAGTTTCAGTTATACTAACGCAATGTCTCTTTTCCTTCAGTTTATTCTTTTGCTCTCGATCATTCTGTTGTGTGCAAAGGCTGCCGGATATTTGAGCGTCCGCGTTGGGCAGCCCTCGGTATTGGGGGAATTGATTGTAGGAATTTTGCTTGGACCTTCACTGCTAAACCTGCTCGGACTCTCATTTATTGACCACGAACTTGTGGAAGTAATCAAACTCTTCGGCGAGCTTGGTGTGGTGCTGCTCATGTTCCTCGCTGGCTTGGAACTCCATCTCGACGAACTTAGGGAAAACATGCACATCGCCGCCATCTCAGGGACGCTTGGTGTGGTGGGACCCGTTTTACTGGGATACTTCGTCGGCATTTCCTTCGACATGACCACTTCCGCCGCGATCTTTCTCGGACTGACACTCGGCGCGACCAGCGTCAGCATTTCCGCGCAGACGCTGATCGAACTCAAGGCCTTGCGCACGCGCGTGGGGCTGGGTCTGCTTGGTGCGGCGGTTTTCGACGACATTCTCATCATTCTCCTGCTCTCGGTCTTTCTCGCGTTTCAAGGTGGAGGGGCAAGCGGCGGCATCGGTATTTTGTGGATCATCGTCCGTATGGCGTTGTTCGTGCTGGCTTCCTTCCTGTTTGGAATGCGCGTCCTGCCCTGGATCATCCGTCAGATAACGAAATTGCAGATCAGCCAGGGGCTTCTGGTGGTGACGCTTGTGTTGACCTTCGTGTACGGCATTGCTTCGGAATATTTCGGCGGGCTGGCCGCGATCACCGGCGCTTTCATCGCGGGGTTGATGCTCGCGCGCACTCCCGAAAAGGAAAGGATCGAAACCGGCGTTCATTCGCTGGCATACGGCTTGTTCGTGCCGGTTTTCTTCGTAAATATCGGGCTCACCACCGACCTGCACACCTTCCAGATGGATGCGTTGCTGTTCACGTTTGTAGTCGTGCTGGTGGCCATCGTTGGCAAATGGCTGGGAGCCGGAATCGGCGCAAGACTGGGCGGGTTGACGACGCGCGAATCCGTTCAACTTGGGGCGGGTATGATCTCGCGCGGCGAAGTTGGTTTGATCGCGGCAAGCATTGGCAGTACGAATGGTCTTGTAAGCGATCACGAATTTTCCGCCATTGTCGTCATGGTGCTGGCGACCACGCTCGTCACGCCGCCGATCTTGCGGGCGCTGTTTGCGCAAAAAGAGGATAGGGCCAAGGAAAACCCGGGAGAAGCAGAGCAGGCTGCGGCTTCGTCTGACGCGCCTCCTCATGGGGATGTGATGGAAATGGAGACGCCGTGAACCTATCCAAGCGAATCAAATCCGTCGAAATGAAAAGGAGGAACAGATGACAAACTCCGCCGTTCATTTGTTACTGGTGGCGGTCATTCAGGAACAGGACCTGGACTCGGCTACCACAGCCCTGCAGAACGTGGGCGCGTCTTTGACATACCTCTCCAGCGCTGGCGGTTTTCTCGGCAGGCGCAATGCGACCTTATTGATCGGTCTTCCGCTCGGCACGGAAGACAAGGCTTTGGGCGTGCTTCATGAAGCATGCCGCCAGCGCGTTGAATACATGACCCTTCCACTGGAAGGGTCTCCCATGCCCATGCCCGCGCCGGTTCCTGTCACTGTGGGCGGCGCGACTGTGTTCGCCCTGCCGGTGGAACAGTTCGAACAGATCTAACTCACCGAGGAGAAATCGCCATGAAAATGATTATTGTTATCGTCAAGGACCACGACGCCGACACGCTGACGCAGGCGTTCACGTCCGGAAGTTTCCGCGTAACCCGCGTGGCTTCTACGGGCGGTTTTTTACGAAGCGGCGTGGTCACCATGCTGTTGGGTGTGGAGGATAATCAGGTGGAAGCCGCCATTCAGACCATGCGGGATGCGCTTCCCAAAAAGGACAATGAAAAACGCGCCACTGTCTTCGTCGTCCCCGTTCATCATTACGAACAAGTGTAATCAACCCATAAACAAAGACGTTCCAAACGGAACCTTTCCTTCCGCGCGGCGTCTTTGTTGTATTTAAAACGAGGTGCGTATGTTGAAAAGACCAAAACCATTTTTAGCCATTCTTGCCGTGCTGATCGCCGCTCTTGCGTGCGCCAATCCGCTCGAGACCACACCGTCAAGCGGACCTGCCAACATCGAGACAGTCGTCGCCGCAACCTTCGCCGCGCTCACATCCTCTCCCGGCGACGGCTCGCCGCTTCCTTCCACGCCTCAGCCTGCGGACAATCCATCCGGCTTACTGCCGCACTCGATGTATTATCTTGCCAATGACGGGGCGCAGATCATGCAGGTCTTCAGGCTGGATAAAGATGGAAAGACAGTGACACAGCTCACTTTTGAGCCTGCAAATGTAAGCCAATACGATGTCTCGCCTGTGGATGGCAGTGTCGCCTACATCTCCAACAACCAATTGCTCACCGTCAACGCGGATGGAAGCAGCCGCAGCATGATCGTGGACGGCGGACCAAGCACCCCGGATGACGCCTTTCTCACCAGCATCACCAACCCGGTCTGGTCACCAGACGGGCAGACCATTGCCTATGGACATAAAGGATTGAGTTTCTACTCCATCGTCAGCGGACAGTCCAACCGTGTATTGGACGACCAGGTGGAATATCTGGATAACAACTTTGCCCTGCCGCGCGAACTCTATCGCCCCGAACTGTATTCTGCCGACGGAAGCAAACTTATCATCACGCTTGGATATTACGAAGGCGCATCCTCCGCCATCTATTACCTGAACGGCGGCGCCCTTGTGCGGTTGAAAGAGACAGACCGCGCAATCATCTGTTGCGGCGATTACTCGCTCAGCCCGGATGGTTCCGCTCTATTCTCCGGCAGCCCCACCTCCGGCATGTTCGCCGCCGGTCTGTGGCGCGTGGATACCGCCTCCGGAAACGTCACCACCCTGCTCAAAGGAGATTACGACAGCAGCCCGGCCGAGGTTGCCGACAATCCTTTCATCGCGCCGGATGGTCAATTGTATTTCTTCTACGCCAGCGTGCCGAACAGCGAAATGATGGAACGTCCGCCCTTGCAGCTTGTCCGTTCGGCGGCGGATGGCGCGACCGGCAGAACCGCCCTGCGACCTGAAACCTTCCAAAACATGAATGAGGCGCTTTGGGCTCCCGACGCCAGCTTTGTCATCGTCGCCAACGCCCAAACCGACCAGATCTACATGGGCGGCGAAGCGCAGTTATATCCCACCGACGGGAGCGCCATGATCCCGCTCGTGCCGTTTGCAAGAAATATGAAGTGGGGTCCGTAAATCCATTCGTAGAGGCGGATGAGTCGTCCGCCTCTACTCCAATACGAAATTATCAATCAAACGCGTTTTCCCAAAAAACACTGCCATCGAAAGCAGTGTTTTTCCTTTAATCATATCCAATTCTTCGAGCGAAGAATAATCCGCGCAGGAGACATACTGCATCTGCGCCAGCGGCTCGTTCCCAAGCACTTCCTTCATTTTCGCGCGCAACTTTTCCGCATTCCGCTCGCCGACTTCATACAATTTTTGCGCGGCGCCCAAGGCGCGGAAAAGCACCGTCGCGGCTTTGCGTTCGGCTTCGCCCAAATATTTGTTGCGGCTGGACATCGCCAACCCATCTCCCTCACGCACCGTCGGGCAGACAATTACATCAAGCGGAAAGTTCAAATCCACAGCCATGCGCCGGATGACCGCCGCCTGTTGGGCGTCTTTTTGACCGAAATATGCTTTATGCGGCTGTGTGGCGTTGAACAACTTCGCCACGATGGTAGCTACACCCCGGAAATGACCGGGACGCATCGCGCCTTCCAAGCCTTTTGAAAGCGCCTCGACCTCCACCCAGGTCTGGTAGCCGCTCGGATACATGATCTCCGCTGTGGGCGTCCAGACCAAATCCACACCGAGAGGTTCGAGCAGACTCAAGTCACGTTCGAGGTCGCGGGGATATTTCGAGAGATCTTCGCTCGGTCCAAACTGGGTCGGGTTGACGAAAATGGTGACGACGACATGTTGATTCTCCGCCTTTGCCTGGCGGACAAGCGACAAATGTCCCTCGTGAAGATACCCCATCGTGGGAACCAGACCAACTCTCCCGTCGAGAGAGAGGCGGGCGGCTCTTAGGTCAGAGAGAGAGGATACAGTCTTCATTCACACTCCAAATTTGTATAGACATAAAACTTTTTTCCTACTTGACAGGGTAGAAACTTTGTTCTACACTGACATCATCAATTTAGTTTAAGGAGATCAAAAATGGCTTACGGTTTTACCAATTCAAAGGGAACAACCTACTACCTGCACTCGAAAGGCAAGATGTTCTTCTTCTCCAAGGAGATCAAGGAAGGCGCTCTGGACGCCGTACCCGCAGGCTATAACGTGGTGGAAATGAAGACGGGCCTGCCCGTTCTGAAAAAAGCCGAGGCTGTAACTCCGCCTCCGGCGCCCACCGAAACACCCTCGGAAAGCGCAGGGTAGAACAAGTATAACCCTGTTCAAAATTCAACCTGGTGCTTTTAGATAAAAAGGAGACCAATTATGACACGTACACAGCATCTAAAAGTTAATGAAACGAAAGGGGAGCCGACATGCCAACTCTAAACCGCGTTCAATTGATCGGGCGGCTTGGGAAGGACCCGGAGAGCAAGTTCACGCCCACCGGCAAGAAAGTCTGCCATTTCAGTCTGGCGGTCAGCAACCGCTGGAAAGACAAGAATGGCGAGACGAAGGAATCCACCGAATGGGTCAACATCGAAGTATGGGGGCGGCTTGGCGAGGTTTGTCAGGAATACCTCAAGAAGGGCAGTTTGATCTTCGTAGAGGGACGGCTGAAGACCGACAAGTATGAAGCCAACAGTGAAACGAAGTATTACACCAAGGTCATCGCCCAGAATCTGGAATTCCTCGAAAAACGCGAGAAGGAAGAGCCGGTAATGTCCATTGAAGAAGACCCAGGAGAGTATGAACTGACTGACGAATAGATAATCGCGAAATAAAAAAGAGACAGTCGCTTTGAAAGTGGCTGTCTCTTTTTGTTATCCAAGTTACTTGCTGAACGTCCCCATTAATTCCGCTGAACCAAGGATGTGCCCTTCCATTGCTGTAACTAGTCTTTTTCCATCGGCATCCGGCAGAGACAGAATTGCATCCAAAGCATATAGTTTGAAGAAATAGCGATGCGTCCCGGACGGCGGGCAGGGACCGTGATACCCGGTGCTTCGCGCCGATGTAACGCCCTGCAAGCTTCCATCGCTGAGCGCCGGGTCGGCTGGAACCGCCTCTGGAAGTCCGCGTGCAGAGGCGGGGATGTCATAGATAACCCAATGCACCCATATCCCTGAGGGCGCGTCGGGATCGTCCATGATGAGGGCAAAACTCTTCGTTCCAGTGGGCGGTTCGGTCCACGCAAGCACGGGATTTACATTGCGCCCCTTGCAGGAAAAATCAACAGGGATCGGACTTCCGTTCTCAAATGACGGGCTGGTCAATTCGAATTTCACATCAACCTCCTTCGTATTTTCAACCGCAGGTGTAGCAGACGCTTGTACAGGTTTGGCGGATATAACCGTTTCGGTAGGCGCTATCTGCGACACGCCGCATGAAAGTGTGGTCAACACCAAGGTCATGATAAGGCGTTTCATGATCCTCCTTTCTTCAACAAACAACGAAACTTCAATCCAAATTGTAGCAAGAGTTGATAGGCGGGGTATTAAAATTCGAAGATAAATCGAAGGCAGCCATCTTGCGATGGCTGCCTGGTCTCCTCATCTTTTCTTTGCGTTCCTGCCTTTGACGGGCTTGGATTTCGATACCTTCTTTGTTGCCCGCTTCTTCCCCTTTGCAGGAGATTTCTTTGCTTTCACAGGCTTTGGTACGGGTAACTGTTCCAGTTCGCTGACCAGTTTCTCCAGCACATCGAAGCCGCCCTGCCAGAACTTCGGGTCGCGGATGTTAATCCCTGCTTCATTCAGGATTCGCTCGGGCGCTTCTGATCCGCCCGCGGAGAGAATTTTCAAGTACTTCGGTTTGAACGATTCACCCTCCGCCTTGAACTGCTGATACAAAGCCAGTACCAGCAATTGACCGAAAGCGTACGCATACACATAGAACGGCACCTGATAGATGTGCGGGATGCCCACCCACTCCCATTTGAACTCATCGCTCAGGTCGAGAGAGTCGCCAAATTGTTGCTTTAGGTTGTCTAGATAGGCGGCGCTCAGGTCATCCACTGAGGCGTTCTTCTGCACCATCTCATGCGCGGTCTTTTCGAACATCGCAAAGTACGACTGGCGCATGATCGTCGCATAGGAGTCGTCCATCTGTTTGAAGAGGATGTCACGGCGCACAGGCGCATCCGTCTCTTCCGCAAGCAGTTTGTCGATTAGAACCATCTCCGCAAATGTGGAGGCAGTCTCCGCCAACGGAAGCGACGAATGGAACGTGAACGTGCTGTGGTGCGATGCCAGCATGGCGTGAATGGCATGACCGAGCTCATGTGCGAGCGTCGCCACCTCGCGTCCCGTACCCTGATAGTTGACCAGCACATACGGGGTTTCTTCCGGCAGGTAACTCCAGCAGAATGCGCCACCGCGCTTGCCCTTGCGGATTTCGCTATCAATGCGTTTGTGATCGAAGACCCGTTTCGCCAATTCTGCAATTCTCGGCTCGAATGCGTTGAACGCATCCAATACCATGGTGACGGCTTCATCCCAATCATAGGTCTTCTTCGAAGCCGCAACCGGCGCATATATATCGTACCGGCGCAGTTTCTTCATGCCCATGTACCTGGCTTTCATTTTGAAGTATCGCTGGAAGATGCCCGCATTCTTGCGCGCCACACTGAGCAATGCTTCCACCGCTTCTTCTGGAATGTCATTGTTCAAATTGCGGGGCGCAATGGAATTCTTGAATTTCCGCAGGGTCACGTTCTCATTATGCCAGTCGCGCAAAATGGTCTGGTAGATCTGTCCCAAAATGGGTCCATCGTCCGCATATACCTTGAACTGAGCGCGATAACTTTCGGCGCGCAGGTCCGGGTCTGTGCTGTAACGGTACGATTGCAGTTCGGAAAATGTAAGTTCCTGCTCTTTGCCCTTTATCTTCATCTTGAAGGTATATCGGTTCGTAATCGAATCGTACAGATTCCCAAGCGCGCTCACGCCTGTCACATTCTTGAGGTTGATGACCTTCTCTTCCGGTTCGCTCAATGTATGCGGTTTGTATAAACGCATGGCTTCGAGATAATAACAATAATCGCCTGAGGTATCCATCAGTCGTTTGGCGTTTTCGTCGTCCAACCCCTTCCACCACAAACTGAAGAACAGCGTGCGATTCTCGATCTCCGCCAGAAACTGCATTACACGCGCCTGCAATGCCTGCGCCTTCTGGTCTTGTGTATCCGCGGTAAAAGACAAACCCGCGAACGAATACAACTTGTTGCCGATACGCGTTGTCGCCTCGCTGGCTTTCACCACATCCAAAAATTGTTCGGCGGGCATGTCCGGTTTGAGTTTGTCTCGCACGCCCTCAAAAGAAGCGACCTGCTCTTCGATCATATCGAATGCGCTTTGCAATTCCGGGCTGTCATAGCCGGGGTAGAGCGGGGACAAATCCCATTTTGAAAGTTTGTATGCCATAAAGTCTCCTTGTGACGTTTTGTTATTGCGACGAGCGAAGAAACGATCTCTCGTATTGCCTTGCCCTCGCTCGCAATGACATCATAAACTCGACCGGACATGCATGATATCGCCGTCCTTGATCGGATATTCCTTGCCTTCAAGTCTTAACTTGCCTTTCGCTTTCGCCTCGTTCATGGACCCGAGACTGACGAGGTCTTCGTAAGCCACCACCTCCGCCCGAACGAATCCGCGCGATAGATCGGTATGGATCTCGCCAGCCGCCTCTTGCGCCGTCGCGCCGCGATGCGTCACCCATGCACGGACTTCATCCTCGCCCACAGTGAAGAAAGTCTGTTCCTTCAACAGTTCATATGAGAGATTGATCATGCGGTTCAGGCTGAGTTCTTTAATGCCATATTCTTCCATAAAAATGGCGGCGTCTTCGGTGGATAATTGCGCGATTTCCATTTCCAACTTGCCCATCAACGCCACAGAAGGATGGTCAAGCCCGCCGGCATCTGGCGCAGATTGTCCCTCGCCGAGGTTGAATACCGTGAGGATGGGTTTGCGCGTCAGCAACCCAAAACTGGACAGTTCCTTTTCTTCCTCCGGAGTGAATTCGATGTCGCGCAGGGGTTCGTTATCTGAAAGCGTCGCATGCAATTTCTCGAACAACTCCGTCTGACGCGCGTTCAAGGTTTTATCTGTGCCGCCCTTTTTGCGTTCGTCAGTGAGGCGCTCCAATTTCCGTTCGACGGCGATTAAGTCGTTCAATAACAGTTCGCCGGTCATCATTTCAGCATCGCGAAGCGGATTCACGCTTCCGTTCGGGTGCATTACAGTGTCATTCTCGAAGGCGCGCACAACCAGCAGCAAACCGTCCATCTGGTTAAGTTGATTCAACAACTGACCCGAAATGCCGCTTTTGGCGGAACCAGTTTCCAGTCCGGCAATATCCGCGTAGGTTACTTTGGCGTAGATCGTTTTTTTCGGGTTGAACATCTTCGAGAGCACATCCACACGAGGATCAGGCACATCCACCACGGCTTGATGCACCTCGATGCGCCCCGCTGAGGCGGTTGTGGGAGCGTTGCCGCGCGTGATTGCATTGAAGATTGTCGTCTTTCCAGATTGGGGCAATCCAATAATTCCTAGTTTCATCTTGACCTTGTAGTTGAGAGTGGTATACTTGCGTTCGCCCCGCCAATGCGGGACCTTTGACAAATGAGCCGAAGTGGCGGAATTGGCAGACGCGCACGACTCAAAATCGTGTTCCCTACGGGAATGAGGGTTCGATTCCCTCCTTCGGCACAGCGCACAAGTACTCGAACGGGTATTATACCCTACGGGATTTTGACGCCAAGCAACCCATCTGGAACGTCCTCCTGACTTGGAGGGCGTTTGAATTTTATATGTGGGACAAGCAAATAAGTTGACAGGGTCTTTTCAGAAACGTAGAATAATAATTGAATGCAACATGGTTGCCTGTTAAACGTATACATTTGTATGACAAGTCGCGCTTAATTCACCGGAGTCCACTGCATGAAGCTCTACCTTTTGTTCGCCATCATAGACATCCTCATTCTTCTGGCGTACCCGATTGTTTACATCATTCATCGCGTCCGCCGGTTGATGGGTGTAAAATAGGGATCATTTTGCCATTTGCAGTGTCATGAAATTCCAGGAGGTGCATTATGCCGTCATTGAACGAAGTCCTGGCAGTGATCCTTGGGGGAGGACGCGGAGCGCGCCTGTATCCGTTGACCAAAATGCGCTCCAAACCCGCCGTGCCAATCGCGGGAAAATACCGCCTCATTGACATCCCCCTCAGCAACTGCATCAACTCCGAGATTTTCCGCATCGCCATCCTGACACAGTTCAATTCCGTTTCCCTGCACCGCCACATCACGCGGACGTACAACTTTGATTCTTTTCACCAAGGCTGGGTACAGATCTGGGCGGCGGAACAGACCATCGAAAGCGCGGATTGGTATCAGGGTACCGCAGATGCCGTTCGCAAACAATTGTTGGAAATCCATGCCGCCAACGCAAAATATACGTTGATCCTTGCAGGCGACCATCTGTACCGCATGGACTACAGCGCGATGGCGGAATACCACTGGGAGAAGAATGCTGATATCACGGTGGCAGTACAACCGGTCGCCTTGGAAGAAGCGCCTCGTTTCGGCATTCTGAAGCGTGAGGCGGATGGGCGTATCTCGGATTTTGTCGAAAAGCCCAAAGACCCGGAAATCCAAAAAAAATACATCAGCCGCGACGATCCCCAGAGACCTTTCCTCGGCTCGATGGGCATCTACATGTTCAACACAAAAGTCCTGATCGATCTTTTGCAGGACTTCCCCAATCACGATGACTTCGGCAGTGACATCATCCCGCAGGCGATCCAATCCCACAAAGTGTATGGTTTCGATTTCGACGATTACTGGCAGGATATCGGAACCATTCGTTCGTTTTACGAAACGAACCTTATGCTCACTACAACCGAAACTCCCTTCAACTTCTACGATGCAAAATTCCCCATTTATACAGAAACACGCTACCTGCCCGCATCCACTGTGGAGGATTCCCGCCTGCAGGACGTATTAGTCGCGGACGGAAGCCGCATTCGCAAATCTGAGATTGTGCATTCCATCATTGGCATCCGCAGTCAGGTCGCCGAAGGATGCATCATCAAAGACAGCATCGTCATGGGAGCCGACTATTACGAACGCGTGTTGTCTGAAAATCTTCCCATCGGCATCGGCGCAAACTGCCACATTGAAGGCGCCATCCTCGACAAGAATGCGCGCATCGGCGAAAACGTAACCATCCGCCCGTTCTCCCGCAACAAAGACATTGATAACGAGAAATGGTACGTACGGGACGGCGTCGTCATCATCCCAAAAGATACCGAAATACTTCCCGGCACGATCATTGCGCCATAAGCTCCCTGTAAATTTCATAAAACTGCAATCATTTCAACGCACAGGGCGCAAGGGGCAACATTAAAATTATGCTATACTCGCCTTAATCATGGAGTCAACGCGCGCATTTTGGCACCGCTGGGCTGAGACCTTGCGCCAACATCAACTTAACAACATAGCCGCCTCGTTCCTCGAAGCAGGAAGCCCTCTTGCTTTGCTTGGAGCGCAGGCGCTTTATTTTAGCGGCGGCTTTATCAGGAACGATCAATTGACTGCGCTTGCCAATATGCTCGAAGACGAACAGGAAACTCACGCCTTTATTTCCTTCCTGACTCGGGATGGAGACAATCCATGATCCTTGCGCCTTCGATCCTCATCATCACCGCATTCCTTTTGCTCGCCCTGACAGCATGGAAGAAAAGATCGCCAGCCCGTCTGCGCGACATACCCGCCTATACCCGCCTGATCCGCACGCTTGGGCTAAGCATCGAAGATGGCACCCGCCTGCACATTTCCCTTGGTCACGGCAGTCTTCTAGACGGGCGCGGAGGATCTGCCCTCGCCGGATTGGCAATGCTGCGCATTATTGCAGAACGCACCTCCACAAGTGACAAGCCCGCCGTCGCTTCTGCCGGCGACCCGCCGCTTGGTCTGTTGACCCAGGACACACTGCAGGCTGGATATCAAGCCGCAGGGGTCGAGGAATTGTACGTTCCCACCACCGGACGCGTAACCGGTTTATCCCCGTTCAGTTATGCCGCCGGAGCCATGAACATTTCCAAAAATGAAAACGTTTCCGCAAACATCCTGATCGGACATTTCGGACCCGAAGCCGCGTTGATCACCGACACTTCGGATCGTGAACACGTTACCTTGATCGGCGCGAGCGACAACCTGGCAGGCCAATCCGTTCTCTTTGCCAGCACCGATGAAGCATTGATCGGCGAAGAACTATTCGGAGCGGGCGCGTATCTCGGCGCGGGCGCGTCTCACACTGCAAGCCTTACCGTGCAGGATATTCTTCGCTGGCTGATCATCCTCGCTTTGCTCGCCGGCACAGCCGCAAAGTTTCTGGGGATAATCTAATGCGCGTATTTACTGCTGTCATTGCCATCGCGGCGGGAGTTCTCGTGTTGGGTGGCTATTTCTTCCAACCGTTGATACCCGTCCAGATCCTTTTACTGAATTGGGCGGTCATCCTTACCGGCTTTGCCGCGCTGGTGGGAATTTTCAACCTGATTGCCGTTCACACCGATAAAGTACGCCGCGCTGAAAAGGGAAGTCTTTACAGCGCGCTTCTTGTGATCGCATTGGTTGCCACACTTATCTTTGGTCTTATTCTTCCCCCGCAAAACAGCATGATGCAAATCCTGTTGAACGGCATCATCCTTCCAGTGGAAGCCGCCTTGATGGGGCTTTTGACCGTGTCCCTCCTGTATGCCGCCATTCGCCTCCTTCGCAGACGGATGGACATCATGAGCATTGTCTTCGTTATTACCGCCGCCATCATTTTCCTGGGGTCTGCCACCCTTCCTTTCGGTGATGTTCCAGTGATCGGCACATTGATCCGCCCCTGGGTTTCTCAGATCTGGGCGCTGGGCGGCGCGCGCGGGCTTTTGATCGGCATTGCGCTTGGAACACTTACCACCGGACTGCGAGTCCTGTTCGGTGCAGATCGTCCATACGGGGGGAATTAATGGCTGAAATGATCAAATGTCCAAATTGCGATGAAATGAATCCGCGCGGGCAGGCAACATGTAAGAATTGCCTTACCCCCCTTTTATCGGTGACCGGCGAGCTTGATGAAGATGCTTTCATCAAACCCGGGCAAGCCCCAACGAAAAAGAATACTGCGGAACTCGAACCCATCCTGCCGCAATGGTTGAGGGATGCGCGAGATGCCGCTCGAAAAACAGACGAAGAAGGCGGGGAATCGCTGCAACATGCCAAACAAACATCGCCTGCCTCCAGCGAAGACCTTTTGAGCGGACTCCGATCTCAGACAAGCGATGACGAAGAAGATGAAGTCCCAGACTGGCTTGCAAGCATTACCGGCACTTCATCCAAACAAAAACCCCCTGAAGCTGAAACTTTCGGCACACGCTGGGTGGAATTGGGCGGCAGTGATGATTTTGCGCAAACGGATAATTCCGAGACGCCCTCCTGGCTGGCAGGATTGCAGCAACCCGATTCGCTGGCAGATGAAAAGGATGAATTGGCTGCCGGATGGACACAGGAAACAGATCAACCAAGCGGATTCCAGGCGCCTGAACAAATGGCTCCATTCGATGAGCCTGTTTCCGATATATCTGCCGGGGGCACGCCGGATTGGCTGCGAAAGATGTCGGCGGATGCAGATTCAAAATCCGAAGATACGAGCGCCGATACCCCTCAAGATGCGCCCGAACTTCCCATTGATGCGCCGGACTGGCTGAGGGGATTGGGCGGCACAGCGGAATCAACTCAAGGCAGGGAATCGGCTGGTTTTTCAGAATCAAACACGAGCGAGTCGGAAGCGTCTTTTTCCTCGGCGGATATGCCGGATTGGTTGAAAGTTCCGGCTCCGGAAGAGAAGCCGCTTCAGGATACAACTCCGCCATGGTTGAAAAATGAAATGCAAAATCCGAAGGCTTCGGAGCCGCCATCCGAACCAAGGCAGGAATCAACTGGAGCCCAGGATGATGTATTGGGCGATCTTCCAGACTGGTTAAAAGCCGCTGCGCCTCAATCCTCGATTTTCAATCAGCCTGAAGAACAACCCGAGCCAGAACCGGAAGCGCCGTCCGATACCCCGGATTGGTTGAAGACGTTTGCTTCGTCAGAAACACCTTCCTTAAGCGAGCCTGACCCAGCATCCAAAACAAATACCCCTTTTGAGGCGCCTCCTGCCTTCATACCCGGCGCCGAATCCAATGAAAATTTGGACGATCTGTTCACAGAAATGCCGGACTGGCTTTCGGGGACATCAGATACCCCTGCGCCGGAGACCCCGGCGCCGGCCGCCAGCGAAGATGCGCTGAAGCCAAGCGAACTGCCCGCGTGGGTGCAGGCAATGCGCCCAGTGGAGTCGACTCCAGTGCAGCCATCCGCCGCAGGCGACCAGACGCTTGAATCGCGCGGCGCGCTGGCAGGTTTGCAAGGCGTGCTCCCGGCTGTGCCCGGTTTCGCCCCCACCAGCAAACCCAAAACCTATTCCAACAAATTACAGGCATCCGATGAACAACTCGGTCATGCCGAAATTTTGGAGCAGCTCCTTGCGGCGGAAACTTCCCCGGTTCCAATCGAGTCTTTCTCTCACTTGAGAGCTTCGCGCAGTCTGCGTTGGTTCCTCGCGTTTATCGTTTTGAGCATTGCGCTATTCACCACGGCATTGAACACGCGGATCTTTTCCATGCCGCTGGGCGTGCCGAACGAAGTTCGGAATGCGATGCTCGTATCGCAGTCTCTTCCGCAAAACGCGCCAGTCCTCGTTGCTTTCGACTATGAACCTTCGCGCGCAGGTGAAATGGAAGCCGCTGCCGTGCCCCTCCTCGACCAGATCATCCTTTTCAGCCACCCGCGCCTGACGTTCATCTCCACCAGCCAGACCGGCTCCATTCTGGCGGAGCGCTTCATCACCGGACCTTTGGCTGAACATTACAAAAACGGCGGATTTACATACCTGAACCTGGGCTACCTCCCCGGCGGACAAATGGGCATCCGCGCATTTGCACAAAACCCTCCTGTTGCCTCTCCTTTGGATATCAATCTCCAACCTGCCTGGGGCACTGCGCCGCTGGAAGGCGTGGCGTCGTTCCCGCAGTTTGCCGCGCTCATCCTCCTCACCGACAACGCCGATGCCGCCCGCGTCTGGGTCGAGCAAACAGAATCCCTGCGCGGAAGCATGCCTTTCCTTGTCGTGTCCAGTTCGCAGGCTGCGCCCATGATCCAGCCTTATCATGACTCGGCGCAGGTAAACGGCATGATACCGGGGCTGTATGGCGGCGCGCTCTTCGAGCAATTCAACGCGGGTCGCCCCGGCACAGCAAGGAACTACTGGGATGCCTACAGCCTGGGCATGCTCGCTGCCATGGCGCTGACATTGGGCGGCAGTTTATGGAATCTTGCGTTGGGGCTGCGTGATCGAAGAACGAACAGGGAGACAAAAACAGTATGATCTTTTCACCGGACCTGATCAGCGGTGTTCTGGGGTTCTTGTTCACCATTCTCATCCTCAGTTATTTGATCGGGGATAACCCGCTTTTTCGCGTCGCAGTTTATATCTTTGTAGGCGTGGCTTCCGGATATGTGGCGGCAGTGATCTGGTGGCAGGTCATCGTTCCACGCTTGTGGACGCCATTGCTGCCCGCCGTGCTCACCGGCTCGCTGGCGGATAAACTCTTCATCCTTGCGCCCCTGCTCGGCGCAGGTTTCATCCTTATGAAAATTTCGCCGCGGCTTTCGGGGATTGCCCGCATCACCATGGCGTTCCTCGTCGGTGTCGGCGCGGCTGTCATCATTGCGGGCGCATTGATCGGCACAATCCTGCCGCAGATCGAAGCGACCATTGATTTCTTCGATCCGCAAATCGCCGCCGCACGCAACATCGGGCTTGCTGAAGTGCTCGCCAATGGGACAATCATCCTTGTTGGAACGGTCACCACCCTGCTGTATTTCCACTTCGGGGCGCGCCCCAAACCGGATGGCGCCATGCGTCGTTTCTGGCTGATCGATGTCATCGCTTGGGCAGGGCGCATCTTCATCGGCATCACTCTCGGCGTAATCTTTGCAGGCGTCTACGCCGCCGCACTCACCGCCCTGATCGAACGCATCGCATCGCTGATCCACTTCCTCGGGAATCTATAGCGTTATGTCATCTTCGTTAATTACCGGAAATTCACTCCTTGCAATTGACGTCGGCGCTGCCAGCACGCGTGCGGTTCTGTTTGACGTTATTGAAGGCGAATATCGCTTTGTGGCATCCGGCGCGGCGCCCAGCACCGCCGAAGCGCCGTTCAAGGATGTCGCGGAAGGCGTGCGCAATGCAATCGCGAACCTGTCGAACATTCTCGGCAGGACCCTGCTCGATGACGCGCGAGGTCCCATTATGCCGGGTCAGCCCGACGGGTCCGGCGTGGATGCGCTGGTTGTCACCTTATCGGCAGGACCCGCCGTCAAAACCGTCGTCGTCGGCTTGCTCAAAGACGTTTCCCTCGACAGCGCGTACAGGCTCACCGAATCAACCTATGCCCGTATTCTGGATGCCATCGGATTGAACGACCAGCGCAAACCTGATCAATTGATCGACAATCTACTCCGCATCCGCCCCGACTTGGTTGTGATTGCCGGAGGAACGGACGGCGGCGCTTCGCGCTCCATTCAAAAACTGCTCGAACCCATTGGGCTTGCCAGCTTCCTCATGCCGGACGAAAAACGCCCGGCAGTGTTATTCGCAGGCAACGAAAAAATGGAGGAGGAAGTCCGGAGCCTTGTCGGATCGCTGGCTACATCACTGCACTTCAGCCCGAATATCCGCCCCTCGCTCGACACTGAAGATATTGACCCCGCCGAACGTGAATTGGCGCGCATGTTCATCAATATCCGCAAACGGCAGATGAAAGGTGTGGAATTGCTCGATATTTGGTCGGGCGGTCACATCCTGCCGACCGCTTACGCCGCCGGGCGTATGGTACGTTTTCTTTCAAAGGTGTATGGTTCTCAAAAGGGAATCTTGAGCGTCGATCTCGGCGTATCCGCCGCAGTCATTGCGGCGGGTTTCAAGAACAAGTCCACGCTGAAAGTGTATCCGCAATTCGGTTTGGGAGAAAACCTCGCGGGGCTCCTCCAATACACCACTCTCGAAGACATTCTGCGATGGTCGCCGTTCGAGATTCCCGCTGGCGTATTGTTCGATTACCTGCACCAGAAATCGCTCTATCCCTCTGCAGTTGCCGCCACAAAGGAAGACTTTGCCCTCTCGCAGGCGGTGGCAAGACAAGCCCTGCATCTGGCAGTTCAATCTGCGCAGCGCGATTTCCCAAAGAACACTGCATCCATCAAGCCGACTCTCACGCCGCTCTTCGAACCCATCCTCGCGGGAGGCGGGATATTGAGCGACGCTTCGCGCCCCGGTCAGAGCCTGCTCCTGCTCCTGGACTCGCTCCAACCTGTTGGCGTGACCACCGTCATCCTCGACCAGAATAATCTGTTGTCGCTTTTGGGGTCGGCGGCCTCACAAAACAATATCCTGCCAGTACAAGTACTCGAGTCTGGCGCGTTCCTCAGCCTTGGTACGGTGGTATCACCTGTCATTTCCACCACATATGGAAGACCCATCCTGCGGGCAAAACTGACCTATGAAAACGGAACCGAAACCCGCGTGGAATTGAAATTCGGAAGCTTGGAAACCCTGCCACTTGCCAGCGGAGAAGCAGGCAAGCTCACCGTTCAATGTTTGCACGGAGCAGATGTCGGCTTTGGACCCGGCAAAGGGGGCACAATACCAGTGAGCGGCGGGGCGTTAGGCGTTGTGTTCGACGGGCGCGGGCGTCCGCTGGATCTTCCGTCTGATCCGGTGCGGAGGCGTGAACTCATCAAAAAATGGATTTGGACTCTCGGAGGCGGTTAAACGATGCAGGCTCCTGTACATCACATTATCGGTCTTACTTCCATTGTACGTGAAAGGTTATTGCCTATTTCGGGCACGGTGCTTGCGCGCGTGCAGCAAAAGGTCAGCCCGGTGGATGTGGTTGCCGAAACCAAATGGGCGCGCGAACATTCTATGTTGGATGTGGCGCGGCTCCTCGGCGTTTCGCCGGAAATGGCTGACCGCCTCATCAAATGCAAAGTCGGCGACCGCCTGCCTGCAGATGCAGAGATTGCAGTCGGAAGGGGCATCTTTCCGCGTCACGTCCGCACGATTCGCGAAGGGCGCGTAGTGGCAGTAGGCGGCGGACAGGTGTTAATGGAAGTCGGCGAATCCAAGGTGGAGTTGCGCGCTGGTATTCCAGGCACGGTCATCGAAGTGATTCCAGATCGCGGCGTCGTGATTCAGACGGCCGGCTCGCTTGTGCAAGGCTTTTGGGGTAACGGACGGATCAATTCAGGCTTGCTGGTGAACCTTGCCGAAAAGCCCGATGGCGTGCTGACGGCCGGACGTTTGGATGTGAGTCTGCGCGGTTCCATTATTCTGGCAGGCATGGTAAGGGATGTGGAGACCTTGCAAACTGCGGCAGAATTACCGGTACGCGGTTTGATCCTTTCAAGCATCCTGCCTTCGCTCATGTCGAAGGCGCGCGAAATGCGTTACCCGGTCATCGCCATCGAAGGGTTTGGTTCCCTGCCGATGAATTCCGCCGCATATAAATTGCTCAGCACGAACGCCAAGCGCGAAGTGACGGTCAACGCGGAGGTATATGACCGTTATACCGGCGCAAAGCCCGAAGTGATCATCCCCCTGCCGACATCGTCCGAGCCGCCCATGCCGCGCGAAGTGGAGACTTTTGCTCCGGGACTTCAAGTACGGATGCGCCGCCCGCCTGCCATGGGCATGATCGGTTCGATCCTATCCATTCAACCGGGTCTGACCACTCTGCCAAGCGGTTTGCGCGCCCCTGCCGCGGAAATCAAACTCGAAAACGACGAGACGGTCATTGCGCCCCTCGCAAACCTCGAAGTTGTGGGATAATACCTGCAAGTTATCATTCAGGGCGTATATATTTTTCGAGACAACAAACATCAGGAGAGTGCCCAAATGTCTTTTGAAGAACCCAATTTCGATAATTTCGATGAAGCCCCGCTTCCGGAGGAATCCAGCAACAACCGTACATTCCTGATCGCGGTTGGGATCTTGGGCGGGATCATCCTGATCTCCATTGCCTGCCTTGTGGGAGTCTATCTCTTCGGCTCGCAGACACGTTCGGCGCAGCAAGCACAAGCCGCCACAGACGCCACACAAACGGCGCTGGCCGCCAGCAGTTTCATCAACGATGCGCTGACCGCCACATTCGAAGCGTCCATTTTGCCGACTGCCACACTTGAACCAAGCGCCACTTCCGTTGTCAACGTCGCCACAGCCACTGAAACACCCGACCCGAACGCAGCGAGCGGAGGAACGCCCGCCGCCGCAACCGCCACTGTGGGCGCGGCTCTGACTCAGGCGGCGATTGCCCAGTTGACCATTGTGCCGACATCCACCGCCCTGCCGAAGACCGGCTTCATGGACGATTACGGCGTACCAGGATTAACTGTCATGGCGCTTGCCTTCATCATTGTGATCCTACTTGCCCGCAGGCTGCGTGTTTCCCCAACAAGGTAAAAGTAAGAGTTTACGATCAAAAAGGACAGCGGATATCCGCTGTCCTTTTTTTCATCAAACCACGCTTTCTGCCACCGTTTTTCCATACCCGATCAATGCTTTGACCATTTCCTGCGTCCGCCCTTCGGCGTACACGCGCAAGACCGGTTCCGTGCCGGAAGGGCGGATCAAAAGCCATGAATCATCTGCCATGATGTATTTCACACCATCACGCTGACCGATCTCATCCACCTTCTGCCCGCCGATTTCCGCAGGCGCATTCTTGGTTAGGAACTCAACCATCTCGGCTTTTGCAACAGGGCGGCTGAGGCGCAAGTCCACCCGCTCATACAAGGCAGGACCAACATCCGAAAGCAGGTCATCGACAAGTTCGCCGAGCGACTTGCCAGAGGCAGCCAGCATTTCCACCAAAAGTAATCCCATGATTGGACCATCGCCTTCGGGAATGTGTCCCTTGAACGAAATACCACCCGATTCCTCGCCGCCAATCAACACGTCTTCCTTCATCATGTGATCGGCAATGTGATTGAAACCGACTGGGGTTTCATGTAATTTCAGACCATATCGTTTTGCAAGGCGATCTATCATGCGCGTGGTGGAAACCGTGCGAATCACTGCCCCGCTCATGCCCCGTTTTTCGACAAGATATTTCAACGAAAGCGCCATGATCTTGTGCGGATCCACGAAATTACCGCGCTCATCCATCGCACCGATGCGATCGGCGTCTCCATCGGTGACGACGCCGAAATTCCCCAACCCGGAACTGACTGCGCTCGACAACGCGCCAAGGTATTTGGCGATCGGCTCGGGATGCACACCGCCAAATCCGGGATTCATTTCTCCACGAATCTCATGAATTTCGCAGCCTGTCCCTTGTAAAAAGGCTTTGATCACACCACGCCCCGAGCCGTACATGGCGTCTGCCACGAAACGCTGAGGGTTCTCTGCAATGACATCGGTGCGGATCAATTTCCTCAGATGATCAAAATAATCCGGCAATGGGTTGAATTTCTGGATCAACCCCGCTTCACGCGCCTTTTGGAAGTCCATCAGGTTGGGACCGCGCGCTTGTTCTTCGTTATCGTTGATGTACACTTCCACCCGGCGGCACTGTTCAGGCAAAGCGGACCCGCCAAACGCGCCCTTCAACTTTACTCCGTTGTACCGCGGCGCATTATGCGAAGCGGTGATCATCACGCCTGCGATGGCATTCGTATTTTTCACCGCATACGAAATGGCAGGGGTAGGCGAATCGGACTGAGTAAGCAAAACCGTAAATCCGTTTGCCGCCAGCACACGCGCAACCTCCCCTGCAAAACGATCCGAAAGAAAGCGCGTATCGAAGCCGATGACGATCTTCTTTTGATCCACATTTTCAGTCTTTTCCCAATGGTCTGAAGCCACGGCATCCGCAATGGCTTGCGAGACCATGCGCAAATTTCCAAACGTAAAACTATCCGAGATGACGGCGCGCCAGCCGTCGGTGCCGAAATGGATGGGCATTGAAACTCCTTGAGGGGATGGTTTGATATAAATATGACAGTCATTTTGAAAATGACTGTCATATTTATGATCGTGTATTTATGGTGTTACAGTAAACGTCGGTGTGGCAGAGGCGCTGAAGTTCGGCGCGGGTGTTGCATACGACACAACCGATTCAAGCAGCCAGCCTTCGATCTGCTGTCCGTTGATCGTGGCATATACTTTTACCCATGTGATCCCATTCACTTCCTCAAACTCCGAATAGGTTTCCACGATCGTGCCGTTGAGCAGGGTCATCAAATAAGTGCCGCCGGGCGCGTCGCGCAGGTTCGCGCCGCCGCCTTCGTTCGCGGCGATCCGCCCGTAAACCGGCGTGGGTTGAATCGTCAGTGTGATGGTCGGCGTGTCGGTGGGAGGCAGGGTCACATCAAGTGTGACGGGAATCGGGCTTGGGGTTCGCGCCGTGGGCGTGCGCGTGGGAGTCCGGGAAGGTGTGGAATTTGCTGTGGGTGTGAGAAGCAGGTCCGAGGTCGGGGAAGGAGGCGTGCTAATTTGATTCGTGGGCGTGAATTGAGTCACCGTTTCATTTGTCGACGGGGAGCCTGATCCCATCAAAAAGAGCAGAGTTACCGCAAAAAGGAGGAACGTTACCCCGCTGAAAACTATTCCGCCAGCCGAGGGGCGAAGGCGCAGGACAAACAACGTGAACAAACCGAGCATGCTTGCCAGCACAAAATGTGTAAGGAAAACCAGCGCTCCACGCAGCCAGATATCCTGCATGCCCGCACCAAGACCGAAACCGCTTGCGGTGACCGGAAGAAAAAATGCGTAGGCGACGATGACACTTGGAAGGAAGGGTTTTTCTTCGGAGCGCGCGAATGAGACGACCAGAGTGATCGCGCCAATGAATAGAACGACCAAAGCGGCAATCCACAGTTGTGAGTGGATGAAAACATTGTCATGAGTCATCGGCGGGAGGGCGCGCGCGGCAAAGCCGGTGAGCAGTCCGCCCAAAAAGACAAGCACAATGCTGATGAGCAATGCCATGACAGTTTCAAACAGAAAACGGACGGAGCCGGTGAGAATGGCAAGAAGGAATCCCACCCAGGGAGTCATCAACGGCGCGACAAGGATACCCAGTAACAGGACAGCGGGTGAATCAAGCAAAAAGCCCAGCCCAAGGATCGCTCCGCAAACCAGTGAAAAGACAAACAACTCCCACGAGGGATAAGCGCGGCGCGCCAGCGAGGAGACCAGCGCCGCCTGCCCTTCTGCATCAGGTGGAATGGATGAGCGTCGGGTGGCGCGCCTGCGTCGGACGCGCTGTGCGGCGGTCGTTTCATCCCGCGGCGGGCGCGGAGGTTCTGCCGGTATGATCGGATCGTCAGGTAATGACATGCTTTCAATTATACAGGCGATGAGGAATTAGCGGTAGCAAGGATGAGGGGTGGGGAATTACAATTGGTTTTGAGTAAAATAAGGCTGCTTTCCTTTAGCAATATCATCCCGCAAGAAAGGAACCGTTTCCATGAACGAGCCGCGCATTTTTCAGCATTCCCCTGTAACCCTGATATTTGTTTTTGTACTTTTACTGTTTATGTTCGGTGTGGTTTTTCTGGGGTTTGGGTTTGTATTCCAATCGCCCTATCTCCTGATTTCCATTGGCATCTTCGTCGCTCTCCTGGCTGTATTTGCGATCTATTCCTACACTTCGAAAGCCATCGTTTCGGAAGAGGAGATTGCCACACGCACCCTGTTCGGTTCGAAGTCTTTGCGCTGGATGGACATTAACCGCGTTTCAGGAAGTGGATATGGCATTAAATTGCATAACTTCGACGAAGACGTGACAATCGCTGTGGGATCGCGCCTGCCGGGCTATGAGGAAATCGTCGAATGGATCGGCAGGAAGCGCCCTGAACTTTTCCCGCCGGAAGAATACAGCGAGATGAGGCGCAGTATTTTCCAGCTTCTTGGTTTGATGCTTGCGCTTGCAGTGACGGTTGGAGTGGACGTCCTTTTCCTTTGGGCAACAGACCCCGCCTCGTTGACTTCGATGGATACGATTGGCCCGCTCATCTTTTTGGCCGTGATCGGTCTCTTCATTCTGGGAACGATTTTTTCCATTCCACAATCCCTGACCATCGAAGGTGGGACGCTTCGGTTGAAATATCTGCTTAAGGAAAGAATCCTGCCTGCGAACGAGATCGCAGCCATTGCCCTGTCGAACACCCAGACGCGCAACGGGAAACGCTACTTTATTGCGCTTCATTTGACGGGCAAAAAGACCATTCGTATATCCGGGTTGAATGTCGGTTTGCCGATTGCATATCTCGCACTGAAGAACTGGCATGAGAAAAATACCTAAATTATCGGGGCGGATAACTGCACGCCCCGATAATTTACCCATTCGTCGGACAAATTCACAAATTGACTCTCATCATTAACTTTGCGAAATCATCCACCCTGCTATAATAGTCACGGACGCGACCTATTCCGGCGCGTATCCTGAAATCAAGGCAGGTACTTCGTCATGATTTGGTTTCCCTCCTAATCTTTGCCCGTCAAGCCGCAGGAAATACTCCTGTGCGCCCATTTTTTCCATTCCATTTCGATCAACCAAACTCGCCACTTGATCTTTGGCGTTTTTACCGAAACTTAACATCATGACTCAACACCGAATTACAGACGACCTCGACGCCCTTTTGGACGTCCTCCCTACAAACATTCGCCACGCGGTGGAAAAGGCGAACAACAGCGACAACCTGCTGGAAATCGTCATAGACCTTGGGCGCCTGCCCGCCGCGCGATTCGTCGAAGGCGAAATCGTCCTCTCTGACAAAGAGATCACCCGCGCAGAGATTGACCACATTACCGAGCGCATCGGCATGTTCGACGCCGACAATCGCGCAGGGATGGAGCGAACGCTCCATCGTATCAGCGCCATCCGCAACCGGCTTGGAGTCATTGTCGGTTTAACCTGCCGCGTTGGTCGGGCGGTTTACGGCACGGTTGACATCATCCAAGACATCATCGAGTCGGGCAAGTCCGTCCTGATTCTCGGGCGCCCGGGCGTAGGCAAGACTACGCTCTTGCGCGAGGCCGCGCGCATCCTCGCAGAAAGCAAGCGAGTCGTCATCGTGGACACCTCCAACGAGATCGGCGGCGACGGAGATGTGCCGCATCCGGCGGTTGGCAAGGCCCGCCGCATGCAAGTCCGTGAGCCAATGCTGCAGCACGAAG
>CAZLWG010000026.1:0-43460 GCA_964563315.1 uncultured Anaerolinea sp. | reverse complement strand
TCTCCTTCAACATAAAATGCGGATACCCGCCCTTCTGCACCGCATCCATCGACTCCGTAACTGTCTCTGGCATTCGATCGACCTTTTTCCCATCCTTGACCGACCGCACCTCGACCTTGTCCGCCCACAACGTGACGATTTCCTCATCCTGCGGGCGGATGACTTCGCGCGTCAACGGCAGGATCGACGGCAGGTCAGATGATACACAAGTGAAGCCCTCGCCGATTCCCACCACCATGCCTGAACCTTTTTTGAAGGCGTAGAGTTTATCGTCATTGGCGCGCCCGATGACAAAGGCATAATCGCCTTCGAGATCGCCATACGCCAATCGGATCGCATCAATGAACTCATAGCCGCGATGGATATATCTTTCCACCGCATGGACGCACGTCTCGCCATCGTTCTGCGAACGGACGGTCATGCCCTCGGCGATGAACTGCTCGCGCAACTCGACGTTGTTCACCACGTTGCCGTTATGTGCGCCGACCATGTCGCCATCCGAATCCAAATGCGGTTGGCTGTTGACTTGTGACGGTTCCCCGAACGTTGCCCAGCGCAACTGCGTGATGCCGCGCTGTCCGCGCATTTCGGCGATGTTGTATTTCTCTGAAACCGTTTCGACTTTGCCGACATCCTTCCGCAAATCGATCCTGCCGTTGTTCAAAGTCGCCGCGCCGACCGAGTCATAGCCGCGGTAGGTCAACCGTTCCGCTGCCGCTATAAGAATGGGACCGAGTTCCACATCATTATTTGTAACGTACCCGAAAATTCCGCACATGGTTTTGTCTCCGGCAGGGCGGCCCGTCGAGGCGCCCCTATGTTTGTTGGGATTTTTGATTTCTGGATTATATTCCATCACGATTGTGAACAGACAGCAAAAAAGCCCCGAAGAGTTCGCGTTCTTCGGGGCTTCGTTTGTTTCCTTTAGGGCTGTTGGTTTTGACCGCGTCCGGCTCCAGCCCACTCGGGACGTCCATGCCCGCCTTGTGCGGTTCCGCCCTGTCCGTTGTTGCCTTGTTCGCCCGTGAAAGCCGCAAGGTGATTGTACGAAGCGCTCAACAGGTTGTTGAAGACCCATTGAATGTCGGCATTGTCGGTCTGTGCAAGGCGGGCTTGCAAGTCCGCGATGTCTGTCTGCTCGATCAGCACGCCCACGTTGAGCGCCTCGGTCAATGAGACGGATCCCTGCGCCACCAGTTGGTCGTACAAAGCCTGAAGGTTCGGGTCAGTGAATTGACCGGGACCAAGCGCGGGGTCGGTCAGACCGTAGCGGTCCAACAGCAGCTTGATTTCGTCCATGTGATTCTGCTCGCTGGCGGCGATATTCTGGAAGACGGGCGTGCCCCACAGCACATACAACTGATTGTACACATCGCGGGCAAGTTTTTCTTCCTCGCGCATGTAAAGCAGCGCGGCGGCTTCCTCCGCGCTCAAATCTGAGGCGGGGATGGTGGTGATGACCGTGCCATCGCCGTTCCCATTTCCATTATCAATCCCGTTTCCGTTGCCAAAGCCCGCATCCGGGATGGGAGCGTCCGCAGGCGCGGCAGTTTTCACTGGATTGGAAGCAAAAGCCGTATAAGCGCTGGCTCCGATGGCGATCACAATCACCGCTGAAAGGACGCCGATCAGAATATTTTTGAAAGTTTTGAACATGAGGTTCTCCTTGTGTGTCTGTCACTCTGAGCGAAGCGGGAAGTCCGCCGCTTTCAGAAATGACCCTTGTTTTGATGGCGATGCCTGGATGATAGGATTTCGATGTAAAGAGACCGTAAAGAGCGGTTCAAGATATTGAAATGATTCCCCGCTGTCGCGGCGCATGAGACGAGTTAAAAAGAAAAACGCCCGCGGCGGAGAATCCGCTTCGGGTGGAGAAACAAGCCATCGTCCCGTTTGAGGCGAAGGGACTGGCGGACGCGGGAGACCCATCCGATCCTGTTCCCGCCGAGAGGGGCAGGGTCAGTCGGACGGATCCCCGATTGATGTTCGATTTATTGGACCAGTTCCACCGTCGGCGGAATGAACACTTTGAACTGCTCTTCCGCTTCATATTGAATGACGATGTCGGCTGTGCCAATCAGGTCCACTGTATAGCCGATGACTTGCGTGTGATACGCATCGCTGGACATGATGCCGTTCAACTGGATGTCCGAGGCGGGCGCGAAGACCGTCCCGACCAGGTGGGAATCCATGTTGCCGTTCAGGATGATGCCGTCTTCATTGTCCATTGGCATGTAGATCAGCAAGCCTTCGAAGGGTCCTGACGTGGGCGCGGACAGGTTGATGCTGGCGCCGCCATCCCAGTGGATATTCCCATCCACCATGTAGATGACTACGTCGTGCCCCGTCAATGTATCGTTTGCGTTGATCATGAATGTCGCGTCGATGCAATAGACGCCGGGGCTTAGGGTGGTCACGCCTTTCGGCGGAAACGATTGGTTGCTTTCGTAGTAGCCGGGCGAAAGCACGTTGCCATTCTGGACGACAGGCTCCGTGCAAAGCGGGGTGGGCGGCAGGCTGAGCGGGGGATAGTCAACCGGATCCACGCCGGTGTTGACGACGCTGGCGGGGTCAATGGACCCGTTCATGAATAATCCGCCGACCACATTCACACCGCCGTCCGGCGCGTGGATCATGCTGTTGCCAAGTTGTTCGAAGGCATAGCTGTCGTTTGAGTTATCGAACAAGCCGCCGCCGTATACCCACAGATCGTTATCGCCGTGCGATTGCATTGCGCCGCGCCCAGTGGGCTTGAGCGCCACAACGGCGTTGCCGAACATCATGTAGTCGTACGTCGGCGGGCGGACGCGCGAAACCGCCGCCACGCGGTTGTTGATTTCCTTCAAACCGACCACAGCGCCAAAATGCGCCTGGATGCTGGACTCGATAACCACCTGGATGCACTCGTCGTCGCCCATGTAGGGTCCGCTGATGGGCGGATAATGCACCAGCACCGTATGTTCCGCATCGTCTGAAAAGCCGTTCTGCGCAGCAACCAGCAGGGCGGCGGCTTGCCAATCCTGTTCGCGGACCTTCGCCAGCGCGGCGCTCAATGCGGCTGCGTCCGCCGCGTTTTGCGCCTCGCGGCGGTCGGCGTAAGCCAGACTTCCGTCAACAGCCACCCCCGTCAAACCGATCAGCGCCACCATCCCCAGAACGATCAGGATTAACGCCTGCCCCCGTTCGGTGTTGCAACTTGTTTTCATACTACCCTCCGCAATCCGATTGTGTGAACGAAGAGGCGCGACTGGAATGCCTCCACACTTTGTGACGCAGGACCGGGCGGATGGATACCACCGGCGACTTTCAGATTTGAAAAGCGCCGCTCAAATTAACGTTGGCTTCTGTGTAAAGCGCGTGCAATTTCCAAATCCGACGCTTGAGAGGGTTTCTTACGCTGGTGCGGCGGATGTTCTCCAACGTCCGCACATTGTTTACAGATGAGCCATTAACATTTACAAAATCTTTGCAATTCCTTTTCATTGCTTTCAAAATAGTATTGATAATCATCCATATACATTTTGAAAAAGCCTCCCGGCATTTACAGGAAAACACGATGAGCGAACAAATTCCCGAACCTTCCATCTTTAAACGGATGCGTAAAAAACTTGTCCCTGAAGGCATCCCCGCCGACGACCGCGGGCGCATCCGCATGGTGGTGGATAGCCTCATCCTCCACATTCACCCATCCAAGGTGGAAGTCTCCACCCTCAAGTGGACGTACACCTGGGGCTTGGGCGGACTTTCCGCATTGCTGATGACCGTCCTTGGACTCACGGGCATCATCCTTCTCAACAATTACACGCCCGCCGCGCCGCAAGCCTACTTCGACATTCTCGAACTCAACTCGAATGTCTGGTTCGGCGAACTAATCCGCAACCTCCATCACTGGAGCGCAAACCTGCTCATTGTGGTGACGGTCCTGCATCTCATCCGCGTCTTTGTCACGGGAGCGTACCGTCCGCCGCGCGAACTCAACTGGCTCATCGGCGTCGCCATGCTGCTGCTCGTCATTGGCGCGAACTTCACGGGCTATCTTTTGCCCTGGGATCAACTCGCATTTTGGGCGATCACCGTCGGCACCAGCATCATCAGTTACGTACCGCTCATCGGCAATTGGCTCAGCCGGCTCATCCTCGGCGGGCCCGAAGTCGGCGCAAACACCTTGCTCAATTTCTATTCGATGCACATCTCGTTTATCCCGCTGACCATCTTCGGGCTGATGATGTACCACTTCTGGCGCGTCCGCAAGGACGGCGGTCTGACGCACCCCAGATCCGCAACGCAGGCGGAAGAGGAAAAAGGGGAGCGCGTGACGACCATTCCGAATCTCGTTCACAAGGAATTGATCTTCGCCCTCGCCTGGACATCCGCGCTTCTTCTCTTCTCCATGCTTGTCCCTGCTCCGTTGGAAGGGATCGCCAACCCGGCCTTGTCTCCGAACCCCGCCAAGGCGCCGTGGTATTTCATGGGTTTGCAGGAACTTCTGCTTCACTTTCACCCGCTGGTCGGCGCAATTGTCATCCCTAGCTTCGTGATCATCGGCATCTTCCTCCTCCCGTTCTTTGACCTGAACCCCGCCAGCGTCGGCGTCTACTTCCGTTCCGCTCGCGGACGTTCCCTTACGCTGTTCTCGGCCGGTCTTGCTCTCATTGCCACCCCCGCCTGGGTATTGCTCGACGAATTCGTTCTCAAATGGACAGACTGGCTTCCCGCATGGAACGCCCTGCTCTCGAATGGATTGATTCCCCTTGCGGCTATCCTGCTTCCGCTCATCCTCCTCGACGACTGGATTGCGAAGAGATACAAAGCGGACACCGAAGAACGCGTGCTGTTCATCGCCGCCTTCCTGTTGATCGCCTTCATCGTCCTTACCTTGATCGGCATCTACTTCCGCGGACCCGGCATGAATCTCTACCTGCCGTGGAATATGCCAATCTCTCATTAGATGTCATTCTGAGCGTAGCGAAGAATCTCTACACCGATTTGGAGACTCTTCGGTCGCAAAAAACGCTCCCTCAGAGTGACATAACAGGAATTTTCCCATGACCGAAACAACCACATCCCAACCTCAACACCTCTCGCGGCGCGACTTTCTCAAAATCGCGTGGGCAATCCTCGGCGGAGTTGCCGCCCTTGAAACCACTGGCGTCTTCCTTGCTTATCTTCAGCCTCGTCTTGCCGAAGGCGAGTTTGGTTCTGTCATCACGGCAGGCTTGGTGGAGGACTTCCCGCCCAACTCTGTCACCCATATCCCGAACGGACGTTTCTACATTGTTCGCATTAACGACGGCGGATTTCTGGCGGTCTATCACCGCTGTACGCATCTCGGCTGTACAGTTCCATGGGATTCGACCACCCAAAAATTTGTCTGTCCCTGCCACAACTCCCAGTTCGATCAACAGGGTGTTGTGGAAAACCCGCCCGCGCCGCGTCCGCTCGACCTGTTTGCGCTCACCATTGAAGACGGCGAAGTCAAAGTGGACACGGGTAACATCATCCAACGTCAAACCTATGAAACCGCTCAAGTGGTGTATCCATGAATACAAAAAAATCCTTCCTCATCGAATCCCTTATCGGCTTGGGAGCACTGTTCATCATCGTCTCCGCCCTAGGCTTGTATATGCTCAATGAACCCGTCCGCATCGTACAGGCACAGGATGAAGTACTGGCCGTCCAGTTGGATGAGGCGATGACGTTTTATGCGGAGAACTGCGCTGTTTGTCACGGCTTGAGCGGCGAAGGCATCGGCGCAACGCCTCCATTGAATAACCCCGCCTTATTGACCATGCCTTACGAAGACCTCTATAAAACCATCGCTCGCGGACGCTACCAGACCGCCATGCCTGCCTGGGCAATCGAAGACGGCGGCCCGCTCAGTGATTATCAGATTGATGAACTCGTAATGTTGGTCCTTTACGGCAATTGGGGCAAAACGAGTGACCGCGTAGTCAACCTCGGTCTGGCGCCGCTCGTCCCGTTCACCACTGAAGCCGATCCTGCTTTGCTTGCTGAGATCGGCAATCTCCCCGATGGCGCAACGCTTCAAACCGCCGTCACCCTGTTCGCTGCCAATTGCGTCTCCTGCCACGGCGCGGATGGACTTGGCACAGGCATTGCTCCCGCCTTGAACGATCCTCTTGTTCGAGAAAAAACAGCGGAAGAAATTACCCGCATAATTACATTCGGTAACACAGGCACGCTAATGGCGGGCTGGAGCAATATCCTTGTTCCTGAAGAGATTGCTGCGCTTGCTGCTCTTGTTCAACGTTGGGATGAAATACCCCTTGGCATCATTCCAGCGCCGGATGTACCCATCCCCGTCACGGAAGAAAGCCTTGCATTGGGGAGCCAGCTTTTCGCGGCAAACTGTTCCCGTTGCCACGGACCTGAAGGGCAGGGCACGCCGCGTGCGCCGTCGCTTAATGTCCAGTCGTTCTATGTGGATAAATCCGACCAAGCCATCCAGCAAATCATCACCCTCGGCATCCCTGGCACTGCCATGCCCACCTGGGGCGACCGCATGAGCGAAGTCGAAATCCAAGCCATTGTCGGCTTCATCCGCCAGTGGGAGGCAACCGCGCCCGAAGTCGCCATTATTACCCGCCCGGGCGGGGGAGGTCCGCCGTGGAGGCAGAACAATAACTCAAACACCAATCTTCTCCCAACCACAAACCCGTCAAATACGATCACCGGTAACGGTCTTGCGAGTCAAACAATGGCGCAAACCCTGCTCGATTGGCGTCTGCTTATCCTGCTTGGAATCCTTCTATCCATTGCCTTTACGCTGATCTACTCCGGCTGGGATGCTCTGCGGCGAACATGAGCCCTGCTCTTTTCAGATCATGGATTCGCATCCCATGGTGTCACGCCCCTTCTGCCGCCTCGCAACGACCCGAAAACTGATTCGGCTGCTTCGGGCATGATCTCCGCCGTTGCCGCCAGCAGACCGAAACATCCCGCGATCATCATGTCCCCAAAAGGGACGGAGTAATAAGGTCTCAAGGTTGGATTATTCATGAACATGGAACGGCGTGGGCCTGTGATGACCACGTCGAAATCGTCATTTCCGAACTCAAACACTTCATCGGTGTACATCAACGCGCCGTGACCCATATCATCGAAAACATCTTCGTGCTTCAGCGAGCCGTCCGCCAGTTTGCGGATCAATGCTTCAAGTTTTGGCAGGTCGATCTCACCTGTATGGTGTTCAAAGACGCCCTCGATTCCTTTTTCGCCCAAGCGGAATGCCAATGTATGGAAGTTGCCCACATTGCAGATGATCACATCTCTGCGTGTAGGCAAATTCGGATTTCTGGAATTATTGTCTTTGTGAAAGTTAAGTTTCGAATCAAACGTTGCACCCAGCACCGCCGCTGGAGCCGTATCCATGACCACCAGCGGACAAGGCAGCCCGCTTGCCGAGTCTGCCACAGATTGCAGCCGGGTCATGATCTTGGGAATATCGTTTGAAAGATAAGCAAACGCCGAAAGCGAGTTCCTGGCTTTGATCCTTTCGTCCAAATAATCAAACCTGAATTGCCTGTCCGAAATACCCGCGGGGGCATTGCCGTGGTCGAAGACGGCCACCGCTACGGCCGACAAGTCATCCAATGAAACCCCGTAGTCAGAGAATGTTTTGGCAATCAACTCGAAATCGAAATCCTTTAATTCCAGCCTTTCAACTTGCAAGCGCTGGGCTTCATCCTCTGAAACGATTTTTATTCCCAGCGCCTCCACTTTATCGAGTTCATCGTTCAACGTTGACGCGGCGGAAGGCGTCATGTAGACGGGTATCCCTGCGCGGGCATACTCTTCGATAGCCCAGGCTGAGGGACCGCCGCCCATTTGATGTCCGCTGAGTAGGATCGGGATACGAAGATGAAGCGACTGTTTGAGACGACGATGAACCATCATCGTGGGAGAAGGCAGGACAAGTTTGAATCCGTTTTCGATGTCGAGATTCGAATCGTAGAGAAAAATATCCTGCGTGCCCGTGCCGACATCCACCGTTAAGATTTTCATGATCACCTCGCCCATTGATGATAACAAAAAAGATGCGCCTCAAGGGCGCATCTTTTTACCGGCTATTGGATGTCATCCACTATGTATTCTTCGTCGATCTCGCCATCGCCGTTGAGATCAACGCCAAAGTATATGCCCTCGGGGTTGGCGTCTGTCCATTCGGCGTAGTTGATATAGATCAACGCGCCCTCTTTCAGCACAATATCCTCGGCATAAAACTCTTCCTCGATTTCGTCTGTGATGCGTGTCATGTAGAAATTGAAAGAGCCCTCGCCGTTTAATTTCTCTGTGTTGATGATCAGATCGCCGGCGGAGGTATCGAGCCAGGCGGTAATTATTCCGCCGCCCGTCATATCGGCTCCATAGACTTCAAAGTAATAATCTGCGCCGGGATTTTCGATGCCAAAGATGATGCTGGGCGATTCATCGGAGGTGGTTTCGTAGGCGATCATTTTGTCAGTGGGATAGAAATACGCCACATCCACCTGGTCGGGCGCGAGGTAAATACTTTCGACGCCGATGGTGTAGCCGGGTCCAATAAGGATGAGGTCGGTGAGAGTTTCCTCTTCAAGTTGCGAACCGTCAATGGTGATGGTCAGGTCAAGGCTGGCAGGAACCGAATAAATGGGCTCGGGGGTGTTTCCGCTGGCCAACATGCGGTATTTTGTATAGGTTGCGCCGGGGATCTCATTGACAATCTGCCCGTCAACATATCCAAGACGATTACCGTTGTCATCAGTAATGAGGATATGCCCTTCGCCATCAAGGAAGATCTGGTTGAGAGGCTGGCTGGCAGCCGCCATCTTACCTGCGCGCGCATATCCGCCTTCACAGAAGGGGCACGCCTGAAATTCGGTACGAGTTGAGGTTGGGGTCAGGTCCAAAGTTTCTGTATCCGCATTGCCAGACCAGACATCCGTATCCACCTGCGGGTTGATCGAAGTTTCATATGTCCATGAATTATCGCGCGAATCGATGTATAGTTCGCGCGTTTGTCCGGGATAGTTATTGTCATACGCAAGGATTGCATACAACCCATCCCCTTTATCTTCGACGCCAAATGGTGTAATTGCATGACCTTCGCCCCTTTCGTTGTAGATGCCAATTGTATAGGTCTCGCTGTTTGCATCCATTTGCTGGATGTATTCCAGAATTTCCATTGGCGTGCCTCTGATGACGCTGGAAGCAGTCGGGTCCACCGTTTGTGTTGCCCACCAGTATGCGATCTCCCGTTGTAGGGCTTCGTCGCTGACATCCAGATCGCTCGCCAGATTGCCGCCAAAATCAAGCGGTGATATCTCCCCGGTATACATCATCAGGCTTAACACTGCCATTCCTTCACAGTGACCACCTGCCATATCCTCGTTGATTTGCTCCATCCATTGTGCTGCCGGGGGTGTAAGGATGCATGTATTGCCATCCAACTGCGCGCACACCTGGTCCCCGAACATGCGGCGCAATTCGTCTTCGGTCAAATTGGTCACTCGAATCTCGTCGCCATAGTTTTCGAAGCTGAAACCATTCTCTTCTGGTGTGAAACCAAAATCGAATATGACTTCACCAGGTACGCCCGAGTTGGCAGGGAGATAAGATTGCTCCTCAGTGAAAGACTCATCGCCGCCCACTGATTCCTCATCTGTGTAAAGATCATCTTCCCAGTATTCGTCTTCGACATCACATGCCGAAAGTGTCATGCTGATCAAAACCAATATTGAAAGGAGCAGATAAAAGGGGTGTTTTTTCATGTATGCCTCTGGGAATATGGAAATAAATCACGCCTGCAAATTTCTGCGAAACCCAGGGAATTTGCAGGCGGGTGATTTCAATGGAATAATTCGGTTTTTACTATGCCTTTTGCAGGACAAAATACCAGTACCTGCGGTTATCGAGATGGGGCAGGGCGTTGGGCGAGTCTGGAGACAGTCCCGCAAAATGCAGGAACTGTTTTCGCAAAATGGCAGGGATGTATGTGTTGACGAGATAGATGCGCCGTTCGCGGTCCAATTCCATGGCTTTCAATACATTATCGGTGATGTCCTCTTCCCTCACAACTTTCAAACCAATGGATTTGATCTGCTTGTGCCATTCGTCCAGTTTTTCTTCATACCGCAGGTCCGTATAAAGGAAATAACCGCCGGGTTTGAGTATCCGCCTGACATGATGGAAGAATTTTTTAATATTGGGATAATACAACGACGCTTCGACATTCACCACGATGTCGAAGGAGTTATCAGGGAAGGTCAATGCTTCGGCATTGCCATGCTGGAACTCGAGCCCGTCCAAGGTGTAATGATCGCGGCAGAATTCTATGGCGCGTGCGGAAAAATCCACGCCGGTATAGGATTTGGGCTTGAAGCGCTGCATGATGAAGTGAGCGCCTCCGCCCCGACCCGAACTGACTTCCAATGCGTGGGCGTTTTCCCAGTCCACATGTTTTGCCACGTGATGATACAACTGCATCGGGTAGCGGTGTATCTCGTCATCGGGGTCGAGTGGAATCGGCTCATGCCCCTGATGATGGGCGGTGTACCCAAAGTTCATGAAGATAACATCCCTTTTCAGGTTGAGGGCGGAAATGAACTCGTATTGCAGGCGCGTGAGCAGACTCTTGATGTTTGGGAATCGATGGAATAATAGCTTGTTAAGCATGTTTCTCTCCTCTTTATAAAGTTGGTTTGGTGTAATGCCGCCCCGAAAATAAGTTTGCGTATTATAACCCTGCAGGCGGGGAGAGGTGGCGTACGATTTTGCAAACAAAATAGGTCACAGAGCCTTCTGTGACCTATTTCACTTGTTATCGAGCCTATGCCATTTGTTCGTAATTCTCAGGCAGCCAGCAGCAAAGTACCAACTCTCTCGCCGCTTTCACCTCATCCATGCGCCCGAACTTCGTCGTACTGGGTGCGTTATGGAGCAGATCGGGTTGGGTTTTGGCTTCTTCCGCGATCTTGATGAGAGCGTCTGCGAAACGGTCGAGCGTGTCTTTGTTTTCGGTTTCGGTAGGCTCGATCATCAGAGCTTCGTGGACGATGAGCGGGAAGTAGTTCGTCGGCGGGTGAAATCCGTAATCCATCAGGCGCTTCGAGATGTCCAAGGCGCGAACGTCACTGCCTTCGAAGCGTCCCTCCGCCACGAATTCGTGCATGCAAATACGGTCATAAGGAATCTTGTAGGTATCGCGCAGTTTGGCTTGCAGATAGATGGCGTTGAGAACTGCATATTGCGCGATGTCCTTCAATCCATCCGGTCCGTGCATGGCGATGTAGGTGTAAGCACGGACAAGCCCGCCTCCAAAATGACCGTGGAAGGCTTTCATGCGTCCGATGGATTTCTCCGGCGTGACAAAGCCATACAGCGGAGCCATCTCATCGTCGCCTTCTTCGATGATGCCGACGAGGGGCGCAGGCAGGAAGTCCGCGAGGACGGGACCGACTCCAACCGGACCCGATCCCGGTCCGCCGCCTCCATGCGGGACGGAGAAGGTTTTGTGCAGGTTGAAATGCATCACGTCGAAACCGAGATCGCCCGGGCGGACGATGCCAAGCAAGGCGTTCAAGTTTGCGCCGTCGCCGTACATCAAGCCGCCGCAGTCATGTACCAATTTGATCACCTTTTCGATGTTCTCATCGAACATGCCAAGCGTGTTCGGGTTGGTGAGCATCATCCCGACGACGGTATCGTCGCAAGCAGCTTCGAGGGCTTTCAGGTCAACATTGCCGCGTGAGTCGGAGGGGATGGTGACAACCGTGAAGCCCAACATGCCGACGGAAGCGGGGTTGGTTCCATGCGCGGCATCGGGGATGAGCATCTTGGTGCGTTTTGTGTCGCCGCGTGACTTGTGATAAGCCGCCATCATCAGCACGCCGGTGAATTCGCCGTGCGCGCCGGCAGCGGGTTGGAGTGTTACGCCTGCAAAACCGCTGATCTCCTTGAGCCATTCCTGTAATTCAAACATCAATGCGAGGTTGCCTTGCACGGTTTCCACAGGCTGTAGGGGATGCGTGAACAGAAATCCCGGCTGGCGGCAGGTATCTTCGTTGATCTTCGGGTTGTATTTCATCGTGCATGAGCCGAGCGGGTAGAAGCCGTCATCCACGCTGTAGTTGAATTTGCTGAGGCGTGTGTAATGGCGGACGACGTCCACTTCGGCAAGTTCGGGCAGAGGAAGGTCTGAGCGAAGTAGTGCTTTGGGGGGCAGGGCAGTTTCCGGCACGTCGGAGGCGGGCATGGTCACGCCGCGCCGACCAGGGGAGGAGAGTTCAAAAATGGTGGGTTCAACTATCGCAGCCATTATTTCATCTCCTTTAACACATCAACGAGCGTGTCAATTTCTTCCTTGCTGTTCATCTCGGTCACTGCAACGAGGATGTGGTTGGCAAGTAATGGATAATCCTTGCCTAGGTCATAGCCGCCGAGAATGCCGTTATCGAGCAGATATTGATTGACTTCGCTGGCGGGTTTGGGTGTACAAAGTGCAAACTCGTGGAAGAACGGATCGGGGAAGCACAGCCCGAAGCCTTCAATCTTGCTGAGTTCGTTGGCGGCGTAATGCGCTTTCTGATAACAAAGATTTGCCACTTGCTGCAAGCCGCTCTTGCCAAGTGTGGACATATAGACCGCGGATGCCAGCGCAAGCAGTCCCTGATTGGTGCAGATATTTGAAGTGGCGCGTTCGCGTTTGATGTGTTGTTCGCGCGCGGTGAGCGTCAGCACGTACGCACGTTGTCCGCGCGAGTCGGCGGTCTCGCCGACGAGGCGTCCTGCCATTTTATGGACGTAGGATTTTTTCGTAGTGAAGAATCCGAGATACGGTCCGCCGTACCAAAGCGGAATGCCGAAGGGTTGAGCTTCACCCACGACGATGTCCGCACCCATCTCTCCGGGGGTTTTCAGCATGATCAAGGCAGTGGGATTCGCAACGATGCAAACGAGCGAGCCTTTCGCGTGTGCGTCTTCGACGAGTTTTGTGTAATCGTGGATGCGTCCGAAGAAGTCGGGATATTGAACGATGACGAGCATGGTGTTCTCGTCTATCAGGGAAGTCAACGCTTCGGGACCTGCTTCCAGGTCTGCGTTGGGGTCATCTCCGGCTTCTTCCACGCCCATGCCTTGTGTGTAAGTGCGGATGACTTCGCGGTATTGTGGATGCACAGTGGGAGAGATGACGATTTTTTTGCGTTTGCCCCGGAATTGAGCGTAGGCAAGGTTGACCGCTTCTGCTGTGGCAGTCGCGCCGTCGTAGTGCGAGGCGTTGGAGACTTCCATTCCGGTCAGGTTGGTCATCAACGATTGGTATTCGAAGATGGCTTGCAAGGTGCCTTGCGAGATTTCAGGCTGGTAAGGAGTATATGCTGTGAAGAATTCGCCGCGCCTCAGCATGTGATCCACAACGGAGGGCACGTAGTGGTTGTACGCGCCGGCGCCGAGGAAGGAGATCAATTCGTCGCGCACATGCTCGTTGCTGGCTGCCATTTCGGCGAGATGCGCGGCGGCTTCCATTTCGGTGAGCGCGGGGGGAAGGTCGAGTTTGGGGAAGCGATGTTTCTTTGGAACGGCATCGAAGAGATCATCCAGCGATTTAACTCCGACAGTCTCCAGCATCGCATCCCGTTCGGTGGAAGAGATGGGGATGTAGGTCATGGGTTTCCTTTCGGAGGAATGAGGAACAAGTAACAAGGCCTTCTTTCGTTACTCGTCTGTTATCCCTCGTTGCTAATGCGAGCGCCCCTCACAATACTTCTCGTATTCCCCGGCATCCATCACTTCGCCGGTTGTGCCGCCTTCGATCTTGATCATCCATGCGGCGCCGTAGGGATCGGAATTGAGGGTTTCGGGGGCATCGGAAAGTCCCTTGTTCACCGCGCTGACTTTACCGGAAGCGGGGGCATAGATTTCTGCGGAGGCTTTCACCGATTCGACGGAAGCAATGGGTTTGCCGACTTCGACCTCCTCGCCTTCATCCACGAGGATTTCAATGAATACGATATCGGAGAGCTGGCTCTGGGCGTAATCTGAAATGCCAGCCGCGCCGCTGGCGGGGTCGAACCATTCATCGGATTTGGTGTACTTAAGATTGGCGGGTGCGTTCATTTTTAATCTCCTTAGAAAACAAGATATTGGCGAATCAAAAGAGGACGCACGATTTTATATTCGCGCGTCCTCTGTAATGGAACCTGAGAGATTGGTCTGGTAGTTTTGTAGTTTTGTAGTTGCATAGTTACATAGTTGCAGATCAACTACCTAACTACCAAACTATTCAACTGCCCAACTAACAAATTTACACCGTCGGTATCCCTTGCGGGATTTTCCAGAGCGAGTTCGGAAGCAGGGTCCTTTTGCCTGAGAGTTTCATCTGGGTTCGCCTGTTCCAGATTTGCACCTTCGGCGTCCTCTTGCGGGGATCTCTTCCCTGCGATCCGTTCGGTTGTGCTTCCATTGTATGAGTGAGCGGAAGGGGAGTCAAGGGAAAAAACTCCTTTATTTGAAATTATTAATCCTTTGGCGGGGATGTCCGCGGAACCCGCTCCTTATCCAGGATGGCTTTCAAGTCCAGAATAAGGGGCTGATATTTTTCGCTGTTGATCATGTTATCCATTTGATAAGGATCTGCTTCCAGATCGTAGAATTCGGAAAGATCGCCTTCGGTTTCAATGTATACATATTGACCGGTGTGGATGGCAGACCAGTGTCCGCGATCGGGCCACGCTTCCAATATAAGATGGGTACGCCAATCATCCGTTCCGTTAATGAGGCTGACGAGGGATAACCCGTCAATGATCTTTGGCATTCTTGTTTCGGAGAGTTCATAGAGCGTTGGGGCGATGTCGATGTTAGCCACAAGGCGGTCTTCTGTATAAGGCGTGGGAACGAGAGGCGGATATCTGACTGCAAAAGGCACGAGGACGGATTCTTGGTAGGCTGTACTCTTTGTATCCATACGGTGCTCGCCCCAGTGTTTGCCGTTATCGGAAATAAAGAAGACGACCGTGTTATCCAGTTCGCCAGTGGATTCCAGCTTGTCCATGATCTCTTTGATGGACCTGTCCAGGGATGTGAGTGTGAGGATTTGCCTTCGGCGGGTGTTGTCTATGATTGTGATATCTTCCTCGGTAAGGGGCGGTCTTCCGCCGATTGAAATGGGTTTATCGGATACGTCTTCTTCGTTGAAATTTACCGGGCGAAACGGCGGCAGGTCTTGATAAAGTCCTTTATCCTCCTCTGCGGGCGTGAAGGGGGCGTGAGGCGCGTTCGGAGCAAATATCAAAAGGAACGGCTTGCTTTGATTGGATGCTTCATCCAGAAACTCGATGACGCGGTCCCTGAATAGATAAGTGATATACCCTTCATATTTGCCCCATGTTCCATTGACGTAGAGGTCTGGATCGTAATAGGATGGAACTGTGCCGCCCCAGATGGAAACGAAGTAATCGAATTCAGGGCGTAGTTCTCCCCGCCACGAGTTCAGATATTTTCCCACCAACCCCGTGAAATATCCGTTCTTGTGCATGTCTTCCACGACAGTCTTGAATTTAAGCGGCTCTTCGTTGACGAATACGTAGTGATTGTGGGCATACAACCCAGTGAGGATGCTCGACCGGCTCGGACAGCAGAATGGCGTGGTGATGTACCCGTTCGAAAAGGTGATGCCTTGATCGAAGATGAGTTCCTGAGTGTTCGGCATGAACTCCATGGTGTCGAAGCGTTGGTCGTCCGTGATGATGATGAGAAAATTCGGTCTCGTATCGTTGATGCGCGGCAGGGACATGCAGGAGGACAGAGTAAACAGCGCAAGGATGATCGCCATGATGAGATTGTTCTTCTTGTTGTTCATTATTCTCCTTCTTTATGGGAAACGTGCGCGTATTGTAACGCAGGGCGGAAAAACGGATGTAAAATAGATAAAAATTCTGAGGGATTTATGACCGAACCCAATTTGAAACCAGCTTATCGTATCGCAGATTTACATGAATCAGACCGCCCGCGTGAACGGCTGGCTTCGCTTGGAGCGCAGGCGTTGACGAACGCCGAGTTGATCGCCATCCTGCTTCGAGTGGGTGTTCAGGGCGAAAACGCAGTGGAAGTTGGCCAGCGTTTGCTCAACAAGTTCGGCGGATTGAGCGGTTTGCATCGCGTGCCGCTCAGTGAGTTGACGGGACAGCATGGTATCGGTGAAGCAAAGGCGGCTCAGGTCAAAGCCGCGATTGAACTCGGGCGCAGGCTCACGCTTGAATCGCCGGAGGAACGCGCTTCCATAAACAGCCCGGCTGACGCGGCGGCGCTGGTTCAATATGAAATGTCTGCGTTGGAGCAGGAGCATTTGCGGGTGCTTCTATTGGACAGGCGAAACCGCGTAATGGAGATCGTCGAAGTCTATAAAGGTTCGGTCAATTCATCGCAAGTGCGGGTGGGGGAACTGTTCAAGGATGCCGTCCGCGCGAACGCCTCAGCGATCATTGTGGTTCATAACCATCCCAGCGGCGATCCAACACCCAGTCCGGATGATGTCGCCGTTACCCGCGCGATCGTGCAGGCTGGTAAGTTACTCGATGTGGAAGTGCTCGATCATCTTGTGATCGGACAGGGAAAATGGGTATCGCTAAAAGAGAGGGGCTTGGGGTTTGTCTAACTATTCAGTGACTGTGAAAAGTCACATGCTTCTTTTTACTGTAAAGCCGGTTAACTGACCGAGCGGCTCCCCGTAATTGACTTCCGCCTCATCCACACGGGAGAGGCTGGGTCCCCGCTTCATACTTTCGACGAACTGTTCAACCTGTTCGCGCGTGCCTTCTGCCACCGCCTCCACTGTATCTCTGCCGACGTTTCTCACCCAACCCAATACCCCGATTTGCAGTGCGATATATTCCACATGGGCGCGGAATCCCACGCCTTGCACGCGTCCCTTTACCAGAATGTGAACACGGACGTTCTCATTTGGCTTAGTATCCATATTTCCTCCTTTGACGAAGCACATCAATTGCGCCCCATAACGGGACGATCAAGACCAGCGCCAGTAATAAAAAGAATGGCATGAGATTTCGAACGGCAACTCCGGTCACGTTTTGCCCGAGCACCGATTCGCGCCAGCGGGCATCCAATTGGCTGAGCGGCACGCCGAGCGCCTGCGTTGCGCCGAGTTCGCAATTGTAACCTTCGCCGTAGGTATCGGTCAGGCGTGTCAGCCCGGAGGTCCCGAACGAATCGCGGATGTAGGTAACGAAGGATTGAGATTGGGCATATGCCAGAAACGCTGACCCGGCATCGGCGGGGAAAGAGGCGCACAGGTCATTGAATGGGATCAACGAATTGTTATCGCTTGCGATTTCCAAAGCGCGCGCATAATCGGGGTTCGGGTAGAGTTCCACCATCGAGGCAATGCCTTCGATCAACCAGGCAGGTTGTCTTGCATATTTTTCTCCGAGCGCGCGGAAGAGCATCACGTGCGCGAGTTCATGAGGGATCTTCGTTTCCATTTCGATGAATTGGCTTTCACCCGGCGCGGCGGCGATCAGCACAACGCCGAGGTCGGGATGCGCGTGTCCGCCTGTCCATTCCTCGCCGCCGAGCAGCAAGGTGTCCTGCAAGTCGGTGACGTTGGAATAGATGTAGACTTGAATGATCTCTTCGAGCGAAATGGAAATAAATTCGTTCAAGGAAAGCAAGCCTCTGGCGGCAGTGTCGAGTGCTGCGGCGCCGAAAGCATCGTCGCCCGCATACCAATTAATGACGATGTTGGCGCGGCTGGTCTGCCGCCATGGAAAGCGGTCGTCGAAATATTGGAATTGGATCGGCGCGCTGGTGTAGGTATTGCCATCATCGAGCGTGGCTTGAAACCAAAACACCACCCAGCTGAATGGCGGGAAGGTATTCAACGTGGCGTCGTAGGTGTAGCTCACCAAGCCGTCCTCTGCAACCTGTAGTGTCTCCACGCGGGTGACATCTTCATTCACTCTTCGGAAAAGCAAAGATGCCTGTTGGATGGGGATTGGAGCTTTGATCCTGGCTGTGAATGTGATCGTCTCCCCAAAGTTGACCACCACTGCGGGTTCTTCCACCTCGATTCCACCCTGACCTTCAACCTGCCTTGGTTTCAGAAGCAGAGTCGCCGCGATCAGCATGACCATGATCAGTTTATAAACCATTCCGCGCAGTGTGGACATGTTGCTACCTCATTAGAAAAACAAGCAGCGGCGTGAGCGTGATTGGGCTGAGCGCCGTGCCGAGAAAGACGATTGCTGTAACGAGCGACGGACGCAGGTTATATTCGGTAGCGACGACGGTGGTTGCAACGGCAGCAGGCATGGCGGCTTCGATGACGCTTCCCTGCCTTGTGTGCCCTTCCAATCCGAAAAGGACTGCTAGCGCAAGCCCCACCAGCGGACCAAAGACCAGTTTTGTGAACACGCCCAAGCCCATGGCGCGGAAACTGTGTGTCCATTCGATGCGGGTCAGTTCCAAGCCGAGCAGGACGAGCATGACGGGGATGGCTCCATTCGCGGCGATCTCGATGGTGCGTGTTAGCGGCAGTGGTAATTGTATGTTGAATCCCTTTATGAGAAGCGCAAGTAGAACCCCGTACACGACGGGAATTTTGAACAGCCCCAGCACGGCGGACTTCAAATCCATGTGATCGAGTGAAGCGATGACCACGCCGACAGTGTTGAACAGAATGGTAGTGGTAACGTAGAATAATGAGGCGACGGCGAGGGCGTCATTCCCAAAAGCGAATTTGACCAGGGGCAAGCCGTAGTTGCCTGTATTTCCAAATGAAACCGTCAGCACGACGGCAAGCAGAGCAGTGCGTTCGAGTTGGAATAGTTTGCCGAGCAAAAAGGCAAGAATGCCCAGCACAAGAATTACCGACATCGTATAACCGACTGTCGTCAGCGCCTGGCGTAGGTTCAATTGACTTTTCACCATCAGGTCGAATACCAGCAAGGGGCTGAAGACATAAAAGACTACACGTCCGAGCGAGCGCGAATCGACGACGAGCAATTTTCCGAGCGCGAACCCTGCGCCTGCAACAAGCAGGATGGGGAGCAGGTTGTTTACGAAGGTCGTGATGAGTTCGGAGAAGGACATGCAAAGAATTATAACCCCCGAAAATCGTAGGGACATGGCGTCGCCGTGTCCCTACGAAAATTACAGGGTGATCAATTCAGGCTGGGGTTGCAATCGCGCCTGCATGGACCACGGTCCTGTCCATGTGATCGTGACAGGCAGAAGTTTGCCGCGTAAATCATCATTGCTTTCAACAAAGACGAGTTTGTTTGTGGGGGTGCGCCCCTTCCAGCGGTTCTTGACTTTTTCTTCAAAGAGCACGTCTACGGTCTGACCGAGATACTTTTGGTTGATTTCGCCGACGATGCTTTCCTGCAAGTCTTCCAACATACGGAAGCGGCGCATCTTTTCTTCGTCGGTCACGTCGTTCACCATGCGGCGGGTGGCGACGGTTCCTTCGCGGACGGAGTAGCGGGCTAAATGGGCAACATCCAGTTTGAGGTCCGACAAGACTCGGTGCGTTTGCATAAATTGTTCTTCGGTTTCGCCGGGAAAGCCGACGATGATGTCCGTTGCAATGGAGCAGTCTGGAATTCGCTCACGGATTTTTGCTACGAGGTCGCGGAATTGCTCCTGGGTGTATCCGCGCCTCATGTTTTCGAGGACTTGGTCATCACCGGCTTGGATGGGCAGTTCGATGTGCGGCATGACACGCGGCAGTCCCGCAATGGCGTTGATGAGATCGTCGTCGAAATAGTTGGGGTGTGAGGTCAGGAAGCGGATGCGTTCGATGCCTTCCACGTCATGGATGATGCGCAGTAGATCTGCAAGTTTGGGTCCGTCGGGGATGTCCTTGCCGTAGCGGTCCACAATCTGACCGAGGAGGGTGATCTCTTTCACGCCTTGTTTTGCCAGCGAGCGGATCTCACCGACGATGTCGCCCACTGGACGTGAACGTTCCACGCCGCGCTTGTAGGGGATGATGCAGAAGGTGCAGGCGTGCGAACAGCCGTACACGATGGGTACATGTACGCTGACGGTTTTGCCCTGTTCGGCGACCGGTAGTTTAAGTTCCTCATCCATCATCAGGAAGCGGCGAGTTGTCTCGGCGTTTTCTAGCGATTGGACTTCGCCCTGAGTAAGATGCGAGATCAACGGACCCGGGTCGGAGGGAGGCGAGAACACGTCCACGTAAGGAAGTCTGGCTTTGAGCTTCTCCACGCCGCGCACGCCGACGAGGCAGCCCATCAGGTTGATGGTCAGGTTGGGGTTTTTCTCTTTCAGTTTCTTGAACGAACTGACGCGCCCAATCGCCTTATCTTCGGCAGATTGACGCACGACGCAGGTATTTAAAACGATAACGTCTGCCTCTTCGGGGTTTTCAGTAAGGGAATAACCGAGATGTTCCAACGACGAGCCAACCCGCTGTGAGTCGGCGACGTTCATTTGGCAGCCTTCGGTCCAGATGTGATATTTCATAACAGGCGGAATTATACCAAGAGCGGTCAGGATTTATATGTGTTCATCGTTCCCCTAAAAGTGGTTTAATATGGTACTCGTAAATCACCTTTTTATTCTTTTACTTAAATTGTTTAACGTAAAACCCCGGACTCATATAATGAATCCGGGGCTTACCAAGGTAACTTCGTGAAAAATCTAATGTATTTTATTACCCGCCGCAACCTGCACCATAGTATGCATTGTATGCATTGACTACGTTTTGATATGCACTCCAGCATTGACTTTGGTTCCCGCAGTAAGCAGCATGTGCTGCTTGATAGTTGGCAAGCAGAACGGCGCATTGCGGATCTTCGGTTGGCGCTGGAGGCTCTGTTGGAGCGGGCGCTGCCACACCGCCTCCGCCCGCACCGACACCAGTCAACGAGCTATTGATGTCGCTGAAGACATTGCCGATGATCGGACCCAGGATCATGAGGGCTGCAATGACCACAATGGCAACCAGCACGAGGATCAGCGCGTATTCCACCAATCCCTGCCCCTTATCCTTTTTCTTGAAACGGTTATACATTTTTTCTCCTATTGAAAATAATTAGAACAACTTCTTGATACAGGCCAAATTGTATGGATAAGCCATGTTTAATGCATCCGCATGGTGTGTAAATCTGGTTTAGTTTTTGTTTAAATTATTCTTAAACAAAAACTTTCGAGATAGGATGCCTCATGAAGCAGTGTGAACGTTCGCAGCCTGATGATTCCGAGTCAAAAGCGGAGAAATGGCATTCAGGATCATGGACCGTGAAGCCGTCTTTAAAACCGTCAGGCTTGCACCATGCTGGAGGGCGGTTCGATCCTCCCCGGGAATTTCCCCGGTGAGCAGGGCAACGATGTGAGTGGACGGGAATCTTCGCCGCAGGGTTTGCATCCACGCCATATCCTGAGCCGCCGAATTGCCGATAGAAAACAGGATCAGATCCGGGTGCAGGCTTTGAATCGTCGTAACAACGTCTTGACTCATGGACGGCATGGAGACCACATTCAGGTTTTCCGCAGATAAGGTGCTGCTCAATGCCGCCCTCATCAAAGGTTGGTCTTCAATGATGAGTACAGTCAACGGTGCTGCTTTCATGAATGCCATCTTATTCGTTTCGCGTGTTTAACGCATCCACGCTTTGTTTAACTTCCGTCTAAATTTTGTTTATGAGTTTATTAAACAAAAAAGCCCCGGCATGGGGCTTCTGAGGTTTGCTATTCCTTTATCCATCATCTTTATACACCAGATTCTTGTGCGCGTAAGCAACCACCTGGGAACGATTTTCCAAACCAAGCCGTTGTTGAATCTGGTGGACATGCGCCCGCACTGTCGAGGTCTGCACATGCAGGGTTTGAGCAATTTCGTCGTCCGTCTTTCCCTCTGTCAATAACAGCATGATCTCGCGCTGGCGGGCTGTAATGGTGATCTGCGGGTTGCTTGTGTTCTGGATCGTTTTTGTCCGCCGTAACCCTTGGAATAATTTCAATGTGATGCCCGAAGGCATGTAGGGAACCCCGTCCACTACCTTGCGGATCGCCTCCAGCAAGTATTGGCGCGGCGCGGTTTTCGGGAAGTACCCCAACGCGCCTGATTGTATGGCAGATACCACGCGTTCCTCGTCTTCCATACTGGTGAGCACTAGGACTTTGGCGTCCGGGTCGTGTTTCATGATGCGTTCGATGGTCTGCAATCCGTCCAATTCCGGCATTAACAAATCCATCAGGATGATGTCGGGCTGTAGGCTTTCCAGAAGTTTCAATGCCTCGATACCGTTCGACGCCTCCCCGATCACCTGCATATCGTCCTCGCTGGAAAGCGACATTTTTAGGGCGTCGCGCATCATGGGGTGATCGTCTACGATCAGAATTTTGATGTGTTCCATATTAGCCTCTGATACTTGCATGGAAGAATACGTTCGTTCCGCTCCCGCTCGCTGATTGTACTTGTAATTCTCCACCCAGGATTTCCGCCCGCTCGCGCATGGACTGCATCCCAAACCCGCCTCCCACTTGGTCCCGGTCGAAGCCCGCCCCGTCATCCTTTACTTCCACTGTGAGTCTTTCTCGTGCGCACTTAATATAAATGCTGATGTGGCGCGCGCGTGCATATTTGAGAGAGTTGTTTAATGCCTCGATGATGATCCAATACAGGTCATCCTTCCATTCTTCCGGACAGTATTCGTCGAAATCTCCTTCACAAATGATTTCAGCCTTGATTCCCGTGCGGCGTTCGACCATGTTCAAACGCTGTTCCAATACGTTGAGGAAATCCGCATTTTGGGCGGATTGTAGGGACTGTGTTTGATAGAGCAGCGCCCGTATTTCCTTGAGCGCCTGCATGCCGCTTTCCTGTATCTGCTCCGTGAGCTCGATGGACTTCTCGATGTGATCCTGCCTGAGGAGAGTTCCCAATGTCTCCGAAAGCATCATCATACTGTATATGGATTGGTTGACCGAATCGTGCATGTCGCGTCCCATGCGCTGACGTTCCTCCAACTTTGCAAGCGTCCGATGCTGTTCCACAACCTGTGCCTGTGCCTCCTGCAACTCTGTGGTGAGCTGCAACAAACGCAGTTCATTTTCTTTTCGCGTGGTAATGTCCCGGATGATGATAAGACGCCCGATGATCTTGTGTTGTCGTTCGCGCAGGGGCGAGATGAGCAGGTCGAAATATCGCTTGTCCGCACCCCCGGTTCTCAGCTCGGTTTTGATCTCCTGCTCGGGAGGCTGATCCAGAATGGAGCGTGGAAGAGGCGCGACTTCCGTCAGGCTTTTCCCGATTAAAGCCTTCGATTCGGATTGAAGCATGTCTGCGGCGGCGCGGTTTATGTCAATGATGCGGTTTTGTACGTCGAGCACGATCATCCCGTCGCTAAGATTGGCGACCAGTTTATCGCGGGCGATGGGAGTGATATCCAACAAATGCGCCCCATACAATGCCCGCAGGAACAGGAAACCTGAGATGGAGAAGGTCACCGAAGACCAGTCCACTCCTTCCGTCCCTTTGACTCCATATAAATAAACAAGATTGGCAATGATCGGGAAAATGATCGCATAAAGAAGCAGACGGTTCTGGCGTCGCGAGATCTCGGAGCCTTTGCGCGAAGCCAGCCAGAGGGTCCCGATCAGCGACGCGATCATCAAGTAGCCAACTGCCGCCAGCCAGACGAACCCGGGACCATGCTCAAAAACGACGACGTTATTTTCGACAGGCAAAAAACCCTGCCACACCCATCCGTGCAATTCATTAGTGGCAATGAGTAAAACGCACAAGGCGGGGAGCAGGATAAGAAGCGCCTTTATCCAAGTTTTCTCCGCCCATTCATCGAAGCCCGCAAAATGGAGTCCGCAGAGGACAAAAAAGGAAAGAGCACTGAAATACCCCACCGCATCTATCTTTGCAAAAAGAATCTTGAGTGAAAGCGGCACAGCCGCATATCCTAATCCGGCCGCCATTGTCCAAAGCGTTATCCCGATCATGCCCAGCGCAAAATACAGTCCGCTTTTTGCCTTTCTTCGTTGCCAGCTTATGCTGAAAACAACTGCGTTGATCGCAGTTGTTACGAAGAGAATTATTGCAATGTTTGTGAGTTTGAACATTATTAAATAACGAGTATCTTTCCGGAGCCGGTGGGGCAATTGGCTCCCGTAAGGTTCTTCTGACTTTATATCGCAATGGGTGCGACTTTGCAATTCAAATATTCCCTGATGGATTTAACAATATTCAAAACATGGCGGCCTGGAGTATACAAAGTATTGAAAACTCTATGCGCAGTGACGAATATCCGCCAAATCCATGACAGATAATACATTCATAATTCTGAATGTATTTGTACAATGAATACATGCCAGTGAACAAAACGATCCAGCAGATGTCCAAACAAATCGCAGCGCCACTCTCCTCCATTGCCTCGCCGCAGCGCATTGCCATTCTGCTTGCGATTGGCAAAGGCGAAGCCTGCGTCTGTCACCTTGAAACCGCGCTCGGCTGGCGGCAGGCATACATTTCACAGCATTTGATGTCGCTTCGCAAAGCAGGCATCTTGCAGGACAGGCGTGAAGGACGTTATATCTTCTACCGGTTGAAAAACGCCTCCTATCTCGACCTGATTGCTGCCTCTGCCTCTTTGAGCGGACTCTCCGCTCTGACTGTATCAGTGCTCATCGACACGCGGACATATCCTTCGTGCGCATGCCCGCATTGTGTGCCGTCATCTACCCCTTCTTCGAGTTGATAGCCCATGGACATACTCTCTTCCTCCAATCCGCACAAGATCAATAAGCGCATATTTTTTATATTGGCAATAACGGCTATGGCATGGATCATTGCCTACAGCATGGCGCAGACTTTTGCAAACTGGTTAACCTACGATGTGCTTGCCTTGCCGCAAGAGTCGCATCTGGGTAAGGCTTCTGCCTTCTTCTTTTATGATGTGCCCAAAATCCTGCTGTTGTTGAGCGGCATGATATTTCTAATCTCTTTTGCGCAAACTTTCATTGACACGCAAAAAGTACGCGTACTGGTCGAGAAACGCGGAGAGGGAATCGGCAACCTGATGGCGGCAATATTTGGAGCGATCACCCCATTCTGTTCGTGTTCTTCTGTTCCATTGTTTATCGGCTTTGTACAGGCGGGCATTCCGCTAGGAATTACCTTTTCTTTCCTTATTACTTCCCCGTTGATGAATGAAGTTGCTTTTGTGTTGTTGATCGGGCTCTTTGGATGGAAGATTGCCTTGCTCTACCTGCTTTCCGGTGTGGTCATCGGCATTGTCAGCGGATTGATCCTCGGGCGCATGAAACTGGAGCGTTACGTGGAGAGTTTTGTGTTCGAGATTAAGCCACGCGGACCCGCTCAGTTGATGGAGGAAAAATTGACATGGGAGAATCGCATCCTCCGCGCGGCAGGAAGCGCCAGAGATATTGTCAAAAAAGTCTGGCTGTTTGTCGTAATAGGAATTGGCATTGGCGCGTTCATTCACGGATTTGTTCCCGAGAACGCGTTGACCGAAATCATGGGCAAGGACGCATGGTGGTCTGTGCCTGCATCCGTGTTGCTGGGGATTCCCTTGTATTCAAATGCGGCGGGGATCATTCCCATCGTCAGCGCTTTGTTGGGTAAGGGCGCGTCGCTCGGGACGGCGTTGGCGTTCATGATGTCGGTGGTGGGGCTGAGTCTGCCCGAAGCCATCATCCTGCGCCGCGTGCTTAAGCCGCAGTTACTTGCCATTTTCGTTGGTGTGATTGCCGCCGCGATCATCCTCACCGGATATTTGTTCAATTTGATCGCATAAAAGGAGGAAGTATGCTCATCATAAAGGTTCTTGGATCAGGATGCGCCAACTGCAAGCGTCTGGAGCAGATTGCCCGCAAGGTTGTAGGTGAAATGGAAGTGAAAGCCGAAGTGCTCAAGGTGACCGACTACGCCGAAATCATGGCGTATAACGTTCTGTCCACTCCGGGGCTTGTGATTAATGAAAAACTTGTCTCTTCGGGGCGGATTCCTTCTTCCGCCGAAGTGACCACCTGGCTGGCGAATGCGCTGGAGGCTGCTTAACCATCTTTAACAAGACGATAACAACTCGTTTTTCGTGCGTTCGGTAGAATGGTGTAAAAGCACGAGGAGACTTTATCAATGAAAAAGGTGTTGTTTCTTTGCACAGGCAATTCCTGCCGCTCGCAAATGGCGGAAGCCATCGTCAATGCGCGAATGGGGGAAGAGTGGCATGCCGTCAGCGCAGGGACGAAGCCTGCGGGCTTCATTCACCCAAAGGCGTTGGAGGTGCTTTCAGAAATTGGGATTCAGCACACGGGTAGTTCGAAGCGGGTGGATGAATTCCGCGAGGTGGATTTTGATCTCGTTGTCACCGTTTGCGATTCGGCGGCGGAGGAATGCCCCGTCTGGATTGGGAAGGGAAAGAAAATCCATCATAGTTTTCCCGACCCTGCGCTGACCGGCGACCTGAATGAGTTTCGCAGGGTGCGCGATGATATCGAGCGTGTGATGACAGAAATTTTGAGAGAGGCATGATGACAAAAAAATCCAGCAAAGGGCTTTCTTTTTTAGACCGTTACCTGACCTTGTGGATCTTCCTTGCAATGACAGTGGGTGTCGCAATCGGATTTTTATTTCCAAAAGCGGTCGCAGGTTTCAATACCGCAGTTTCGGTGGGAACGACCAACATCCCAATTGCAATCGGGCTGATCCTGATGATGTACCCGCCGCTGGCGAAGGTGCATTACGACGAACTGGGCGATGTCTTCCGTAATTGGAAAATCCTTGGCTTGTCACTCGTTCAAAACTGGGTGATCGGACCCGTTTTAATGTTCACGCTGGCGGTTATCTTTTTGCGGGGCTATCCTGAATACATGACGGGACTCATTCTTATTGGACTGGCGCGCTGCATTGCGATGGTCATTGTGTGGAACGAACTGGCAAAGGGGGACAACGAATACGCGGCAGGACTGGTTGCGTTCAACAGTATCTTTCAAGTCCTGTTCTACAGCGTATATGCGTACGTTTTCATCACGGCCCTGCCGACCTGGTTCGGTATGACGGGCAGCATTGTGCATATCACCATCGATGAAATTGCGGCCAGTGTGTTCATTTATCTTGGCATCCCGTTTATTGCTGGATTTCTGACACGCTTCTTCCTCGTCCGCGCGAAAGGAAGGGATTGGTATCACAAGGTTTTTGTGCCAAGGATCAGCCCGATGACGTTGATCGCGTTGCTCTTCACCATTGTAGTGATGTTCTCGCTCAAGGGCGATGTGATCGTACAGCTTCCACTCGATGTCGTACGCATCGCCATTCCGTTACTGATCTATTTTATAGTAATGTTTCTTGTGTCGTTCTTCATGGGCCGCGCCATTGGCGCAGATTATTCCAAGACCACAACTCTTTCCTTCACAGCGGCGAGCAATAACTTCGAGTTGGCAATCGCCGTGGCAGTGGCAGTATTCGGCATCAGTTCCGGCGCCGCGTTCGCGGCAGTGATTGGTCCGTTGATCGAGGTTCCCGTGATGATTGCCTTGGTGAATGTGGCATTCTTCTTCCAAAAGAAATACTTCAAAGACACAATTACCCCTTCGCCGGACGTGCAGTTGGTCAAGTGATCATCAAAAAGCGATGACTGTTTCATCGCTTTTTGATTCAGTGCAAAGATTGTTCGGAGAGAGCAATCGCCCCCAATATTCCGGAGCGATTTCCAAGACCCGGCGAGACGATATAGGTTTCGATGTTCTCAAGGATGACAGATGATTGGATATACCCATTGATTAGGTCACGCATCCTTTTCCGGACCCTAGGCAGGAGATGCGGCACCGAGCCCACGCCCCCGCCGACGATGATCCGCTGCGGTGACAGAGTCAATGAATAATTGGCAAGTGCTTGCGCGACATACTCCGCCTCGAGTTCCCAGGCGGGATGGTTTTTTGGAAGGATGTTGCCTCGTTGTCTCCAGCGTTTTTCGATGGCGACGCCCGAAGCCAGCCCTTCAAAACAATCGCCATGAAACGGACACACTCCTTCGAACGGGTCTTTTTCAAGGTTATGTTTCATTGAAATATGCCCCATTTCAGGGTGGATCAAACCGTGCAACAATTTCCCTTCTGCAAATACGCCGCCGCCGATGCCCGTGCCAATCGTTAGATAGACGAAGGTCTCCAACCCCTGTGCCTTGCCCCAGCGCCATTCGCCCAGCGCCGCTCCATTGACATCCGTATCGAATGCGATTGGAACATCGAACGCCGAAGATAACATCCCAACGACGTTCGCGCCCGTCCAGCCTGGTTTTGGCGTCGGGAGGATGTGACCATAGGTCGGTGAGGCAGGATTCGGGTCGAGCGGACCGAAGCAGGCAAATCCAATGGCGGAAACTTTGCCGAGACTATCCTCCTGATACTTGAAAAAATCCACCACCTGAGAAATGGTTTCTTCCGGAGTGGTTGTGTGGATACGAGCCTCTGCACGGATGTTGTCCGGTCCCGTGCCGATGGCGCAGACAAATTTTGTCCCGCCGCCTTCGATGCCGCCATAGAGATGGTGGGTATTTTTCATATCAACCATAGATATTGGTAGGGCGCCAGTTTTAGGTCGATGTTCCCATCGTTGGAGGAGAACTTTTCTCCGGTCAGAAGGTCAGTGCGGACGTAGGCGGGCCGTTTTGCCTTATAGGATGCTCGCTGGGCCTGGTCGCTCAAGTTATGAAAGACAAGCACGCTTTCTTCTTCGGTGGTGCGGCGATAAGCGGCAACGCTGTTGTTATTGCAATCGATCCATTCGAATTCGCCGCGCCCAAACGCATGATGTCCCTTCCTTACCGCGATCATATGCCGGATGGCATTCAACATGGAGTTGGAATCTTTACGCTGCGCCTCCACATTGACTTTGGAAGGGCCGTAGACATCATCGTCAATCAGCGGCGAGTAAAGGGATTGGACCGGCGCCTCTGAAAAGCCCGCGTTTGGTTCTGCATCCCATTGCATTGGCGTGCGGACGCCGTTCCTGTCGGGCAGCCAGATGTTATCCCCCATGCCGATCTCATCTCCATAATACATGATCGGCGAACCTGGAAGTGTAAATAGAAGGGAATGGGCAAGTTCGATTTTGCGGCGGTCGTTTCCCATCAGGGGTGCGAGGCGGCGTCGAATGCCGAGGTTGAGTCTCATGCGCTGTTCGGGAGCGAATTGTTCCCACATCCACTGACGCTCTTCCGCTGTGACCATTTCCAAAGTCAATTCATCATGATTGCGCAGGAAGATGCCCCACTGGTTGGACTCGCGCAGAAAAGGCGTTCTGCCCATGATCCATACGAGCTGGGTGCGGTCCGCTTTTCGAATGGACATGAAGATGCGCGGCATGATCGGGAAGTTGAAGCCCATGTGAAATTCATCGTCGCCGTCGCCAAAATAGGGGAGCAGGTCTTCGGGCCACTGGTTTGCCTCTGCCAGCAATATCCGGCTTGGGTATTTGGAGTTGATGAACTCGCGGATGGTTTTGAGATAGTTGTGAGTTTCCGGCAGGTTTTCGCAGTTGGTGCCCTCGCGCTCGAAGAGATATGGCACTGCGTCGGCACGGAAGCCGTCCACGCCCAGGTCGAGCCAGAAACTCATGATCTTTTTCATTTCCTCCTGCACAAGAGGGTTGTCGTAGTTCAAATCGGGTTGGGAGGAATAAAAACGATGCCAGTAATATTGCTTGGATGTCTCGTCCCATGCCCAATTCGATTCTTCAGTGTCGGTGAAGATGATGCGCGCATCACGATACTGCAGACTGGTTTCGCTCCAGACATAATAGTTCCTGAAGACCGATTGAGGATTGGCGCGCGCAGCCCGGAACCAGGGGTGCTGATCGGAGGTGTGATTCAAGACCAGGTCCGTGATGACGCGCAGCCCGCGCTCATGGGCGGCATGGATAAGGTCGATGAAGTCGTCGAGGTTTCCGTACGTATGGTGAATGTCGTAATAGTTGGCAATATCGTACCCGTCATCCTTGAGCGGTGAAGGGTAAATGGGCAAAAGCCAGAGACAATCCACGCCCAGTTCTTTTAGATAATCGAGCTTTTGTGTTAATCCGCGCAGGTCGCCGTGACCGTCGCCGTTGCTGTCGAAAAAGGCACGCACGTAAACTTCGTAAAATATTGCATCCTTGTACCAAAGTGGTTGATGATCCATGTTCGTTTCCGGGTTTGTGGGATTTATTTTTCCTGGAGTGCAAGTTCAATGAAAACAGCCGCTGTCCAGCCGAAGATTGGCGCGGCGGTCGCGGGCGGTTCGCCGGTGTGGGAATGGTAGTATTCGCGAATGCCGGGCTGGCTGGCAATTAGATCCAATGTTTTCTTGCAAAGTTCATTTGCAAGTTGATGTTCGCCAATGATGTTCAGCGCCTCAATGAAAAAGTAATTGATATTTGCCCAAACGGGTCCGCGCCACATTTTATCAGGGCTGTGGGCGGGATCATTGTATGCGACGGTCGGCAGTCCGAACCTGCCCCAAAACTCGGATGGATTCTGCAAATGGGCGAGCAGGCGTTGGTTTATTTCTTTTGGCAACTGACCCGTCCACATTGGGTAGAGGTGGAACGGGGTCAGCACGGGGATCGGTTCTTCGTCATGCAGGGCGTGGAAGATGCCTGCCTTCTCATCCCAAAGATGCTCGATCATGCGTTTTGTCAACTCTCCTGCTTTTCTTTGCCACTCTTCTGCTTCTTCATGTTTGCCAATGAGTTCTGCAATTTTTGCCAGGGAATTCATTTGAATGACCAAATAGGTGTTAATGTCCGGCGATTCGACGGGCAGACCGTGATCCCAAAGCGGGCTGTTGTCCAATCCCGATGAATACGGATGGGTATATTGCACAATGCCGTCGCCGTCATGGTCGTTGTTTTCGAACCACCATGCATTTTCGCATTTCAGCGGTTCATAGATTTCCCGCAGAAAATCCATGTCTGGGTCGGTCTTATGGACTTTCAACGCCGCCCACGCCATGATGGGAGGCTTGGTCACCCTCGCATGGATGGGATGACCGATCTCAGAGACAACGCCTTCATCGAAGATCGCATCGGGGAGCATTCCGTCGGGCAGTTGATTTTCGAGCATTACGCGGATCTGGTCCCGAGCGAGTTCCGGGTCAATATGACGGAGGGCGATGGCATGCAGGGCGCTGTCCCACAGCCACGCGCCTACATAAAATGCTTTGGTCGGCATCATGGCTTCGTATTTGAGATAGCCTGATGGGCTGACCAGATTATTCGCCATGACCCACCATGCGTAGGCATATTTTTCACGGCGTTCTTCGTTCACCTCTGGTGCTCGCTCGAACCATGCCTCCCAGCGGACTTGTGCGTTTTGACGAAGAACGGAAAAGGGTGTTGGCGGGGGCGACTCATCGTCACCGATATGGAGCATGATCGCACAATCTTCATCCGCTTGCACTATGAATTCAACAAGGATGCTGTCCTCGCTCCCTTGCACTTGATTGGATGTGACTGTGCCGTTGAACACGCTGTATTTCGCATCACGGACTTGTTTGAATGCGCCGCCGGAGTCGGTTTTATGCCAATGAGTTGGGCGTATCTGAAAGCGAATTCCTGCAGGTTTGTGGCGGGGAAGACCAAGAGCCAGTGTGGTTTCATCTTGAAAGACAAGCTGAAAATCTCCGGCGCGGGTTTGAAGCGTCAGCATTTCAGGTGATGAAGTTGTCTTGAAATCCAGCTGGTTTCCCTGTTCATCAATGAGGTGTAAGTCATCGAGGAAAGGGGGGCGGTGCAGGTAACTTTCGATGCCCGGTTCGACCTTGATAAGCCGCTCTGCCAATTTTATATACAGGGCGGATTTATCAGTATGTTTGTATACCAACAGACGCGAACCCCGGTCGCTGAATGGGACGTGCTTAATATCAATTTGGTCGCGCAGAAGCGCCAGCCGTGATGTGTCCAATTATCCTTTGACCGCGCCAGCCAGCATTCCGCGCACGAAGTAGCGTTGTAATCCGAAAAAGACAATCATGGGCAGCAGCATGGAAAGGAATGCGGAGGCGGTCAGTAATTGCCAGCCTGCACCGAGTGATGTGACCATATTGCTGATCTGATAGGTCATGACGGGTGTTGTGCCGCCAAGGAAGACCAATGCCACGAGCAGGTCGTTCCAGACCCACAGGAATTGGAAGATGCCCAGCGAAGCAATAGCGGGCATGGCCAGCGGAATGACAAGCCTGTAAAACGCCGTCCAGTGTGAGGCTCCATCCAGGTACGCGGATTCGAACAGGTCGCGAGGAAGCGAACCTAGGAAGTTTCGCATCAAATAGATCGCATATGGCATTCCAAACCCTGTGTGGAAGAGCCAGACGCCAAGGAAGGTTCCATTCAACCCGAGTTGTGCGTACAGACGTGAAATCGGGACGAGCGTCATTTGGAGCGGGACAACCTGTAAACCAACGAGGATCGCGAAGAGCAGGAAGCGTCCTTTGAAATCGAGCCAGGCAAAGGCATAGCCTGCGAACGCAGCAAAAAGGATTGGGAGGAAGGTCGCGGGGATCGTCACGAGCAGGCTGTTGACGAAAGCGCGCCCCATGCCGCGCGGGTTGAGGATATCACTGGCGTTGCAGTTGATGTCAAGCGGGGCTGTGCCTGCTTCGCAGTCTTTCACATAGGTGCTTGTGCCGCGATAGCCCACCAGTGCGTCAATGTAATTGCTGAATGTGAAGCGCGGCGGGGCATCGAGTTCGGAGATGCGGCGCAGGTAGGTGGCAATGTCCGCGGCAGTTTGGGATTCCGGTATGGGAATATTCTGCATGTGCGGCTGGCCGTTGAAATCCTTTTCAAGGGCTGTGAGAAGTTGAAGAGAGCGCGGATACTGAGCGATCAGGTTTGGGTCGGTCAGGTCCGCTTCGGGGATGGCAGACCCATCGTCGCCGTGGCAGGAGGCGCAGTATTCGCTGTATTCCCCGGAACCGCGCGGCGGTGAAAGGACAGTCCACCAGCCGGAGGTGTTGATCTCTTGAGGCGGGCGCAGAGAAGTGATCAGCAGGCCAAATGTCGGCACGACCCACACAAGGATCATAAAGACGATGATGACATGGGTGGGAATTCGGTTCAGGATTTTGTTGATACGGTCGCGGTTCATCGCATTTCCTCCTGCGCGAGGAAGCGCCGAATGTTGAAGTAAATAAACGGAATGATTGCAAGGACCAGCACTACAGCGACCGCCGTGCCGCGCCCCACGTTGAAGTTGATGTACATTTCCGTGTACATGCGGTTGGCGATCACGTCCGTGCCGAAATTACCGCCCGTCATCACGTAGACGATGTCGAACAGTTTCAACACATTGATGACCATGGTGGTGATGACCACCGTGATGGTGGGCATGATGATCGGCACCATGACCCTCCAAAAGATCGTCCATTCCTTTGCGCCGTCCACGCGCGCCGCTTCGATGACTTCGTCCGGCACGGCTTTGAGCGCGGCGGATAGGATGGTCATGCAGAAGCCCGTCCAGATCCACACGCCGACCACGATGAGTGCGATCGTATTAAATTGCGGCACGGTGAGAAAGGCCACAGGTTTGCCGCCGAGCGATGTAACAATGGAATTCAACAGGCCGATCTGCACTTGCTGGGTCCCGTAATCGTAGACGAACTTCCAGATGATGCCCGCCCCCACGAAGGAGACAGCCATCGGCATAAAGATGACGGCTTTCGCAAGCGCTTCATACTTGACCCGGTCTGCCAGCACCGCGAACATCAGCCCCAAACCGACAGTCCCGCTTACCATCAATACGATCCATTTGAGCGTATTGCCATAGGAAGACCGCCAGAACGAAGACCATAATGCAGGGAGAGAGGACGCATCCATCTCAGCAGTAAGGGCGTAATGATAGTTTTCAAAGATTCCCCAACAGGGCTTCCCCTCCACGCAAGTCGTTGCGGCGGAGGCGGTACCATTCTTGTTGCTGAAGCTGAGAGCAATTGTATTGACCATTGGGTACACGATAAAAAAGGCCATGACCAATAACGCCGGCAGAAGATAAAGCCACGGCGCCAGCCTGCCCTGTTTCATGATATTGGGTACAGAACGCCTTGCCATTTGAATCTCCTTATGGGGAATCAATACTGGGGACGCCTTGAGAGACGTCCCCAGCGTTACGGTTGCTGTGTTACTTCAACGCTTCAGCTTGAACCGCCGCAGCTTGATCCAATGCCGTGGTCAGGTCGCTGCCGTTGAGATAATCCACGATGGCCGTCCATTCGGCGCTGCCGAAGCCGCCGGGGATCGAATCGCCGATGTCAGGCGTGAATCCCTGGGTATTGTAGAAGGCTTCGGCTTTCTTGATCAGGGACGGGTCGGTGTAATTTCCAGCCGCGCCCTTGTTCGGTGAAAGATCAAAGCCGGCTTTTGCCCAACTCGCGCCGCCTTCGGGCGAGGACAGATAGGTCACCAACGCCTTGACTGCGAGTTTGTCGCTGAACGCCATCATCCAGTCCGATCCGCCTTGAAGACCCTTCGCGCCGGGGACGACGAAGAAGTCATAATCGGTGCCGAAGACAAGATCGGGGAACTGCTTTTGGACTTCGCCTCCGGCAAAGCCGGACTGCTTGACCATCATCGCTTCCGGCGGATCGCTGAACGGTTTGTAGATTGCGTCCAGGAATGCGGTGGACAGGGTGCCTTGCGCGCCGCCGACTGTATACATCGGATCAGTTGCCCACTTGCCGTACGTCTCATAGGCTTGGACAACCCCCGCGTCATTGTAAGGAACCGTGCCGTTGATGATGTTCATAACGTATTCAGGCCCCTGCTGAACCAGCAGAATGTCCTGAAGGAAATCGGAACCAGTCCAACCGGTTGCATCGCCGGATTCGAGTCCCATTGACCACGGAACGTTTCCGTCCGCGACCATCTTTTCGACGAGCGCATCCAGTTCATCCCATGTCGTCGGGACGCTGTAGCCGAAGGTCTCAAAATTCGCAGGGCTGTACCAGATAATGGTCTTGATGTCGGATTTTACAGGAAGTCCCAGCCATTTGCCGTCCACCACGCCGGAATCGATCGCGCCGGGGATGTACGCATCCTTGCTGGCGCCGAGCGCATCCATGGTGAACAATTTTTCCTGATATTGTTGAAGTTGAGTGATGTTCCAGAAGGCGATGTCAGGCGGTGTGCCAGCCTGAACGCGCGTATCAAGAAGCGCTTGATCACGAGTCGATTCCGGTTTAAGGACAATGCCGCATTTTTCAACGAGCGGCTGGAGGATCTGGTTGAGGCGTTCCTCTTCCTGCCCGGACCATTGATAAAGCAGGCTGATCTCGTCGCCGGGAGCCGCTCCCATGCACATTGCGTCGGATGAAGCGGCGGGGGCTTCCGTGGCGGAGCCTCCGCATGCGGTCAGGAGCATGGCGGTAACTACAAACATGGCAAAGGTTTGCCAAAATACTTTTTTCATTCTTCTCTCCTTTTTAAGAAAAGGTTGCAGGTTTTCTGGGGACATAACAAGGGGGATTGGGTTATTTGCCGCACACACCTCCTCTATAAACTAGTGGATTTCTAGGGTGGAAATATCGAATAAAAGTGTTTTTTCATGAAAGCACTTTCAAGAAAAGTATAGCATATCCCAAAAAAAAGTCAATAAGAAAATTAATATATTGAAGGGGACAACGGAAATTTCAAGCGAAAATCGTCGAATCAGCAATCCCGCCCTGCATCTACGTGGTCATGCGCTCGACCATTTTCAATGGGAGGTTGATATGTTGTAAAGGACGTTCCGACTCCCCAATTCGTGAGAGCATGATCTCAGCAGCCAGTCTTCCAGATTCATCCAAATGCTGGCGGATAGTCGTTAAATCCACGTGCTCGGCAACATCAATATCGTCAAACCCCACAATCGCCAGGTCGTCCGGCACTCTGATGCCCAGTTGACGCGCCACTTTCATGATACTCAATGCCTGCGTATCGGAAGCTGCAAAGATGGCAGTGGGTGGTTTCGGCAGATTCATCAATTCATGGGCGGCTTGGCGAGTCTCCGTGGGCGTGTAAGGAACCGAACGGATATATGTCCTCGATAGAGAGAAGCCCGCCTCCTGCAAAGACTGCTTAAACCCAAGAAGCCGCGACTTCACCGGATGGATGGCAAACCTTTCCGGCGGCTCGATATCTCCCAGAAATGCAAAAGTTTTGTGTCCCTTTTTGATGAGATGTTCTGCTGCCAATTGCCCGCCGTGCATGTCATCGATCAGGATGCTGTTCAATTGCGGATGGGAATATTCGATCACGACGGTTTCCATTCCGTTTCTGATCAAACGCTGCGCATCTTGATCGCCAAGCGCAAGTGACATGATGATCAAACCGTCAATATTTCTCATTAATGGAATGGAGGAAAGATACCCTTGCAGGTGGTCCATCGAATCAACTGGATAAATGACAAGTTCGTAATTGGCTTTCGATAGTGCGGATGCCACTCCCCGCAGCCGCTGCACAAAGGATGGCGCCGTGAAAAACGGCGTCAACACCCCGATGCGGTCTGTGTTCTGCAAGGCCCGCGCGCGCGCGTCCGCCCTTGGCACATATCCCAACTTGTCTATGGCATCCATCACCCGTTTATGGGTTTCGGAGTTCACCTTGTCCGGCATATTCAACACGCGCGAGATGGTCGAAATGCTGACGCCGGAAAGTCTGGCAACATCATAGATCGTCGGAGATTTTTTGGAAGATACCATTATGAAAGCACTTTCAGTTTAGCATACCTGCTTACAAAACGTCAACGTCGTGCCTTCCCCGCCTCTAACCGGTCTGACATTTCATCCGCTGTAACAACAAGGCAGGGATGAATACCCTGCCTTGTTAAATCACATAAAAAGCCCCAAGCTTATTTGTGCAAATTTTGCGCTGCTATGAAACTCAAACCTGCCTTTGTCAAATCCTGGGCGGTGTGGTTGGCGGCGGCAACCTTTTCGATGAAATTACGCTGTAGGTTATCCCAGTCGCCGCTTTCGATGACTTCTTTCTTCTCGCGGAAGTAATCAAGAATATCGGAGGGATGCGCGAGAGTTTGCTCTACCTCGGGGTCGCCGCCTTCATGTTTGGCGGCAATGTTCGCAACATGGTCTGCAATTTCCACCAATTCTGCGCGGCGGTTATACGGCTGGATGACGATGCTCTTCCATGTTTCGACGATGTGATGTTCGAATCTCACCACTTTTTCGAAACCGAGGGCCTTCCGGAAATCGGCTGTCAATTCCATAGTTTGATTGTTGATCGAGTTCGACCAGTTGAAACCGATCAGCGGGCTGGTGCCGTCATCCCGGCTGAACAGTTTTGCCATCATCATGATCCACAACGCATGATAGGGATTGTCCGAACCGAAGAAGACCGAAATCTTGAATTGAATGTCCACCCCAAGACGATACAGGAGAAAACCCATCAGGATCGTTCCGGCATTGAAGTTCAACACATGCTGCACGCCGTAGTTGGTATAGTAATAGAGGAATTCATCCAACCACATCAACGCATGCTCATTCGGCTGCCCGATGCCGCCGAAATAACCTGTGATGGTTTCGGGTCCGCCGAGATGCGGGTTCGAACCGTCGGTGCCTTTTGTATCGAGCGTCTCCACGAACGATGCACCGATGATATCCAGCGCGGCTACGATCGCAGGCAGGTCGCCATCCGCTTCGGACTCTTTCATATTGCGGACGGCGATGAAGCGGCCGGGGACGAGTGTCTTGTTTGCAATTGCCTGTTCAGCCATGACCCGCACCCAGGGAAAATATTGAAGGGCGGAAACTTCAAGCGTGACGGCATACTCGTCTTTGAAGTTTGTCTTTTTTGCCGCCTCACCCATGACCTTCTGCCTGTACTCTGCGACTGAAATGAATCTGCCGCTGTCGCGTTGTTCGATCAGCCATTTGAGGTCTTTGATGTATTCGGGCGCCTTGGTTTCGATCTGTTTGAATAGGTTCTCCATTTTGCGTGATTCGCGGTGTTTGCGGTTGATCTCTTCCGGTGTTCCATATTTTGCAACCACGTCAAGAAAATCCTTCATCACGCGCGAGTTTGGATCGAGCAGCACCGAATTGATGGGGTCAAGACGGGCGGCGGGTATGACGAGTTTTTCACGAATATTCATTTATTTTCTCCTGATTCAATAGGATTGTCGGCCGGGCTGTATTCTTCTCAACGATTTGTCCAATGCGCATCAAGGCTTCCCTGCTTTCGGGTACGAATTCGCCAAATGCTTGAAAATCATGATTCATGTGTTTCCATACTTCCAATTCAACATTGCCGCCCCGTCCCTTGGCGCTATCGGCGAATACGCGGATCATGTCATGTAAAATCTCGGCGCTCCCGGCTTGGATATAAATCGGCGGCAGTCTGTTCAGGTCTGCATGTATCGGTGAAATGCCGGGCTGTTGTCGGTCAATGTCCCGGCAGAACCAGTCTGCCCATTTATCCGCCATGCGTTTTTCCACCCAATCATAGGGCTCGTTTTTTATCATGCTGTCCCCTGAATTCCCAACGTCAGTCCAGGGTGAGATGCAAATTGCCAGCGCGGGAAGCGGCTGCTTCGCGTCTCGAAGGGATAGTAAAAGCGCCAGCGTCAAATTTCCGCCAGCCGAATCGCCGATAACAACCAGTTGGCGCGGATCGATTCCACTGTGTAGCAACCATTGATAAGCAGCGCGGGCATCGTCCAATTGCGCCGGGAACGGGTGCTCCGGAATAAGGCGGTAGTCTGGCACAAACACCCGGGATTTCGCCGCCAAAGTTACCAATGCAATCAAATTCCGGTGGGATTTGGAATAGTAGGCGTATCCGCCTCCATGTAAATACAACACTGTGGTGTCCTGTACCCCGGCCTTTGGCAGATACCAATGCCCTTTTACTGGTTCGTCCACAGGATTGATATTGACCTTCTCCACAGCGGCGGAGTGCAGGACAAGCGCATCTTCATACCTGCGCCCTTCTTCGGCGTCAGGATTGTCGAAAGCGGTTATGGTCTGCATTCTGACAAAGTGGGTGATCGTTTCGAAAGCCCAATTCCAATTCGGCAGCAATGGTCCGCGTAGTATCCGGTGGACGGAAACATAGAGTAAGGACCAATACAAATTAAAGAGGCTTTGCAGGCGGTGCGTCAGCTTTCCATTCAATTCAAAAGGCATATTATTGAACCCCATCCTTATCTATATTTATTTTTCATTTCATCATCTTCAACAGTTCGTCATACTCTTCGTCGGGCATGCCGAACCAGTTTTCAGGCGCCGGGAAGGACTTCTCCGTAACTTCCTTGACGTAGGCATTCAACCCTTCGCGGATGACTGTGCCCGCATCCGCAAAGACTTTTGCCATACGCGGCTTGAATTTTGGATAGAGAGCAAAGGCGTCGTGGTAGATCAATAATTGGCCGTGCGCATGCGGTCCCGACCCCAGCGACATGATGACGCAATTCTTTGCATGTTCGGTGATGAGTTTGCAAAGCCGATCGGGGACGAGTTCAAGAAGAATGCAGAAGGCGCCTGCTTCTTCGAGCGCTTTTGCATCGTCCACGATTTTCTTTGCCAGTGCGGCGGATTTTCCCTGTAACTTGAACCCGCCCAGGGCGGAGACAGATTGAGGCGTCAGCCCGAGATGTCCGATGGCGGGTATCCCCGCGCGGACGATCCCGGAAATGCGGTCTGCCATTTCAACTCCGCCTTCGAGTTTGATGCAATCACAGCCTGTCTCTGCCATGAAACGTCCTGCATTGCGAATGGCGGTTTCGACGCTCGGCTGATAACTCATATATGGCATATCACCGACGAGCCAGACGTTTGGAGCGCCGCGCCGCACTGCGGCTGTGTGACGCATCATGTCGTCCATGGTGACGGGCAGGGTGGAGTCGTAGCCGAGCATGGTCATGCCGAGGCTGTCGCCTACGAGGATCATGTCCACGCCTGCCTGGTCCTGCAAATAGGCAGTTGGATAGTCGTAACAGGTCAGCCAGGTAATCGGTTTCCCCTCCGAAACCTTTGCAAAAAGACCCGGCAGCGTCATTTTCTTTCTTGGTTCAGTCATGGTTCCTCCAGTTGATGCAAAAATAAAACAGACCGCATTCCCTGGTCAAGGGAAAATGCGACCTGTCATAGACCAGTCGGAATGCGTTGGACTCACCCAACGATTGGGCATGTGATCTCCTTGTTTCTGCCGCATTCCGTTTGCGCATGGAGTGCGAGTCTTATTCCAATGGTAATGCGGTCGTTGATTTGACTTCCGTGAATACCAGGCTGGTGTGAATGCGGGAAACGCCGGGGATGGGCGTCAGGCGGTCCACAACAAAGCGCTCCAGGTCCTTGCGGTTGTGCAATGCCACTTTGAGCAGATAATCATATTCGCCGGTGATATGGTGACATTCCAGCACTTCGGGCATTTGCCGGATGAGTTTGCGGAATTTATCCACCTGTTCCAACTGGTGCATTTGTAAACTGATGTGGATGAAACACAACAGATCGTAGCCCGCCTTTTCACGATCCACCACTGCGGTGTATTGACGGATGGTGCCGTCTTTTTCGAGCTTACGCAGGCGGGCATGGGTGGCGGGCGGGGAGAGGTTTACTTTACGAGCCAGTTCCACATTGCTCAAACGCCCGTCATTTTGCAGGGCATGCAGAATGGCTTTGTCCACATTATCCGGCATGGTATCCTTTTGATTTTGTATCATAAACGCCTCTCTTTTTCAATGATAATTTTGTATTTTTAATAAAATCTGAAATTAATTATATATTTTTTGTCCGATTATGTCAAATTATTCTAAATCGGGCTGTTATTATCACGTTAATTGGAATAAATGATAACCTCACGCTTGAAAATGATAAACTTTGACAAAAAATCTTTATTTGTAGGAGGAATCCATGGTTGAACCAAAAGTGACAGTATATGGCGCATATTGGTGTCCGGACTGCCGCCGCGCAAAGAAATTTCTGGGGGAACAATTCATTCCATATAAATGGGTGGATATCGAACAGGATAAGGAAGCAGAATTATTCGTTCTGCAAAAGAACGATGGCAAGCGCATCATCCCGACCATTGTGTTCGAAGACGGCTCGTTTTTGGTCGAACCGTCCAATGCGGAGTTGTCAAAGAAACTCGGACTCAGGACCGAAGCGAAGAAGACCTACTATGATCTGATCATTATCGGCGGCGGTCCGGCCGGTTTGACAGCCGCAATCTACGCCGCGCGAGAAGGCGCCGACACGCTTCTGATCGAACGTTCCGGATTGGGCGGACAGGCTGGAATCACGGTCGGGCTGGATAACTTCCCCGGCTTTCCAGAGGGAATCAGCGGACAGGAATTTTCAGAACGCGTAACTCAACAGGCGGCACGCTTCGGTGTGGAAATTCTTCAAGCAGTCGATGTTGAGAAACTCGAAATGGAGGAGGGGTATCATGAAGTCCACACCTCCGACAACAGGCACTACCACTCGCGCGCGGTATTGATTGCCACAGGCGCATCCTATCGCCGCCTTGAAGTCCCCGGAGAAGACGATTACATTGGCGCAGGCATCCATTTCTGCGCCACTTGTGATGGTCCTTTCTACAAAGGCGCGAAGGAGATCGTTGTGGTCGGCGGAGGGAATTCGGCGGTGGAGGAAGGCTTGCACCTGACCAACTTTGCGGAAAAAGTGATCATGCTTGTGCGCGGGGACTCGCTGACAGCCAGCCAAATTGCTGTTGACAAAATCAATGCTCCCAGTTCCCGCGTGGATGTCCGTTACAACACAGTCGTGGATGCCTTTGAAGGGCAGGATTCAAAACTGAAGACGGTCAAATATCATTCGAAGGGCGACAATAAAACCAAAGCAATCCACCCTGCCGCCGCCTTTGTTTTCATCGGTCAACAACCCAACACTGAATTTGTCAAACGCTATGTGAAAACGGACAAATATGGTTTTATCCTAAGCGGTCACGACTTGGCGCACAACGAAAATGGAAAGAGTATCCAGCCTCTTCCATTTGAGTCCAGCGTGCCGGGTATCTTCGTTGCTGGTGACGCGCGTCATGGAAGCACCAAACAAGTCGCCTCGGCAGTGGGAGAAGGAGCTGCGGCTTCCATCTCCATTCGGGAGTATTTGCGGAATAGTTAACCAAGCAAAATTTTTTGTGTGGCTTTGAATGCCAGCGGAGGCAGGCTGCCTCGTTCGAACCATTCCACCGCATCGGCATCGTCTGCAGGAGCGAGCCTCCCGCCAAGAATTTCCGCCAGATAGACAATGACGAAGTCCGCACCTCGTTCGTGTTCGCGTCCGGCGATAATGTCCAACACGCGCATCACGCGCACGCTCAAACCTGTTTCTTCCAAACATTCCCTTTCTGCCGCCTCAGCCGGGTCTTCGCCCCCATTCACGAAACCGGCGGGCAGTGTCCACAAACCGCGAAACGGCTCATTCACGCGCCGCACAAGCAGAACGCGGCTGTCCTCTTCGATGAGGACAGCCGCGGCAACTTTCGGATCTTGAAAATAGATCCAACCGCAATGCGGGCAAACCGGGCGCACCTTGCCGAACTTTTCCTCGCGCGTTATTTGCGCCGCACAGCGCGGGCAGAATTTTATAAAACTATCGCGCGCCATGGCGGGGGGTCATCGCCACTTGCGCAAGGCAGCCTGACGCATGAACCACATCACGGATGCGCCCAAAAGGGTGACGATCAAAAAGGCGGTCAGCCACGTAGTGGAAACAGGCGCTTCACTCCTGACCTCAACCTGATCCTCCTGAGGAACCGAATCAGCGCCCGAATCTTTGGGCGTTTGCATTGCGTCCATGGTTGGTTCCGGGGCGCGGGCGGTTTCGCCCTCGACCGTTTCCTCTTGGGGAGCCATTTCCAGCATGGGGGCTTCCGCGGCTGGCTCTTCAGCAGCAGGTCCGCTTCCGCAGGGTTCCTCACATCCACCGCCGCCAAATCCAAATGCCGGCATTTGCGGCGCGCTAAAAAAAGATACGTAGGGAGACAACGAATTCATCGAAAAAGAGAATACGAATAGGATCGCGGCAAAGATCGTTGCAAGCCGCAAAACCGGATAGGATCTCGGCAATGGAGGCTTCAATCCAACCATTTGGCGGGTCAATGTGAAATTGCGGGGAGCTCTTCGTTTGGGGAGTTTGCGAAGAATGCTGCGGGCGGCGCGAAGGTCACTTAAAACGGAAACAAGCTCAGGGTCCGATTGGAGGCGTTGTTCGAGTTTTGCAGATTCGGTATCCTTGAGTTGTCCATCGAGATAAGCGGAGAGTTGTTCGATTTCGCGGAAGTTTTTCATTGGACGCTCTCCCCTTCAAGACGAAATGAAGCGGGTAAAAGTTCCTCGAATGATCGCAAACACTCACGCAATCTTAATCGTGCGCGCGCAAGCCGGCTTTTGATGGTGCCAAGCGGCACATGCACGCTTGCAGCAACTTCGGCGTAATCCATTCCTTGAATATCGGCA
>CAZLWG010000025.1:0-43926 GCA_964563315.1 uncultured Anaerolinea sp. | reverse complement strand
CAGGCGCGATCTTCCACGCCAGCATCAACAACGGGAAGTTCCACGGGATGATCTGTCCCACCACACCGACAGGTTGATAGTCGCGCAGTTCGGTTTCCATCAACTGCGCCCAACCTGCATAATAATAAAAATGACGCGCCAACAGAGGCACATCGATATCACGCGACTCACGGATCGGCTTGCCGTTATCCATCGACTCCAACACCGCCAGCAGACGATGATGTTTCTGAATATTGCGCGCAATCGCATACATATACCGCGCACGGACGACGCCTGGGGTCTTACTCCACGTGCCAAACGCTTCGCGTGCCGCCGCCACCGCCGCATCGACTTCCTTCTTCCCAGCCTGAACCGTCTCCCCCAACAACTCCCCGTTCGACGGATCATACGAAGGATAATACTTCGCACCTTTTGGCGTCACCCATTCGTTGTTGATGAACAACCCAAACTTGCGTCCGTGCTCATCCAGCCACGTTTTGACAGCATCAGGCGCCTCGGGCGCAGGTCCGTATTCCATGGTTTTGAAGATTTCAAGTAATGTGCTCATACTAAACTCCAATTCTTAACCACAAAGGACACTATGTACATGAAGGAGGAAAGTCTTGAGGGCTTAAAACCTTTGTACTCTTCGTGTTTAACTGAATACAACTTAATCATAATCCAATCACGCGGCTTTTTTGCTTTTCCTTGCCTCGCAGCCGTGACGCAGCGTCTTGATCGAATCCGATGCTTCAGGCGCGATAACCGCCGTAATGCGCATGTGCGGCAGGAGCCGGGTGTTGGCTTTCGGCACCCACTCCCGTTTCCCATCCGAACAGCGGACGATGATACAGCCCGCGGGCAGCCCCAGCGAGCGGACCTCCTTGTTCGCGAACAGCGCGCCGCCCTGAATGATGAACTCCATCACCATCGGTTCCTTCAAAGCATGGTCGTCACCGCCGCGCTTCAAGTCTCGTTCCAGGAGGGACTCGTAGATCGGGAAGTCCTTCATAAATTCTGCCACGGCGTAGGCGCAAAAGCAACTCACCAGCAGGGGCAGCATCTGCGCGTAATTTCCCGTCATTTCCACGATAAGCATGATGCCCGTCAACGGCGCGCGGACAATGGCAGTGAAATATGCCGCCATTCCCACTACAGCGAACACAGCAGGGATCGGCACCACATCCGGCATGAGGTTGTGCGCAAGTTGACCGGTTCCCAAACCGATCAAGGCGCCCAAGACCAGCAACGGTGCAAAGATGCCGCCTGGCGCGCCCGTGCTGTAACTGGTCGTCGTCAGCAAAAAGCGGACGAGGAAGAACAATGGAATGAGTATAAGAACCAGTTCGCCCTTCAGCGCAGACTCCGCCAGCGCATGCCCGTTGCCGATCAGCAATGGCGAAAACCAGCCAATGAGCCCGATCACGCCGCCGGTCAAGGCTGCCGCAGGAATAACGAAACGGGCAGGCAAACGTGCGTGGGTGTTCAATGCGAACAGGAGACCCCGGTTGAAAAGCACGCCAAGCAACCCGGCGATGAATCCCATCAACGCGAAGATCGCGAGAGAAGGCAAAGGCGGAGTCGGATAACTGGGGACGATGAAAACAGGAAAAGGTCCGGCGCCGATGCGGGCGATGATATCCGCAATCACAGCCGCCACGAATGCCGCTCCGAACACGATCGGTTGGAAATCGCGGCGCACTTCTTCCAGCACGAAGACCAATCCCGACAGCGGCGCATTGAATGCTGCCGCCAATCCCGCGCCCGCGCCCGCCGAGATGAGCGTCAACCGTTCGCGTGGAGAGACTTTCAGAAAACGCGAGATCGCATCACCAACTGCCCCGCCCATCTGAACAGTAGGACCTTCACGCCCAAGCGCCAACCCGCTGCCAATGGCGAAGATGCCGCCGAAGAATTTGGTCGGCAGAACGCGCGCCCAATCCAATGAACGGAAGCGGTGCAAAACCGCTTCGAGATGCGGAATGCCGCTTCCGCTTGTTTCAGGCGCGTAACGCCGCACCATGAAGACCGAAAGACCGGCGCCAAGGGCCGTAAACAAAATTGGAAAGACCCAACCCCATGCGGGAAACCCGCGCGCCCAGGTGATCATCGAATTTCGTAATGCATCCATGCCTGTGAGCGCCGCGCGGAAAAGCAAAGCCATTACGCCCGCCCCCGCGCCCACCAGCGCCGCCCGCGGAAAGATCCAACGCCGCTGCTGACGGACATCCAAATATTCCTGAATTTCAGATCGAACTGCGTTGTTTTCTTTGTTAATATCCTTTTTCATTATTTCTGCTTCATTGGGAGGAATGACACCATCGGCATGGATCCAACAAACTGAAGACAATTCTCGTGTGTCGGTTGGACGGTTTCGCCAAGCAGGATTTTCGACAATTCCTTGAATGCAAGCGGATGAGCGGCTGCATATTCCAATAGGATCCCCGCCGCTTCATTCTCCGGCACGACGCCTGCCTCTGCTTCGAATGAACGGCTCCCCACTGTGACCTTTACCCTCGGTTTCTTTTGAATGTTAAGAAACCAGTCTGCTTTGCGCCCAAAACCGGAAACGACATAGTATGCGCCGGTGACCTTGTCATGACTCACGACCTCAATGACCGTCTGGCGGGTAAGTCTGCTTTTTCGACCCGTGTGATCCAACAGAAGAAAACGTTCGCCAAACAGCCGGCCTAGACGACAGCGATATAACCAAATCGGAAGGCGAAACCCAAAACGTAGTAAACCTCTCGGTTTTTTGCCGAATAGTCCCACAACTCCTCATTCCATTTAAATTCCAAAATCTCCAGCGCCGCGTCAGGGTTTGCTTCGGACCGCAGTCCTCACAACAACGGCGCGTTACCCCATCGGCATGTGATGTTTCGCGGCGTAATGACCTGTGATGTAATGATACAACTGCCGTTCGAGATCGGTCAGTAAACTGCTCGCACCAAAACGGAACAGGTCATTCTTCAACCAATCATCACCAAGCTCTTCTTTCATCAAAGCCTGCCATGCCATTGCCTGCTTTGCGGAGCCGATTCCGCCTGCAGGCTTGAACCCGATCTTGTAGCCGTGGCGTTCAAGATACTCGCGAATCGCACGCGTCATTACGAGACTCACTTCGAGCGTCGCATTGACCGATTCCTTGCCGGTGGATGTTTTGATAAAGTCCGAGCCTGCCATCATTGATACAAGGCTGGCTTGATAAACCTGCTTCAAAGTTCCCAAGTCGCCGGTTGCCAGAATGGTCTTCATGTGTGCGTCACCGCAGGCTTTGCGGAATTGCTGCAACTCGTCATACATCGCCTGCCAATCGCCAGTCAACACATAATTACGGGCAATGACCACGTCAATTTCACGCGCGCCCGCTTCCACGGCTTGCTCGATCTCCTGAATACGCTGTGGCAGAGGAGTCTGTCCCGCAGGAAAACCTGTCGCAACAGAAGCAACTGGAATGTCCGAGCCTTGAAGCGCATGAACTGCGTCCGCGACGCGGTTGGGGTATACGCAAACTGCACCGACCGTGATCTTTTCACCGTCCACGCCAAGTCGTTGTAACATATCAGGACGAATCGGCACTTTTGCCTTCGCGCACAAACGTTTCACACGCCCAGGGGTGTCATCGCCTGCCAGCGTGGTCAGGTCAATACAGGTCACAGCGCGTAAGAGCCATGCTGCCTGCCATTCCTTTTTTACGGTTCGGCGAAACGGCAAGGTGGCTACACGCCGTTCCACCGCGCTTTTATTTACGTGCGCCCCCATGACCCAATCAAGGTCGAGGGGCACACCAGGGTTACGAGTATTGTTGGAAGTCATCTACAACTCCGTTTCATTGTCTGACATTATTATACAGCCAACTTGAGAGGAAAAAGGGCGATACATCACAGTCAAAAAATGAAATCGTCCCGGCGTCGTATGGGTTATAAGAAATGATAACCTTATTCCTGGATTGAAAGGAGATAAATAATGGTATACGTACTTGTTCGACTTACGGTGGAAGATCTCGCCAAATGGAAGTCCGTTTTTGAGGAGGCTGGAAATCTTCGGAAGAATTTCGGCTCAATGGGAGTCCGCGCATACAGCAAAGCGGATAACCCAAACGAGGTGGTGATTCTGGGAGAATATGCCGACAAAGATAAAGCGATGCAGATGTTTCAATCCCAGGAATTCCGCGATGCCACGCAACGAGCGGGCGTCAAGGGTCCGCCCGAAGTGACCTTCATGAACGAGGTGGTAAACCTGCCAGCCTGATCAACACCTTTCACCAGCCCTTCAAGGCTTACTTGAAGGGCTGTTTTTTTACATGGAACAGGGGCGGTATAATCCTGCCTACATACCCGATTACTTTATCAATATATTTGTTGATATAGGGCCCGGCAGCTCGGCATAATTCAAGTGAAAGGCGGCATCAATATGCGGAGAATGTAGAGGTTTGAGATCGTAAAAGATGCGCGCGCCGCCGTCAAAAACGCCGGTCGATCTTGAACCGGTCAGCCAACAGGCATGGGGAAAATCCAGATCAAAACATGTTGGTTATCAAAATTTACGGAAGATACAAGGAGAATCATGGCTTTGCACCCAATCCCATCGAAGCGAAAGTTTGCTATCACCCAACACGGAATTACCCGCAACGACGAATACTATTGGATGCGGGAACGTGAAGACCCTGAAGTGATTTCATATTTACAGGCTGAAAACGAATATCTGGAGCGGATATTGAGTCATACAAAGCCTTTGCAGGAATCGCTTTTCACAGAAATAAAAAGCCGCATCAAAGAGGTGGATAGCAGCGTCCCGGAAAAGAACAAAGGTTATTATTACTACAAACGTTTCGAAGCAGGCAGACAATATCCGATCTTTTGCCGTAGAAAGGATTCGATGGATGCGGCTGAAGAAATCCTGCTCGACCAGAACGAACTTGCCAAAGGTCATGAATTTTGCAGTGTCAGCGCGTTCAGCGTCAGTCCGGATGGAACAAAACTAGCATATTCAGTTGACCTTGAAGGCGCAGAAGTTTACACGATATACGTCAAGGGCCTGGTCAGCGGCAGAATGTATCCTGATAAGATCGAACGTGCATACGGGGCGGTGTATTTCCATACCGGTGTCGAGTGGACAAATGACAGCCAGGCATTCTATTATCTGACTCTCGATGAGAACCATCGCGCCGACAAATTCCTGAGGCACCGCCTCGGCACTGACCCGAAAGAGGATTCCCTTCTCTTCCAGGAGCTGGATCACACTTTTTCCCTCTCCATCATAAAATCGCGCAGTGATCAATTCATTTTTCTTTATCATTACAACACCACTTCGCAGGAGATGCAATTCCTCCCTGCGGATGACCCGAACGCCGAATTGAACATGCTTCAGTCTCGGGAGCCCAATCATGAATTCTATGCGGGGCATCACGGCGATTTCTTTTATCTGCTCACAAACGATAACGCCTACAATTTCAGACTGGTACGGACTCCCACTGCCTCACCGGGCAGGAATACTTGGCAAGAGATAGTTCCAGAGCGGGAAGATATCCTGCTCGAGGATATGGATATGTTCGAGCATCATATCGTTTTGCAGGAACATAAGAACGGCATAAAACAATTAGAGATCTTCGATACCCACGACTTTCAAAACGCTCATCATATCCAATTCCCTGAGCAGTCCTATGCTGTCTCGGTGGAGGACAACCCGGAGTTCCATACGAACATCGTACGTTTCAAATATTCGTCGCTTATCACGCCCAACTCCATAGTGGATTACAACATGGACTCCCGTGAATGGACCGTACAAAAAGAGGATGACATCCCGAACTATGATAAATCTCAATATGAAACGACTCTCCTCTTCGCTACCGCGCCGGACGGAAAGAGAATACCCATTACTATTGCCCATAAAAAAGATTTGAATCAAAACGGGAGAAACCCGACCCTTCTTTATGGCTACGGCGCATACGGCTCGCCCAGCGAACCGTTCTTTAATTCAGCTACGATCAGCCTGCTCGAGCGCGGGTTCATTTATGCAGTCGCCCACGTCCGTGGCGGGGGCGAAATGGGACGCGCCTGGTACGATGAAGGCAGGCTGCTGAACAAGAAGAACTCGTTCACAGACTTTATCTCCTGTGCAGAATACTTGATCGAACACGGGTTTACTTCATCCGAAAAACTCGCCGTCATCGGCGGATCGGCAGGCGGACTATTGGTTGGCGCAAGCATGGTGATGCGACCCGATCTATTCAAGGCCGTCATTTGCAAAGTTCCTTTTTTGGACGTGGTCACCACAATGAGTGACCCAGGCATTCCCTTGACCGCTCTCGAATACGACCAGTGGGGCAACCCTGCAAACAAGGACGAGTTCGATTACATGCTTTCCTACTCCCCCTATGACAACATCAAACCGGTCGAATATCCCCACCTGCTCCTGACCACGGGATTTAACGACCCGCGCGTGGCGTATTGGGAACCTGCCAAGTTTCTTGCAAGATTAAGGGATATCAAAACGGGTGATAATCTCGCGGTCATGCAGACAAACTTCAGTGCAGGTCATGCAGGCGCCAGCGGACGGTACGATTATCAAAAGGAAAATGCATTGGATTTCGCTTTTTTGATAGATAAATTGACCGAAATGGGTGGTTGAAAATCGCTTCAGGAAGTTCTATAATTTGCTCATCTTTTATTGTTAACAAGGAGCCGATATGGAACGTTTTATCATCGAATCCCCGCATTCTGCGGAAGACTGTGACCGTGTTATTAATGATCTACATGCGGCGGGTTACCTGCATTTCTTCGATTGGGGCTGCAAGGATAACGATCATACCGCCTGGGCTATCGTGGAGGCCGAAAACCTCGAACATGCAAAGCAGATTGTCCCCTGGCATGTGAGAGGAAAAGCGCGTATCGTAAGGCTGGTCAAGTTCGAGGTTGCGGACGAAGAACACACCAATACGAAGAACAAATAAAAAAACTCCCGAAGTCAAATGGCTTCGGGAGTTTCACTCTTATTTACACCGGTTGTGATGTCTTTGCAACCGCCTCTTCCAGCATCTTCGTCGTCAGGGATTTGGGACGCTCGATAGGCATTCCAAGCGCACGCGCCCAAATGTAGTTGGCAGTGACGCCGAGGGCGCGCCCAACGCCGAACAGCACAGTATAGAAATCGAATTCACGGACGCCATAGTAATGTTGAAGCGTACCGCTGATGGCATCCACATTCGGGGCGGGATTCTTCGCTTTGCCCTGTTCGCGCAGCACCTGCGGAACCACGTCAAAGACCATGTCAGCAAGGCGCACCAATTCATCTTCGGGGAAGCGCTTTTTGGCGAATTCCATCTGCGCCGTAAAACGCGGATCTGGCACACGCAAAACGGCGTGACCGTAACCGGGAATGACGTGTCCGCCGTTGAGCGTATCCCACGAGAATTGATACAACTGTTCGCGGGTCGGCACGCCGCTGAATTTATTCTTCACGTCAATCAACCAGGCAAGGCATTCCTGGTTTGCAAGCCCGTGAAGCGGACCGGCAAGCGCGTTGAGTCCGGCGGAAAAGGCGTAGTAAACGTCCGAAAGGGTCGAACCAGCCAGATGCGTGGCATGAGCCGAAGCGTTTCCGGATTCATGATCCGAATGCAGGATAAAGTACAGGCGGGCGAGGTCGGCATATCCCTTTTTGTCGTCAACTTTCATCATGCGGGCAAAATTCAAGCCGTAATCCTGTTTGGGATTGAACTTCGGCTTGGACGTCTCGCCGAAGAATTTCATGCGATAGATGAAAGCCGCAATGACGGGGAGTTTCGCGCTCAAGTCGAGGCTGTCTTCGAGAGCCGCTTCCCAATACTCGTCCTTCTTCATGCTGTGGTATTTTGCCGCGAAGGTGGAGCCGTTCTGCAAGGCAAGCACTGCCTGTGAGAAGAGCGTCATCGGATGCGTTTCCTTCGGCATGGACTTGACCATCTTGAAAACGTAATCAGGGACTACAGACCGCTTCGCCCACTCCTCCTCAACTGCCTGCGCTTCCTCTTTGGTTGGTACCTCGCCGACAATCAACAAATAATACAAGCCCCCCACCAGGGGCATCTTGCCGCCGCGCGCTTTTGGCAAAACCTTGAGCACTTCGGGAATGGACATGCCGCGAAAACGAATGCCTTCCGCAGGATCCACAAACGAAACATCGGTGAGCAGGGACTTGATGTCGCGCATTCCGCCAATCACTTGGCCCACTGTCACATTATCCACCACCACGTCGCCGTGTTCCTTCGCAAGCGATTTGATCCGTTCGCGCCATGCGGGCAACTGCGCGGAAATTTTATCGTGCAAAATCATGAGAGTCTCCTTCGTCGAATTTCATAACAAAGGTCGAAGGGGTAACCTTCGACCTTTGGAGTTAACTAAAGTTTCACCACGCTTTTTAGCGCTTCGTGCGTTTCCTTCACCGAAGCGGCGGACTTTTCGAATAAAGCCTTCTCATCGCCGTCCAGTTTGTATTCGATGATGCGCTCCATGCCGCCTGCGCCCAGCATTACCGGAACGCCGAAGTACATATCCTTCAAGCCGTATTCGCCGTTCATATACGCCGCGCACGGGACGATCAATTTCTTATCCTTCAAAATCGCCTCCGCCATCTGAACACAAGCGAGGGAAGGCGCATAATATGCCGAACCGGTCTTCAAGAGGTTTACGATCTCGCCGCCGCCTTTGCGCGTGCGGTTGACAATCGCCTCCAGTTTATCGGCGGGCAGGTAATCCTTCAGCGGGATGCCGGCAATGTTGGAGTGACGTGTCAGCGGAACCATCTCGTCGCCGTGACCGCCCAGCACATAGCAGTCGACATTTTCCACGCTCACGCCCGCTTCCATTGCCACGAACGCGCGCATGCGGGCTGAATCCAAAATGCCCGCCTGCCCGATCACCCGCTCGCGCGGCAGACCCGTCGCCTTCATGGTGAGGTACGCCATCGTATCCAACGGATTCGTCAGCACGATGAAAATCGCGTTCGGCGAATACTTCAACGTCTCCGTGGCGGCTTTGCCCACGATCTCGGCGTTCGTTTTGAGCAGGTCGTCACGGCTCATACCGGGTTTGCGCGCAATACCTGCCGTGATGATGATGATGTCCGAATCCTTTGTATCGGCAAAGTCATTGGTGCCAAGCACTTTCGTATCTTTACCGATAATCGGCATGGCTTCCAGCATGTCCAGGCTCTTGCCCTGCGGCATCCCTTCCACCACATCCAGAAGGACAACATCAGCAAGTTCCCGTTCTGCGAGCCAGTGCGCCGCGGTCGCGCCCGTGTTGCCCGCTCCAATGATAGAGATTTTCTTCATCCATTCCTCCAAATTTGATCGGCTGAATGCCGTAATTTTCCACTAATTCTATCCGAAACCCCTCTCTTTAAATAGTATAAAATGTCACATTTTTTGGAATACATACGCCAAATAAGACAAAAAGAAGGACTCCAGTTTACCGATTTGGTAATGGAGTCCTCTCTCGCCTCTCTTCGGACCTCTAGCCTGATTCCGCTTCGAGGAGCCTTGTCGCCTGTATCGCCGCCGCTGCCCCCATCCCCGCCGACGTGATGACCTGTTTGAAATGCGGGTCCGCCGCCTCCCCCGCCGCGTACACACCGCGGACGTTCGTTTCCATCTTATCGTTCACCTGGATATAACCGAGTCCGTTCATGTCCAGTTTGCCTTTGAACATCTGCGTATTCGGCGTATGACCGATGAAAATGAACAAACCGTCGGTCTCGAAAATGGTCTCGTCGCCCGTTTTGACATTCTTCAACTTCAGGGACTCAAGTTTCTCTGAGCCTACGATTTCAGTTACAACCGTATTCCAGATGAAATTGATCTTTGGATGGTTCATGGCGCGCGTCTGCAAAATCGGGCTGGCGCGTAATTCGTCGCGGCGGTGGATAATCGTCACGCTCGAGGCGTAGCGGGTGATGAACAGACCCTCTTCGAGAGCCGAATCCCCGCCGCCCACCACAACGACCTTCTTATCCTTGAAAAACCAGCCGTCGCACGTGGCGCAGTACGAAACGCCGCGTCCGGTCAACTCCACTTCACCGGGAATTTGCAGGTGATTTGGGCTCGCGCCGGTAGTGATGATGACCGTATCGGCTGTGTACTCGCCGCTATCGGCTGTGACCGTGTACGGGCGCTTCGAGAAATCCACCTCATGCGCCATGTCGAATTCGACCTTCGCGCCGAAATGCTCCGCCTGTTTCTGGAACAATTCACCCAACTGCGCCCCGCCAACGCCTTCAGGAAAACCGGGATAATTCTCGATCAGATGCGTCAGCGCGGCTTGACCGCCCAACTGCATCCCCGTCAACACCACCGGAGCCAATTCCGCGCGCGCGGCGTACAATGCCGCCGATAACCCCGCCGGTCCCGCCCCAAGGATCAATACTTTTGCATGTTTTTCATTACCATTACTGGACATTTTCACTTCCTGCCATGATTTTCTTCAACCGTCATTGAGACGCTTCATATAATCTACAACTTACCGTTTTTCATTTTATCAGATGCGTGCTGGCATGAAAAGTTACCGGCTCTGAATATATATTTTTCATCAGAATTTATGAGATTGGCATTGCGCAATCTCCACAAACTCTGGCGGAATTCTCCATATTTCCTCCACCCTCTCGTTTGGTAGAATTGCCGCCAATGGAAGTTTCTGAAAAACTGCAAGGCATCCTTGCCACATTGCCAACCAAGCCGGGTTGTTATCTCTATCGCAACGCCGAAGGGACGATCATCTACGTCGGCAAAGCTGTGAACTTGAAGAATCGCGTGCGGTCGTATTTCCACGCGGACTCGAGCCACGATAACAAAACCCGCCGTCTTGTGCGTGACATAGCAGACATCGAGTGGATCGTCGTCGGATCGGAACTCGAGGCGCTCATCCTCGAGATGAACCTCATCAAGAAACACCGACCAAAATACAACGTGAGGCTCAAGGATGACAAGCGCTATCCATACATCAAAATCCATTGGAATGAGCCCTTCCCGAAAGTGACCGTCACCCGCCAGATGATGGAAGACGGCTCGCGTTATTTTGGCCCTTACACGTCGGCGTGGGCGGTGCATCAAACGCTGGAAGTTTTGCGGAAAATTTTCCCCTATCTCACCTGTGACCGCGAGATTACTGGCAATGACCCGCGCGCATGTTTGTACTACGACATCAAACTTTGCACTGCGCCCTGCATCGGTGCAATTTCAAAGGAGGGGTATCGCGCGATGATTTCCGACCTGATGGAATTCCTCGGCGGTCACAGCGAAACCATCATCGAACGCCTGCAAAGCGACATGCAAAAAGCGTCGGATGAGATGCGCTTCGAAAAAGCCGCCGCCCTGCGCGACCAACTTAAAGCGATGCAGACTATCATCGAACGGCAGAAGATCGTCTTCGGCTCGGATTACGCGGATTCGGATGTCATTGCCATGGCGCGGGCGGACGGCGAAGCCTGCGTACAGATATTCTTCATCCGCGGCGGGAAGTTGATCGGGCGCGAGTATTTCATCCTCGAAGGCACGGAAGACACCGCAGATAATGAAGTAATGGCGGAGTTCGTCAAACAGTTCTACACCGAAGCGGCAAGCATCCCGGAGCAGGTGATGCTTCCGCAGGAGATCGAAGAACGCATCATCATCGCGCAATGGCTCAGGTCGAGACGCGGCGGCGAGAAAGTGGAGTTGTTCGTGCCGAACGAAGGTCAGCCGCGCGATCTGGTCAAGATGGCGGCGGAGAACGCCACCGAAACTTTGCAATCTCTGCGCGCGCAATGGCAGGCGGATACCCACCGTCAGGAGCAGGCGCTGAATGAACTGCAAACGGCGTTGAATCTGTCCGCGCCGCCGAACCGTATCGAGTGCTACGATGTCAGCCACACGCAAGGCGTGGCGACGGTCGGCGCGATGGTGGTCTTCGAGCAGGGCGTGCCGTCCAAAAATCTGTACCGCAAATTCAACATCGAAAGCACGAGCATCGGCGCGCCGGACGATTTCGCCTCGATGGAGGAAATGCTCACGCGCCGCTTCCGGCGTTGGAAAGGCTCGCAGGAAACCGAGGCAAACGTCGGCGCGAAGAAAGATGCGTCGTTCTCCGTCCTGCCGGACCTCATCATCATTGACGGAGGCAAGGGGCAGCTAAGCCGCGTTGTCAAAGTCCTCGAGCAATTCGATCTGTATGGAAAAGTGCCGGTGGTGGGGCTTGCCAAGCAGGAGGAGGAAATTTTCTTCCCGCACAAAAGCGAGCCGCTGATGCTCCCCCGCCATTCGCAGGGACTCTACCTCGTCCAGCGGATTCGCGACGAAGCGCACCGCTACGGGATCACGGCGCATCGTAAAAAACGCTCGAAGCTGGGTCTTGCCTCCCAGCTTGATTCCATCCCGGGAATTGGTCCTGCCAGAAGAAAGGCGCTCTTGAAACATTTTGGTTCTGTGGATAAGATTAGAGAGGCGAGCATCGAAGAGATGCTGAAAGTGAAAGGCATGAACGAAGCCGCCGCGCGAAGCGTCAAAGCGCATTTGGAGTAGGAGCCGCCCATGAATGAGATGGTAATGATTCCCAAGGGAACGCACAATGTTCTGAGCCGTTTGACGGGTCAATCGCGCCCGGATGTGGCGTTGTCACTTGCCATTAAAGAGTTGATCCGCTTCCGAATCGAAGCCACAAAGGAGAAAATCTCCACGTATGAAAAGAAATATGGGATGAATTTCCCAGAATTCGAACAGGCTTGGAAAGAAGGCAAGATCAAGGATCCATATTCTTATCCTGTTGAGCAGGACTACATGCAATGGGAGACCGCTCTTGCTGACCTGAAAATCCTTGAGGAAATGACCGAATGGCAGGTTTAAGTCTGGAAGAATTCGAATCGCGGATGCAAAGCGCCTGTGCTTCTTCATCAGTGGTTGAACGTGTCATGATATTTACGACGACTGAATCATCCAGCCTGTGGAGAATTCACCTCACGGTCGGCTCTTTTGTGGATGTATATTACAGCGAAAGTACTGGCAAAACATCTTTTGCCCATATCAGTGAAAACCAGCGAATATTTGGAGCGGACAATGCAGGCGGCTGGCATTGGCATCCTGTCGAAGACCCAGAGTCGCATGTCCCTTCGGCAGCGGAAATCACATTTGATGCGTTTTTGGAAAAGCTGGAAGCGATGCTGAAATGAAAGAAGTCTGGATCGTTGACGATGACGACGAGATGGGACATGCAATTGGTTTGATGCTTAAATTGCTGGATTACGTTCCCAGAATTTTCTCAAGCCCGCGCCCGGCGGCGCAGGCGCTGCTGGCGGGTCGGCGTCCCGACCTGTTGATCCTCGACATCAACATGCCCGAAGTGACCGGGCTGGACATGCTTGAATTCCTCCGCCGCCGGAAGGAATGGAAGGACCTGCCAATCATCATGCTCACCTCCGAAGCGGCGGATGTGATGGTGGAAAAAGCCCTGCAAATGGGCGCGGACAGTTACGCGATGAAGCCTGTTACAATCGAGGAATTGGAAAAGGCAATGTCGCAGGCGTTTTATAAACATATTGTAAAGTGAGTGAACGGACGATGACCGAAAGAAAGAAGAACAAAAAGAAAACCAAAAATACCGTAAAAAACACGGCGTCTCAAAACAGGGCGGCGCAGTTGCTGTTCGTCCTGTTCGCTGTGTTGATCATCCTTTCGATGGTGCTTTCCGCAGCCGTAAATTATTAGCGTTTGTTCGAATGGTATAATCCCCGCCCGCGCGGCTTGCGAAGCCGCGCTTTATTTCGCTAAAATGTCATTGCGAGGGCGCTCTTGTTCTTCGCCCGCCTGTCCTGGTGTTTTTCCAGGGAAGCAATTCCCAACCATGCAAAAGATTGCTTCGTAAGGTTTCGATATGGCGGACGAACGCCGCCTACTCAACCCTCCTCGCAATGATGTAAGAGACTGTTTCTTATTCAGAGTAACACAAATTATCTTACAAATTGTCGCCTTGACTGCCAGCGAAGGGTCTCTGGGACGGTCGTAGAGATGTTTCGCTTCGCTCAGCATGACAGGTTAAATGGTTAGGCAACCAAAATTACCCTGAATAAGTACACGGACAAACACGGATTTTTAAAAAGGTTTTTCCGCGAAATCCGCGTCCAAAAAAGGATTAAGAAACACTTTCTAAGGAAACTTTATGCTCGACAAATTACAAGCAATCGAAGACAAATACGAACAACTCGGCAGTGAACTGCTGGAGGTGGGCAACGACTACAAACGCGCCGCCGAGATCAACAAAGAGCGCGTGGAACTGGAGCCGCTGGTCGAAAAGGCGCGGGAATACCGTCAGGCAGTGAAAAGCCTGGAGGAAGCCCGGACAATTATCGTGTCGGAGAATGACGCGGAATTGATCGCCCTCGCCAAAGCGGACGTGGACGATCTCACTCCAAAGATCGAAACCCTCGAAAAAACCATCAAAGGCATGCTCGTGCCGAAAGACCCGCGCGACGACAGGAACGTCATCTTTGAAATCCGCGCCGGCGCGGGCGGCGACGAAGCCGCCATCTTCGCCGCCGATTTGTTCCGCATGTACACGCGTTATGCCGAGGAAAAAAAATGGAAGACCGAAATCCTTTCCGAAAATATGATCGGCGTGGGCGGGTACAAGGAAGTCATCTTTGAAGTTAAAGGCAAGGGCGCGTACTCGAAGTTGAAATACGAATCGGGCGTGCATCGCGTCCAGCGCGTGCCAGCCACCGAATCGCAGGGGCGCATCCACACCTCCACCGCCACCGTCGCGGTCATGGCGGAAGTGGACGAGGTCGAAGTTGACATTCCCGAAAGCGACATCGAGGTCGAGGTCTATCGCTCCTCCGGCGCGGGCGGGCAGAACGTGCAAAAGAACTCCACTGCCGTTCGCCTGACCCACAAACCGTCGGGCATCGTAATCACCTGCCAGGACGAGCGCTCGCAATTGCAAAACAAATTGCGCGCCTTGGGCATTTTGCGAGCGCGCTTGTACGAGATGGAAGAAGCCAAACGTCAGGCAGAGGAAGAGGCGAACCGCCGTTCACAGGTCGGCTCCGGCGACCGCTCTGAAAAGATCCGCACCTACAACTATCCGCAAAACCGCGTCACCGATCACCGCGTGGGCTTGTCCAGTTACAACCTGCCCGCCGTGATGGACGGCGACATTGACCAGTTCATTGACGAACTTACCACGCGCGATGAAGCCGGTAAACTCGCCGCCAGCGGTATGGAAGACGACGAATAATTCGGGGAAGAGTGCGGCAACGTGCTCTTTTTAATTTATGAATAAAAAGATCATCTTCGGAATTCTTGCCATCCTCATCGTGACCGCCCTCGCATGGACGCTGCGAATGCGCGCCGTCTCCATGCTGCCCATTGATTATGACGAAGATGATTATCTGCGAGCCGGGCAGGAATACGCGCTTCTCATCCGGACCTCGAACTGGTCCGGTTTTCTGGAAACGAACTACCGCCCCGAACATCCCCCGTTGTCAAAGATAGCCATCGGTATCAGTCTGCTGACTGCTCCCGAACGGGACCTGACCCCCGACGCCCCCACCACAGCCGGACCGAACAACTCCCTTCCGCGCGACCTCGTCAAACCTGCCCGGACCACCAATGCCATCTTTGGCGTCATCACTGCCGCATTGCTGGCATTGATCAACCCGCTGGCAGGACTTTTGCTGGCGACGCACTCATTCACGATCAAATACGTCTCCCAGATCATGCTGGAGGCGCTCCCTGCATTGACAAGTTTCATCACAGTGCTGGCATACATCCAATACAAGAAACGTGGAAAAGCCGGCTGGCTGGCGGCATCCGCTGTGTTTCTCGGTCTCACCGCCGCATCGAAATACCTTTACTGTCTCGTTGCAATCGCCATTTTGATCGATTGGTTTCTGGACGAAAAGAAAAACAAGAGGCTCCCACAGTTCTATCAACGCGCCTTGCTTTGGGGGGTATTGAGCATTGTCATCTTCTTCGCGGCAAATCCATTCCTTTGGGCAGACCCAATTCAAAGACTGCGTGAATCGGTCTTTTATCATGCGGCGTATTCCACCGGCGCAAGCGAAGTCCAAAGCGCAAGCTTCCCGCTCTGGCAGCCTTTCGTCTGGATCACCATGTCGCCCACGCTCTGGCATCCCGATGTTTTCGTCATCGCCCCCGATTTCTTCATTGCGGTCTTCGCCTTCTTTGGGGTCGCCCGCTTGTGGAAAAAGCAAAGGGTATTCGCGCTCTGGCTTGGCATTGCGATGTTCTTCCTGCTCATCTGGCCCACGAAGTGGCCGCAATACATCCTCACGCTGACCGTTCCGCTTTCCCTTTCAGCGGGAGAGGGAATCGCGCAGGCATGGGAATTCGTAGTCACGTGGCGGCAGAACCGCAGAACGCGCGCGAGCGTCGTCTACAAACCGCAGGAAACACGGCAGGCAATTCCCTGGCTCGTGCCGGGGTTGATCGCCTTCGCCCTGCTGACCCTGTTCCCGTTCATCTTCCAGATCATCGTCTCCCTCACGGATTTCAATAGCGCGTCCATTCGGGATGGTTTTCAAGGCGGCATCTGGCGTGAATTCATCGGCGGTATAACCGGGCAGATTCAACCCGCCGAAGTTGAATTCCCGTTTCGGTCCAATCAAGTCCAATACACCGGCTTTTCCAGTTACCCGCCCATGCTGGATTTCATCACGAACAGCGGCATTCTGGTCTTTAACGTCATTTGGGCGGTTGTGGCAACCTCCCTGCAAACGGTGTTCGGTCTGGGACTTGGGATACTGCTTCACCAAAAGGGAGTTCGGTTTGGAAAGTTCTGGCAGGCTGTTTTCATTCTGCCTTGGGCAATCCCGGAGATGATCGGCGCCTTCCTCTGGCTGAATATCTTTATCCCCGATGTTGGTTTTCTCAGCCTTGCCGCGCAAAAATACGGCGCGGACTTTCCGCTCCATTTCCTCATCGGCTGGGAGGATACGGCGAATTTGTGGTTTTTGGTTTTATTGCTCCCCGCAATCTGGTATGGCTTCCCATTGATTATGCTGGCATCCGGCGCGGGATTGAAGATGATTCCCAAGGACGTTTTCGAAGCCGCCGCCATTGACGGCGCAAACGTTTGGGAGACGTTCAGGTACATCACTCTGCCGCTTCTCCTTCCCCTGTTGCTGCCTGCTCTCATCATCCGCGGTATCTTCGCCTTCAACCAGTTTTATTTGTTCCAGGCGTTTTTATTTCAACAAAGCACGCTGGCGACCTTCTCCTACAACCTGTTCAACCCGTCGGGACACTTCGGCGCGAATGGGCAGTTTTCCGCATCCGCCATCGTCAACATCGTCACCGTCGTCATTTTGGCGGGGTTTGTACTCCTGTTCAATCGTGAGACCAGACTAAAGGAAGAGGTGAAGCGTGCGTAAAATCTCAGTTGCCAGGCAGATCATCACGCAGGGAATTTTCATCCTCGCCGCTCTTTTCATCTTCATCCCGATCTGGGGAACCCTGCGCCTCGCCTTCGACGGTTCACTGATCGGCAGACCCACAGAGTTTAGTATTTTTCCAAAGGAGTTTTCGTTCGCTCCCTTCCTGAAAGTGCTGGATAGACCCTACCAATCGGTGGAATTTGAAGTTCTGCTGCGAAACAGCATGATCGTTTCGATTGGAGCAGCATTGCTTGCGCTTCTTCTTGGTGCAAGCCTCGCCTATGCCTTCGCGCGCTTCCGCTTCCCCGGGCAGAAAACCGGTTTGTTCATCCTCCTGCTTGCCGCTCTTCTTCCGCCCATCGCCTTTGCCACACCGCTTTACATTCTGTTAAGTTTCCTGGGGATTCGCACAACCCTGATTGGGCTGGCCATTGTCTATGCCGCGTTCGCCATGCCATTCGGCATCTGGAATTTGCGCGCTGCTTTTCAAGCCGTTCCCAAAGAAGTGGAAGAAGCCGCTTATCTTGACGGCGCGGGTCACTTCCAGACTTTCTATCTCATCAGCCTGCCGATCTCCCTGCCTGCCATCGCAGTCACTACCCTGATCGCCTTCCTGATGGGCTACACCGAATTCGCCATCGGCTGGCTCTTTGTGGACAAAGCCGACAGCGTCACGCTTTCCATGGCGATCTATGCGCTTGTTAACGGGCAATTCTCCGGCGCGCAGCCCTGGAGCGATCTCGGATCGCTCTCCATCATCATGTCCATTCCCGTCATTATCATCTTCATCGTCTTCCAGCGCACACTCATGGAACGCATGCTCTTCGAAGACTCGTCAACATGACCCACACCATCGGCGACCTCGTCAAAAGGTTTGCTTCGCAATCTGTAGGCGACCTTCCGCTGTTGGATGCGCAGCTCATCCTCGCCCACATTCTCGACAAGCCCCGCACGTGGATCGCTTCCCATAACGACACGCCTCTGACTCCACCCCAGCTTGATTCAGCTCATCAGGCATTTGAGCGGCTGAAAGCGGGTGAACCTCTCCCCTACATCCTCGGTCATTGGGAATTCTACGGACTCGACTTCGACATCAATCCCGATGTTCTCATCCCACGCCCCGAAACTGAGTTGCTTGTGGATAAAGCCGTCAAATGGCTGAACAGTTCTCCCGAAAGAAGAACCGTTGCGGATATAGGCACAGGCTCCGGCGCGATTGCAGTCGCGATCGCCATGCATGTCCCCGGCGTGCGCATCGTGGCGACTGATATTTCCTACAACGCCGTCAAGACCGCCAGGCACAACGCGCAGAAATTTCACGTCCACCACCGCATCGAATTCCTGCAATGCGATCTGTTGCCACAGCATATAGACCCGCTCCCTACCGACAGCCACTTCGACTTGATCTGCGCCAACCTGCCGTACATCCCCACCAATACGCTTCGCGGACTTCCCATCTATGGGCACGAGCCAACCCTCGCGCTCGACGGCGGCACCGACGGGTTGAACCTCTACCGCCGTCTGTTCAACTTTGCTCCTGATTGGCTTGCGCCGGGCGGCATGATGATCCTCGAGATCGAAGCCTCGCAAGGTGCGCAAGTATTAAGCCTTGCCTTTGACTCCTTCGATAAGGTTAAACTACAATTGCATCAGGACCTTGCTGGTCACGACCGCCTGCTTGAAATACAATTGCATCAGTAGGAGTGTGGAACGTGCAAGTATAATCAACGCAAGGTAAATTAAGAATATGGAACCTTCCACAGCCAAACCGGGACGACAATGGTGGAAGCGCTTTATTGAAATTACCAACATAGAAACAAGCGATCCGGGCATACAACGAAGAGGGCAACTTCTCGCCCTGTATATCGTGTTGATATGGGGCATCCTCACTTATACTCTTATCAATAACGTTGTTTACCTGTATATCCACCCCAGCCTCGAATACACGATATATCTCCTGCAGGAAATCTTTCTTTTCATCCTGTTCTATATCTTCTGGCGGATGAACCAGAAAGGCAAGGTTCTGCTCACAGCCTACATATCCATCACTCTGACGATCATCGCCGCCATCTTCACCAGCGACGCAAAATATCTGGAATACTCCATGGTCATTTTCGCTCTTCCCATTGGCATGTCCAGTTTCATCATCCGTCCTTACATGTCTTTTCCTTATGCATTTCTGACGGGCGCTGCATACACGGTATCCAGTATTTACACTGGATACATATGGGAATATAACCTGACCTCCGTGCTAGCCCTGTTCGCATTTTCCTTCATGACCTGGATCGCCGCTCATCAACTCGAGAGCGCGCTTTATCAAAACGAACTGCTTTTGCGCGACCTGCAAAGATCGAACAAGGAAATAAAAGACGCCTATGAGACCACGCTCGAAGGCTGGTCACATGCGCTGGAAATCCGCGACCGCGAGACCGAGGGCCATGCCAGGCGCGTTACTGAATTGACCATGCGTTTTGCGCGCCTCATGAATTTCACTGGAGCCCAGCTTGTTCACATCCGCAGAGGCGTCCTCCTGCATGACATCGGAAAACTGGGCATCCCCGACGAGATTCTTCGCAAGCCGGGTCCACTGACCCAGCGGGAAATGGAAATCATGCGCAGGCATCCACAGATCGCCTATGATCTTCTCACCCCCATCGAATACCTGAAGCCCGCCTTGAAGATACCTTACTATCACCATGAAAAATGGGATGGTTCGGGTTACCCACATGGATTAATGGGAGATGCAATTCCACTTGAAGCGCGCATCTTCGCCATCATAGACGTGTATGATGCCCTTTCTCACGACCGCCCCTATCGAAAAGCATGGGACAGGGAAAAAGTTCTTGATTATATCAAATCAGAATCAGGAAGGCATTTTGACCCGGCCGTTGTGGAGGTATTCCTCAAAGAGATCAATAACGATGAAAACTGAAATCATCCCTGCATCCAATATCGAAACCGCGATGGGTATCCTGAATGACGGGGGTATCGTTGCCTTCCCCACCGATACTGTCTATGGTCTCGGCGCGCTTGCCTTCGACAACGCCGCCATCGAAAGCATCTATGCCGCCAAAGACCGTCCCATCGAAAAAGCGATACCCATTTTGATCGGCGACATGAGCGACCTTGACAAGATTGCGGAGAATATCCCAGACATGGCTCTCCGTTTTGCCGCCCGCTTCTGGCCCGGACCTCTAACTTGCATCGTCGCCAAAAAGCCGACTCTCCCTCCAGCCGTCTCTGCCACCTCCACCGTCGCCGTTCGCATCCCAGATCACCACGATGCGCGGGCGTTGCTCCGCACGGCTGGGCCCATGGCAGTGACTTCCGCCAACATTTCCGGAGAGCCAAGTCCAGCTACGGCACAGGAAGTGTACGACCAACTCATGGGGCGCATTCCCTTGATTTTGGATGGCGGTCAAACACCCGGCGGAATCCCCTCCACCCTGGTGGATTGCACTGGAGAAAAACCTGTAATTCTGCGTGAAGGTCCCATCTCGCTGGATGAATTATCATCCGCCATTTAATAAATTCTTATTTTGTACTTAGTCGCTGTTCAGGGTTTATTTAACTCCCCGCGTATAATGAAAGTTGCATTCTCCTTATATCAAACCCCCGACGGCTAGGGCAAGCCTCCGGGGGTTTGGTTTTAATCACGAGAGGGGCCAGGTCGGCAGGACGTCCATCTCCAATCCAGAAACGTGGCCCAGCGCATAACGGTAATATCCCGCCGCAGCGATCATGGCAGCATTATCCGTGCAAAGGGACAACGGAGGGATGTGAACTGGAAATTCGGTCTGCGATATGAACGTTTGCCGTAATGGGCGGTTTGCAGAGACGCCGCCTGCCACGAGAATCTCTTTTGCGCCAAACTCGCGCGCCGCGTCCATTGTTTTTTTGAACAACACATCGATCACAGCCCGCTGGAAGGAAGCGGCAAGGTCGGACGTAGGCAGGGACTTGCTAATCTTCTCCAACTCACGCACTTCATATAATACAGAGGTTTTCACTCCACTGAAGGAAAAATTCCAGGTTTCATCGAGCCAGGCGCGGGGGAAGTGGAAGCGTTCCGGGTCGCCGTCTTCCGCCGACTTTTGAACAGACGGTCCCCCAGGATATGGAAGGTCGAGGAGGCGGGCAACCTTGTCGAAAGCTTCACCAGCCGCATCGTCAAGCGTGGAGCCGAGGCGTTGGTAGGTCAAATGATCGGTCATAAGATTCAGTTCGGTGTGTCCACCTGAGACGAGCAATGCCATCAGTGGAAATTGCGGTTCAGGCGGGACCTCTTCGCCTGCGTTGTATACCCACGCCGAATAGATATGGCCTTCCAAATGGTTGACGCCTATTAGCGGCTTGTCCAACGCCAATGCCATGCCTTTTGCCATGTTCATGCCGACGATCAACGATCCAGCGAGACCCGGTCCCTGCGTGACGGCAATTGTGTCAATATCATTGAGCGTAAGATGTGCCTTGTTGAGCGCCTGCTCAACAACCGGCATGATGCTGAGCACATGCTGGCGCGAAGCGACCTCCGGGAAGACGCCACCATATCGCGCATGAATGTCCATTTGCGATGCAACGACAGAAGATAGAAGGGCGCGTCCGTTTTCAAGGACGGCGCATGCCGTTTCATCACAGGAGGTTTCGATGGCAAGAATTCGGGCTGGTTTCAATTCAGTCATATTCAATCATCGTTGGGACATTAACCGTCCACTGTCTTATTTCTTCTTCCATTTTTTCATCGGAAGAACGAAATCATACGGATAATCCGCGAGTTTCTCCATCACGCCGTCGGGGCGCACCCAAAGTGTGTCTTCGATGCGGAAACCCATTCCCTTTTCGGGGTAATACAACCCCGGTTCAGAGGTGACCACCACACCAGGCTTGAGGCGGTGATCGTCGCCGATTGTTAACCCGCTGAACGGGCGCTCATGGATGTTCAACCCCACGCCGTGTCCCAAACTGTGGACGTAGCCTTCCACTGGCGCCTTCGTTTTGAGCTGGGTCTGATGACCCTTTGACTCGAAATATTCGCATGTCATGCGCTGAAAGTCCTTGAAAGGCACATTCAAATCGAAGTTATCCATCAAAGTATTGAATATCTCATGGACCTGGTCATATAGTTCCTGGGCTTCGGGTGTGGCGTAGCCCAAACTCCATGTGCGGGTGAAATCGTAATAATACCCCCCGCCCGCTTCGGCAGGATAAATATCGAAGACGATGGTCTGCCCCAGCCGCATGAGATCGGTGGACGTACCTGCCGAATGCGGCACTCCGGCATCACGCCCAATGGCAAAAATAAAACCGGAAGGCAGTTCCGCTCCCAACTCCGAAACCCACAGGCGGATTTTGGAGTGTACGTCTCCAACCGTCAACGGGGAGCCATCCTCCTTCAACAAGATCTCATCGGCATTGACCTCACAAGAAGTAAGGTAGTCGCGCACTCTGCCAACCACTGTTATAGTGATCTTCCCCATTTTACGAATGCGCTCCACCTCGGTCTCATCCTTCGATTCCATCGCGCGCATGAAGATCGAATCTTCTCGCGACTCGCCGATGAATTCAACATCGGGCATTCGCTTCTGCAAATGAGAGATCATACCGAAGATCAAACCCAGATCATACGTCCCGTAAATGCCAATGCGCCCCGATGTAACACCGCAGTCTTTAAGCATCATTTCCAGGCGCATGGCAGCAGCCAGTAGCGAGTCTCCATTGGTTTGTTGGAGAAGCGCCTGCAGATCATATTTACTGTAGGACGTAAGTTTCAAACCGCTCTTTGCTGCTTCATCACGTTCCATATCATTATGAAAAAAGACGGGATCATCATCGCGTTTTTTTATAATGGTTGCATGGCTGACGTGTCCGCCGCCCGTCAAATAGTACATAGGCGGGTTATGTTCGGCATTGCCAAAAATGACAATGGCATCCAGGTTTTTGGCTTTCATGAGTGCATCGAGGTCTGATCTCATTTCATTTCCTTTTTCAAAAGATTCTTCAAACCAACCAACAAAGCGCCTTCCTGCTCAGGCAGGACGGTACGCGGATCCAGCAGAACTATGTCGTTTTCAGTACGCGCAATGATCGGAGGGTTGTTTCTCCGCAGCGCGCTTAGAAACTTCTGAGCCGATCTTACTTTCAATTCCAACAAAAGAGTTGGGATGGATTCACCAGGAAGCGAACCGCCTCCCACTGTCGATTGACCCTCCACAACATTGCCTTGACTCAACTCTGCGCGCCACGCCTCCGCCCGACCTCGAACCTGTTTCAACGTAAGAGACATCATCTTCAGAATGGGGATTTCCCGCTCCGCTTCATCCTTGAGATAATGCGTCAGCGTGGCAGACACCCCGGCAAGGCAGGCCTTGTCCGCGCGGACAGCACGGGCAAGCGGGTGTTTCTTGATCTTATCCAGCAGACTTTTTTTGCCGATGATAATGCCCGCCTGCGGACCGCCAAACAGTTTATCGCCCGAAAATAAGACGACATCCGCGCCTGCCTGCATGGATTCTTGAACAGTCGGCTCGTGGGAAAAACCGAATTTGGCTGTGTCGTACAATGCACCGGAGCCGAGATCGTCCACGACCGGGACGCCAGCCTTGCGGGCAACATCCACAATGTCTTTCAACTCAGGTTCTTCAGTGAAGCCGATGATCTTGAAATTGGAACGATGCGCACGCATGACCAACGCAATAGGCTCTTCAAAAGCGGATTCATAATCCGATAGGCGCGCCTTGTTGGTGGCGCCCACTTCCACCAGTTTTGCGCCGGATTGTTTCATCACATCCGGCACGCGGAAGCCGCCGCCGATCTCGACAAGCTGTGAGCGGGCAATGACCACGCGCCTGCGGTTCGCCAACGCCGATAACGTTAGAAGTACAGCGGACGCGCAATTGTTTACCACCAGCGCAGATTCCGCGCCGGTCAATTTTTGCAGAATGGCTTCGGCATGGATCAGGCGCGACCCGCGTTTGCCGGATTCCAGGTCGTACTCAAGGTTGGAGTAGCCGCGCGAGGCCATGTCCATGGCGTGGATGGTCGCGGCGCTGAGCGGGGCGCGTCCAAGGTTGGTGTGGAGGATAACTCCGGTGGCGTTGATGACCGGTTGAAGTGTGGGCTTCGTCCATTCAGAGAGCGTGGATTCGGCCCGAGCGAGAATCAACTCGTCGGATGGCAATTCAGTTTTCGGGTCGATTTTGAAGCGCGCGCGAATTTCATCCAATGTCTGGCGAAGCGCATCCAAGGTCAGGGTCCTGCCAAAACGCGCGATCAAGTGCGCGGATGTTTCCGTTTGCAGGAGCTGCTCGATAGAGGGGAGGTTACGAAGGGTCGTCATCTTGGATTACGGGCGGGCGGCGATTGGCTTTCTCGCGGATACGGATGAAATATTCAGCGGCGATGAATCCGCCCGCCAAACCGAGGATTACATACAGCGTGACAAGACGCCCAAGTTGCAACCAGGCGAGCGTGGAGCCATACACACCCACCCAGGTTGCCTGCCGGATAATGACGTTCGATTCAGCAGGCGGGTCGGAAGGGAAGCGTTGATGGAATATAAAGACAAACGGAAGCGCCGTGCCGGTAAGCGCCATAAGCAGGAGGGCAAAAAAACCCCAACGCGACCACACATAAGGAAGGGTCGTGTTGATGATGAGATACAATCCGCCCCAGCCAATGAGGGTAAGCGCAAGCGCGGACAAACCGAATGATTTGAACTTAAGGGGCCCATTCATTGGGTGCATTATACTTTGAAGTGCAGTCCAACTAATCAGTGAATAGTAGACGGTAAAGAGGCTGAGATGAACGTTTCGGAAGCAATCCGGTTAAAGCGGGCAGTACGGAAATTTCAGGACCAACCCCTGCCCGACGATATTATCCACGCGATCTTAAATGCAGGCAGGCGTTCGCAATCGTCGAAAAATAATCAGGCGTGGAAGTTCATTGCCATTCGAGATAAATCCATTCTGAAAGAACTCTCCAACTGCGGCGAGTGGGCAGGGCATCTTGCAGGCGCAGCGTTGGGTGTTGCCATTCTCACACCAGACCCGGCCAGCAAATTTCAAATCCTGTTCGACGCAGGGCAGGCGGCGGCGTTCATGCAACTCGCGGCATGGGAGTTGGGGGTCGGTTCCGTCCCGGCTTCGATCTATGAGCATGAAAAGGCGCGAGGGATATTAGGTTTTCCCGCCGAGTGGCATTTGCGCATCGCGCTTTCTTTCGGTTATCCGCAGGATGATGGGAAGTTATCTGCGCCGCCAAAAAAGGGCGGGCGGGCTGCCTTTGAGGATGTGGTGCATTGGGATAGGTGGTGATGTGACTTTTATCAATGTGCATCTGACATCATCGGTGGTTTAATCCCTGCATGAACCCCTCCCTCCTCCCCTTCTTTCAACCAAAAGGCGTTGTCGTGGTCGGCGCATCCACCTCGCCGGAAAAACTCGGGTACGGCGTGGCACGCAATTTGATCCAAAGCGGATACAAAGGCGGAATTCATTTCGTGGCCCAAAAAAGCGGGGGACTTTTCGAAAGAAAAATCCATACCAGCCTGCAGGACGTCTCTGATCCGGTTGATCTCGCGATTCTCATCGTCCCAACACAGGCCACCTCTCAATCCATCGAAGATTGCGGAAAACGCGGCATCAAGGCGGCAGTCATCGTCTCGGCAGGGTTTCGGGAAGTCGGAGAGGAAGGCGCAAAACTAGAACAGCACTGCGTGGAAGTTGCACAAAAATACGGCGTGCGACTGCTCGGTCCCAATTGTATCGGCACTATCGACACGCATTTTCCCCTCGACACCACCTTCCTCCAACCGCCCATGCCCACGCAAGGAGGCATCGGTTTCATCTCACACTCCGGCGCATTTGCCGCCGCCATCGTGGACTGGGCTCGCGGTCAGGGCTTCGGCTTTTCGCGCATCGTCAGCCTCGGCAACCAAGCCGACGTCAACGAGACCGACATGCTGCCCATGCTCGCGGACGACGACTCGACCAAAGTCATCGTGATGTACATGGAAAGCATCTCGGATGGCAGGCGTTTTGTCCAAACCGCAAACGAAGTCACGAAAAGCAAGCCGGTCATTGCACTGAAAGTCGGCCGCTTCGAGGCAGGACAAAAAGCCGCCGCCTCGCACACCGGAGCCTTAGCCGCCTCCGATACCGCCTTCGACGCCGCCTTTGAAAAAGCAGGCATCCTCCGCGCCAATACCGCCGAGCAAATGTTCGGCTGGGCGCGGGCATTGGAGAATTGTCCGTTGCCGAAAGGAAACCGGATCGGGATTTTGACCAACGCAGGCGGACCCGGCGTCATCGCCGCCGATTCACTCGAGCATCACGGCTTGGCGCTTGCCCAATTGGCGGATGCAACACTGGAGGCTTTATCCGCCATTCTCCCGCCCGCGGCAAATATCCACAATCCGGTGGATATGCTCGCTTCGGCCTCGCCTGAGATTTATGCCGATTGCTTGAACCTTCTATTACAAGACCACAACGTGGATGGCGTGATGGTCATCCTGCCGCCGCCCCCGATGTTCAAGGCAGAGGAAGTGGCGAGAAAAGTAAATGAAGTCATTGGGAAATTCGATAAGCCGGTAGTGGTCGCTTTACTAGGTTCGACTTTAATGGAAGAGGCAAGTAACGAATTCCGAGAAAAGAAAGTGCCGGCATACCCGTTTCCAGAGCAGGCAGCATCCGCTTTGGCGGTATTGGTTAAAAGAGCCAAATTCCTTGGCCGTGAACCGCAGACCACAGACCGTGAAACCGTTTACCGCCCTCAGTCCACGGTCGATGAACTCATGGATACTTATGGCATTCCCACTGCATCAATCAAACTGGCGCGGGATGAAGACGAAGCCATTGCTATTGCAAATGAACTAGGCTACCCTGTGGTGATGAAGATCGCCTCGCCGAATATTTTGCACAAATCTGATGTTGGTGGTGTCTTGCTAAATATCTTGGATAGCGATTCCTTGCGGTCTGGCTATGCGCAGATGATGGCGCGGATGGAGAAACTCGTCCCACCGCCTCGAATTGACGGAGTGTATCTTCAACGTCAGATCCCGGAGGGGCAGGAAGTGATCGTTGGCATGGTGCGTGATCCGCAATTTGGTCCGCTGATGATGTTCGGCTCGGGCGGCGTAGAGGTGGAAGGGCTCAAGGATGTAGCGTTCTGTCTGGGTCCGTTGAACCAGGCTGAGGCGGAGTCCATGATGCGCAAAACCTGGGCTGGTAAAAAGCTCAAAGGCTTCCGCAATATCCCGCCAGTGGATGAGGAAGCGGTCAAGGATGTTTTGGTCAAGTTATCCTTGCTAGCATCTGAGCATGAAGAGATCGAGGAGATCGAGATCAATCCTTTGCGGGTCTTGGTCAAAGGCGCGGTGGCCGTGGATGTGCGCATCAGAAAAAAATGATTGCATTGGCTTTGGAAATATTGTATAGTGATTACAAACAAAAAGGAGAAAACCATGACCGAAAGCGTTTACAAAGTTATCGAGTTGGTCGGCACCAGCACAGAATCATGGGAAAAGGCCGCAACCGCCGCCGTGGAACGCGCGGCAAAAACCCTGCGCGATCTGCGCGTTGCAGAGGTCATCGAGTTGGATATGGTTTTGGAGGACGGCAAGGTCACACTGTATCGCGCCAAGCTTAAAGTCTCTTTCAAATTTGAAGGCTCGTAAATATCGGCTGATCTGAAAACATCCCGCCGGAACACCAGCGGGATGTTTTGTTTAATGCGGCTGATGTTGGGCAGGAGGGACTTGAAGTAAAATTCTGCAATGACTCAAATTGAAAAATATATTGCACGTTTCACCGGAGAGACCATAAGTGTTGCGGCACATCACCTACACACAGGCGGTGAAATCCTCGTCAATGCCGATGTAATGATGCATCCTGCCAGCACAATGAAAGTGCCTGTGATGATGGAAGTATTCCGTCAGGCGGATGCTGGTCTGTTCTCATTGGATGACCGGCTGCCGATCTTCAACTCATTCAAAAGCATCGTGGATGGCAGTGAGTTTTCACTTGAAGAAACCGACGACTCGGAACTGACACTTTACAGACGTCTCGGTGAAACAGAATCCATCCGCGAATTGATGCGCTTGATGATCGTCCGTTCCAGCAACCTTGCCAGTAATCTCCTGATGGAAAAAGTGAGCACTACACGGGTGAACGCCTTCATAAAGGAGCTTGGAATCACTGATATGACAGTCATCCGAATGTTGGAGGATAAAAAGGCATACCGGCTCGGCATGAACAATGCCGCCAGCGCGCGCAGTTCCACGCATATGCTGAGCCTCATTGCGGAAGGAAAGGTTGTTACAAAGGAAGCCTGTGATGAAATGATCCGAATCATGCTTGGGCAGGAGTTCAACGAGAGCATTCCTGCACTTCTGCCTGCTGGAACAAAAGTGGCGCACAAGACCGGCTGGTCCGGCGATTTCTTCCATGACATCGGCATAGTCTTCCCGCCGGAGCGCAAGCCCTATGTCGTTTCCATTTTTACACAGGGTTTTCCTGAAAATGATGAGAGCCAAGCGCATAACTGTATGGCAAAAATTTCAGAAATGATTTACGAAGAGCTCCAATGATCACTGTCTCAACCCTTACCCACTACCCCATCAAAGCCTGCCGCGGATTCGATGTGCCTGTGAGCAATGTCCAGCACATGGGGCTGGAGCACGACCGCCGCATGATGGTCGTCACGCCGGAAGGAAAGTTTTTGACTCAGCGCGAGTATCCGCGTCTGGCCTTGATCATGCCAACGTTAAAGAATGAGGCGGTGACTTTAACCGCCCCAAACTTTGATTCCATCCAATTCAATGTCCAAAAGTCCGGCACGCCAACGCCTGTCGAAATTTGGCGAAGCAAAAATGTGGACGCCATCGATCAGGGCGATGAAGCCGCCGCATGGCTTACAGATTGGCTTGGCGTGGAAACGCGACTCGTGCATATCGCGGATGGATACAAGCGAAAAGTCAACTCGATGTACGCCATCAATGAAGACGATCATACCGGATTCGCAGACGGCTATCCAATATTGATCGCCTCTGAAGAATCGCTTCAGGACTTAAACTCGCGGCTTGATTCACCAGTGCCGATGAATCGCTTCCGCCCGAACCTTGTAGTGAAAAGCTGTGAACCGTTCGCGGAAGATAGGTGGAGGCGCATCCGCATCGGTGGCGTGGAGATGGCGCTGGTCAAGCCATGTCCGCGCTGTATGGTGACGACGATTGACAAAGTAACGCTTGAAAAAAGCAAGGACCCATTGAAAACGCTCGGGAAATTTCGCAGACACCTATTGGGAGTTGTTTTCGGGATGAATACAATCCCACTGAACGAGGGCCGGATCGAGGTCGGCATGAGCGTGGAGGTCATGCAATAATGGAACGCATCCTCATTGACGTCATCGGCTGGACCGGGACGGTTCTGTATCTCATCGCTTATGGATTGGTTTCAGTAAAAAAAGTCGAAAGCGATTCGTGGACGTATCAGGGCATAAACTTTGCCGCTGGGGCGATGCTCATCATCAATACCCTTTATTTGCAAGCGTATCCATCCGTTGGGTTGAACATCGCCTGGGTGGGAATTGCAGTGCTGACGCTGGGAAGAAAAGTATTACAAAAGTGAATTTGAATACTTATCCGCAAACAGCGCGGGCTGACCGCCAGTATGCCAGAAAAGAATTGTCTCATCCTTCTTGAAAAATCCCTTGCGGATGAGGTCGATCATCCCTGCACCGGCTCTGCCCGTGTAGACAGGGTCGAGCAGCAAGCCTTCGTATTTAGCGAACAAATGAATCGCCTCACGCTCACCTTCGCCAAACACGCCATAGCCTGCCTGACAATAATCTTCGGTTGCAAGCACATCGGTGCGCGAGAATTGAATCTGCTCGCCGAGTTTTTGGCTGGCACGTGAAGCGAGGTCGGATACATGTGATTTCAATTCCTCTTCCGGTTCGTCAATGCTGATTCCCAACACCTTGCCCTTGTAGCCAAATACACGTTGACCCAACACCAGCCCGGCATGTGTCCCACCGGAAGATGTGCCGAAGACGATCCAATCCGCTTGGACGTTCTGTTTCATATATTCCTCCACCGCAAAAGCATACGCCAATGCACCCGTCGGGCTGGAGCCGCCATACGGAACCAGATAAGGTTTCTTTCCGGCGGCGACAGCATCGTCAAATGTCTTTTGCAATATCTCGTCACGGAAAGCGCGATCTTCGACGGTGATGATCTCCGCGCCGAAGAGTTGGTCAAGCAAGAGATTGGCAGAGGCTTGCTCTGGCTTTACACCGGTCAGCACCAATTTGCACTCGAAGCCATATCGCGCCGCCGCTGCCGCGGTCTGACGGCAATGGTTGGACTGCATTGCTCCGCCCGAAATGAGCAAATCTGCACCTTGTTCGCGGGCTTCGGCAACGAGAAATTCCAGTTTGCGGGTTTTGTTGCCACCAAATGCCAGCCCGGTCTGGTCGTCGCGCTTGACAAAGATGCGCGGTCCGTTCAGGGCATTGGAAAGATTAGGAAGTTCCTCAATGGGAGTAGGAAGATGGGCGAAGTTTAAGCGGGCGATATGGTTCATGGTTAGGTTCCTTTATTGGGGTAATTCGTAATGCGTAATACGTGAAGAGTGAAACGTGAATTACGTATCACTTTTTACTTTTCACTCTTCACGCACTTAAAACCTGCTTCGTCTTGGCCTTACCTCGCGAGCGCATAAAATTCAACACACGCGGCATGACATCCGCATACATCGCGTACCAAAGTTTGTTTGGCGCAAAATCATATGCACCGAGCGTGCGCACTACTTCGCCGCCCAAGCCTTCCTTGAAGCGGTACACGCCCCACATCGAGTCGCTTTCATCAAAGACATCCGGCGCGCCCCACAGATCGTAGGTCAAACAGCCGTGCGCCTTGGCATGTTTCATCGCCACCCATTGCAAAAGATAGGTCGGCATCTTCTCACGATGCTTATCCCGCGACATGCCGTAGACATAATATCCGCGCCCGGCGAACATGAACAAGAATATAGCCGCCACCGCTTCCCCATCCACTTCGGCGATCAAAGGCAAGGCAGATGGCTCACTCGATTGCATGAATGTTTTCCACACCGCTATGTAATACATTTCATCACGGATCACAAAGCTATCACGCACCGAAGTCTCAGCATACATCTTGTAAAGCATCCCCAAATCCCCCAAATTGCCTATGCGCACCGCAACGCCTTTCTTTTCAGCCAAGCGCACGTTATATCGCGTCTTTTGCTTCATGCGCATGAGGATTTCTTCTTCACTGGCAGATAGATCTACCATGACCGTATTGCGGAACTGGATCTGGTCAGACGACTCCACCCAACCCCTGCGCCTCAGGTCGGACCTCACAGCCTGTCCGCTGTTTTCTGTGACCTCATCCACACTGACGGGAACTCCGCGCCCCAGCACCACATCGGGGTCGAGTTTCAGGAAGATCGCGCCTTGTTTTTTTGCGAAGGATTGCAGATCGTCCAGCACCCGCTGTCGCAGAGACTCATTCGTCCAATCCATGAGCGGACCTTTGGGAGCGTACAAAATGGAGAGACGGGCTGCGAATCCGCGGTTGAGGATGGTGCGTTTCAAGACCAGACAAGCCGCTTGAACAGGAAAGACGAAAGAGGAAAGATTCGTTCTTTCTTCTTTCATATTTCCTTTTTCATCCCAAACAAGGTAAATGGGCTGCCAACCATACTTCGCCTTGACTTGTCCCCATTCGTAGGTTTGCAGGAAGTGTGGGTCGGGAAGTTTTGAAATAATCTCGTTCCAGATATTACTATTCACTATGCTCTATTCCCAATGAACTTCACATACGCCCAATACAACAACGGATTGTAAACTCGGTCCAACGCCTGTGCGGCGCGTTTGAGTTGACCACCGAAACCGCGCTTGAAGCGGTACACGCCCCACAAGCCATCATGCCGTGACTCAAATTGGTCTTCGAGTGTCTCTTCATTCTCGTCGGGGACGCCCCACAGGTCGTATTCATCGCAGCCGCGTGCCTTTGCCCAGCGGATGGCTTCCCATTGAAGGAGATAAGAGGGCATTCGGTTGCGTTCTTCGTTATTAGAAGCGCCATAAACGTACCAGGCGCGTTTGGCATTTGCAAAAACCATGAGTGAAGCCAGCGGTGTGCCTTCGTATTCAGCGACAAGCAGTTCACATGTCCCTTTGGGATGGAAGAGTTCATAGGCACATTGATAATATTCTTTGGAATGCACGCCGAAACCATCGCGCCCACCGGTGACGGTCATCATCTCGTGGAAGGCGGCGATATCATCCCATGCGCGGACGGTCACGCCTTTTTTCTCTGCCAGGCGGATGTTGTAGCGGCATTTGGGTTTCATTCTTGCCAAGATATCTTCTTCACTTGCATTGATATCGAGAATGATGGTGCAGGGAGGTTGGATGTTATGTTTGGAAAGGATGAAGGATGAAGGATGAAGGATGAATTCTTCAATCCACGCATCGGGTTCGAGTTTGAGGAAAACGGCGCGGTTCTTTTTGCAAATGGAATCGACTTCACCCCAAAACTGTTCACTGTTCACTGATAACTGTTCACTGCTTACTTTTGGAATATACGCGATCGTAAAACCAAGTGGCAATCGACGAAACAATATCTGCACACCCGTATTCCCTGAAACAACGCGGACGGGTTTCCAACCGAACCCCTCTTTTAATTCTCCCCACTCGCCCATCTGCAAGAGATGCGCGTTGGGGAACTTCGTTAGGAATTGATTCCATTCAGCAAGCGTAACCTCGATCATGATTGCACCGAGCCGGAGGGTAGGAAATGGTTGATGGTCTGAATCAGGTCAGAGGTCCGGGAGTGAAGCGCGAGGTCTGAGAGTTGATCCAAGGTTTGAGCGAGCGCAACGCCATCCACATGTTCCTCTTTCGACATGCGGAAAATTTCCGAGTGCTGGGTGCGTTCAAAATCCACGCCGTCTTCGAGCAGGTCTTCGCGCAGTTTTTCGCCGGGGCGAATGCCGGTGGTTTGAATGTCGATGTCGCGATAGGGTTCGAGACCGGAGAGGCGAATGAGGTCTTCAGCAAGATCGAGGATGCGAACCTGCTCGCCCATGTTGAGCATGAAGACCTCGCCGCCTGTGCCCATGCAGGCGGCTTGCAAAACGAGATGCACGGCTTCGGGGATGATCATGAAATAGCGATACATTTCGGGATGCGTAACGGTGACGGGTCCGCCGCGCGCGATTTGTTTTTTGAAAGTGCGCACAACACTGCCGCGACTTCCAAGCACATTGCCAAAACGCACAACTGAATACGGCAAGTTATGGCGCTGCGCCGCGTCGAGGACGGTGAGTTCGGCGAGACGCTTGGTGGCACCCATCACACTGACCGGGCGCACGGCTTTATCGGTGGAGATGAGTACGAGTCTTTCTACGCCATGCCTGACCGCTGTTTCGACGACATTCTTCGTGCCGAGCACGTTGTTCGTGACCGCCTCTTCAACATTGGCTTCCATGAGCGGAACATGTTTGTGCGCCGCCGCGTGAAAGACAACTTGCGGTTTGTGTTGATTGAAAACTTTTTCAATGCGGTTCAGGTCGCGGACATCAGCGATGACCGCCTGAATATTGAGCGAGGGAAAATCGTTTTTGAGTTCTTGCAAGGCTTCAAAAATACTATTCTCGCCGTGACCGAGCAAAACAAGTTCGGTCGGGTTCCAACGCGCGAGTTGACGGCAGAGTTCGCTGCCAATCGAGCCACCCGCGCCAGTGACAAGAATGCGTTTACCGCCGAGTGTCGCGCCGATGAGATGGTCATCGATTTTCGCGGGTTCACGGCGCAGAAGGTCGGTGATGTCCACTTCGCGCAAGCGGTTGACGCTGACCTTGCCGCCGAGCAATTCATAAAAGCCGGGAATGATGCGCGAAGTGATTCCGCGTTTGCGACATTCGTCGTTGACGAGGCGAATGATATGTCCCGGCGCGGATGGAATAGCGATAATGACTTCGTTTACCTGTTTGGTGTCGAGAGTCTTTGCCAGTTGATCGATCTTGCCGATGACAGTCACACCGTAGATGTTGTGATTTTGCTTGGCAGGGTCGTCATCCAGAAAGCCAACGGGGATGAGATTGAGTTGCGAAGTCTTCTGCAATTCACGCACGACGAGAGCGCCCGCGTCACCTGCGCCGAGGATGAGCGCATGGCGGGTCTTGGCGTTTGCTTGTGTTGATGATTGCTCGGCGAGGATGCGTAGAACAAAACGTGAGCCGCCAATGAGGATAAGCGAGATGAGCCAGTCAATGCCAAGGGCGGAGCGCGGCATGCCCGGTTGAATTAAGTTGAAGTAATACAGAACGACCATCACACCGGAGGTCAGCACCGAGGCGGTGGAAACAGCAATCGTGATGAGCCGCAATTCATTCGTGCTGGCGTAGACCCACAGGCGGCGATATAAACCGAAAAAATAATAAGTTGGAATTTTGACGAGCAACGCTACCGCACACATGATGAGCGCGGCGGGAAAATAGAATGGCAATTCGCTCACATCCAGCCGCAAGGCAAAACTGCCCAGCACCGAAACGATGGTGAGGGCAAGGTCGCCAATTAAGACGAAGCGATTGCGGACGTGGGGACGGGAGGACATTTGAAAGGATGAGGGATGAAAGATGAAGGAGTGCGTAATACGTGATGCGTGATGCGTAAATTACGTTTTACGAATTACGCATCACTTCCACCGCTTCCTTCAACCCTTCTGCCAGTGAAACTTGCGGTTTATAGCCAAGCATGTCCATGATCTTTTTGGGCGTGCCAATGGAACGATAGATGTCACCGGTGCGCGGTTCAGCATGAATATGTTTGGGAGCATTCGGGAAGATTTGGTAGAGAATATCGAGCAGGTCGAGCAGGCGGGTTTCGACTCCGGTGCAGACGTTGAATATCTGCCCCGGCGCGGCGGGGTGTTCGGCGGCGAGCAGGTTGGCTTGCACCACATCGCGCACGTTGACGAGGTCACGGCTTTGACCGCCGTCTCCAAAGATGGTGATGGGCTTGTTATCCAAGATGCGGCGGATGAAGATCGGTACGGCGGCGGCGTACATCGAGTCAGGCCGCTGGCGCGGGCCGTAGACATTGAAATAGCGTAAAGCAACCACTTCAAAATTGAACGATGAAGTATAAAGCTGACCGTACAGTTCATCCACACGCTTCGAGGTTGCGTAGGGAGATAATTGTCGCAACGGCGTATCCTCCGAAAGTGGGTAGGCTTCCGAGTTGCCGTACACAGCGGCGCTGGTGGCAAAGACAGCCCGCTTCACACCTACCTTGCGAGCAGCTTCAAACAAAATGGAAGTGCCCGTCACATTTACATCAAAACATTCTTGCGGCTTTTCCATCGACTCTGGCACCGAGACGAATGCCGCTTCGTGAAAGATGATGTCCACGCCTCGAACCGCTTTGGCAACTGCATCGGCATCGCGCAGATCGCCTTCAATGATTTCCACATCCAAGCCTGCAAGATTTTCATGCTTGCCGGAAGAGAAATTATCCAACACGCGAACGGAATGTCCAAGCTCAAGCAGGGTACGTGAAATGTGCGAGCCAATAAAACCTGCACCGCCAGTCACCAAATATTTTGTCATCTACCCGTCCTTCTCAAGACCGTTCCAATTGTTCGCAGTACGATACTAAAGTCCATACTGAGAGTGCGATGTTTGATGTAATACAGGTCATATTCAAGTTTCACAACCGTCTCTTTGACCGTGGCTACATATCCATAATTGATCTGCGCCCAACCAGTGAGTCCCGGCTTCACCAACAAGCGCGCGCGATAAAACGGAATTTGCTTTTGGTATTCCGCCACCAGTTCCGGTCGCTCCGCCCGCGGACCAACCAGACTCATTTCGCCGTGCAAAACTGTCAGGAATTGAGGCAGTTCATCCAGACGTGTCTTGCGGAGGAAAATGCCGACTTTAGTCACACGCGGATCATTCTCTTCTGCTATCTTGGGTTGACCGTCCGCTTCGGCATTCTGCCTCATGGTACGAAATTTCAGAATTGTGAACGGTTTGGCACCCTGCCCCAAACGCGGTTGGGAATAAAAAACCGGAAACCCAGTTTCTAGAATGATTGCAATTGAAATAAAAGGAAAAGCCAGAAGAAATAGAATCGCGCCTGCAATCCCGCCCAATATATCCATGATTCGTTTGGATAGTTCATACATCCCGCTGACGCGCACTTGATCCACAAAAGAACGGATGACCCAATCCGTTTCGAGATGTTCGATGGGAACCCGCTGGGTCAATTCCTCGTACAGGATGGGCATACGAGTCACTTCCACGCCTCGTTCCTGGACGTCGAGAATGGTTTGAAATGTTTCGCCCTTGATCTCGCCGGTAATAGCGATGATCGCATCCGAGATGCGGTAATCCTCCACCAGATCGAGCAAGTGTTCACTGTCGCCCAACACAGCAAAGCCGTGATAGGATTTGTTTCGTTTGGCGGGGTCGTCGTCAATGAAGCCTATGATAAGAAAGGGCGGGGGCTGCAACTTGCGATACACTTCCACAAGCGTATGCCCCGCCTTGCCCGCGCCAACGACCAGCACACGGCGCATCAGTCCGGATGAGGTGTAGAGTCGAATGTAGATGGCGCGCCAGCCCAAGGTCAAGAGAGAGGCGAGGATGAGAAATGCGCCCACCGCAATACGCGGAAGGGAGTTCGGTTCAACATAAAAGGTGAATACCAGCGAATATCCCAGCAAACCAACAACAGGAGCTACAGCAATCCCGCGCAGTGTCCTGCGCCAATTTGCCGCGGCGTGGAGATCGTAGGATTCCACCATCAACAACAGCCATACAAAAGGCAGGAGATAAAACCAGAACGGGACATCGATCTGGATCAGACGTTCGGCTCTGCCGGGCGTTATACCGCTTTCGATCAAACGATATAGGGAATATTGATACCAAAAGAAAATCGACCCCGCAATGGCGGCAGCGGATGCAATAAAATCGCCCAGCAACAAAATGGAACGCTGTTCACCCGGACGCAGCCGCAGGGAGGGTCTGTATATATCAGCCATGTTTCCTAACTAAACCTGAAATGGCGCTCCACAAAAAACCGGAGCCCCAAGCAATATGCATGGTTGAGATTGCCATCGGCACCCCCCAAGCCAGGTAACCTTTCCTCTTCGTCAATGCGAGCCGTGAGCCCGCCAGAGTCAAGATAAAAAAATAGAAAAACAACTCAGCAAAAAGAAGGATACGGGCAAACACCCACCACAAGGATAACACAATCAACGTCAGCAGGCTTAGCACGAATAATGGCGGAAGTGCCTGCCGCCAACGCAGCGTATGCGGATAACGTTGAAGCATTTTGAATTTCCAAAAGCCATAACGCCAGTATTGAACGGCGAGTCTGGCAAGCGTGTCGCGGGAAAAATAAACGGAACGAATCGAAGGATCGAGCCAAACCACTCCGCCCGATTCGCGCACCCGCGCATTGAACTCATAATCTTCATTTGCCAAAAGCGTTTCATCGAACCCGCCGACCTGATAGAAAAACTCCCGGCGAAACGAACCAAATGGGACGGTATCCACAGCCCCCGGCTTGGCATTGAGGCGGTACATTGCATCTCCCACCCCAAGCGGGTGCGCCGCTGCCAGCGAGATGGAATCGGCAAACCATGTATCGGCGCCCGGACGTATTTCCCAAACGCCACCCACGTTATCGCCTTTGCCGGATTGATGCGCCCTCACGCATCGTTCGACATATTCAGGGATCGGCATGGAATGCGCATCCAACCGGACGATGATTGCGCCTCGCGATTCTCGAACAGCCTGATTCACACCAGACGGGATTGTCCTCGCCCGATTCTCCACCACGCGAATGGACAAATCCGTATGTTCCCTTTGAAACGACTCGACCTCTTCCCGCGTCCCATCCGTGGACATACCGTCCGAGATCACCACTTCCATCTCGGCCAGCGGATAGGTCTGCGAACGAAGCGCATCCAACAGTTTGCGGATGGTGGATTGTTCGTTATAACAAGGAATAACGATGGAAACGAAGGGAAAATCAGGCATTCTTTTGCATTACACAATTTCTCGCCGCCAGACCAACTGCGGCGAGATTATGCAGAAAAAGAGGCAATGAAATTTATGCAACCAGTGCAATTGCTTCGATCTCCACCAACCCACCCTTGGGTAAAGCGGCAACTGCAACTGTGCTGCGGGCAGGCGGGTTCTCGCCAAAATATTCGGCATACACCGCGTTCATTTTTGGAAAATCTCCCATTTCCTGAAGAAACACCGTGGTCTTTACCACATTCTCCAGGTTGGAACCCGCCGCTTCCAACACGTTACGAAGATTGTGTAATACCTGGCGCGTCTGTTCTTCCACGCCGCCAGCAATGAGTTCGCCGGTGGCAGGATTAATGGCAATTTGCCCGGCAGTGAAGACCATTTTCTCCGCGCCAATCGCTTGAGAATAGGGTCCAATCGCTTTGGGAGCTTTGTCTGTTTGAATGACTTTTCTAAGCATAACTACCTCTCTTGAAATCAAGGCGATGGTCGCGCCTGACAGGTCCCCCGGAAAAACTGCCGCGCAACGCAACCATCCCTATATTAATAAATATGACAAGCCATTTATTTTAATACAAAATACGGCAAAACCGGCTATGGCTCTGGCAATGCGATCGGCGTCAAGGTGACGGTTAGCTGCGGGATGGGAGTTGGGGATAAGTCCATCCAGCCGCTATAGGCAAAATACTCTGATAGGAACTGTGTGCGTTCGCGCTCATTCATCGGGCGCGGACGGGAATAATCCTCCAGCATGGCCGTTAGCAGTTCCACGCCAAGATATTTTCCATCGTAAAAAACATGCCTGTCAATGAATTCGCGGCGCGTTTCGTCAATGACCCTGCCGCCGTCCAATTCGTAGGTCATCTGATCGAAGAACAAGTTGCCTAGCCCAAAATGAATGAACGAGTCGCCGCGAAACTCCATCAGATGCGGGAAATGTGCCTGGCTTCCGCTTACCACCGTTGCGCCTGCATCCGCCACAGCATGGAATCCATCCTCATGCTTGTAACACGGACCTGGATGGTAGCATTCCTCATGCTGAAACGTGAAAATCACCATGTATCCCTGCGCTTTCACATCCTGAATCTGTTCGGTAAAGAACTTGTAATCGCAATCCGCCGCGCCAGGTTTGATATCAGTCGCTTTGACGAAATCATACGATAATTTCCCGTTACAGCCCATGAACGCGATCTTGTTTCCGTTCACTTCCATCAAAACAGGCTTGCGCGCTTCTTCCTCATTTGCTCCGCCGCCATAATATGGAATATTGTTTTCCCTGTACGTCTCCAGCGTATCGAGCATGGCTTGTGTGCCGCGGTCGGCAAAGTGATCACCGGTCAACTCCACAATGTCCGTACCCACATATTTGAGTAATTCGAAATATTTCGGATCGCTGCATAACACGAAATTCTTATGTCCCGGCTGAGGAAAAGGACAATCTGGATCGAATGGAACTTCATTGCTGATATGCGCCACATCCGCATCATAAAGCCAGTCATGGATCAACTCGCCCGGGCGCGTGACTCCTTTCAACTCCATCGTGAACGCCGTTGCACGGACCAGCGCTGTGACACCCGTCAACACCACTACTGCCAGTTTGGAATCGTCGCGATTGGAAGCGGGTAATTCATGTGTTGAATTCGACAACCCAAATGTCACTTTCAACGGGTACATGTCTTCATCAAAATCCTTATGAAGCGGCGATTGACCGTCCACGCTCAGAACTTTCCATTTCGGCTGGATTTCCTCGAAAGGGATGACCGCCCAACTGGATGGGTCTTTCCACGCTGTATCCAATAACTGGTTTGACGGAACGCTTCGCACCACACCGGAAGCTGGTTCACCCCAGAGAAACGTCAACGCCTTCAGCGTAGACTCCGCCATGATGAGCGGGTGCCCGGCCAAGGTTCCATTTGAAGCGCCCTGCCAGGCGGCGATCAAATCTTCGGAGGTCACGTCATCGGTCACCGTTGGGAACGGCGCGACGAGGGCATAGATCCAAAGCGAGCCTGAATCCGCCACATCCAATGTTTGCGTTGCGGATTCAACATCTTTCACAACGGGAATGTCCCACGAATCCGCCAAAACATGCAAGGTATCCGGCACGGCGGGACTCACCCACAGCGCATCCGCAACCGGCTTTTGCGTGGAAGTGGGGCGGGCAGTCGGCACATCCGTTGGGACAACCTGATTTTCAGTTGCGGGCACACCGCAGGCAGAAAACAAAAATGTAAAAAACAGAAACAGTGAAATCTTCTTCATTTGAATTCCGTGAGTGAAAATAAAAGTACGAAGCGCAAAACGCCTCGCACTTATAAACCTTCCGGCTTAGACGAACATGAACGCTAGTTTACTACCACTTTCGCCAGCGTGTAGGATTTTAAGGCTTCGACATCAACCGTCACACCCAACCCCGCGCCGGTGGGAACGTCAATGGTCGAATCTGAATTCAGCACAAACCGTTCGTTCGTGATGTCTCGTTTGTAATACCGGTCTGAAGCGGAGATGTCGCCGGGTAAAGTGAAATTTGGCATTGAGGCTAAAGCCAGATTCGAGGCGCGCCCAATCCCAGTCTCCAACATGCCGCCGCACCAAACGGGCATGGCATGCTGCCGGCAAAGATCATGCGTCATGACCGCCTGACTCAACCCGCCGAGCCTGCCCGCCTTGATGTTGATGATTTTGCACGCCTGCATTTCGATGGCGTAACGCGCATGGCGCGGCGAGACGATGCTCTCATCGAGACAAACCGGCGTTTTGAATTGCTTTTGAAATTTGCGATGGTCCCAAATATCATCTTCAAACAGCGGCTGTTCGATGAGCAGGAGATTCAAATCGTCCAGCGGTTTGAGGCGGTCAATATCATCCATCGAGTAGGCAGAGTTCGCATCCACTTGCAGCCGCAGATCCGGGAACGCCTCACGGACAGCGAGGGTGTCTTCGACATCTCTGCCCGGTTTGATCTTGATCTTCACCCGCGCATAGCCCATGTTGACATATTCCTGCGCGCTTCGCACCAGACTTTTCGCTGATTCCTGTATCCCAATCGAGACGCCCACTTCAACCTTTTCTCGCACGCCGCCGAACAACTCGCATAAAGATTTACCCTCGCGCTTTCCAATCAAATCCCAAAGCGCCATTTCCGCGCCCGCCTTGGCTAGTTGATGCCCGCGAATACCGGAGACGCGGTTTTGAAAGTCCGATGCGTCTTTTACATCCTGCCCAATAATCAACGGAGCGATAAAGTCTCTGAGAATATGAATGGACGTGCCAGTGGTCTCGTAGTTATAGCCGGGATCGTGTGTTGCAACGCACTCGCCAAAACCGATCAACCCCTCGGAGTGGATTTCAACGATGACACATTGCCGGTCCGTTTCGCGCCCGAAGGAGGTTTCGAACGGCGAAACAAGCGGCATGGAAATATGATGGAGTGTGATGGATTCGATTTTCATAGGATTGGCAATCGGCAAGTTCCACAAATTCCTTCGATATTCTTATCTGCGGACTCTGTGGATGATTTATTGGCTCTTTGTTTCCCCCGGTTCTTCTTTAATGCCCTTCAGAGCATCGTCAAGGCTGGTGGACTCGAGTCTCATACCCGGTGCGGGTGTGCCACAAAACGGGCAGATATTCCACGGTAGTTCCATTAATTCCGAGCAGTTATGGCAAGTTTTCTTCAACTTGGTGTGGCAGTTCGGACAGATTTGCCAATCTTCCTTCACGCGGCGTTCACAGCCCGGGCAGAGCGGCAGGTCTTCCAACGCCTGAAGCAATGCTTCCTCTTCCAGTGTGCGTTGATATTCCTCTTCCAATGTCCTGGGCGGACGCAGGATGAGATAAACCAGCACGCCGGGGAGATTCAACACCGCCACGAGCAGAGCCGCGAGGGATTGGATCAACGGATCGCGCGCACGCGAACGGATATCGCGGTACGCCCACACTACAAGGCTGATCCATAAGGCAACAAGAAACGCGCCTGCAAAGGCTGTCAACACAAGGGTGAGGCTGCTGAGAAAAACTGGATCAAAGGTCATGAGAACTCCGGAATGGGCTCATTTTAGCACGAGTGAGAGCGCGGCGCGCTCACGGTGTTTCGAATTCAAAACGCCAATCCGTGCCGTTTTGAATCTGCCGCGAGGTCACGCCCATGACCTGGTAAAACGTCTGCCCGGGGCGAAGGTAGATGGGAGAACCGTCCAGGTGCGTGAGCAGGATGGGCTGGTCAACAGCGGTACGGTTCCAACGCGCAGGGATGGCAAGTCCATCACGGAAGACATAAGCGTTGCCGTAGTCTATCAGGTCAATATTATAGACTTCGTCCTCCGCGTTATATCCATTTACGAAGATGTGCGGAACAAACAAGACCACCACATTGGCGGCTGTGACAGGCTGCTTTGTCAGATCATCGTAAAGTTGTTCATACGTTTCATTTTTGACCTTTGTCAGGTCTTTTGCTTCCTGATATCGGACATAGCGGTTGGATTCGGAGTCATATTCCCAAAAGCTGTAGTTGTAAACCGAATAGAACGAAAAAATACGAGTGACATCCAATGGACTCTGATGAGTTTCTTCGGAGAAGAAACCGCCACTGATGGTTTGGGGGGAATCATCCAATCCCTTCCGCTCGGCACAGGCGGACCATTTCGTGGCGTTGAAGAACACGTTGTTATACGAATCGCGCTTATACGGTCCCATGAAATACGGCGGGCAATTTCCGATCCCGACAATAATAAGACGATCGCTGATGTCCGTCGCTTTGAGATAGTTGAGTTCACGCGGGTCGGCGCCTTTGAACATGAGGAAGGCGTGATACATGCGGGCAATGTGCTCATCGAAGAAGCGTCCCGAACGGACGGGTCCCACCCGCTCCGGCGTGTTGCTGTAAAAAACGGCGATAAAACGCGTGTCGCCCCATTCGATGTAATATTCGAAGACCACATCCGCCAGCGTCAAACCGGACTGCGGGCGGACATAATCCGGCGAGTTGCCTACTTTAATGGCAAGCGGCCTGCGCTGGAACATGGCTGCGTCGCTGACGGGAAGACCAGTCAACGGGTTGTTGATGATGAGATCACTTTCAAAGGAAGGAATGATCTCCGCAGGGGCGATGTTTTGCGGAAGAACGTACTTCGTCGGGTAGGGCGTATAGGTAGGTGCAGGCTGCGGTGTTGTAATCTCAAGATAAGGGTCTGGCGATTCTTCGGCTTGGGGCTGAAAAGGCGTCAGCGTGAGAATAGGGTTCGAGAAAACAGGAGCAGGCAAAGGGTCGATGGAAGAAGCGGAAGGAGAACCGCAGGATGAAGTGAAAAGGAGGATAAGAATCCAGATGATGCGGCGCCCATGCAAATGGGATTGTCCGGAAAACATGTTGTGATTGTACCAAAGGCAGGAGGGCGAATCGGCAGGGCAATAAAACTGGAGAGTGTCTAAAACAGTGGGCTAACGAAATCCATAACGTGAGAGACATAATTGG
>CAZLWG010000024.1:0-45313 GCA_964563315.1 uncultured Anaerolinea sp. | reverse complement strand
ACTCTTGTCCTTTTCCATTTCCTGATTTCCCCCACCACCTATGTTACGGAAACTGATTCTATTGTCCATTGAAACATTGTGCCATATGTGGGATTATGTGAGTAAGAGCCTCACGGTTTCACTTCAATGGGTCCCGCATTCCCAATGGGGAGATCCGGTGGACTGGACCAGCAGATCATGTAAACCAGACCCTTTTCAACGGTGAAGGTATAGGTGTTATTCGTGCCCGGCTCCTGCTCCTCCATCAGAAGGATTTCTGCCCAGGAAGGAGGCATTCCAGCAGTGGATGCCATCAGATCGAGAATATCTTTATCCGTCTCCAGGTTGAACATTGTCAAGGCATACATTTCCTTGTTCTGATCTTTGATGTTCAAGGTTACCTTGATTTCACCCGCTTGAAGTGGAGCAGGGTTGTCGATCATGCATGTTCCACCGGCTATGGTGACCGCCATTTCGGCGACAGGTTCCTCGGTTGAAGGGGCAGCGGGTTCTTCGGGAGGCACGACTTCCGCAAAGGCTGGCTTAAACCTTGCAAGCGCTTCTGGGGTGATGATGGTGCCATAGGTGGTGATCTTTCCATCCTTTACTTCGTAAATATCGTTATATTCAAGCGGAGCAACCTCAAGTTGGCGTGTGAAATCATGCCAGGTTTTCGCGCCCACCAGGACAATATTTCCTTCTTCGGAGGAAACCTCCACCTCCCACTGGAAATTGTTGGCAACGCTGTCCTGCCACAGCGTACGAATTTGTTCCTTCCCCGCGTAAACTTCCATGCCTGTAGGCGGCAGTCCGATGATGTATGCTGCGGCATCGTCGGCAAAGTAAGCCAGCGATCCTTCCACATCCCCGGCGTTCATACGTGCCACCATCGCCTCGACGATTTCAGAAGCGGTTTGTTGTGCCTGTTCTGTCGCTGGTGGTGATGTGGGAACGGGCGTAGGTTGGGCTGTCTGTCCGCTGCAGCCTGTGACCACTATCAGCAGGATTACAAGGGACAACATAATTTTTTTCATCTTTATCTCCTTTGTTTGATCGAACGAGAAAATAAACATCCAGCAACGGTTTGCGGTTTCTTCCAAGGGCACCTCCTTGTCCTCATCGGCTCATTGAGAAAACAAATGCAGGGCATCTCTCATTCACAAAGCACAATTTCATCCTAGCATTCTGCTCAGTGGGTTTCTTGACATTTTTTGACAAAACCGCCCATTTGAACAAAAAATCACTATACTGATAGTGAATACAGTTGAAGAGGTAACATGCCCATTGCCAGTCTTGACCTAGCTGTTGAGCGCTTCACTACTTTTGGCGACCTGCTCAAATTTTTGCGTCGGCGCGCCGGGCTCACCCAGCGTGAACTATCCATCGTGGTAGGTTATAGCGACGCCCAAATCTCCCGTCTTGAACAAAACGAACGTCTGCCGGATGTGGCAACCATATCCGCCCGTTTCCTCCCGGTCTTGATGTTGGAGGATCTGCCGCAGGTGGCTGAACGCCTGCTGGAACTTGCATCAGCCGTCCGCAGGGAGGATGCGCCCGCTTCCGGCATGCCTCCCTACAAGGGATTGTTCTACTTCGACGAATCGGACTCTGAACTTTTCTTTGGTCGTGAGGCGTTAACTTCCTCCCTCGTCCAACGCCTCTTATCCGGGCTTGAGGCGGGTGACCGTTTTCTGACAGTGATCGGCGCTTCGGGCAGCGGCAAATCATCGCTTGTCCGAGCCGGTTTGATCCCCGCCCTGCGTTGGCGGAAAGAGACATCGGGTTGGCTTATCCTGGTCATGACGCCTACAGCCCATCCGATTGAAGCATTGGCAGAAACGCTCAATGGGCGTCATACAACTCAGGCTATGCTCAAAGAGTTCGCCGGAAATGCGCAAGGACTTCATAAGACCCTGGAGCATCTGGCAGACACATCAGGTTCAGAGCATGTTTTGCTTGTGATCGATCAGTTTGAAGAGTTGTTCACGCTCTGCCGCAATGAGACCGAACAGCGCGCCTTCGTGGAAAATGTATTGACGGCAGCGCTCCAACCCGAAGGAAAAACCCTTGTAGTGGTTGCCATGCGTGCCGACTTCTACGCTCATTGCTCACAATTTGATCTCTTGCGCCAGGCGGTATCCAGTCATCAAGAATATATCGGACCCATGAGTCTGGATAATCTGCGGCGCGCCATTGAAGAACCCGCGAAACGGGGACATTGGGAAATCGAACCCGGATTGGTGGATGTCCTGCTTCATGATGTAGGCGCGGATGCCGGCCGGGCTCCGGAGCCGGGTGCGCTTCCATTGCTCTCCCACGCCTTGCTGGAAACCTGGCACCGTCGCCGCGGCCATACCATGACCTTGAGCGGTTATATTGCTTCGGGCGGCGTGCGAGGCGCTATTGCCGAAACAGCCGAGACGGTGTTCTACGACAAGTTGGATCATCGCCGGCGCAATATTGCGCGTCAAATTTTTTTGCGGCTGACCGAATTAGGCGGGGATACATCCAATGCCGATACGCGGCGAAGGGTCGGATTCAATGAATTGATCACAAACCAGCAAGACCGGGATATTGTCCGTGAAGTGTTGGTTACGTTGGCGGATGCGCGCCTGATTACCACGGATCAGGAGGTGGCAGAAGTGGCGCATGAAGCGCTTATCCGCGAGTGGCCCACTTTGCGGAATTGGCTCGAAGAGAATCGCGAAGGTTTGCGGCTGCACCGTCATCTTACTGTCACAGCACAGGAATGGAATGAATCCAATTGCGATCCAAGCATGCTATATCGTGGAGCGCGGCTGGCGCAGGCTCTTGAATGGGCAGCCGAACATGCGCATGATTTGAATGCGCTGGAGCATTCATTTATTGAAGCCTCGAGAGCCCATGTGGAAAAGGAAGCGACTGAGCGTGAGGTACAGCGCCAGCGCGAACTGGACTCCGCGCAAAAGTTGGCGGATGCCGAAAGGAAGCGCGCAGAGGAACAAATCCGGTCGAATAAACAACTGCGGCGTCGCGCCATCTTTTTGGCTTCGGCCTTTATGTTGGCGGGAATCCTGGCGCTGGTTGCAGGCATTTTTTGGCAGGGGGCTATGCAGGCCAATAAACTGGCTATATCCCGTGAACTTTCTGCGGCTGCGGTCAACAACCTTCAGATTGATCCCGAACGAAGCGCGTTATTGGCGCTGCAAGCCTTGGAAATATCCGACACCCTGGAGGCGCGCAATGCGTTGCGTCAGTCCATAACCGAGATGCATTTGTTGATTAATATACCTGCCTCCCCCGGAGGTGTTCCAGATATCGCCTACAGCCCCGATGGCAGGTTGGTCGCGACCATGAGTATTCAACAGGAAGCCAAACTGTGGGATGCGAATTCAGGAGAGCTATTGCGCACATTTGTCGGCGCAGATGAGTTTGGCTCGAGCCTCGCATTCAGCCCAAAAGGGAATATCCTGGCCGAAGCGTTCGTGACCCAGGTGGTTCTCTGGGATACAACGAGCGGCGAGCGAATTGTTACGCTATCCGGCCAGCCAATTGATGATGTTGTTGGTTATAACCTGGGAGTGGGGAAGATCAGTTTTAGCCCGGATGGAAAATACCTTGCCACAGCCAACATGGATGGTGCGCCAACGATCTGGGATCTTAAAACATCCAGGAAAGTCCTATCTCTTGAGACAGGAATGCTGCCATCCAAAGCCATCGCTTACAGCCCGGATGGCAGGCTGCTTGCCACAGGAGGGGATGAGGGCATTGTCCAGGTATGGGATGCGAAAAATGGCGAAGAACAATTCTCCCTCGAATTGGGGGGCATCATTCATGCGCTCTCTTTCAGCCCCAATGGAGACTACTTGGCTGCGGCAAGTGAAGATGGCAATATCAAGGTCTGGGAGACGGAAACAGGAAAGATTATTTCCAATCCGCAGCGTCAAGCCGGCATGTACGATATCACTTTTCTGGCGGATGGCAGGTATGCCACAGCCGGGCAGGATGGCACCACCCGCGTCTGGGATCCACTGACAGGCCAACAAATACTCCTGCTGGCGGGACCCACCAGCACGGTTATCAGTGTGGATGGCAGCCCGGATGGCAAGCGGCTTGCCACTGGTGCGTATGATGGCAGTCTGCGGATCTGGGATGCCTCACATGGATGGGAACTGATGACGGTTCCTGCTCACGCTGGAATTGTCTGGAATGTCGTCTACGATCGGGAAGGCAGACGCCTCATTTCTGCAAGTGTGGACGGAACAGTCAAAGTTTGGGATATGGCCTCTGGTGCGTTATTGCATTCACTCTTCGAGGAAGAAGATGAAGCTGACGGTTTTCACAGTCTAGCCCTCGGCCCAGATGGAAGCTGGATCGCTGCTGGAAAAACCTCAGGTAAGATTCTCGTCTGGAATGACGCAACTGGCGAAATCATTGGCAACCTCACCGGACATGAAAACATGGTAGTCGGGCTTGCATTCAGCCCGGATGGCCAGCGGCTTGCCAGTGCTTCCTGGGATGGGACTGCCAAAGTTTGGGATCTGACAAAGCAGCAAATAATAACGACTTTCACCGGACATGCATCCACTGCCCTTGTTTCAGGGATCGCTTTTAGCCCGGATGGAAAAACTGTGTTCACCGGGGCGGACGATACCTTTGTCCACCAATGGGATGCCGAGACTGGTCAAATAGTACGGACCTTCTCAGCCGAAAATAAGGAATTCTATGGGGTTGCAGTAAGCGAAAATGGAAACCTGCTGGCCGCTGGCGACCAGGATGGGAATATTCATTTGTTGAATGTGGATACCGGCAGGGAAGTACGCATGCTGACAGGTCACGCTGGATTGGTGTTTCGTCTTGCGTTCAACAGGGATGGCACACGACTGGCTTCAGCCGGTTTCGATAAGCTTGCCAAAGTATGGGACCCAAGCACGGGACAAGAATTGACCAGTCTCTATGGCAATGCCAGCAATGTCTTTGGCGCCTCGTTCAGCCCAGATGGAAATCACTTGGCAACAGCCGGAGCCGACGGAACAATACGCATCTACGTGTTGAATACGGATGATCTAATCGCTCTGGCGCGTTCGCGTCTGACGCGCTCGTTGACAACCGAAGAGTGTGCGAAATACCTGCATGTGAAAATTTGCCCAGCCCCGCCTTAGATGACAATCCAATTGCTTAACTGGCGTGACGCCTCCATAGATATGCTAAGAAGATTCTTTTCATTGCTGTCATTGGCGAGGAAAGCAATGGTCGGCTAAGCAATCTCACTTATTCGCTCATCTCTAGGAAATATCGTTGCACGATCGCGGCCCTTTGGCGCGGAGACAATTTCTGCATCACGTCCCAGATTTTATTTGAACTTCGCTCTCCTCGACTTGTGCTTTAACCGGATTGACATTTTGCGCAGAATCCGCGAAAAGAATCTCCGCCTCCACTTCATCTCCCGCCTCCACCTGCCACGCCGACCGTTGCATGATCTTCGCCGAGGCATTGACCACGCTCCGCAGAAACCATGGCTCGAACGGCTGCGTCGGATCGAGCTTCGAAATTCAGAATCGGCGAATTGCTCATATCATTTTGTTCATTCCAATGTAACTTTTCCAAGGCGATTGTGTAATGTTGAATAGAGAATGACAGATGCTGACGTTCCACGAGATCTATGAGCGGTATTCCAGGGATGTATATCGTTACTCCTTCTGGCTTTCAGGAAGTGCGGAGGATGCGGATGATATTACCTCAGAAACCTTCGCCCGCGCATGGGTGGGGCGCAATGAAATCCGTACGGAGACGGTCAAGGCTTTTCTCCTGGCAATTGCCCGTAACTTGTATTTGAACCAAAGACGGCGCGAAAAACGTCATGTGGAATTAAGCCCCGATCAAATCGACCCGCATCCCAGCCCTGATCGTCAGGTCGAATCCCGCCTGGAGTTGGAGCGTGCCATCGGCGCCTTGCGGTCATTTTCAGAGATTGATCGGACCGCATTCCTTTTACGGATACAACATGAATTGCCGTATGAAGAGATTGCACGCATCCTACAATTGCCGCTGACCACTGTCAAAGTAAAGATCCATCGAATACGGTTGAAACTTGCCGCCCGTGAGATTGGAGAGATAAATGAAGGAAAAAATTCCCCAACACCTGATCCTTGACCTATTGCCTCTTTATCTGGCAGATGAAGTAAGCGACGAAACGCGGAGCCTGATCGAAGAATATTTAAAGAACGATCCTCAACTGGCAACCCTCGCACAGCAGGCGAAGATTGCGACAACTTTGCAGGAAATTCCTGCACCGATCAATAAGGAGACTGAAATGGAAGCGTTTAAAAAGGCAAAAAAACTTATGATTCAACACAATGTTTTCCTGGGACTGGCGGTGTTTTCCACAGTATTCGCAGTTCCAGGCACAATTTCACTTCGAGATGAAGACCCTTTGGCACCATTCTTGTTTTTCGGCGTGGCGATTATTTTCTGGATCGCTTTCTTCATGGTAAATAGAAAATTGGGCGACTAACCCCATAGAGAAAAAGGGCAGCCGCTTTTAGCGGCTGCTTGCATTAACGAAAACGCCCAATAAATTGGCTCTTGACAATTATATTCCTATATAGTACTATTCCTATTATAAACTATCTATTGGCAACCAAAATGTTATATACAACTCTCAAATATATTCATATTGTTTCAGCAATTGTGGCACTTGGGGTAAATGTCACGTACTCTCTTTGGTTTTACCGCGCCCGAAAAAAACCGGAAGCCCTTGCCTTCACACTTCAGACGATAAAGGTCATCGATGAATGGATTGTAGTCCCTGCATATGTCCTGCTATTCCCTTCCGGCTGGTGGCTGGCTTCTCTAGCAGGGTGGCAACTGACCACACCTTGGATTCTTACTTCGCTCGTTTTATATGCCATAATTTCCATTGCGGGGTTGGGAATCTTCACTCCTGCCCTCAAAAAACAAATAGCGCTTGCTGAAAATTCCGGTTCTGACACAGCCGAATACCAGAAGATTTCCCGTCGTACAAATACCACAAGTATTGCACTGAACATCATTGTTCTGGTAATTATCTTCTTAATGGTTGCCAAACCCGCATTTTAATCTCCATTGACATCGCCCCTCAGTGCGATTCTCTCAAATCCCCCAAAACAATTTTCTCCAGGTACTATCATGCAAAACACCCCAAACTCGGAAACTCGACGCCATCGAAAAATCATTTCAATTTTTTCAGGCAATTTAATCCAAATGGCCGGGATAATTCTTGGTTCTGTATTATTGTGGATGAGCATGCAACCGGGAAATACGGGCGTGCGGATATCAATGATGATAAGCGGTTATCTACTGATTTATTTTAATTCGCATTCTTTGATACATTATATGGTCGGAAAATTGACTGGACTAAACTTCAAATATTATTCGATTGGTGGATCATCTCACGCTTCATCTTATCCGCCTGTGGTGAGAAGCATATTCGAGCGTTTGCCTTTCTTTGCGGTCCATACAGACTCTTCAGCAATGAAGGAGGTGCCTCGAAGTGCGAAAGCATTGATGTTTGCCGCTGGTATCACGGGTACCGTTTTGTTCTGTACCATTGCATCGGTTTTTGCCTATCGCGCGGATGTACCGGGTGGATCCGTGTTGTTAATCTTCAACATGATCTGGCAAATGAGTTCAATCATTGCCGAGATGCGTCCGACTGGTGATCTTGGAAGGGCGTACAAAGCCATTCGGAACATATAGGAGTGATAACCATGCCGCTCTCGCACGCAATTCTCGGCTTTTTAGAATTCCGTCCAATGACCGGATATGATCTTAAAAAATACTTCGACCAGTCCATTGCGCATTTTTGGTCTGCTACAAAAAGTCATATTTATCAGGCGCTCGAAAAACTCGAAAAGGATGGACTGGTCACATCGCAAATCATCCCTCAGGAAGGTAAACCAAATCGAAGGGAATATCAGATTACTGAAACAGGGCGCTCTGAACTGCGCCGCTGGTTGACTTCGCCTTTGCCGCCCGGACAACTCCGTGAAGACTGGCTGATTCAGGTGTTCTTTTCCCATAATAGTACAAATGAAGAGATCGTAACTCTTTTGGAAGCGCGGAGGAATACCATACGTGAGAGATTGGATGTGTATCGTACGGTCGTGCAGGATGTTATTACCCAAAACGCCGAAAGGGTTGGTATCGAACGCGCCAGGCAGCTGTGGCAGATCACGCTCGATCACGGAATTGATTATTACGAGTTCGAAATTGCCTGGCTCGAAAAGATAATCGAACGGATAGAAAACGAGATCGTGTAAAGTGCCGTTTTGGTGGATTTCATGCCCAACCATTTGAGACTGACTTGTGTATTAATTCAAGGAAATGATGTCTGATAAGGGCTGGTTAAAACTGAAGGGACTAACACCAGTACATATCGGTTCCATTTTCAGGAACCAAAGCATGGACAAATACGTTGTATTCGTAATCTGACCCCTTCCAATTTTATGGGAATCTGTAAAAGAGAGGCTCCATGTTTAGGATGAAAGCAAATTACTGGCTCGTTTTTGTACTTGGCTTTTTTCTATTATCCTGTGCGCCGGGATTGAATCAACCCGGACAGGTGGCGACGATTGCGGCTGACTCGTTCACGCAAACCGCCTCGCCTGCCAGTGTGGTCGCTGATTCCACACCCCTGGCTTTCCCTGGCGCTCTATCCACTTACACAAATTCTAGCCTGGGCATCCAGTTCAATTACCCTGAAGTCTGGTATTTGGAAGAATTGGCGGACAGTAAGGAAATTTTTGGCATGCCAACGCAGGTTCCGTCCATTCTGCTGACATCTTTTGACCCTGCCAACCCTCCCCATAAATTGGAATGGAACGGGCAGACGATCAGCATGCAAATTCGGAGCCAGCCTATCGGAACGCAGCCCAATTCATTTGAACATTGGGTTGATATTCATAGGCAAGCAGCCCTTGCTTATCAATTGACTATATTCTTGGAAGAGCACTTCTTGATCGCGAATCAACCAGCCGCCCGGTTGGCGCTGGTATCTGGATCGGGCGGCATCATCCATCAAGTATTGACTATTTTGAACAATACCGGGTTCGAAATAAATATAGAGGGGAATTTTGACTTGGCGAAACCTGTCTTGGACTCAATGCTGCCAGTCATGTCGGATGGGTTGAAACCGTCGGAAGGCGACACCCCGGCTGCTGGTGTATGTGGAGAAGCGCAGGGCGATACTGTCAACATTGTTCTTGGAATAGATCCAAGCGGCTTGCCATTAGCCGGTCGGTGTATCGCCATGGTTCCTTTGCAGCGTATCAGGCTTATCAATCAATCCAATGGGCTGATCAACACAAAATTTGCCGAATTCTATATCAACCTGCCAATGGGTGGAGAAATATTATTGGATAAACCAGTCGGTGAATACCTAGCATTAGGCGTCCATTTTTTGCCCCTGGGACCGGAACTGTGGATCAAAGCGATGGACCCTGTGCCAACCTTTACTCCAATCCCACCAATCCCCACCATGCCCGGACCCTTTAGCAATTATTCCAATTCTGAAGCGGGTTACTCCCTCACGTTCCCGTCAGGTTGGTATGTGGATGAATACGGGCTTTCCAACAGGAACAAGGAAGTCCTGTTTTATCCCGGATACGCCGAACCCTTCGTCACCTACCTAAGCATTAGCCTGGATTTTCGTACCCTTGAGCAGATAAAAGATTCATACGCTCAGAGCGTACCGGATGCAGTCAGGGAGGATATCACATTCAAAGGATTCACGGCGGTCAAATATGCCTTTCCTCATGGTCGTATCGAATATTATGTCCAGCATCAGAGTTGGATATACATGATCTCTACCGACAAGCCAGCGGACGGAAATGTTCAGCAGATGTTGGGGAGTATCACATTTGCACCTGCCCCCATTACCATCGAAGCCACAATGGCGGACAATGGCAGGACTTTTGTCATGAATGTAGGGGATAAACTCATGCTAAATCTCGATTTTAGCTATGGTTGGTCGGCATTTTCGATCAGCAACAACGCTGTACTCGCAGGTGCGCAGGATGGTTTTTTTGCGCTGACAGCCGGAACCGCAACTTTGACCACAACCGGCAATCCCGAATGTCTGAATTTCACGCCTCCATGCGGAATGCCGTCGATTCTTTATTCGATCACAGTGATTGTTCAGTAGATGCTATGGCAATGACGTGAAACAGCAATAACCGAAAAGACCAGCAGGTAATATCCATATCAGTATCCGAAGGAAGTGCCCGTGGATTCGTTGGGAATAAATTTGGGTTTTCTGGAAATTCAGTTGCTGGTTTGTGGCGTGTGGCCCCTGCTCAGCCTGGCTGCATTGGTTGGGCTGCGCCGTTCTCACCATACTGGAATAACCAAAGTTCTATGGACAGCCCTGATCCTTGCCGTTCCCATCCTGGGCGCGCTGGCTTATTTTATTGTAAGATCCGAAGAATGCAATTGATCACCAAACTGCCATACGTTCAATCCTACCTTATCAGAGGACTGTGAAGGAGAAATCAATCGTGAAAACCTATGACTTTGGACCAGATCGTGGGGAAAGGATCGGAAAATTCGACAGCGATTTCATCTTTTCGAAGATCATCCGCTTCCATGCAGAAGCAAAGGTGAGTTGCTTTTACCTCGACCCAAATGGAATTGTCGGGTACCACCAGGCTGTCACTCCGCAACTCTTTCTGGTGGTACAGGGCAATGGCTGGGTGCGAGACCAGACCTCTGGGAAGATACCCATCCGCCAGTATCAAGCTGCATTTTGGGATAAAGATGAATGGCATGAGGCAGGCACAGATACCGGGCTTGTGGCAATCGTGATCGAGGGTGAATCGTTGAATCCCTCCGAGTATATGCAAACCCATTATTGGGGGAGCATTGATAGGGAGGATGGACTCAGGATGGACGCTCCGAATCCTTGAGTCTTCGACCTCTCTTCGGTTCCGTTTGCGTGCTTTAACGGATCGGTTGCACTGTAAGGTTTCGAGCAAAATTCACAAGGAACTGTCCGATTGCCTTGAATTCCGTTTCTGATAAGGAAGATTTTTCAAACCCAAGTCTGCCCTGTCATGATCACATATTTCCACATAATAAAGGCTTTGGAATATCTGCTGGATCAGGCGGGAGAACTTCACTGGCGCAACTGGCTTCGCGTAGATATTGAGTTATGGCAGTCGGAAAACGATGTCTCGCATCACCTGAATGCCTATGGCGGAATGGGTTCCTTGAATGATCTTTGGATCACTACTTGGAATGGTCGCGTCATTTCAGAATCACAGAAGGCATGGATAAACGAAACACTGTCTCTTTTCAGGCATCTGGCATTCCAAACAGCGCATTATTGGAAAAAGAAGAACGGAGATGTTTTCAGCCTCATCGCCGTCAATAAGGTTTTGTGGAGCTCCCGGAGAAATTTGCAATTGGATGGCTGGCGTTGCTTGAATTGTGGCTATCTTGAAACACAGGTTGACGGAGTTGATAGGTTCCTCGCAAGAGCAGTGTTGCCAGGAGAAATTTCCCGAGCAAAGACCGAAAGCGATTTGATTTCCGTCGTGGAGATGGTCCTTTCAAATCCGTTTTCGGAAATTCAGAAAATGCGGGAGCAGGTCAATGCTCAGATTGTAGAAAGCGGAATTGCGCTTACAGAACGCAATGGGTGGATGCGTCCCTGTCCCCACTGCGGCAGCAACGAAACGGAAGTATGTTATTGGATCAGGAAAAGACACCGATTCGCTCTCAAGGATTAGTCTGAAGGATAGACGAAGAGATACCTCGTCAGAAAAGGATATTCCATGAAAAATGTGTGGGGTTTTTTATGGACCAGGCTGTCTCGATGGACAGCCGCAGTATTTTTGATCATCTACGTCGTCCCGCTGGCATTGGACTGGTATGATGAAAAATATGGTTTTTGGGATACGGCGACTCACTTGTTCCCGGCATTTGTTTTGATTGCTGCATTGGTTTTGGTGTGGAAACGAAGTCCAATCGGCGGGATTCTGTTTTTTGCTGTTGGTATTTGGTATCTGACAGAGGTTGGAGGGCGGGCTGAGTGGCAGGATTACCTTTTCAACGCAGGAATGACATTTATCATCGGGGCCATGTTCCTGCTTGAACTGAGAACACACGGAATAAATGACGCGTCTGGTATACGTTAAGCCATGAAGTGGATCATCCAGCTCGAAGCGTGAGATGAAAGCAGGCAAGACTTTGATGAAAAAGGATACTGGACTGAATAACCTTCACGCGAGTCTACACCTTCCGTTTTTGCGGAGTGACGCGTTAACCCTATAGTCTTTCTTTTGCAAAGGATAGTATATGTCAAAACAAATCATACATAACAGTATGGCAGGCGAAAAACAACTCACCCTCCTGCTTGTGGATGATGACCCGATGATCATCGAGAGCCTCGGTCCCATGTTGGAACGTTCGGGGTTTCGTGTATTGGTTGCCGCCAATGGGGAGGAGGCGTTGAGCAAGGTGCAATCGCATCATCCTGATGTCATCATAATTGATGTGTTGATGCCGCGCTTGAATGGACGCGAAACCCTGCGGCGAATGCGTAAGTCCAACATTTGGACGCCCGCCATTCTCTTGACTCAGGTGGGTGAAGCCTCCGAGCGGGCAATAGCCTTGGAAGAAGGCGCGGATGATTATCTCAACAAACCTTTCAATTCACAGGAATTATTAGCGCGCATCCATGCAGTGATGAGGCGTGCGCGGTCTGCCGGGCAAGGTCTTCTCTCCGCCAGACGCCTCGCCTCTTTCGACCTTGTGCTGGATCGTCAGTCCCGACGTGCGTTTCTTGCCGACAAATCCCTCAACATCTCGCCCAAGGCTTTTGCCGTCCTCGAATATCTGATGACACATCCTGATGAAGCGGTAAGCCGCGGGCAACTGCTTCGTTCGGTTTGGGGCTGGGAATTTCCGACAGGCACGCGCACGGTTGATACCCGCGTCAACGAATTACGCCGCGCCTTGAACGACGCTGCCTCGTCTCCGCGCTTTATCAAAACCCTGACCGGTGAGGGGTATATGTTCATTGCGCCAGTACAACCTGCCCTATGAAGCGATTCAAACTTATCCTGCCTTTTCTTCCGCTTATCATTGGGATGATAGCGTTGATCTTTTTGCCCATGGCTGTTCACCCGGAGATCATCATCTCATTTCGGGTGGGGTTGGGCGCGGTGCTGTTTATGATCGGGTTGCTCAGTACACTCTGGATTCAAGCCCTTGCAGTTACGGATTCCAAACGCGAGGAAAAAATCCGCGCTGAAATGGACTCTCTCATCCGCGACTTTGAAGAGAAACACCGCCAATTCATCCGCCGCCTCGACCATGAACTCAAAAACCCGTTGATGAGTTTGCAAGTGTCTCTGGAAAATTTGCAGGCCGTGTCCGACCCTGATGTGCGTTCTAAGACTGCATCGAATATGCAAAGAGCGCTTGAGCGCCTTGTGCGCTTGCTGCGAGACCTGCGGAAATTATCCGACCTCGAGGAAAGCATGCTGGAACATGAGCCAGTAAACATTCCAGATCTGGTTGCAGAAGTTCTTGAGGTGGCGCTTTCCTTACCGGGGCGCAAAGGACGTCAGGTCAATTTGCTCGTGACGAAAGTGCCAGCCCTGCCTCCGCCCGTGATGGGGGATCGCGATCTGCTAGGTCTCGGCTTGTACAACATCCTCGATAACGCGCTCAAGTTCACGGTCCAGAGCGAGGCGATTGAGGTGCGCGTGCGCGAGAACGGCCGCGAGGTGGTTATCGAAGTTGCAGATAGCGGTCTAGGAATCCATCCAAACGAGAAAGAGAAAGTCTTTGAAGAATTATATCGGGGCGAGAATGCGCATTCGATCGAGGGCAGTGGGCTGGGATTGGCACTCGCCAAACGTATTGTAAGTTTGCATCGCGGGGAGTTATTGTTGCGCAGTCGTCAGGACGAACAACACGGTACGATATTTAGCGTCCGTTTGCCTGTCACCAAATTGTGACATGGCTGTGTCCCGCTTGTGACAGTCTTTCGCTATAAATGCTGTTGTATCAATACGAAAAAGGAGCAAACATGAAACGAATACTGTACACAATCCTCACAGCCGCCGCCGTGCTTGCCGGAAATTATTTCTTCTCCAACGGCACGCTTGAGGCAAGTATAGAGACGCCCACGCCTCCCCCCTCTCCCACGCTGATCCCTTTGCCTGGGGCCGTTGCACCAACGCCTATTGGCGGTCCCACACAGATACCGACTCCAATGGAAACGTATGACCCATATGGCGAATTGTATTTCACCATTGTTACGCCAAAAGAATATTACCCGCCTGAAACGCCACCACCTTATATCGAAGCCGCTTACAGGCTGGCGCGTTTGCCAGGCTCCTGCGTGGTTGGATTGGAGGAATGCCCGGAGCCGGAAACCGTGCAAACGCCTTTCGATTTGAAGGATGTGTATTCCACCTCCAGTTCGGGGATGATATGGTCGCCTGACGGAAGATATGGGTTGTTGGTATCGCATCCCGAGGATGAGCTTTCTGTTGGCAGGACAAAGGAGGAACTGGAGATACTCAAAAATCAATCTCCATCGGAGTTTGAAGTTTCTCCGTCCACAATACATATATTCGACGCGCAAACCGATTCGTGGAGCGAAGTGTATAGTGCGGAGAGAAAATTCTTCTCCACCCCGCACTGGTCACCCGACGGACAATGGATTGCATTTGTTGTGACCAACAGCCACTGGGCGTTTCATCCTTTCGACAAAGATGACGGCATTTACGTTGTTCGCCCTGATGGTTCCGAACCCAAACAATTGAGCGCCGCCCACGCATTTATCCTAGGCTGGGTTGGCAACAGTATTTTTCTCCAAAGGACGGGCGGGATATATCCTTCCATTGGTTACCGCACTTCCCATTTGGAATTGTTGACGTTGGATGGAGAAATCAAGCCCCTGTTTAAAACAGACCGTGTGGCGTTTTATACCCTTGCACCGGATGGCGGAGAACTGCTTGCCGCGGACGCACAGGGTGAATCGGGGGGTTCATCCATCAAGGCTGTGGATGTTCTTGCCTTGGATGGATCAGTGACGTATTCATTTGGCGAGTTCACCAACCTTGGTTCAAGCATCTATCCTTCGGTTTGGTCGCCGGATGGCACCCGGGTTGCATTTGCAAACCTGCGGCGGGTGTATGTTGCACCGCGTGATGGACTTGGTTGGACAAGCGAGATGCTTGGATTTCCTCGCGATGTGCGCGAGATCTACAAAGCGGATGATACGTTTGTACAACCGTCGTTTTGGAACCTCCAGTTTTCACATGACAACAAATACCTGTTGATGGATGTATATGACGGCATGCCGCATTTTGTAACGGTTTCTCTTGAGACAGGACAGGCTCTTTCGTTGGAGATCAAGGGAATGACGGAAAGCGAACAGACAAGTTATTTCTCATGGAGACAGTGAACTTGACGAACATTCAACTCTGTAAAGCTGTGATTTCTTTGTGAATTCGCTGGTGTTGCCTCTTGATGCCGTGTAGGGTCAAATTCACGGAATTAAGCACTTTCCCGGGATTTCACCTTCCGCTTTTGGGGAGGGATGCGTTAACTCTATAGACTTCCTTTGCAAAGGGTAATGAATGTCAAATCAAAACAACTTGGATCGAAAGGATGCGCCGCCCGATCTGGACGATGCGTTCATTCTGAAAGCAATGCAAGGCGATCCCTCTGCCCTGGCAGCCGTGTACGACGCCTATGCGCGCCGCGTCTATCGCTACTTTCTTAGCCGCGTGGCGAACCACGATGATGCTGAAGACCTGACTGCGCAAACCTTTATGAGCGTCATCGAAGCCATGTCGCGTTATCAACATCGCGGGCAATTCACCGCCTGGATTTTTCGAATCGCTCACAGCAAGGCAATGGATTTTTTTCGGCGGAACAATTCCAAGGTCCAGAAAGAAGCGGAAACAAATGGAATGGTTTTCGATGAGACCCTGGATAGGATCGTCCAAAATCAGACCATCGAGTCCCTTCGTTTGCTTATCCAAATGCTTGATGAGGAGGAAAGGGACTTGCTTCGGCTGCGTTTTGTGGTTGATCTCACATACCTCGAAATTGCCGAGCTGTTTGGGCGTAAGGAAGATACGGTGAGAAAATCCATAAACCGTATCCTCGAACGGTTGCATGTGCAGATGGAGGCAAAAAATGCCTAAGCCAAATTACCTGCCCGAATTCGAATCGCAGATGCGGAAGGCGATGGATGTGCCTGACCCAGACGCAAATAAATTGGATGCCCTGCGTGAACAGTTTGTTGCGCTTGGTGTTGCCTCGCTTCAAACGGACCATCTACCTGATCCTGCTTCCAAACCTTCTCGACCCGAAAAGGAACCCAAAATGAAACGCACAACATTGCTGTCATCTTCGCGCCTTGCGTGGGGGCTTGCCCTGCTTGCGCTTGCAATCCTGCTTGTGTTTGCCTTCTCGTCGCCGAAAATTGTCAATGCTCTTCAGCGGTTATTTGGATACATTCCCGGTCTGGGTGTGGTGGATCAAAATGCCGCATTTTATGTGCTGGCAGAGCCTGTCTCGCAGACACGGGATGATGTGACCGTTACTGTCGAGAAGGCAATAATGAGCGAGGACGACATCCTTCTGACTTATAAAGTGGAAGGGCTTACTTCTGACAAGTTTTCCTTTCTTGAACCATTGGATACCTGCATGTCACAAGAGGAATTACGCTTCCCCGGTGGTGAGTCTGTAAAACTCAGTTCCGGGGTGTCCTCCATGCCTTTCGAAAATGGATTTGAGACCACAAATAAATATGGTCCCATTCCCGGTAGGGCCACAAATGTAACCTTTCTCATTCCGTGCATCAATGGGGCTTTGTCGCCGGGCATCCTTCCAGAAAACTGGGAAGTGCCTCTGCATTTTGTCCCCGCCTCGCCGGATGTAGATTTGACCATGATGCCGGTTCTTGACGTGAGTTCACCAGCGCCTGTAACAATGCCAGCGATTGAAACCGCCTCCCCGCCCATGGCAGGGGCAACACCTTCCGCCCCCCTTACCCTTACAAGGATCATTGACGCAGGTGATACCAGCACTCAGTATGGGGAAGGCTATAAACAGAGCTATATTCTCTTTGGAGAACTCAGCCCGCCCGCCCCATTTCAGTCTGGTGAATGGCGAATTGATTGGGTCAATTTGGATATGGTAGACAATACTGGGCAAAGAGTTTACTGGCAGGTTCCGAACGACATAGACTGGCCCAGTTCGAATAGTCCACACAAGATTGTTTGGGCAATTATCGTTCCAGAATTTGTGCCGCCCCTTCGTATTATACAAACGGCTAGATATGCCATTTCGGCGAACTCGCAGGAAACTTACGAGTTTGAATTCGATGCGGGGACAAATCCACAGCCGCTCCAGGAATGGAACTTGAACATGGAGTTTGTGTTTGCGGGACACTCTGTTCAGCTTACGAGAATTGTCGCCAGCCCAGTGCGCACAGGTTACATCTTTTCTTTTGAAACGGACGACAACAACATTAGCAGCCTTTCTGTAAAGATTGACAGTTACCCTTCGATTGAAGATTTGTTGATCCCGATTCTGCTCACCGGGAGGAATGGCAACATGTGGGATATTTATAAATACTATCCCGAATCTCTGCCTGCAGGAAAGTTGAAGGTGATTCTTTCCGATCTGTATCTCGTCGGTGAAACAAAAGATTGGACGATTGACTGGCAGCCATAACCAAAAATGAAAAGACTTCGAATCTGAAAGATTATCGTGACCCCTTTCAAGATTGGTCTCCTGCTGGTTTATCTGCTAATCTTATCTTGGCTGATGTTGTCGTGTCATCCTACAATTGCTTCTAAATTGCCTGATGCATCGCCTTCTTGGAACATTACTCCATCTTCAACCGCCACGCCGAATCAGGAAGAATCGTTGTCCCCACAGTTGCAAGGTTCCACAGAGCCTGTGGGGACAGGTCAGCCAATCGCAACCTTGGCATTTGCATTGGATCACCCTTCCATCCTTGAGATTGCCACACCGCAAGAATTCTTTGAATCCCCGATGCCCGATCCATTTACGTTAACCCCATTTCCAACCGATACACCATCCCTCGTACAAACACTCGAACAAACCGGGATTCGGGTTTATGGAGATGTGGTTTTGAAGGACGGCACAGGACTTCCAAACGTGCGGGTATATCTCAGTCTGGCTGCTTATTCCGGTGGAATGATCGCCGTAACTGACAATAACGGTGGTTTTCAGGCGGACTTTAAATACATTCCTGGCGATGAAAATGTGACAGTTTGGGCGGAATTGGAAGGTTATTCATTTATGCCTGCCTATCATATTTGGCGTCACTATCACGGCTTGGAAAAGAGAATGCTGGTCTTTACAGCAGCTCCGGATCCTTAATCCGCTGGATTTTCTCTCACGATATAGAAACTTGTAATGCTGCCTGTAGAATATTATTCAACTTGCTCGGCGAGCAAAACCTTCATCTGAAGACCGCCGTGCCGCTCATGCTCTCGTTTGCCTTGCTGTAAATTTCAGATAGCCCGGGGAAAGTATGTCTCTATTTTTTGTCGAAAGAAGATAAGCCAGTAAAATTTCAGCATTCTTTAGTTGTGAGGTGCTCAATGATAAAAACTGAATTCGATGGTCGGCATTATGAAACGGGCAGTGTCCATAATATTTTTGCCCTGCAAAATCTCAAAATGCCGCATACCCAATCCGCGCCAAGCGAAGCGCTTCTTCTTGGGCTGAGCGGCGGAATTACCTTTGGCTATTTCAGTTTTAATTATAAAGGGCTTGATCCGCATGTGGCCTTGCTCACTCGCAACACGTTCAGTCCACTTGAAAATTTATTCAATCGACTCGGCGTGGTACGTATGGTCAAACAAACCGCCGATGCCTCAAAAGCTGAATTCAATTTGAAGGATGCTCTTGATAACGGTCACCCGGTTTTGGTCTGGGCAGACCGTATTTCCCTCCCTTACAGCGTCTATGACGGCTCTCTTGGAAAGGAAATGTATGAAATGATTCCCGTTGTTGTCTTTGGTTACGACTCAAAAACCGATTCGTTTGAAATTGCCGATCAATCGCGTATCCCGATGAAAATCAAGGCATCCGATTTGAGCCGTGCGCGGGCGCGTGTCAAAAAGGAAAAATTCCGTCAAGCAACTCTCTCTTTGCCATCTTTCGATAAATTAGAATCAGGCGTCGCATCGGGCATCCGGGCTGCCATTCAATCCTTTCACATCTCTCCCGTCAAGGGACATGCTCGTAATTTTGGCTTTGCAGCCTATCAACGCTGGGCGGACGTGCTGACAGATAATAAAGATAAACAATCATGGAATAAGATTTTTCCCACAGGCAGACCCATGTTTGCGGGATTGACTTCTGCTTTTGAGCGTATCGAGCTCTTTGGGACGGGTGGCGCCTCCTCCCGCCCCTTGTTTGCGGACTTCCTCGACGAGGCGAGTCTCATTCTTGGCAAACCCGCCCTGCGAGATTCGGCAGAGCAATTCCGCGCCCTTGCCTCACAGTGGACAGCACTTGGGGATGTGCTTCTTCCCGACAGCCAGCCTTTATTTAGAGAGGCGCGGCAACTCCTTCTCAAAAAGCGGGACTTGTTTTGGGAACAAGGCGATGCGGCGGTCAAGGAAATTAAGAAAATCCAAACCCGTTTGAAGGCGATTCGAAGAACAATGGAAAAGAACTTCCCCCTTTCAGAGGCGCAAACGATGTCCCTCAAACAAAACCTGAGGGAGTATATCCTCCAAATCCATGACGCCGAGAAAGAAGCCATTGCTGATCTCGAGAAAGCCTTTATTCTTTAGGAGGATGATCATGCACAAGATAATATCAGTCGCGCAAAGTATTCTGGCTGTGTTTATTGGATTAATGGTAATTTCTCTTCTCAGTGAGGCCATCGAATTTGGCGTTGTCACGGCATTACATGGATCGATCACCACCGACCCGAACATTTACTTTGAAATCCGAAACCGCTTGCCCGTGATTTTGCTCAAATTCGTTTACAACGGAGTTGCTGCCTTCCTTGGAGGTTATGTCACTGCTTGGATTGCAGACCGCCGGCAAATCGGACATGGAATAGCCCTTGCTTCGATACAAGCCATCAGTCTTATCTGGGGCATGAGCTCCTCATCATTTTCTCACTCCACTCCACCTTGGGTGTGGATGATGCTGATTCTGCTGATGCCCCCTGCCATTGTCATTGGAGCCAAGTGGAGAAGAAATCGAAAGCAAGGAATCTCTTGAACTGAAAACAGTAAATTCATGCTAATCCTCAAACCCTAGTTGAGAGACCGTCTCCCGTGTGCTCGATAAATTGCATCTCGCCAGCCGTACACAAGCTGCGCTGTATGCTATGCGTTAAGGACTTGCATCCTTATGCGATGAGGAAAGATAAAAATCCTCCCGCTTTCGTTCCGGGAATCGCACGCCGTCCGCTCGAAGCGGCGACAATGTATGAATAGATGTAATTTACCACCATGTTTCTCGAAGCGAAGGAATGACTTGTTTTATTGTAAAATTGAAGCGAGCCACCTGTGGAGAGCCTGAATGACCGACCCCTTATTGATGACCAAGATCAGCCTGCCGATTTTACGGCAGGTTTTGGTGCCGAGAAAAAAACTACTCCGCTACTTCAGCGATGGGATGGCAGAGGGACATTTGCTCACACTGGTCTCAGCGCCGGCAGGGTATGGAAAAACAACGACGATTCGCATGTGGGTGGAGCAGGCAGGGTACTCTGTTGCCTGGATCGTTCTGGAGAAATCCGATAACGATCTTAAACAATTTCTCACCTATATCCTGACCGCGTTGGGGCAGGCGGGGGAAGAGATTGGTCAGGCGGCGCTGGAGGCGGTGGAAAATGCGCAGGAGATTAATCTTCCATCTATACTTGGATTGTTAATCAACGAATTACATGGGCTTGACCAGCCAGTCATCCTTGTATTGGAGGAATATCACCTCATCGAGAATGAAGAAATAGACCGGCTCATCGAATCGATCCTCAATCAGGCCTTGATCAACCTCCATCTGGTCATTGTCACGCGGGAAGACCCCAACCTGCCGTTGACGCGCCTGCGGGTCCGGAATCAACTCACGGAGATTCGGGCAGCGGACTTGAGTTTCTCGCTCGAAGAATCTGCCAAATTTTTGACAAGTGTGATGGGGGTGGATTTGTCCGAAAGGGATACGGAGATTCTTGCAACTCGAACGGAGGGGTGGGTCGCAGGACTGCAGCTCGCGGCATTATCGCTGAAAGAAAGCGCAGACAAAACAAAGCAGGTGGAAGCATTTCGCGGTACACACCGTCATGTGCTGGATTACCTGATTGAGGAAGTCCTCAACAGCCAGACGGAGGAGATTCGTGAATTTCTACGCCGCACCTCCATTCTGGATCAATTGTCCCCGGCGCTCTGCGAAGCTGTTACCGGGCAGAAAGACAGTAAAAAATTTCTTCAAGATCTGGAAACCGACAACCTGTTTCTGGTATCGCTCGATGAAGAACGAACCTGGTATCGCTACCATGCCCTGTTTGCGGAATTGCTGAAGAACCAACTGTTGCAGGTCGAACCGGAACTTACGGATGATCTACATGCACGCGCCGCAGACTGGTACGAGAAAGATGGTTACATTCAGAAAGCGGTCGAGCATGCCTTCCAGATGTCGAACAGCGATAAAGCCGCCAAATTAATCGAGAAGCATGCCCTGCCGATGATCTACCAGGGTGAAATCTCGACGGTCAGAGGATGGTTCGACAAGTTGCCCGAGCCACTCACACAGTCCCTGCCCATGCTGCATATCTGTAAGGCATGGTCGCTGGCTCTCATGCAGCGCCTTGCAACACGCGCGGAAGATGTGGAACAAGCATTACAAACCGCCGCTGATGCCCTGATCCATGTAAATGCGGACGTGTCCCTGAGGAACCTTGTCGCCGGGCACGCTGCAAGCGTTCAGGCGTTCACCATGGGATTATCAGGTTTGACGCCGAAAGCTCCGGAGAGATTGATCGAAACATCCCAAAAGGCTCAACAATTCCTGCCGCAGGACGAAAAAGCCATTCGCAGCGTCAACGCCATGGTCACAGGTAACGGATATATGGCGCTTGCCGACCTGCCGGAGGCAGAGAAGGCTTTCAAACAAACTTTCGAAGACGGCGTTGCTGGCGGGAATTTCTACGCCGCCATTTATGGACCGATCAACCTGATCCTGATCGCCATGGCAAAGGGACAATCGAAAGACGCCATGCGGTTGTGCGGAACAACCATAACCCGCTTCGACCAGTTGCTGGCAGGTCAAAGGTTTCCACCCATTGGCGCGCTTCACATCCTCAAAGGCTGCATTCTGACGGAGGAGAATCACCTGGCGGATGCAGAACGGGCTTTGACTCAAGGCTTGAGTCTCGTACGCTGGACGGGAGAGTTCCGCACCCACATCAAAGGGTATTCGTCTCTTGCGCGCCTGCGTTCCATTCAGGGCGACCAGGCTGGGATGATGGAAAACCTAAAACTGCTTGAAGAGATACGCCCGGAATGCGTTCTATATGCGCAGACTTTGTATCATCGTTTATCCCTGAATGCCCCGCTTGCCAGCAACTCCGATCTCGAGGAAGCGCGCGCGTGGGTAGAGCGAGAGTCGGTTAATTTCAATGACCTGCCCGATATAACCGGCGTTGACCCAACAAGCGATACCCGATTTCGGACGTACTTGGGCGCGGCTCACATCCTGACCCGGCTGGCTGCGCAGAACCCGTCGTCGTATCCATTGGTGGACGCCCACGTTTATTTCGCCCGTCTGGAAAAATTTGCGGAAATGTGCGGACTCAAAGGCTGGCAAATCGAGATCTGGATCGCACGAGCGTTGATGTATCACGTGGAAGGAAAAGCCGATGACGCGCGGCGGATGATCCAAGCCGCGCTGGAGGCGGCTGCCTCAAGGGGATATTTCCGCCTCTTTCTGGACGAAGGCAGGCTCCTGCGCCCCCTGCTTGAGTCTGCCCTTCGGCATTTGAAAGACCGCGACCTATCCGCCTACATCGAACGTCTTCTGGAGGCAATGCCGGGAGATTCTGCCAAAGTCAAAACAGACGCCGCGGACGAAGCAATGCTAAGCAGTCGGGAAATTGAAGTATTGCGCCATCTGGCTGACGGGCAATCCTATAAAGAGATAGGTGAAAGACTCTTCCTCAGCCTGAACACGGTTCAATTCCACATCAAGAGCATTTACCGCAAACTCTCAGTCAACAAGCGATTGCAAGCCATCGAAAAAGCACACGAGATGAAACTCATCTGACTACATAAAAAACCACATATTCGACGAAGAAGAACCACATGTTTCTGTGGTTCTTTTTTTTGCCTTGCACCCTAGAATGTGACCCAAAGTGAACTTTGCGTATTTGGCAAAGACGATCCATTCGATAGAAGAAGGAGCGAGTCATGAAAACAAAACAGTTCTTTCCCAGCCTGATGTTCCTGGCGGCGGTGTTTTTGTCAGTTGTCACGCCCGCCTCAGCGCGGAGCATGGTTGGCGTGGAGGAGGAAATGCCGGTTTCGCTGAATCAGGTACAAGGTCCGACCGACGCGGCGGAGATGGAAGCGTTTATGGACGAGTTGTTCGCGCGTCACATGGAAGAGAATCACATCGCGGGCGCGGCTATCGCGGTCGTCAGGGATGGGCAGTTGTTATTTGCCAAAGGCTACGGCTACGCGGACGTGGAGAACAAAATCCCTGTTGATACTGAGACGACGATCTTCCGCACTGGCTCGGTCGGCAAGGTGATCACCTGGACGGCGGTGATGCAGCTCGTGGAGCAGGGCAAACTGGATCTGGACGCGGATATCAACACCTATCTCGACTTCCGCATTCCAGACACCTATCCACAGCCGATCACGCTGAAGCATTTGATGACTCACACGTCAGGGATCGAAGACCGCTGGCTCGAAAGTGTGGCGCAGAACGCGGACGAACTGATGACAGAGCGTGAATGGCTGGTTGCGAATTTCCCAGGGCGGGTGCGTCCGCCCGGGGAAGCGGCGGGCTACTCGAACTACAACGCCATGTTGGGGGGCTACATTGTGGCGCGTGTTTCCGGCGAACCGTACGGAGAGTACGTGCAGAAGCATATCTTCGACCCGCTGGGCATGACTCACTCCACCGCTCAGCCGCAAGTACCGGAAGACCTGCGCCCGTTTGCCTCCAAGAGTTACATCTACGCGGATGGCGCTTTACAGCCGTTCCCCGAATACTTCGGTCAACCGGCGGGACTGCCCTCCGGCTTTCATCAAACTAGCGTGACCGATATGGCGCGTTTCATGATCGCGCGGCTCGAAGGCGGTTTCTATGGTGACGCATCCACCGAGACACGCATTTTGAAAGAAAGCACCGCGCAAGAAATGCTGACCACCTTATACACTCCCGATCCGCGCATGAAAGGAACTGCTTATGGCTTGTTCGATTTCAGCGACAACGGGCAGTGGGCGCTTGGGCATGAAGGGTATGCGCCAGTGATGTTAAGCCAACTGCTGCTTCTGCCCGATCAACATCTGGGCGTATTTGTCGTCTACAACAGCCTGGGCGCCAGGGATGGAGGGTTGACTCCTCAGCACGTTGGATTCCAACGAGCGTTCTTCGACCATTATTATCCAGCGCCTGCGGTCGAGCCACTCCAGCCGCCTGCAGACTTTGCGGAACGCGCCGAACGGTTCGTGGGTTTTTATCGGACTGCCAACAGCCACTCCACCACCCCTGAAAAAGTCATCGGGCTTTTGGGCGGCTTCACGATCGAAGTCACCGCGCCCGGCGACGGCACATTGCTCATCCCCATGGAAGGGCTTGAGTTGCAGTTTGTGGAAGTGGCGCCTCTCTACTTCCGCCAGGTGAATGGTTCATTTACCCTTGTGTTCCGCGGAGACGACAAGGGAAATATTACTCACCTGTTTACCGACATCCAGCCGCAAAACGGCTTTGTCAGGATGAACTGGTACGAAACTTCTGGATTCAACATGATATTGGTTCAGGTTTGCCTCTTGATCCTACTGTCCATGCTGCCCGTGGGATTGATCCGCACGATTCGGAAGCGCCGCTCGGGGGATGAAGGGAATCCCGCCTCTCGCTCCGCCCGTTTGGCTGACACGGTCATCCTCGGCATCAGCCTGCTAAATCTACTGTTCCTGGTCGGCTTGGCGATTTGGTTCCGTCCCATGCATCCATCGGAATTGCATAGCCTCTCAGTGACCGTCGAGATCGTGATGGGGCTCGGCGTTCTGGCTGCCTTGCTGACTCCCGTCGCATTGGTCTACGCCGTGCTGGCATGGAAGGATCACTATTGGGGCCTCGCCTACCGTGTCTATTACACGCTGGCGGCGGTCGCCGCGGTCGGCTTTGTCTGGTTCCTGCATTACTGGAATTGGCTGGGCTGGCGGTACTAGTCGAAAACCGTCCCGACACTTGCACCTGGCGCAAGTGCAGGTGAGGTTTTCCCAAAGAAGTTGCCGCTTTTACAGCAATCTTCGGGACGGTTTCAAACAAAAAGGAGAAATCTAATGACAACGCAAGAACTCACTTCAACAAGCAACACGCAAGAACTTTCAACCACGGCGAAGAATCAATATTCCCTCTGGCAGATCCTCGGGGTCTGGTTCGCCGCAGGCGCGCCGCTGTGGATTTCAGCCTGGGTGGTTCACCCAATCTTGCGCCAGGGACTGTCTGCATTGGACAGCGGGCTATTGTGGATGAAATTGGATCTCGTTGGGCTGGTCTGGCAATTTTTGATCTCGATGTTCATCCTCTATCGGGAAGAAGGGGACATTCGGCTGGCGACCATCAGCCGCCGCTTCTGGTTGAACAACCCAATCTCACCGAGAACAGGGCGAAAAGATAACCGCTTGTGGTGGCTGCTCGTCCCGTTGATGCTTCTCGTAGTGGCATTGGAACTTGGACTTGCGCCTTTTCTCACCGAACTATGGACAACTTCCTTTCCTTTTCTTGCGGAACCGCCGAGCCGCAGTCTGGACGTATTGTTCGCCCCCGAAATGCATACCCGCTGGATTGGCGCGTGGAATTTCTTTGCGCTCTTTGTGATTACTTCCTTATTCAACAACTTCCTGAGCGAAGAATTCCTGTTCCGCGGCGTATTGCTTCCCAAGATGAAAGGCGTTTTTGGAAGGTGGGACTGGGTTGCCAACGGTTTTATCTTCGGGGTTTATCACCTCCAGATGCCGTGGAGCATACCTGTCAATATCCTGTTCGGCTGGTTGATGGCATTTGCCGCGAAACGATACCACAGCAACTGGTTCCCCATCATACTCCATAACGGACAGGCTTTTTATTTCGGCTTCCTGATCCTGGGACTGGTTCTCGGATTGGCATAACACTTTTTGAAAAAGGAGATTCTGAAAATGAACGAAAAGAATCAATACACTCTTGGACAAATCCTTGCCATCTGGTTCATGGCAGGCGCGCCGATGTGGATTCTCGGCTGGGTGGCGTATCCTGCCCTCAGCGCGGGACTCGCGCCGCTGGACGCTGGTCTGCTGCGGATGAAATTGCTCATCGTCGGCTTGGTCTGGCAGTTCGTTCTGTCTATGATAATTCTGTACCGCAAAGAGGGGAACATCCGTCTGAGCACGATCAGCCGCCGGTTCTGGCTGAACCACCCCAAGTCCGCGCGCAGCGGAGAGACGAACAAAGCCCTGTGGTGGTGGCTCATCCCGCTCTTCCTGCTCGCCGCCGCGCTGGAGCTCGGTTTGCGCTCCACGTTCGTGGAGGTGTGGACAGGAATCTTTCCCTTCTTCGCCGAACCCGAAGGCTACGATTTCGCCGCCCTGTTCACGCCCGAAATGCGCGCGCAGTTGGTCGGCGCGTGGGGTTTGGTCGCGCTATTCTTCGTGAGTGCGTTGTTCAACACCTTTCTGGGCGAAGAATTTCTCTTCCGCGGCGTGTTATTGCCGAAGATGGAAGGCGTCTTCGGCAAATGGGACTGGGTTGCCAACGGCGTCCTGTTTTCCTTTTATCACCTGCACCAACCCTGGGGCATTCTGGCAACGCTTCCAGCGGACCTGATCCTTGCATTTTCGGGCAAACGCTTCCGCAGTAACTGGTTCCCCATCATCATCCACTCCGGGCAGAGCGTGTTCTTCCTATTTTTGATTTTGGGACTCGTTCTTGGGCTTGCGTGATACAAGGAACGATTATGCCGCAATCCATCGGTTTGAATTCGCAAAACAAATACGAGATCAAGGTATACGGTCAGGCAGACGACTCATGGCGAAGTTGGTTTGGCGAAGCCGAAGTCCGCTCCGAAACTCTGGCGGACGGTGTCCAGACGACCACCTTCTCGAAAGTTGTAATGGATCAGGCTGGCTTGGTCGGTCTGATCCGTCGGTTGCACGGGTTGGGAATTGTGCTTATATCCGTCCAGCTCGAATCGCCGGGAAATACAAAGATGGAAGGGTACCTAAAAGGAGAGGCACCATGAAGATCCTCATGTTCGGAGCGGGCGTCATTAACACCCTTTATGGATATGTGCTTGCACAGGCGGGTAACGATGTGACACATTACGTCCGCCCAGGGAAGAAGAGGATGCTCGAAGGCGACTTCGCCCGTCTCCTCGCGTGGACGAGCGGCGCGCTTTTCATTCCCTCGCTTGCCCTGCTCGCCCTTGCCGTCTTGGTTCGTCACTGGCAGTTATCAGGAGGAGAGATAACGAAGTAAAACATTAACGCGCTGATGGAAGAGCATTTGAACGCAATATCATCGCCCGGACTGATTTACAAACAAGAATCCCTGCGAAGTTCCGCTTTTTGGATCTTGCCCATTGCATTGCGCGGCAGGTCATTGCGGAAGACGATGGATTTGGGACTCTTGTACGGAGCGAGCCTTTCACGACAAAAACGGATCAATTCATCGCCGGTCACTGATCCTTCATTCTCAAGCACCACCACCGCCGTGACCTTTTCCCCCCACTCCTCGTCGGGACAGCCGATTACCGCGCAGGCATTGACTGCGGGATGCTCCACCAATACGCGTTCCACTTCGGGTGGGTAGATGTTGAGTCCGCCGCTGATGATCAGGTCTTTGGAGCGGCCGCAGAGGGTAATGTAGCCGTCGCTGTCCCTGTATCCCAAGTCTCCGGTTTTGAACCAGCCGTCGGCTGAGAATGAAGCGGATGTTTTGTCCGGCTGCCGCCAATATCCTTTGAAAACATTTGGTCCGCGCAGTTGCACGTCCCCGATCTCTCCATCTGGGAGGATCTCATTTGTTTCAGAGTGGACGATTCGCACTTCCACACCGGGAAGCGGCAATCCCACCGAACCCATGCGCCGTTCACCCTGCAGCGGATTGGAACAGTTCATGCCTGTTTCGGTCATGCCATAACGTTCGAGCAAAGTGTAGCCGAATGTTTTTTGAAAGCCAGTGAAGAGGTCATTGGACAGACGGTCTGAGCCGGAAGTGATGAGGCGGACGCGCGATAGATCAAATTGGTTTGCGTTGGGGACATCGAGCAAGCGTTTGTGAATTGTGGGTACTGCCATGAAGACCGTGCTCTTTCCACTCGAAAGCATTTCAAGCGCCCTTTGCGGATTGAACTCCCGCATGAAGAGTGTGGTTGCTCCAGCATGGAGCGCGCCGTGCAATGCCACGAACAACCCGTGGACATGAAAGATGGGCAAGACATGCAAAAGCACGTCGTCAGCCTGCCAGCCCCACATCGCATGCAGAGCTTCGAGATTGGAAATGAGATTGCCGTGTGTGATCTCTGCACCTTTAGGGCGTCCTGTAGTGCCAGAGGTGTAAATGATGATGGCGGTATCTGAGAGACTGGTGATTGGAGAAGTAGAGATAGAAGATTGGAAATTAGTAATTCGTAATTGGAAATCATCAGGCTTGGATGGATCGAGAAAGACACATTCTTGCAGATCGGGAAGTTCGGCAAGAACGGATTGAATTTTATCTTTGGCTGATTCGAGCGCGAAGAATATTTTTGCTCCTGAGTCTTCGAGGAAGTATTTCAACTCGTCGGACGGATAGGCGAGATTGAGCGGCAGGGAGATGGCTCCAAGGCGTACCGTTGCCATATGGATCAGAATAAACTCGAGACACTTGGATAGCTGGATCGCGACACGGTCGCCAGATTGAAGCCCGAGGCTTTGCAAGTAACCAGCCGTTTTGTCCACCAATTCATCCAACTCCGCATAGGTGAGACGTTGAAGTGGTGGGTCGATGAATTCGAGCGCGGTCTTGTCGGGATATTTGCGAACGTTTTCAGTAAAGGAGTTCAGAAAGGACATGGGTTTGCATTGACCTCTGCATAAGAAATAAACGTACCGATAAACCCTGCCAGCGCATCGGCTCCAGATGTTTCGCCGACGGCGAGTAATTTGGCCATTCGTAATTGGATATTGTGACCTGAGGCCAGCGCATCAAAGAGTTCATGCCAAAGTATTCCCGCTTCGCCTTTCCCTGCCGATCTCAACCATGCGGCGGACAAGGATGTGGTTAATGGAGCAGTAGCTTCTGAGATTTCTAATGCAAGTTGACTGGCTATTTCGTGTGGATGAATAATCCATGAAGCATAAAGCGCTCCCATGATGAAATCATCGCCAGAGGGTGTGAGACCGATGCCGAGGCCGGCAAGTTTGGCAGATAGGGATTTTGCTGTGGAAATATCGGTTGTGACGAACGAGGAGCAGAGATTAGAGACCAGAGAATTGGGGAATTGAGGAAGTGATGGGTAATTGATCCAAGAGGGATGCTGCACACGAATTGGTAATTCGGTTGCTTTATTGGCAATCTCTCCTGTTTTGGTGTGCAACATTTCCCAATCGGGATGCGGATTCCAGGCTTCCGCGCCTGCGGTGTGGATGATTAGGTTTCCAAGTATAAGTTGGTTGGGAGAAATGGAGATTGGAGATTCGAGACTTAAGTGATCGGGGAATAAAATGTTATCTTCAATGACTAGGTTGAATGGAGCGTTCCCGATCTGTGGTGTGACGATTGACAATACTTCCCTATGTTCGTTGATGAGATTGCAAGCACGATCAAAGATGTACAGAATGCGAGGGCAGTGAGAATTCGCCAGCCAACTTGTCACATGAGATGTAAGAAAGAGGGCATTAAGATTTTGCATTGAATTCCTTCACAATTCTATCAGCGAACCTCTCCAGAGAGGCTGGTTCTCTTCCCAGAAGCCATCGCAATATATTCGGATTGCCTGCCAATCCAAACTGGTCATAATACTCAAACATCCTGAGCAGATTTTCGAGCGCATACTCACTCATTCTGTTGCTGCGAAGTCTCCAGTCTCCAAGTTCTTCTTTTTCAGCATGGACATCACGGTTCAACGCCTGCCCAAATATATCTGCAACTTCCACATGTGACATGGGAAACGTACCAGCCAGTTCATACACTGCGCTTTTGTGGTCGGGTTCAGTCAACACAATCTTCGCGGCTTCGGCGATATCTTCCAGGTCAACGAAACTGAATTTGGAGTGGATGGAATATGGAACGCGCAAGACGCCTTCTTCAATCATGTTTTTCCAGTTCGACAGCAGGTTTTGCATGTATGGCGCAGGCTGCAGGATGGTGAAAGGAAGCTCCGACTCGAAAAGCATCTCTTCCACGCGCATCTTCTGCCAGTGATGATTCATTCTTTCGATCTGAGGATGAAGGACGGAATGATAAACAAAATGATCCACGCCCGCCTCTTGAGCCGCCCGAATGGTCAAATTGCCTATTTCGATCTCGTCCGGATGCATGTTTGGGCAAATGTGGTACACCGCCTTGACCCCATTCATGGCGGAGCGGATTGCGGACGCATCGCTCATGTCACCGATGATGATTTTATCCGTGCCAAGAGATTGTAGAATGGATACCTGTTCTTCGTGATGAACGAACGCACAAACGCTCTCAACTTTTGAGAGCGTTTTGATCAAAGTCCTGCCGGTTTTACCACCTGCGCCTGTAACGAGAATCATGCGTGCCGCTGGAAAGATGCGTGTGTTAGTTCCCACAACCGATTCGAATTCAGCGGGATTTCCAAAATCTCAAAATCCACATCGTGAAGCGCATCTTCCAACGCCTGCGCAAACAATGGACCAACGGGGATCGCGCCCGCTTCACCCGCGCCTTTGACGCCCATCGCATTGAGGGGTGAGAGCGTTTCGCCATGACCGGTTTCGACGCGCGGCACATCCAGGCTGGTGGGCAGGTGATAGTCCATGAACGTGCCGTTGAGGAGTTGCCCGTTGTCGTCGTATGCAAGGCGTTCGTAAAAGGCGTTACCGATTCCCTGCGCGACACCGCCGTGAATTTGTCCATCCAGAATGAGCGGATTGATGACCTTGCCGCAATCATGCACGACGAGATATTTTTGGATGTGGATCTGCATCGTCTCGGGATCAACCTCCACGATCATGGCGTGGATGCCGCTGGCAGTTGCGCCTCGTTCTGGACCGAAATAGTTGGTCGCTTCGAGCCCGGGCTCTGTCCCCGGTTTGACAGCTCCGCGCATGGGATTCGCCTTGCCGGCCAACTCGCCGAGTGAAATGGACAGGCGCGGCATATCCTGCACTTTCACAAAACCATCTTCGAGTTCAAGTTCCTCTTCAGGCGCGTTGAAATGTTCGGAAGCGAGTTTGAGGATTTTCTTGCGTACGACCTTCGCCGCTTCGTTGATAGCATTGCCCGCCACGACCGCGCCGCGACTCGCGAACGTCCCAGCGCCCCAATAGAACTGGTCGGTGTCGCCGGTGACCACATCGATCTTGTCCACGCTGACGCCAAGCTGCTCGGCGACGATCTGCGCAAAACTTGTGAAGTGACCCTGTCCCTGCGTGCCGACTCCCGTCACCACAGAGACCCGTCCACTGCTCATCACCTGCACTTTCGCGCCTTCATACGGACCAATGCCCGTGCCTTCCACATACGCAACCAACCCAATGCCGACGTGCTTTCCTTCGGCGCGGAGTTTCGGTTGAATCTCGTTAATGAATTTGTGATACCCGATTTTTTCTAGAGCGCTATCCAATAGAGGCTCGTAATTTCCGCTGTCGTATACGAGCGGGGCAAAATCTTGATAAATGATCTCGTTGTCGTAAGGGAACTTATCCGGCGGGATGAAGTTGCGTCGGCGGATCTCGGCGCGATCAATGTTCAATTCTTTTGCTGCCAGATCAAGCAGACGTTCGATGACGAAGACTCCGTGCTGCCTGCCTGCGCCGCGATAGGGCGTAACGATGGTCTTGTTGGTGAAGACCGCCTTGAATTGCGAATGATAATTGGGGATGTGATACGGTCCTAGCAGCGTGCATTGCGAGTTGAGGGGCACGGTGAGGCCATAGGGAGCATATGCGCCTGTGTCATGCAGAAAGACATCATGCACACCGAGGATATGACCATCCTGATCGAACGCGATTTCAGCGTCGTGGATTTGTCCGCGCTCATGGGTAGTGGCGACGAAATTCTCGGCGCGGTCTTCGATCCATTTGACGGGACGGCTCAACTTCATCGCCACCCACGGGACGAGCACTTCCTCCTGATAGAACATCATGATCTTGGGACCGAATCCACCGCCGATGAACGGGGCGATCACGCGGACTTGCCGCTCCGACAAACCGAGCATACCCGCCAGTCCGTTTCGGATCACGACGGGAGCCTGGGTGGTGTCCCAGACGGTTAATCGCCCCGCGCGCTTGTCCCACTCCGCGACGATGCCGCGATTCTCGATGGCGGCGGCACAGCCGTGGTCGTATTTGAAGCGGCGCTTGATCACCAGTGCTGCATCTTTCTTCGCCGATTCATAATCGCCTTTCGTTTGCACCACCTGCGCTGCGACATTCGACTCGATCTCTTCATGGATGAGGATACTGCCTGGGTCGAGAGCCAATTCCAAGTCTACGACCGAGGCGAGCGGTTCGTAATCCACTTGAATATCAGCGAGCGCATCCTCTGCAATGTAGCGACTCTCCGCCAGTACCATCACGATCGGTTCGCCCGCAAACTTGACCTTGTCCTTCGCCAGCGGAACTTGAGTCTTCTCATTGAAGATAATTCCTTCAACAGGCGGCGGAGAAACCAATAACGGACCGGGCTTCCAGTAATCGCCCAAGTCATTTGCAGTGTACACAGCAATTACACCTTCGCGTTGCGCGGCTTGCGAAACATCAATGCTGTTTATCTTTGCATGCGCATACGGACTGCGCAGGAACGCCACATGGAGCATGTTGGGCAGATCCACATCGTCCACATATAACCCTTGCCCCGTGAGCAGGCGCGGATCTTCGTTGCGTTTGATGCGTTCGCCGAAGTAACGAGTGGTCATGAAGCCTCCAATTACCAATTACGAATTTCATTTTGAGGGTAAATAGTAATTACACCCACGCCACTGCCCGACAAAACGCTGCTTCGCCGCCTTTGAACTTCCATGGGAAGACGCCGAGCGTGATGCGTTTGTTGTGCAGTTCCTTCAAGCCGATGTCGCCGCCGAGATTTTCCACGTGGATGCAGTCGTGGGGGAACAAGGCGTTGTGGGTGAGTTGATACGCTGAATCGGGGAAGAGTTCATCCATCTTGTCTGCGCCGAATTTCGCTTCGGTCTTCGCGCGGACTTTCTGCCAATGCTCCAGTCCGCCTTTACCCAAGAAGCGCCCGATGGGCAGGTTCATGGGGTGATCGGTGGAGATCATGTCCACGCCCCAGATGTGAATCTTCTTCTTCAACAACCAGTCACAAATGCTGTAATGTGGACCGGGATGCCTTTGGATATATCTTTCTTCATCTCCAGTAGGACTAAAAAAAGAATATTTATGCCAACCCGTATGGATGAAAAGAATATCGCCTTCTTGCACATCTGCGCGTTTTTCTATGTCTTCAGGTGTGAACATGCCGAGGTCATCAAGCATGTCACTTAAATCCACAATGACACCAGGTCCATAACACCATTCGATGGGGATCTGGTCAATGGTCTTCCCATTGGTGACAAAATGCTTTGGCGCATCCAAATGTGTGCCCATGTGATTGGATGTCATAATGTACTGCGCATTTACACCTTGCTCCGATTTGCGTTTGATGTATTTGACTTCGAACGGCGGATAGAAAGGCCAGAACGAAGCATCGGCATTCAGGTCTTGCGAGAGGTCGTAGATTTTCATGGAAGACTCCTTTGTAAAGCCAGAGATTAGAGTATAGAGATTGAGACTGATCGCCAATTTCTAATTACCCAATTACAACTTGTACTTCTCCGCAAACGCCAATAACGCCTGCTCAAAAATAGCCAGCGGCGGTCTTACTAACCCCGCACCGACTTGACCGACTCCGGCGTTCTTGTGGGCGATCCCTGTATTGATTCTCGGGGTGATTCCCAGCTCGACGACTTTCCGCAGGTCGATGCCGGTGGGCGTGCCGCGAAAATCGAGCGAGGGCATCGTGAAGAATTTGCTTTCGGTGAATGTGATTTCGTACATTTCGAGGGTTGCGTTCATCGCGTCTTTCGGCGTACCGCCGACAAAGCTCACAATTGCTGGCGCGGTTGCCATCGCAAACCCACCGATGCCTGCCGTCTCTGTAATGGCGCTGTCGCCGATGTCGGGATTTGCATCATCTTGTGTAAAGCCCGAGAAAAACAAACCCACTGGAATTTCAGCAGGAGCCGTGAACCACTGCGTCTCGCCGAGTCCGCTGACGCGGATTCCAAAGTCCGTGCCGTTGCGCGCCATGGTGGTGACGATGGTCGAACCTTCCACGCCATGCGCGGCATCGGTCATTACTTTGCACGCCGCCATGACCGGGTTCAACACGCTCAGGGCGTTGTCGCCGATGAACTGCAAAACTTCAGCCATCGCCGTGTTGTCCTTCATCGTTTTTGCAATCAACGGCGAAATCAATTTCAAATAGATCAACGAGCCTGCCTTGTTGCGGTTGTGTCCTTCATCGCCCATGTGCAGCGCTTCGGCGATGAGAGCGCGCATGTCGAGTCCATTTGAGGCGGCAAGCGCATCCGCAAGGGCGGCGCCAAGCACATCATTCATCCAATGCAGTTTTTTCAACACCTCATCGCTATACGCGCCATAGCGCAGCACTTTTCCATAGCCTTCGTTTAAATTTGAAAAAGACTTGTTCCCATGTTCGGCATTTTCCACAACATGGACTTTCATCGAAGCGGATGTGACTCCCGCCATCGGACCGACTGCCCCGTGGTGGTGACACGAATCAAATTCGATCTCGCCTCTTTCGACCATTGAGGCTGCTTCTGCTTCCGAGCCTGCCAGTTCCTCGAAGAGGATCGCACCAATGACCGCTCCTCGCAGCGGACCGGACATCCGCGCCCACTCGATAGGCGGACCCGCGTGCAGGATGAGGTTATCTTTCATGCCGGGGATAACCTCGCGTGCGGAAGCTACAGCCTTGAGAATGGGTCGAGCGGACATCAGGCGTTCGACAGCGGTTTGGTTTGCAGTGTCAATATCCATGATCATCTCCGTGTGGAATCAGAGAATTGGAGGATTGGAGAATTCTCCAGTTCTCTAATTCTCCTTTTTACTTTTCATCTTCGCCAACAATGCCGCCATCTTCTCGTTCCCACCCGCAGGCGGGCGCCATTCCACGTGGACGGCTTCTGCGCCTTGGGCGAGCAGACTGTCGTAGAATGATTCCAGCCCAACGTTGATGGCTGCAAGCGGCTTTGTCAAATGCTCTGGGTTAATGGAAGGAAATTGGCTGGGATTTGCTTTGCCCATCCGCAGGCTGATGTATTCGATGGCTTCGGTCGCTGTGCGAAAAACAGCCACGCCTGCTTCTGTCAATTGGGAAATTTGAGATTGAAGATTCTGCAGGTCATCCTCCGTGCCGATGACGATGGCGGCAAACTCAATCTCCGATCTCTTATCTCTAATCTCTCTAATTACCGGAACTAACTCACCAACTGTGTCAGGATGCGCCCCTTCTCCCAGAACCACATCAAAAAGAATCATTCCCGTTTCAGGGTCATCCGCTTCCTGTTTCATGCGGCGGATACGCAGATCGTTGTCAATCATCGGGTGAAGACGCCCGACCATGAAGAACTCGTCGCCGAGGTCGATGATGGTGTGGGATGTGCTTTGCAAGGGATCGGTTAGTATTTGATTCTCTGTAATAGGTGCGTTGGAGAAGATGGGGGAGAGTGTGGCTTGCAAGCCGAGTAAAGTTTCGTATGCAAGTGTTCCCCCGGAGAAGAGGCATCTTAAGTAACCAGTAATCGGTGAAAGGTGACCCGTCGTTGATAACTGGTTATTGTTTAATGACAATTGCTCCACTGCGATCTCCGCCGTTTCACTCAAACTCACCGCAAAATACAAATTCCCGATTTTTCGCGCAGGGGGCGGGTAGCCGATGAAATCCACGACGACAGGTTTGCCGATGGCTTGTGCCGCGGAAAGCAGATCGGTCACAACATCGGGTGAAGGCGGTTTGGAAACGAGGATGATGACTTTCGTCTCCGGGTCGTGGGCGAGTGCGTGAAGGGCTTGGTGGGCGGTGATCGCGCCAACGTCGGATTTCAAATCCCGTCCGCCGGTGCCAAGGGCATGGGAAATGCCCGAACCAAGGTTGTGGATGTGAGAGGTCACGGCTTGCGTTCCTGTGCCTGAAGCGCCGACGATGCCCACAGGTCCTCGGCGGATGCGGTTGGCAAATCCCAGTCCAATGCCATTGATGATGGCTGTCCCGCAGTCAGGTCCCATCACTAGCAAACCTTTTTCCCGCGCCGATTTTTTCAAGGCAATCTCATCTTCCAGCGAGACGTTGTCGCTGTAAAGAAAAACGTGTTTGCCCAAGTCGAGCGCTTCGCGAGCCACACCTGTCGCATATCGACCGGGCACGGAGATCAAGACCCAATTCGCCTCCGGCAGTTGCTTTGCAGCTGCCCCCAAACTACGCGGACGGAAATCTTCCGCCGAAGATGTGCGTCGTTTTGCCAGCAATGTATCGACCTGGCGGAGCGCATCGCTTGCAGCGGAGTCACTCGCTGCCTTAACGACGACCAGTAAATCGTCTGGACTGGATGCGACCGAGTCGGGCAGGAGATGGTTTGCGGCGAGCAGATCACAATTGGCTTGAGTCGCCATCACCACGCCCGCGTCCAATACATCAGGCAGGGTCAGCAGACCGCGCTGTAATTGCATGAGCACGACCGAGTCATAATATGCGCCGCGTCTGATCTCGTGCCTGGTGACAGTCATAGATTCTCCAGCATTTTTGCGAGGTCTTTTGCCCAAAACAAAAGTGATTCGTCCTTGTGCCAGTTGCCTATGACTTGCAAACCCAGCGGCAAGCCTTGCGAATTTTTCCCAACGGGCAGGTTAATGGCGGGCAGACCGGCTTGAGTCCACGGCAGGTTCATGACCGGGTCGCCCGTGCTGTCGAGTCCTTTTGGCGCAGCCCCGACCGTGGATGGGCAGATCCACGCGTCGATGTTGTGGTCGATCATGGTGCGCCGAAGTTCGGAGCGGAAGGCGTCCTGGGCAGTGAGCGCGCTGTGGAGTTGCTCATCTGTGACGGCTTGTCCGCGTTTGATGAGTTCGGTGAATTTCGGCGAATACAAGTTTTCATATTTATTGAACCATTTACCATGTACTCTTGCCGCCTCGGCAGACATGATGAGGTCATGACGGTCGCGGACCGCTTGAAAATCTTTCATGATGAGGATGTGCCGAATGGGATAGGAATCGCCGAGGAGATTACAGACACGTTCGAACTGTACCTGACCTTCATCTGAGACGAGCTTGAGATATGGACCGTCCGGTACGCCGAGTGTGGGCTTTTTCACGGGGATTATTGGTTCATCCCATTTGATGTATAAGGCGCGCGCGGCATGTATGGCGATATCAAGATTTTCGGCGAAAAAGCCGACATGGTCGAGAGAAGGTGAAAGCGGGATGACGCCGTGGCGTGGGATGCGGTTGAAGGAGGGTTTCATGCCGATGACGCCGCAGAAGGAGGCGGGTCGGATGATCGAGCCAATGGTTTGCGTGCCCGCCGACAGCGGACATATTCCCGCAGCAACTGCTGCAGCTGATCCGCTGCTCGATCCGCCGGGTGTGTGTTCGGAATTGTGCGGGTTGCGCGTGGGACCGGGCGAAAAGTAGGCAAACTCGGTTGTGACTGTTTTGCCCATGATAAGCGCGCCCGCTTTTTTAAGCCGGGTCACGCTCTCGGCTTCCTTGCCTTGAAATTCTTCGGCGGGTAAACGACTGCCTGCTTGCGTGGTGAACCCATCTGCATGGAAAATATCTTTCACACCGACCAGGACGCCGAACAGGTGGGAGCGAGTCTGCGGGTCGGGGTATTGCTCAAGCAACTCTTCGGCTTCCTTTTGCAAGCGGTCAAAACGATGTGACTCCGGCAGAAACGCATGGACGTTTGGCTCGTACGCCAAAAAATCTCTCTCGATCTGGGAAAGATAATTCTTGGCCGAAATTTCCCCCAACCGAAACGCCCGCGCCAAAGAAGTATGACTCATTCCACTATCCACTATCCACTTCCATCATCTTCCCAGCCGCCAACTTCACTGCATCGACAATATGCTGATATCCCGTGCAGCGGCAGAGATTTCCAGAAAGTGCATGACGAATTTCCTCTTCGCTCGGATTCGGATGTTGTTTCAGGAACGGGATGAGCGTCATTAAGATGCCGGGCGTGCAGTATCCGCATTGCAATCCATGAGCTTCCCAGAACGATTGTTGAAGTGGGTGTAGCCCCCCCTCTTTCTCCCCATCTGCCTGCAGACGGGGGGATGCAAGGGGGGTAAGCCCTTCCACGGTCATGATGTTGTGCCCATCCGCCTGCACGGCAAAGATCAAACACGAGCGCATTGCTTCGCCATCGAAAAGGATCGTACAAGCTCCGCAGACGCCATGTTCACAACCAACGTGCGTGCCTGTCAGCCCGAGTTCGTGACGCAGAAAGTCACTGAGCAGGAGACGCGGCTCGACTTCGCGTGTGTATTCTTTTTCATTGACCGTGATGGTGATGGAACGTGTCATTGCGTTTCTCCCGCGCGCTGGACTGCTTGCTTCAAAGCCCGTATCGTCAGCACCTTCGCCAGATGACGTTGAAACTCCGGCGAGGTGTGGACATTGCCATAGGGACTGATCTCTTTTTCGCTCGCCAACAATGCCGCCGATTGAATCCTTGCATCGTTCAACGATTCGCCTTCCAAACTCTGTGCGGCTTCCTTCGCTTCTATAGGACCATCGCCCGCGTTCAAGTACACCAATTTTGCGCGTGTGCATTTTCCATTCTCGTCCAATGTCAACAACGCAGCCACTCCCATCAAGGCGTAATCGCCCGCGCGCGGAGCAACTTCCATGAACGACCAGCCTGTGCGCGGCGGCATGAACGGCAGTTCGATCTCCACCAAAATTTCATTCGGTGCGAGCGCGGTTGTGAACATGCCCGCGAAAAAATCTCCTGCACCGATCCAACGTTCGCCGGAACTGCTTTGCGCTTTAAGCCGCGCATCCAACGCGAGCATGAGCACCGGTAACTCCGCCGCCGGGTCTGCGTTGGCAATGCTCCCGCCAATTGTGCCGCGGTTGCGGATCTGAGGATGGGCAATGAATGGGACCGCTTCATGCAGCAGCGGCGTCCGTTTCTCGATCAGCGCGTCAAATTCCAACTGCCGTTCGCGAGTCATCGCCCCGATGCGGAGCACGTTCCCATTTTCGCGGATGTGGCTCAATCCCTGCACATGGTTCAGGTCAATGAGCCGACTCGGCTGCACCACGCGGAAGTTCATCGCTGGCACAAGGCTTTGTCCGCCCGCGAGCAGTTTGGCTTCGTCTGTGTGCCGGTCCATCAATCCCAGGGCTTCTTCGAGCGAGGTTGGAGCGTGATATTCAAAGGGTGCAGGTTTCATGGATTGTCCTTATGTCAGTCATTACGAGGCGTGATGGAGACCGTAGCCCTCTCATTTTCAGGAAATAACTTCCGCTTCATTCTCCGCCGATACTTGCCTCAGTTTTCTGTGAGTGGATACAACCTCCGACATGACCGCCAGCGCGATCTCCTCCGGGGTCTGCGCGCCGATGTCCAGACCGATGGGCGCATGCAGACGCGCCATTTGCGATTCACTGAGTCCTTCGCCCAACAATCTCTTGCGACGTTTCTCGTTCGTGGATTTGCTCCCCAACGCGCCGACATAAAATGCGGAACTATTCAACGCGACCTTCAGTGCCGGGTCATCCAATTTTGGGTCGTGCGTGAGCATGACGATGGCAGTCGATGATGTGATCTTGATCTGTTCGAAGGCGTCATCGATCCATGCCTGAATTAAAGAATCCACATGCGGAAAGCGCGACTCATTCCCCCATGCCTTGCGCGGGTCAATGACGACTGTGCGGTATCCAAGTGTCTTTGCCAACGACGCCAAAGCCACAGCAATATGAACTCCGCCCACCATGACCAATGTCGGTGGCGGAGTGATGGCTTCGACGAAGACCTCGATATCTTCACTCACCTGTGCACGAAAAGATTTTCCTGTTGCAAGGGCTTCGCATGCAAGGTCGCGCATCTTCTCATCCCACTCCCCGCTGGTGCAACCCGGCCTGGTGTCATTCTCATGTACGAGCATTTCATGCCCCAACAGTTGCACAGGTCCGCAGATTATGGTGGCGTGCGCGGATCGAGAATCATCCATCCAAGCGGCTCGTAACAAATTGAAAAAATTCAGATCCAGCGGTTTTACAAATATATCTATACTTCCCCCACATGCCAGTCCCACATCCCAGGCGATTTCATCTGCCACACCAAAATGCAAAAGTTGTGGAAGCCCGGTTTTGAGCGATTTGAGGCCCGCCTCTGCCACAGCGGCTTCCACACAGCCGCCGCTCACTGACCCTGAGATGCGACCGTCCGAAGCAAGAATCATTTTCGCACCAGGACGACGCGGCGACGATCCCCAAGTCTGGACGACCGTTCCCAGCGCGATAGAAACCCCATCCGCTTTCCATTGCTCCAGGTCATTCAAAATATCGCGCATGTGATTCAGGATTGCGTGTTGACGGTCTCGATCCTTTTTCGCACTTCATCGTAGAACACAGCGGCGAGCTTTTGCGATACGGGCACCATCAGCCGCGAAACCAGGCTCGCAAGTTGACCGGAGACATTGATGTCTGCTGTCCAATGCACGAGCGTGGAGTCGCCCGGTCCATCGCTCAGGCTCAATTGACTGACAGCATCCGCCGCACTGCCAGTGGCTGTGCCGTGTGCTTTCAGTTTTGCATGATTGGGTTCATCCAACTCAATGATCTCAACTTCCCCGCTGAACCGGGCCTTGACAGAGCCCAGCCCAACCGATACCACACCGTGATACCGCTTCATCTCTTCGATGGTTTCGATCTTCTCGATGCCGGGCACACACTGCCCGATCTGGTTGGGATCAGTCATGAAATCCCAAACCTTCTTGCGTGGCGCCTGAATTGTCACATCACCGCTAAGGTTCATCATCTCTCCTGTGTCAACAACAAAGGGTGAAGAATTTTATAGGATAATTATAGTCAGATTTTCGAAGATTGTAACCCATACCCTTGGATTTGCTGAAGACCCGCGTCAAACCCGGACCCGAAAGCTGGGGTAAATTCACATAACCTTACCTAATTTGTGGGGTTTTATTTCATGACATGTCATCGGAAGAGATTTGCCAGATTTCGTTGTTTTCATTCGACACGGCGGAATACAAGCCGGTTGTTGGAGAATCTTTTGTGTCTATCGCCATGCAGGTTGCCGTTTGGCGATTTATTATTCCGGAGGTGAACATGCAGTCTGATTTGATATGAAGTCCATCTTGTCCATCTTATCAATATTTATCTTATTAATGAGGAGAGTGAAGTATGGCAAAAAGCAACAAAGTCATGGGATATTTGCCCAATGACAGTCCACCGCTTCTTCAGATCATTTTGTTGGGGTTTCAGCATGTGCTGACCATGTTCCCCGCCACCGTGCTGGTTGCCGCATTGTGCGGCTTCCATGTTGGGACGGTGCTCACCATCTCAGGCTTGGGAACCATCGTGGCGCTGCTGCTTGCGAAGTGGCGTATCGGGAAGTTCATTCCCTTGTTCTATGGTTCGAGCTTTAGTTATATTGCCGCCTACCTTGCCATTGCCCAGCAGATGACGGGCGGCGTCCCTCAGTTTGGCGTCCCCCTGCCCAATGAAGTCATCAGTACCATTCAGGCGGGTATTGTCGTCACTGGTCTCTTAAATATCGTCGTCGGATTCGTGATTCGTACAGTAGGCAAGCCGACCATTGACATGATCCTGCCGCCGATCGTCACCGGTTCGGTTGCTGCGATCATCGGCTTCGGGCTTGCGGCGGCGGCATTGGGGATGGCATCTGCAAATTGGACGGTTGCGATCCTGACCCTCGTTGTGACCATCTTATTCTCGGTCTATTTACAGGGACGCGGATTTATCGGCATGCTGCCAGTGTTGTTTGGTGCCATTGTCGGTTATATGGCTTCTGCATTGATTGCTCCGGGGTCCGTGGACTTTACACCAGTCGCATCGGCGAGTTGGTTTGCCGTGCCCAACTTTACCTTTCCCTCGTTCAGCGGAGCGATGGTGGGCACTGCCATCTTCAGTGTTTCGATCATGGCAATTGCCACCATTCCCGAATCCACGGCGCATCTTTACCAGATCAGCTTGTATGTGGATCGTCTTGCAACTGATGTGGGCAAGGAGAAATACGAGCTGGATAAGAATATCGGCTTCAACCTTATCCTCGACGGCGTGGACGATACCTTGAAAGGTCTGCTCGGCGCGACGGCGGGAACGAACTACGGCGAAAATAATTCGCTCATGGCGATTTCGCGCAACTATTCCGGCCCCGCATTGATCGGCGCAGGTGTGATTGCGATCCTGCTTGGCTTCGTCGGCAAACTTGCCGGACTCGTGCAGACAGTTCCACTGGCTGTCAGCGGCGGATTGGCAATCTACCTCTTTGGCGCGATCGGGATGCAAGGCATTGCTCTCATGCAGGAGCATAAGGTCAGTATGTTCGATCCGCGCAATCTCGCGGTCGGCGCGACCATCATGGTGGTCGGCATTGGCGGGAACATTGGCTATGAGGGCGGTTTTCTACCCATCCCGTTTTTGCAGGGGCTCTTCCCCAGCGGTCTGCCTGCCATTGCCACGGCCGCAGTGCTTGGCATTCTTGTCAACGCCATTTTCCTGATCTTCAAACCGCCCATGGTTGAAGTTGGTGCGTTGGATAGCGCTAGTGTTGCGGCAGACGATTAGGTGCCATTGGAAGGATGGTCATCGCTGTGGTGTGATATCGTATTCCCATTCAAAGCCAGTTCACATTCATCAGTTGTGATTTGAACCTCAGCAGGGATGAATTCTGCTTTGACAAAGGGATTGTCATACCGTGGATGATCATTCAGTTGGATTTCAACTCTGGCCACACTGAATCCACCTTTCCACCGAATCGGACCGCGCCATTGCCGGGTGGCTGGAATTCGACATTTCGTTCCGCTGAAAGCGATCTTCCCAGCGGAGAATTTTTCTACGAAATCGGAGAACTCACCGTCATCGGCTTTTCTCCCCATTTGGCAGAGCCGGAGGTTTTGCGCGACGTTCACAGCAATTTCCGTATCAGGCTCTAAAGGTTTCCAAAAACCTTTAGAGCCTCCGGCTTTGGTTCAATACATTCCCCACATAAACGGTCTCTGCGAATTTATGACATGGGTTGTTGACAAAGATATTTCTGAATTCCTTGCACCCTGAAATGCAGTTCCCTTTTTGACTCCTGCATTAATTGCATTGGTCTGTTTGGGAGTTCGAATAATAAAAGGCATGAAATTTAGGATATTTGTCATGTCGATAAGGGAATACTTTTTTGGTTTTATGCCGTTGTACTCGGCATATAATGTTTTGTATGAAACCTCTTCTTTCGGCTTCTAAATCACGGCATTTTATTAAAAATTCTTGCCGCACCAAGGATTAACAGGATTTGCTCAAGCATTGGTTTCTCCTTACTCATGTGTAATCAATCGAAATCGGCGAGAATGGGGAGCTTAACATTGCGATCAAATTATCGCAGTTCCACATCTGCCAAACCTGAAAGGAAATTCGGATAAGCCGGGCTCCAGCCCAGATCCTGCCGAGCCTTGGCGTTACTGCATCCCAGCGAAGGTAGGAATTTGGGTCCACCCGATTGTGGTGGGTTTTCGCCTAGTTGAGCGGCAATGTGGTTGAACAGACGTTTGTAACTCACCGGTTCATCGTCCACGACGTTGTAAATGCTCCCGACGGGTGCGCTTTCGAGCGCAGCGATCACTGCCCGAGCCATATCAACGACATGAAGTAATGAAATCAAGTCACTTCCGTCTCCCGGTAATGTCAAATTGCCATCCCGCGCGAACTGCCGCCAGCCATCCTCCCGTCCTGTGCCTGCTCCATAAAAGATGCCTCCACGCAGGATGCTCCATTCAAGGACAGAAGAGCGTACCATCTCTTCCATATCTGCCGCAGACTGACTAATTGGCGATACTTGCAAGGGAGCGGATTCATCCACAATATGCTGCCCGTTTTCGCCATAGAGCAGTGTGATGCTCTGCTGGATATAGCGCCTCACGCCATTCTTCGACACGGCATCTAGGAGTTTACGCGTCCCCTCGCGGCGGACACGGTCATTCAGACTCCAATCCTGATTTCCATCTTTGGGTATTGCTGTGGCGAGATGGAGTGCGGCATCACATCCGTTGGAGGCGGCTTCCAGGCTGCTGCGGTCGAAGATATCTCCGCTTCTTACCTCGACCCCAGCCTGTTCCAGGTATCTGAGGCTTTCATTCCGCCGGACAATTGCCCGAACATGATGCCCGCGCTCCAACAAACGCGGTATCACATTTCTTCCCAACACGCCAGTTGCACCGATTATCAATACGTTCATGGAAGACTCCTTTTACTGAATTCATTCAATGATTTGGGATAAATCACAATAGTTTGTTTGCACCGTTCGGAATCAATTATGGCAAGGGGAGTTCAAATCTTGCAATGAAACCGTTGACATTAACCTCGTACATTCGCTTGGATACATTCACGATATTGTGTGGAATCTCCACATGGGAGGGGACACTTGTCCGCATAGCAATCCTCGCCTCAGAGGATCAAGGAGAAGGTCAATACAAATGCAATGAACGAAAAGTTTTTAATTTCATGGTTATTCCTTTCAACTGAATTGATGCAGTCAGTGAGCAGATAACCAAGTTATATGAAGAAATGCCCCTACCTATTCATCTTAACCTGAGTTGCCTAACAGGAACCTTTGCGGCATGAAAGAAGCT
>CAZLWG010000023.1:0-45528 GCA_964563315.1 uncultured Anaerolinea sp. | reverse complement strand
CATCAACTTTCGAAGGAGAAATATTACTGGTTCAACGTGCCAAAGGAGGCGGGCTATCCGTTTTTGGCGCTGGTGGAGCATACCAATTTTGTGTCGAGCGAACATTTCGGCGGCGACCATATCGTGTACGCGGGTGATTATCTGGAAGTGGGGCACGAGTATTTTTCGATGAGCGACGATGAATTGCTGGAACGGTTCATCCCCGCCTTTCAAAAGTTCAACCCCAAATTCAAACGCGAGTGGATTCAAAAAATTTGGGTTCACAAAACGAACTATGCCCAGCCTGTGCCGCTGGTGGGACATTCGAAAAACATTCCCGCCATCCAAACGCCCATCGAAGGCTTGTACTTCGCCTCAATGAGCCAGGTCTACCCGTGGGACCGCGGGACGAATTTCGCAGTGGAGATCGGGAGGAGAGCAGCGAGGTTGATGGGGTGATTTGAAAATATCGTATAATCCAATCATGGCAACGCCAGCCGCATTTCAAGTCCCGCCGATAGGCAAGCGCAAACGCATTCCGATGAAGACCATCCGGGCGATTGCAGAGCATGTCGCGCGGAAGTTTGACCCCGACCAGATTATCCTATTCGGGTCACATGCTTATGGAAAGCCGTCTTCGTGGAGCGATGTGGACTTGCTGGTCGTGATGGATACGCCCAAGGGGGAGGTGGAAACGGGGCTGGAAATCATGAATTCCCTGCCAAAATTATCGTTCCATGTGGATGTTATTGCGCGTTCGCGGGAGGTGATCGAGAGACGCAAGAAACTGCACGATTGGTTTCTAATCGACGTGACAGAAAAGGGAAAGGTTTTGTATGAACGAAGTGACCAGCGAGTGGGTCGCCAAGGCTGAGGAGGATTTCCACAGCGCGGATGCACTCCTGCGCGCGGTTGACGTTCCGCTTGCAGGCACGTCGTGCTTTCACAGCCAGCAGTGCGCCGAAAAATACTTGAAGGCGTTTTTACAGGAACATGCAGTCCGCTTCGAGCGCAAACATGACCTGCTCCCTTTGGTTGCCTTGTGTATTCAGGTTGATGAAAGTTTTGAAACTCTGGAAGATGATTTGAAAAACCTTGAGCGTTACGCAGTTGCTGTCCGATACCCTGGCGCGACCGCATCCGTGGAAATGGCGGAGGCGGCATTCGACGCCGCCGAACGGGTGCGGAAATTCGTCCGAGGGAAATTTGGGTTGAACTAAATAGAAGGAATGATTTTTGCGGTAGAGATCGGGAGGAAAGCGGCGAGGTTGATGGCAAAGGATTATTTTTTTATTAACAAAGCATTAAAAAGTAACAACGCGCGAATCGTATTCCTCAAAAGGAGGGAAATATGCCCAAACTAGATAATGTCGGTTATGGAAAATTTACTCTGACAAAAATGCAGGTTTTTCGAAGTATAGTTGGTATGCACCTTGTTATTACTCAGGCTGTTCAAAACAATCGCCCCTCATATAAACAAATATACAGGTATATTGATGCCACATCAGGTAAGGGATATATTCCCGAAACTAAATTACCCGGAAGTTCCCTAACCTTTCTTGAGTCTATTCATGAGGAGAAATTTTTCAAACCATTTATGGCTGATTTAATCGAACAGGAAGAAGTAAACTATCAGGAGCTGCACGAAAATCTTCACGAATATTGTTCAATTAAGAAATGGAATGTTGACAAATTTATCAATTTTCATCTTGGGAGTTACGAAAATATACTACCTAGACTACTTGGATCAGAAGATAATCGAGAGCTAGGCTTGATTTTTATTGATCATTCAGGTGACTTGCCCAACTTTGATATGATTAAAGAAATTAGTCAATTGCGCCCACGAATGGAAATTTTGCTTTATTTGTCTGCGAGAAACATCAAGCGGCTTCATCATCTTACAAATAAATCTTTGTTAGACTATATGCAAGAAATCAGCAAAAAATATTGGCTTATCAGAAAGCCTGACAAGTTTGATAATCTTGAATGGACATTTTTACTCGGCAGCAATACGGATATTTTTTCAGATTATAAAAAGATAGATTTCTTTCGCCTCCAATCTGACGAGGCTCAGAGGTTTTTTCCAAAATTAAACTTGACTTCAAAAGAACGCTTGGCAAAAATTCAGCCTCGACTTTTTGATGAATAGAACATTTTTGCTATAATTGTTTTGAAAGTTATTTCTCGGAGGAGAAAATGGCTCAGTCTAAAATCGAGTGGACGGAATCGACATGGAATCCGCTCACAGGTTGCAATAAAATCAGCCCTGGCTGTAAGCATTGCTATGCAGAGCGCATGGCAAAGCGTCTCCACGCCATGGGACAACCGAACTACGCGAACGGCTTCAAATTAACCATGCATCCGCAGGCGCTTGAAAAGCCTTTTGAATGGAAAACTCCGCAAGTGATTTTCGTCAATTCCATGAGCGATTTGTTCCACAAGGATGTGCCGCTGGAGTTTATCCAAAGCGTGTTCGATGTGATGAAACGTGCCCATTGGCATCAATTTCAGGTGTTGACCAAACGCTCGGAACGGTTGATGGAGCTCGGTCCGCAACTCGAATGGACGGACAATATCTGGATGGGTGTCAGTGTCGAAAATGCCGATTACACATTCCGAATTGATCATTTGCGTAAGACAGGTGCGAAAATAAAGTTCTTATCGGTTGAGCCGCTTTTGGGTCCCATTCCAAGAATGAATTTGAAGGGAATCAATTGGGTCATTGTCGGCGGTGAATCGGGTCCCGGCGCGCGTCCGCTTGAGCGGGAATGGGTCGTCGATATAAAAAATCAGTGCGTGAAGGCAAAAGTCCCATTTTTCTTTAAGCAATGGGGCGGCGTTCAAAAAAAGAAAGCGGGAAGGCTGTTGGATGGCAGGACTTGGGATCAAATGCCAAAGAAAATGAATTTGGCGAGAGTATAGATAAAAAGGAGATGGCTGATTGCCATCTCCTTTTTTCACTCCACCACCAGCGTATATTCCCACTCCCCCACCTGCCCGCTCACATTTGTTCCGAGGCATCGCGCAGTGACCTTGAACCTAAACGTCCCCGATTCTGCGGGCACGCCGCGAAGCCGCGCCTTGTCTTCGTGCGCCACTTCATCGAATTCAAAGACTAGTCCCTGCGGCAAGGTCCCTTCGGAGACGTAGAAACTATAGACGGGCGTCTCGTTTTGTGAAACCAAAACCTCCACATCGTATGGAACGCCCAACTGCGCGTTAGGCAGTTCCGCAGGGTCAAATCTCAACTCAGGGCGGTTCAACGACCAGCAGGCAAGCGCAGAGCAGGTCAACGCAAGGAACGAAAGAAAAACAGAAACTCTTTTCATAAAAAGAACTCCGGGGCAAAACTGAGATAATTTTCGAACTTTCCGAACGGCACGTTGCTCATCAAAACCGTTGTAAACGCATCGATCTTAAATTTCCGCGCCACGAGATGATCTATCGCCTTTTGGTTGACGAGCGGCACAGAGACGCCAAACTCTTCGCCCTTTTCCGCCGTCAGACTTTCGGCGTGAGCAAGCACCGCTGGAAAATCGTCATTTCTCAACAAGGCAAACGGTCCGTGATTCCCACCCACATAGCCGTAGCCCACCACAACTCCGTCCCTTTTGTAAACGAAACCGTCGCGCGCACCGGCGATCCATTTATGAATGCCTTCGCGCACATGACCGACGATCTCCCGATCTATGCGGTTCATTGAGTCGAGATGAACATCCAATGCCATCGGCTCGATCTTCAGATCGGTATCCACCATCGTTTTTTCGGCTTTACGGTTGAAATACTTGAGCATGACTCGTCCATACACGCCCATCCGCATGTAATTGAACAAGGCGCGTTCATCCAGCGTGGCAATGATGGTGCGATAGCGCGCGCCATGGTCCGCGAAGGCACGGGACAACAACCCGCCTCCCACTCCCGCCGACTGCTGATTCGGCGCGACGAAGAACTCGGTCAACTCCTGAAGCCCGTCATGCTCGATGGAGCGGGCATAGCCGAGAATTTCGCCGTCCCTTTCCGCAATCCAGAATTGAGACGCATCCCTTGCGAGAAAATCGAAAAGCGGTTTACGCCGCTGCCAGATCGATTCGAGTTTGTCCGGGTCGTTGCCGCCGGTGATGGCTTGCACGTTCATCCGCTCGCTGTAATCCGTGATGGATTTTAGAAACACTTGAAATATGGAATACGAGTCTTCAGGCGTCCCTTTGCGGTAGGTGATGGTCATGCCATTTTTCCTTTCAAATAAGAATGGAGAAAATTATAGCATCGGGAATTAATGACAAAGCCTCCCGGAGAAGTTGATTCGGGAGGCTTTCGATATTGGTTTAGTTACCGCGACCATGCGGATAAGGGTTCCAGTCGCACAGGTTGATGAAGGGAGTTTCCAGTCCGCCTTCCACAAGGAAGGATTTCATTAATCCGTTCGAGTGGGTGTACGCGCCTTCGAGGTTGTAATTGGGCGCCCAGGCATAGGCATAATACCTGCCAGAGGGAAGAAGAACTTCGTAGATGTTCTGATTTTCCGGGATGGCAAACTGGATGCGCTCACCCGTCGATGCGTTTTCGAAGTAAAGCGTCATGGGCGGGTTGAATTCACTCGGGTAGCACAGGTTGCCGCTCACCGTGCCGTGCGGCAGGTTTTCGGGCAGTTTGGTCACATTGATCTCGACATAGAAAGGCTTGTTGGCGGCATCGCCTGCTCCAAACAAAGTTCCGGATGAGTTGCGGAGCATCCAATAGCCGGTGTAACGCCCGGCTTTGTCCGGCGCGGTGAGTGTGACGGAAACATCCACGGTCTGACCGGGAGCCACGTTTTGCGGCAGTCGTACGGCGGTAGTGGAGCCCATCTGGGCGCCGTTCGAAAAGACGAGCGTGTAATCCTGAGTCCATGTGCAGGTTCCGCGGTTCTTGAGACGCCAGACTTTTGTGAAGGTCTCATTGGTGACAAGGTTCGCACCGTCGGGAATGGTCACATCCTTGACGAAGTAGACCCAATCACAGTAGGAGGCGGCGGTGGCGGGAACCGATGTCAGCGTGGAAGCAGGTGTATTGTTCTGCTGGGCAGTTGTCGGCGTGGGCGGAGGCGGAGTCTGCGTTGGCGCGTTGAACGTCAATGCGATCACTGTCTGGGTGACCATCGCCTGGACGGTGGCCTGCGGGTCGGGTTGGGTGCGGTTCGATTGAAGCATGGGCATCGCAAACACGCTGATGGGGAACATGGCAAGTACACATAATGCCAGAATACCGAAAATGATCATGATGTTGTTGGTTGTAAGTTTCATGGTTTCCTCTTTCATAAGCCCCCATAGAACGTAGGAAAACGGTTTAAAGTTCCCCGCAATTCCAGTACTTTGGTACCAATTTAAAATGCCCTCGATGATGGATCGAGGGCATTTTATTGGAAAATATATCCGTTAAATATCCAAATTCCTCACGCTCTTGGCATGGGTCTGGATGAACTTCTTGCGCGGATCCACGGCATCGCCCATGAGCATGTCGAAGGTGCGGTCGGCTTCAGCGGCGTCGTCCACAGTGACAAGAAGCAAGGTGCGGTTGGCGGGGTTCATGGTGGTATCCCACAATTGGTCGGGGTTCATTTCGCCAAGACCTTTGTAACGCTGAAGGTTGGCTTTCTCGCCAAGCTCCTTCATCATCTTATCCTTTTCCTTGTCGCTGTACACATATTTGACGTTGTTCTTGTGCGCAATACGGTAGAGCGGCGGCTGGGCAATGTAGAGATGACCGTCTTCGATCAACTTCGGCATGTAACGGAAAAAGAAGGTCAGCAGGAGCGTGCGGATGTGGCTGCCGTCCACGTCGGCGTCGGTCATGATGATGACGCGTCCGTAGCGCAGACCTTCGATATCGAAGTTATCGCCGATGCCCGTTCCCAGCGCGGAAATGAGCGCCTTGACTTCGTTGTTTCCCAAGATCTTATCGAGGCGGGCGCGCTCGGTGTTGAGAATCTTACCGCGCAGCGGGAGGATCGCCTGGAAGTGGCGGTCGCGTCCCTGCTTGGCGGAGCCGCCTGCCGAGTCACCTTCCACGATATAGAGTTCGGTCTTGGATGAATCGCGTTCAGAGCAGTCCGCCAGTTTGCCGGGCAGGGTCAGTGACTCGAGTGCGGATTTGCGGATGACGAGATCGCGCGCTTTGCGCGCCGCATCACGCGCCCGGGCGGAGGTAAGACATTTCGCAATGATCGCCTTCGCCGCCTGCGGATTCTCCTCGAGGAAGGTGCTGAACGCCTCGCCCACGACCTGCGTAACATAGGTCTGCACTTCGGGGTTCATCAGTTTGACCTTGGTCTGCGATTCGAACTGCGGGTTGGGATGCTTGACCGATACAATCGCAGTGAGTCCTTCGCGTGTGTCGTCACCGGAGAAGTTTGGATCGGAATCCTTCAACAAACCGCTCTTGCGGGCATAGTCATTGATGACACGGGTGAGCGACGAGCGCAGACCTGTCAGATGCGTGCCGCCGTCAATGGTGTTGATCGTGTTTGCAAACGAATAAACTGACTCGGTGTACGCATCCGTGTATTGAATGGCGGCTTCGATGCCGACGTCTTCGATCTCCTTTTCGACATGCACCACCGAATGCAAATTCTCACGGTTGCGGTTCAGGTAACGGACAAAGGAGGTGATACCGCCTTCGAAGTAGAAGGTCATTTCGCGGTCGGCGCGTTCATCGGTGAAGCGGATGGTCACTCCGCGAGTCACGAACGCCATCTCACGGAAACGCTGGACAAGCGTATCGAAGCGGTAGTCAATATCTTCGGTGAAGATCTGTTTATCGAATTTGAAGGTCTGCTTGGTGCCGGTCTCTTCCTTTTCGACCTTGCCGATCTGCTTGATCTTGCCCTGCGGCACGCCGCGTTTGTACTCCTGTCGCCAATGCTTGCCGTTGAGCTTGATCTCAGTGACCATCCATTCGGAAAGCGCATTGACCGCGCTTACGCCCACGCCATGCAAACCGCCGGAGACTTTGTACCCGCCGCCGCCGAATTTGCCGCCCGCGCCGATGACGGTCATCACCACATCCACGGTCTCCATCGGCTTGCCGCTGGGATCCTTTTTGGTCGGGTGCGGGCCGACCGGAATGCCGCGTCCATTGTCTTCGATGGTCACACTGCTGTCGGCATGGATGGTGATATTAATGGCTGTACAAAAGCCCGCCAGCGCTTCGTCAATGGCGTTATCCACAACTTCGTAGACGAGATGGTGCAAGGCTTTGATGTCCGTGCCGCCCACGTACATGCCCGGGCGTTTGCGGACGTGTTCGATGCCTTCCAATGCCTGAATGGAACTGACATCATAATTTGTCTTTTTTACTTTCTCAGCCACAAGGACCTCCAGCGATTGATACTTTCTTTAAAATGTAGGTTGGGTCAAGCAGGCTTGACGTCGTTATTATTATTTGGCCTCAATTTTTCCATCACAGTTTGAAGCCATTCGCTCATATCGCGGTAATAGATGAAACTGCCGGCCAGAAGGGCGGTCGTCACAAAGGCATGGCCAAAGATGCCGAACAGTGTCGTCCAGGAATCTCCTGCGGGAATCGTCCACAGGAAGTTCAGCCCATACGCCAGCAGGAAGATGGTCAGCACAAAGAAACTGCTGGTCGGGAGCGTGAACCGCGCAAGTTGAAAACTGCTTAGTATGGATGTGAATGCATTCTGCCGTTTTACGAAAATTCCAAGAGGCCAGAAGAACAGCGGCACGATGATCCACACCGAGGCAAGGCTCACAAAGAGCACGAACAGGTTGGCGAGAAAAGCATTGAGCTGCGACACCAGGAACAACACCAGCAGGATCGGAATGCCGATCATCATCAGAACAAACCCAAACAGGATGGAAAGAAGGACTGTCTGCACGATGGCATGAGAGCGGTGAATGGAGTGTTTTTTATCTGGAAGCACGATCCATGCCACGCTGCGAAAGTACAACGCGCCGCCGATCCAGCCGGCCAGAACCAGCGTGAATATCCAAAGAGGGAAATTCAGGGCGCTCACCTGCCAGATGGCAGAGTCGCCCAACGGCGTGGAAGAAGCGTCGCGAGGCAGGAGCAGGCTTGAGATCCCAATGGGAAGCGTGCGTAAAAGCCAGAACAGGTTGATCGTTGGAATCGTCGTCTCGTACCACTCCAATACCTGCTGAATATCCTTTGCGGAGACACCGCTCGCCTGCCAGATGGCAACCACGTCGCTCTTGATCGTGTCGAACAGGGCGTTCATGTGCAAACGCGGACCCAGCCAAAGGAACAGATTCAAAGCAAGCGGCAGAAGGATCGCAGTGATATGTGAGGCAATGGTGTCGAAGCCTGCTTTGATCGAATTGATGATGCCGGGCGGCGGCGGCAGGTTTTCCAACCGTGAAACTTCCATAACCAGATGATTCTACCATACCCCTTGCTTGCGTTCGCGCCTTCGCACAGGTACAATCTTCCCATGCAAGAGGACCGTTCCTATTTGCCGTCGGCAGACCGCGTGGGATTGTTGACCGCCTCCGTCCTGCTGACGTTTGCATTGACCCGGCTTGTCCAATCGCCCCGCCTCACTCTGACCTTGAGCCTGCCCGGCTTTTACTTTGCCTTTCCCATCACTCTCGGCACGTTCATGACCATCCTTGCCGCAGCGCTGACTGCCGCCGGTGTGGACTGGCTGACGCGCGACCACCCCAACCTGCGAACAAAATCCACTCGCGAACACATCATGCTCCCAACTCTTACGGCGTTCGTCATCGGCGCGCCGCTCGCGCTGCTATCGGATAGTTCCGCATGGTGGGTTGGATTCTTGTTCGGCGCGGCATTGCTCGTGTCGGTGTTCTTGGCAGAATACATCACCATCAATCCATCCGCGCCTTCATATGCGTTCGCCCGCGCGGGATTGACAGCGCTGGCATACGCGCTCTTTCTTATTCTTGTTACATCCATGCGGATTACCGGCGCGCGGTTGTTCCTGCTGGTGCCTGCCATTTTCATCGTCGCCGGTTTGATCAGTCTTCGCATTCTTCATCTTGATGGAACCGATCGTTGGGATTTCCCCTGGGCAATCGGCATCGGGTTGGTCTGCGCGCAGATCGGAGCAGGTTTGCATTACTGGCCCCTCGCGCCCATTCAATTTGGACTCGCGCTTACGGGTCCGCTCTACGCGCTGACGGTGTTATCCATGAATCTGGCGGAGAACATTCCACTGCGCCGCGCAGTGGTTACGCCTGTCATGATCATAAGTGTGGCGTGGGGCGCTGCGATCTTTTTATAGCAATGCAATCCCTTATTCTTACAAACGAACAATTGCAAAAGATGGTTGCGCATGTTGATTTGCACGCGCCGCTGGAGGCATGTGGCCTGCTGGCAGGACGCGACTCAAAGGTGGAGACCGTAATCGAGGTGACGAATCAGGCTCAAAGTCCGGTGCGATACGTGATGGATCCCATCGAGCAGTTGAACGCCTTCGAGTGGATCGAATCCAATGGGTTGGAACTCATCGGTATCTTCCACTCGCATCCATCCGGACCCGAAACTGTTTCGCCCACCGACGTTGCAGAAGCGGCGTATGCCGTTGTGTATGTCATCCTCTCCCGAAAGAACGGGGGTTGGGCGCCGCGCGGATTCTGGATTGAAAATGACGGATTTCGAGAAGTCTCATTAGAGATATCGTAGCGCTTTGAAAGCAAGCAACCATCTTTTGTATTCCGTGTTTCTACGGATACACTCATACCGGAGGAGTATTGATGCAAACTGTAATTGACCTTGGGGTGATCGTATTGGCGTATGTGTTCGGCTCGATCCCGTTTGGATTGCTGATCGTAAAACTCAAAACCGGAAAGGACATTCGCGCCGTGGAAAGCGGGCGGACGGGCGGGACGAACGCCATGCGCGCCGCGGGTTTTTGGGCAGGGTTTACTACAGCCATGCTGGATATTTTGAAGGGTGCCGCTTCGGTTTGGGTTGCGCAATGGGTGACTCCCGATCATCATTGGGTTCATGTGCTGGCTCCGCTCGCTGCCATCTTGGGGCACAATCATTCGATCTTTTTGCCTGAGCGTGATGAAAACGGAAAGCTTGTCCGCCTGCGTGGCGGAGCGGGAGGCGCGCCCTCGGTTGGCGGGGCGATTGGGCTTTGGACCAACTCTGTTCTCATCATACTGCCGCTCGGAATGCTGACCTTTTTTACGGTCGGTATTGCCTCTATCACTACAATGGCGGTCGCTTTTTTTGCCATTATCGTCTTTGCCATTCGTGCTGCTCAGGGGCATATGGACTGGATCGATGTGTGGTATGGCGTGGGGGCGGAAATTTTGTTGATATGGGCGCTGCGCCCGAATTTGAAGAAACTGTTCGCGGGTCAGGAACGAATCGTGAAGTACAGTTTGAACGGTTGGCTGAGGTCAAGACGTGAAGAAAAGAAATCAGGCCAATAAAATCAAAACAGCGCGGACTCTTTAACAAGTCCGCGCTGTTTTTTCATCGATCACTGGGTTAATCGAGAAGTTCCTTGGGAATGTTTCCGCCGTTCGCGGCGATCTTTTTCAGTACTTCCTTATGAAGCCAGGTATTCATTTTGGCGGAATCGCCCATCATTTCAGCGGGGCAGCCAAGTTCCTCTGCCAGTTCCTTGCGTGCTTCATAGCTGCTTTCCAGGTCCAGCAATTTCAGCAAATCCACAATTGACATCTTCCAATTAAGTTTTGCCGGGTTGGCAGCAGCCAGTTTATCGAGGTGAGCAGTCACATCCACTTTAGACATCGGTGCGGCTTCAGGTTTGCCGGCGGGACGACGTTCAACAACATCATCCTTCTGCATACGCCCTGATGCAGAAGCAGCAGGTTTCTTTGCGGCAGGCGCCGCTTGTTGAGCCGTTGCTCCGGCAGAAGCCGCCTTGTCCTTATCCTTGCCCAAGCCTATCTTTTCAAGAATCTTATTGAAAAAGCCCATGATATAACATCCTTTCTATGGAATCAAATCAAAAAAATATGAGGCTGTCGCTTTCATTGCCTTTTATCGTACAAAATCATTATAGCGTATTCTTGATGCTCTAGTCTATCATTTCCCATATCGCTTCCGAATCTCCGGCAAAAAATAATTGTCGAAGAAATGATCCACATCGTAATCAGGTGTCCAACCCCAGTCTTTACGGGCGCGGGAGTCGTCCACATCTTCAGGCCAGGAATCCACGATTCCCTGCCGGCGGGGATTTGGTTCAAACGTAATTTGAGCGTCGGGGAAGGCTTTCAATGCGCGCTGACGGAACTCTTCCGCTGTAATGGCAAACGCCGCCACGTTGTACACATTCGTCGTGAGATTCTCGCGCGGCGCATCCACCAGCATCATCATGGACTTGATCGCGTCAGGCATCGCCATAAAGGAGATGATAGTGTCCGGGCGAACGAAACAGGCATAGGCTTGGTCCTGAGCCGCCGCGTGCAGCATCTCTGGACCGTAATCGCTCGTCCCGCCGCTCGGCACGGTAAACGCGCTGACCAGTCCGGGAAAGCGGAGCGCGCGAAAATCCATCATCACCGGCGGGTTGTCATCCAAATGTTTTTGTCCATGGAACCTGCTGTAATACATCCCCAACTTTTCGCAGTACAACTTGTTGCATCCATACATCGTATGCGGATAATCCCATTCCTCTTCGCGCACCCTGCCCGCTTTCTTCTTTGCTTCGAGGCTTGGCATTCCATACGCCGCAATCGAACTTGGGAAGATGAATTTCACCGCCTTGCCATATTTTTCCGAACGATACGCCGCCAGCATCAGCAATTGCATTGTCCCTTCCACATTGATGCGGTGCGCTTCCTCGGTGGCGATCTCCGCTTTCGATGAAAGCGAGGCCGCAAGGTGAAAAATCACATCGAAATCATAATCATAGAATACTTTCACCTTGAAAACGAGATCACCCTGCACGTGTTCCGCCACAAGGTCTTTGATCGAATCAGGCAATGGAGCCAGATCTGAAGTAACGATCCGGTATCCTCCCCTCCCCGATAATTCCTGCACGAGCGCTTGACCGATCTCACCACATGCACCGGTTACCAGCACCTGCTTTTCGCCCATGTTAAACTCCTGATATGCTAGAATGATATGCCTTTATTTTACGACACATTACCGCAAATAAAAGTCATAAATCATCCATGATATTCAGATACATTTCCATTCTTATCATTGCAGGATTACTCTCTTCCTGCGCCGCGCTGGACGAATTCCTTGCCACACCCATTCCCCCCACGCCGACGGAAACCCCGCTTCCCACGGCTACCATTATTTGGTTCCCACCATCGGCAACTCCCACCCTCCAAACTTTTTCCACCAAAGCCCCCACCCCCGAAATGCGTCCGGGACTTGGAGAAATCATCCTCACTGATGACTTCTCCAAATCCTCTCTCTGGGACATTGCTTCATCCAATCAAGCCAGCGCGGACATCAACGGCAATCGTCTGACGATTGCCGTGCAAAGCGGCGTATACATGCTCAGCCTGCGACATGACTTGATATTGGACAATTACTACCTCGAAATCACAGCCCAGCCCGGTCTTTGCCGCGGCGAAGATAATTATGGCGTCCTCATCCGCGCCAGCGTAGGGACATATTACCGTTTCGTGCTGGCATGTAATGGCACGGTCCGCGCGGAACGCATCACAAACGGAGCGCGGCTCATCCTGCAGCAACCGCTCCCCTCCGGAGACGCTCCTCCCGGCGCGCCGGGCAATGTCCGCATCGGTGTGTGGGCAGTGGGACGTGAAATGCGCCTCTTTTTAAACGGGCGATTCCAATTCGGCATCAGTGATCCAAGCTTCCCCAGCGGCACGGTTGGCGTGTTTGCCCGCTCTACCGGCGAGACTCCCGTGGTCGTCTCATTTTCAGACCTGGTCATCCAAAGTGTGGAATACAATCCATAGCGTCTGTCTTGCCGATATACCGCTTTTGATTTAATATTTGGCAACCAGGAGGGTCATATACAAAGCAACTCTCCTCCCACAAACATTGTTATTCAGAAATGGCATTGAGCCCTGTGATAACCGCAAACGATTTTATCCGCCTGCCCTACACGCCTGATTTAACTGAAGGCGGAATTGCCTACGCCCTCCGTTCGCTGGTAACCACATTCGAGCGCGAAGGCAGGTCGCCGTATGACAGATTGCGAAGGATCGTTGCAAGCACTGCAGTGGAACTGGCCTTTCGACGCCACCTTTCCCAGAATGAAATCCCCTTTGAAGTTAAACCGTTTGCCCCCTTTAAAGACCCGGAACGCCACGACGTATTTCTCAGCGGGCACAGATGCGATGTGAAATCTTTTTTCATTTCACGCCGTGGTCAGGTCGTGTCAATCCGCCGCGATCCAGCCATTCTGTTGAACGCCCCGGCGCTCGTCCCATCGGATCAACATGCGGGCGACGGACATTCCTATAACGACCTGTATATCTTCGCCTTTTTCACGGGGTTGACCGCCGCCTCGCAGGATGACCTTCGGAAAGTCATTGCAAAGAAGCAGCCGCATTTTCTTGTGCATGTGATGCCTGATACGTGGCGTAAGCCATTCCATTGGAATCCGCTCGGGGCACTGACCTTGAAATCGGAATCGGCGGAGGAGCTGATTGTCGAAGTCAGCGGGCAGGGTGAAGGTCGGGAAATGAAGCGGAAAACAGTCAGCCTTGCAGCGGGAACAAAAGTCACGATAAACGAGTCCTTTTATTCGATCACATCCCTGCATGTCCGCCGTGCCCCCGAAGCGCGGGTTGGCATTCGCTGCGAAGCAATTCCCGGCGCGCATGTCGTCTCACCGCTCGAGTGGGGAAACCTTTGGGTCTATGGTATGGATATTTTTCTAACAGGATGGATTTCGTATGAAGAGTTCGGCCGGCGCGCCGGCATGTTACTGCCGAATTCCAAAACGTTCCAATACGAAAGGACTCACGTAAAAAATCTATCCTTACTAGTGTCAAAGTTAAAACCGATGCATCAATTAACAGGAGAATAGCAAGTCATGGTCATTTATGATACTTGCGAAGTGAAATTTAAGGTAATATCATTGATAAAATGGAATCGACTCAGGAATCACGCCCGCCCCGCAGAAACAGGCGCCGCTCACCCAATGCTTTTTTCTCTACTGTAGGTGTCGCAATTCTGATTGCGACGCTGTTCACTGCATGGACGCCGAGCAGTTTGTTTGCCAGCAACCTCGAGGAACAATTACGCACCCTGCTCACGCCTCAAGCGGGACCGAATAACGGGTTCACAACCCCCCAGCCTCAATTACGAATTGGCATTGTCGCCGGGCATATGGGCAACGATTCCGGCGCGGTCTGCACGGATGAGAACGGACAGATCACCCTGCAGGAGGCGGACGTCAATTTTGAAATCGCAACACTGGTGCAAAAGAGTCTTGCGGCGAGAGGTTATCAGGTGGATTTACTCAACGAGTTCGATACGCGCCTGAACGGTTATCGAGCTGTGGCGCTCGTTTCCATTCATAATGATTCATGCGAATACATCAATGATGAGGCAACCGGTTTCAAGGTGGCCGCTTCGCTCGAAACACGCGATGTGAACCGCGCCCAACGTCTGACGGCTTGTCTTGCGGACCGCTATCAGCAAATCACCGGGTTGACCTTCCACGCGAACAGCATCACCGAGGATATGACCAAATATCACGCATTTTCGGAAATTGACCCGAACACCATCACCGCCATCATCGAAACAGGATTCATGAATCTGGATCGTCGTCTTCTCACAGAACAGCCGGACCGGGTTGCCGAAGGCGTCACTCAGGGAATTCTCTGCTTCATCAATAACGAAAGCGTGCTCCCGACCGCTGTGCCATTGCCAACTTTTCTGCCATGAACCAAATGCCATCAACACCACAACGAAATCCTTTATACCCTTTCCTGCTCTTCATGCTTTTTCTGGTGGTGCTCGCCGCCGCGGCATGGACAGCAACCATGTCACCTGCGCTTGGGTTGACCGCGCCGGTGGTCACACCGACGTATGCCCAGTCGTATGCAATGGCTGAGATCGCAAAACCAACCTATACCCCATCTCCCCTCCCTACATTGCCGCCCACACAAGAAGCAACTTTTACGTCTCAACCCATTGCAGAGGCTGTGATTATCGAAAATACACCCGTCAGCGAATACGTCCAGCCCGTGCAGGAGGGCACATCTGCTGAACCTATCACATACGCTGGGAGTAAGTACATCCTTGTGGATATTTCGGAACAGCATATGTACGTCTATGAAAATGAGTCCCTAGTGTTCAGTTTCATCGCCTCCACGGGCATGAACAATGCCACACGGGTGGGGAACTTCAGTGTTTTGAACAAGATCCCCAACGCCTACGGCGCGACATGGAACATCTGGATGCCAAATTGGCTCGGCATTTACTGGGCTGGCAGCCTGCAAAATGGAATCCATGCTTTGCCAATCCTGCCGGATGGCTCCCAACTATGGGCGGGTTTTCTTGGCACACCCATCTCATACGGATGTGTGGTGCTTGGCGCGTATGAATCTCAATTGCTGTATGATTGGTCGGAAATCGGCACGCCCGTGGAGATTCAGTGGTGAAACCGGCTTCTTTTGTTTATAATGTTCAAAAACGTGTTTATCCGTGGACTTCGCCAAAGGTGACCTATGAATGACCGATTTGCCAAACTTCAAGAGTCGGCAGTAAAAGGGCGGATGAATGAGTCCATGCAACAGGGTAGGGTTGGTTCGGGGGGAAGAAGACAAGCTCGAGGTCCGGCGCGAGGCGGAAGAAGATCAAAAAGAAGTCCGGTTCTTCCCATCTTATTGGTTGTAATGGGATGTGCTGTCTTTGCGTTTGCAGCCTGGTCGGCAGTAACGTCTCCTGCACTCGCATCCATTCTTAGTATTTCATCAGCTCCGCAACAGGTTCAGGGTCCGCCATCGCAATCGTTCGCGCAGGTGAACATTGCAAAGCCGACGTATACACCCTCTGTTTTACAACCTGCGGCGCAGGAAATTCTACCAACTCCAACGTTCACAGAATTACCGCCGCCTCAAGCGCCCGAGGAAGTTGTAATCGCTCCACCGGTGGATGAACCGACCACTGAGGTAATTGTTGCCCCAACTGCAACAGCAGAGGTAGCAGCAGTTGAACCAGCCTTAACAAGCGAAGGCATTGCCTACGCCGAGATCATCCCCGACACGCCCACCCCTGAATACGTCGCGCCGACTGCCGCGCCATATGTTCCCCCACAGGCGACGACCGGCAACGGCGGAGCGCGTTGGGTTGATGTTGATCTTTCACAACAGCGTCTCTATGCCTACGAAGGCGATACATTGATCAATTCCTTCGTCGTCTCCACAGGGACGTGGCAAACCCCGACCGTGACTGGTAAATACAAGATATGGATCAAGCTCCGCTCTGCGCCTATGTCCGGTCCGGGATATTACCTGCCCGATGTGCCATACATCATGTATTTTTACAAAGGCTACGGCATTCACGGCACGTACTGGCATAATAATTTCGGCACACCGATGAGTCACGGTTGCGTGAACATGACCATCGCCGACGCGGAATGGGTGTATAACTTCACTTCAGTCGGGACGGTTGTGAACGTGCATTATTAGCAGGATGTCATTGCGAGCCGTTCTTTGGCGAAGCAATCCCCAAATCTCCAAAAGATTGCTTCGCGCGCAAAAACGCTCGCTCGCAATGACAAAACTCCATGAATCCACCAAATTTATCGCGCAGAGACTTTCTAAAATTGAGCGGGTTGGGGCTGGCAGGGTTGGCTGCGCCTCCGCTCAATTTTGATTTGGACGACCCGTTCGCCTCCCAGCAGGGACGTGTGACCACGCGCATCGTCTGGTCGTACGAACGCCCGTCCTTCGATGCGGCGAAGGTCAGGCTGTGTCAGCGTGATGTGGTTTTGGGAATCACCAACACAGCCATCGGCGAGGATGTCGAGGCGCATAACCGTATCTGGTATGAAATTGGAAGCGGCGGATACGTCTATTCGGGCAACATCCAGCCGGTTCGCACCGTCCTGAACAAGCCACAGATGGAAATCCCAAAAGAGGGATTGCTTGCCGAAGTCAGCGTGCCGTTTACCGACGCGCACGAAGCGCCTGACAAGGAATCCAAAGTCGGCTATCGCATGTATTATGAAACAACTCATTGGGTCAAGACAGCCGCCGCCGGAGAAGATGGACAGATCTGGTATCAGGTGCGGGACGACAAATGGGATAAACTCTACTACGCCCGCGCCGAACACATCCGCATCATGACGCCCGCAGAACTGGCTCCCATTTCACCGGAAGTTCCCAGCCGCGAAAAAAGGATCGTCGTGCGTCTGAATCAGCAAATCACCATTGCGTATGAAAATAACATCCCCGTCTTCGTCGCGCCCGTTTCAACGGGCGGCATCCTGCGTGTTGGAACCTACACCACGCCGCAGGGAAATTTCATCACATACTACAAACGTCCCTCGCGGCACATGGCGGCAGGCGACATTGCCGCCAGCGGTTTCGACCTGCCCGGCGTGCCCTGGGTGCAATACATAACAAAAAGCGGTATATCCTTCCATGGTACGTTCTGGCACAACGACTTTGGCAGCCCCCGCTCGCACGGCTGCATCAACCTTTCCATGAGCGCCGCCAAATGGCTTTATCGTTGGACGTCGCCCGAAGTGCCTCTTAATAAGGAATTTCTGCACGGCTATCTCGGAACGAAGGTCGAGATCACCGCGTAAGGAATCCAACCCCGAACCCCATCCTTTAGAAACCATGACCCTCTCCCAACTTTCCCGCCGCGACTTTTTAAAGCTCTCCGCCTCCGGCGCGCTCGGGCTTGTCCTCTCCGAATTGGGCATTCACCACGCTCTAGCCGCTCCTCCCACCTCGCAGGGACGCGCCATCTGGAGCGGCGTGCGCGTCTTCGACGCGCCCTCCCTGCTTGCCAACAACATCCACCTCCTCCGCACAGACGAAGTCGTCGAACTGCTCGGCGAAACGACAGGCGACAGCATTGATAACCAATTCAACACCACCTGGTATCAATTGAACGGCGGTTACACTTACTCCGGTTGGATTCAACCCGTCGAGACGAAATACCAAAAAGCCGTTTACAGCATCCCCGCCGAAGGCAAACTTGCGGAAGTCAGTGTGCCGTACAGCCTGACCTACCTCGCCCCTTATACTTTCGCCAAGAACGCCCACCGCATTTTTTATGAAACCACGCACTGGGTCAAGAAAGTCGTCGTCACCCGCGAGGAAAAAACCGTCTGGTATGAGATCTTCGATAAGGAACTCAAGAAATCGTTCTACGTTCCCTCCTACAACATGCGCTTCATCCCCGACGAGGAATTGACCCAGATTTCCCCCGAAATCCCCAACGAGGCGAAACTCATCCACGTGGATATTTCCACGCAGATGGTCACCGCTTTCGAGGGCGACAAAATGGTGTTATCTGTCCGCTGCGCCAGCGGTCAACGCGGAACGGATACACCCCAAGGCGAATTCTTCACCTATCACAAGGGACCGTCCATCCACATGACCAATCGCGGCGATGCCGTCGCAAATATCTACAACCTGCCCGGCGTGCCCTGGGTCTCGTTCTTTACCGGAGCAGGTCACGCCTTCCACGGCACGTACTGGCACAACGACTACGGACGTCCGCGCAGTAACGGTTGCGTCAACCTGCCGTCCAGCGTTTCAAAATGGCTTTACCGCTGGACTAGCCCCGTCGTCCCTGCAAATGTGGATTATCTCCACCAGCCCGGGCAGGGAACGAAGGTCATCGTTCAATAGTACTTTTGTGGCGAGGAAACAACCATGATGAAGTGGTATCATCGCGCCACAAAAAATCCCCCGCTCAAAGGAAACCATTATGAACCCCTTTTTTCAACACGGTCAGTATCTCCTCAAGCGCCAGGTCTTTGCATTAACAGGCAAATTCCGCTTCTACGATCCTGCCGGCAACCTTGTTCTGTTCAGCGAACAGAAAATGTTCAAACTGCGCGAGGATATCCGCGTGTATGCGGATGAAAGCAAAACGCAGGAAGTGCTGATGATCAAAGCCCGCCAGATCGTTGACTTCTCCGCCGCGTACGATGTGGTTGACAGCGTTTCCGGTCAAAAGGTCGGCGCGCTCCGCCGCAAAGGCTTGAAGTCCATTCTGCGCGACGAATGGGAAATCCTCGATGTAAGCGACAACGTCGTCGGGTTGTTGTTCGAGGACAGCATGGGCATGGCGTTGCTGCGCCGCTTCCTGAGTTCGCTCATCCCGCAGAATTACGACATCGTCGTCGGCGCTGCCCGCGCGGCGGACTTGCGCCAGAATTTCAATCCCTTCACCTACCAACTAAATATCGATTTCAGCATGGACACGGCTCACCAACTGGACCGCCGCCTCGGCATTGCGGCTGGGATTTTGTTGGCCACCATTGAAGGACGCCAGCAGTAATCACGTCATTTCTTTCCTCTTTCGGTCCTGGGTTTGCGTAAATGACGTTGGTTATTTTTCACCGCGGAGCCGCAGAAAACGCGGAGAAAAACTTTAAAAACTCTGCGAACTCCGCGCCTCTGCGGTGAATATCCAGACTGTAACCATTTGCTTTGAGCCACTACCCCTCTTTCTTTACAAAATGAAAGAAGAAAGAAGAGATTCTTATGTCCCAACCCCTCTTCGCCGGTCTTGTTGTGGACGAAAACGGAAAGCCCGCCGAATCCGCTTCCATTGGAAATGAACCCGCCTACGTGGTGGACGATGACGGATTCAAACGTCACATCCCCGCCGAGCAGGTGGACCGCGCCGTGCTAAATCAAATGGCTGAGATGATGAAAGGCAGCGAAGACCTGCTCTCCGAACAAACCGCCAAGATGCTCGGGCAGGACGATCCCTTCTCGAAGGCAATGATAGAAAATCAACTGAAGAATATTGACAAGCAGTTCGATGCGCTGATGCAGACCGGCTTCCCCGAAGAGATGCGAGCGTATTTGGGGATGATGGGCTTCAAGGTAATCATCAATTATCACGGGGATGTGATACGGGTGGAGCAGCCGGGCAGTTCCGGCAACGAAGGCGATGAATGAAAACTCCGATTGCCCGCGAAATCGCCGCTTCCGCCAAATCGGGCAATTTGTCGGCTAAACTCCAAAGTTTGTTGGCTTAACTTGAAAATTTGTTGGTTTAACTCGAAAGTTTGTTGGCTTAATTCCGAAGTCTGTTGGCTTAACTTGGGGGAAAGAAGATGTTAGTCTATGCGAAGTCCCCCCCACACTCCCCGAGTACAAAGTCCCCCGCACCGAGACCGTCAGTCCCCCAAGATTCCAGGGGGTAGCAGTCGAACAGTTGTTGTTAGCGTCCAGATACACCCGCCCCGACAGCGTAACCGCTGGAGTGGTGTAACTGCGCCTCACCCCCGGGTGGCAGCTGCTATTTTTGTACGTCTCCACCCGAAAATAATAGGTAGTAGAGGGTAGTAGCCCCGTCACTGGATAGCTAGTGGTCGAAGAAGATAGCGTTGCCTTAACCTCGCAGGCATTGGCTGTCGGGCAGCCCGCATCCACCTCGCTCGCACTCTGGTCCACATACAATCGCTGCGACACCCCCCCGCTCCCCACGCTCCAGGAGACGTTCGCGCTCGTTGCGCTCGCCCCCTGCACCACGCTCAAATTCGTCGGCGCCGTCGCCGTACACACAGGCACACAGTCGCACACAATCCGGTTTGACCGACAGGTAGTAATTACGTCATATTTCCAAAACTGTACTTCATTATCCTGACCACAATTATTACATGCTTTATAACACCTGTTTGCCACCGTTTCCGGCGCGCCGCGATGGCTAATGTAGGTGTCGCCAACGTTAGTACATCGAGTCGGCTGCCTACAATCGTTAATCCGCTCATAATTTGTCCCCTCCGGTCTACAATCCGCCTCCGTCCCCGTCGGGCAGCAGGTATAGGTGTAAACATTTTGACTCCGGCAATCCAAGTTCCCGTCATTATCAGGATCCCACTCCTCACAACATCCGCCAAGCGATTGTGCGGTTCCCACTTTGACAGTCCTTCCATCGCTCTCCTTGCACGCCCCCCTAATCCGCACGCACTTAGTGTTTACAACCTGCTGTGTTTTTGTTCCCGCGCAGTTGACAATATAATCCGCATTGCACTGGCTCCCCCCGCCCCCGCACTCGCTGCTACACCGCCCGTTCTTGCAGCAGTTCCCGCTCCCGCACTGGTAATCCGCCGTACACCCCGTCGCCGGCGGCGGCTCCGGCGGAGTAGTACAACACCTCTGCGCTGTACAGTACCCCGGAGCACATTGTTCATCCCCAGAGCATTCATTCCCTGTCCCCTCACACCCGGTCATAGTATCTGCCCTCACCCCTCCCGCCTGCCAAATCAAGATCGCCCCTGCCACCATAAATATTGCTAAAGCAAAACCTACTTTCCTCATCCCCTTCACTATGTCACAAATCGATCTCCCGCGTCAAATCATCTATTTCACGAATTCAAACCCCTTTTTAATTATTTCATCAGCCGGTTTTCTGTATGCGTTGCTTCCATACATTGCAGGTTTTCGCTTTCCATCAAATCTAGCTATCCATTCATTACGCAAAACTATCATTTTCGCAAATTGAAGCTCTTTAACCCACGCGTCAACACCTCCAAATATATAGTCTGGACTCGCTATCATTACTAGCTCACCAGATTTTTCATCTACCACTGTCCCAAAGCCCCATCCCAACTTATCCGTTTGCACAAATCCTGGGATCTCTGCATTCACTGGGACAGGTCTCACTTCACCTACTTCGCCATACCCTCTAACATCCAGCGTCGAAAGCGTATCTATCGGGATCACCCCCTCCGGCACCTGCATCTCCGTCCCCATCCGAAACACTATTTTTACTTCGCTATACTCCCCATCCAGCCCTTGCGAGAGCAGGTACGCGGGAATCGTCATCACCGCCTCACTCGCCGGTATCTCACCCCGCTGCGCCTGGGCAATTTTTCCGAGTGCCGCCGCTATCTCATCTTCATTCGGCTGCCCTTCGTGCGCTTCCGCCCCAAAGCGGTGCATAAACCGCGCCATATACCCGCCCAGTATCTCTTCTGCCAACGCTTCCGGCATCTGGATCTCGCAGCTAAAGCACAAAGCCTCATCCACCTCAAACGCCCCCGCTATCCTCGGCGTCGTCTCCGTCCCTGCGATCTCTACCGGCAGGCTCGAGGTAATCTTGATAAAGTCCTCGATGTGCGGGGTTTCGACGGGCGTTTCTGTCATCGTCGGCGAAGGGACTGGCGTGTCCGTCATTGTTGGCAAGGTAACAGTCGCTTCGGGAGTGGCTGTCGCCTGCGGGGTGTTCGAACAGGCATTCATAAACAGTACGCACAAGATAAGCAGTGAAGTCTCTTTTTTCATCATTTCCTCCAATTTTACAGCCAGGGTGAATATGCAAATTGACAATCATGTCACTCGAAGCAGGCTGCTATAAACAAAGGCGCAGATTCTTCGTCGCTCCGCTCCTCAGAATGACAAAAGACGATTATACCTTTTCCACCACCCAAAAATGGGATAGACCAAACACCTTCAACGGCGTGGTTTCAGCGAATTGCAATGTGGCACGGATGATCTTTCCAAGAATACCCGTTCGCGCAATGATGTTATCGTACGCGCCGAAGATGACCGTTCGCTCTATGAATTTAACGGGCAGACCTTCGAATAATTTTTGCATGTCGCGGCGGGAATAGACGCGCACATGCGGGGCGAGTTTGTCACGCCATTTACGCGGCAGGTAATTCACGAACGGTTTATTGCCAAAATAATATTTACCATTCCAAAAGATGCCGTGAGTTTCGACGGGGTATCCGCGGTTGGGGCAGAAGACGACGGCGCGCCCGCCCACTTTCAACACGCGGATCATCTCGGCAATCGCGGAGCGGTCATTCTGTACGTGTTCGATCACTTCATGGCTGAGAATCAGGTCAAACGTCGAAGAAGGAAGCGGGAGGAATTCCCCGGCGGCGTTGAATATCTTTTTGGAAACGGATAACGCATCGCGCGCCCTCTCAAAGTCGTATTCGAGACCGATCACATCCGCGCCGAGACCTGCCAATTTCTTCACATACATTCCCACCCCGCAGCCGTTTTCGAGCGCCTTCCCGTGGATGCGTTCCCCGGCGAATTTGACGATCATATCGAGGCGGCGCTGCTGCCCTGCGCGCCAAACATAGGACGGTTCGCCGCGCAGGGCGGCTTTGGAGAGGTTTCGGTCAGTCATGGCGGCGATTATACCTTGCGCCCTGACAGGCTTTATGCTAGAATTTTGCGCGAACGGACAACCCAATAGAGAAGATACCGAGAAGTGGGTAGCCCCCACTTCTTCGCTTATACAAGGAGTATGGAGTAAGGTACGCATGGCAAAAAGTGATTTTGCGCTGGCATTCAATGAAGTGATCGAAGAAAAACAACTCGCCAAGGATGTGGTCGTTTCCGCAATCGAATCGGCGATGGTCTCCGCCTATCGGCGGGCTGTGGGCGCATCCACCGCCCAGCACGTGGAAGCCAAACTGGACCCGGAAACGGGGGCGGTGATGGTATATGCCGAGAAGGAAGTGGTCGAAGACAGCGTGGTGGATGAGCGCACTGAAGTCCTGTTGGATGAGGCGCGCAAGGTCAACCCCGAAGCCCAGCCCGGCGATATGGTGGTGGTGGAAAGCACCCCCGCCGATTTCGGGCGTGTGGCAGCGCAGACCGCGCGTCAGGTGATCCAGCAGCGCATCCGTGAGGCGGAACGCTCGAACCAGATGGAATATTTCCAGCGCCAGGAGGGTGAGATCGTCTCCGGTTTGGTGCAGGCGGTCAACGCGCAGGGCATTACCATCGGCTTGGATATGAAGGCGGAAGGGCTGATGCCCAACAACCAGAAGATCCCCGGCGAGCGCTTGAAGCTGCACGACCGCGTCCGCGCGGTGGTGATGGAAGTGAAGGACGGCACGCGCGGTCCGCAGATCATTCTGTCGCGCGCGCATCGCAACTTCCTGCGACGCCTGCTCGAAAACGAAGTCCCCGAAATCTATCACGGCATTGTCGAGATTCGCGCGATCTCACGCGAACCCGGCGCGCGCGCAAAAGTGGCGGTCTCAGCCACCCAGCCGGGCATTGATCCGGTCGGCGCATGCGTGGGCATCAAGGGCGTGCGCATTCAAGCCATCGTCAAGGAACTGCACGACGAGAAGATTGACATCATTCAATGGGATCAAGACCCCTCTGTTTACATCACCAAAGCCATCAGTCCTGCGCGCGTAACGGGCGTGTACCTTTCGGATGAGGAAGGCGCGCGCACTGCCACTGTGGTGGTCGGGGAAGATCAGTTGAGTCTTGCCATTGGGCGTGACGGACAAAACGCCCGCCTCGCCGCCAAGCTGACAGGCTGGCGCATCGACATCAAATCTTTGACCGAAGCCGCAACCGATTCACTCGCCAAACTGCAGGGTGATGCGGAACTTTCCGCCATGCTGCCCGCGGCTGTGGAAATGGTTCCGCAAATTCAGGAAATCCTTGCCAAGAAGGCGGAAGACCGCCCGATCACGCCGGAAGAATACACTTCGCTCGGTCAGTTCATGGACCGGGTCGAACGCCGCATGATCCAGGTAAAGGAAGAGGCGGCACGCGAGGAGGACGAACGCATTGAGGCGGTCCGCGCGGAGATTCCGGAGACGGCGTTCTCCATGCCGCTCGATCAGTCTGGCATCAAAGAACATATCTTCAACATCCTCACCGAAGCAGGCTATGAAACGGTTGGTCAATTGATGTTCGACGTGAAGTCCGATCCGAACAAGATTCTGGGACTTGCGGGAATTGGTGCAAAGGCGATCCAGAACATTGAGGAATCGCTTGCGGCGATATCCTTCCCTGAGTCTGAGCCAACCCCCATCCCCGAACCGGAAGCTGTGAAGGAAGAAGAGCCTGTTGCTGTCGTGGAAGAAGCCGCGCCGGAAGTCCTCCCGGCGGAGACGATGCCGGACGTCGAGAAGCCAGCCGAAAGGAAGAAAGAGGCGAAGAAAGTCGTCGAAGAAGAGGAAGATGACGAACACGCGAAGGACGGCGTCTCGCTCGATGAATTGTTCCAAATGAAGCCGGAGATGTTCCAAGCCGAAGTCAATGCAGACAATGAATCCGACGAGAAAAAGAAGGACAAAAAAGGCAAGAAGAAAAGCGTGGCTTTGGAGTTCGACGAAGAACTTGGCGAAGTTGTCAGCCGCAAAAAACACAAACGCGGCGAGGACGACGACAGCGAGGATTGGTAGAATGATTCCTCCTCCTTTGGGGAGGGAATTAATTGAAAAGTGGCGAAGAAACCTGTCCAACGTGTAAAGCATGTTCCCCAGCGCACATGTGTGGGATGCCGTGAAATCCTGCCAAAGAGGCAAATGATACGGATCGTCCGCACAGCGGAGGGGGTGCGAGTGGACCTGACCGGTAAACTAGCCGGAAGAGGCGCCTACCTGCACGACGCGCGTTCATGCTGGGCACGCGGGTTGAAGGGCGCGCTGGCTCATGCTTTGAAAACAGAGTTGAGCTCCGATGACCGCGCCCGTTTGGAAGAATTCATGAACACTCTGCCGCCTGAAGCAGAGACCAGCAGTCAAGCCATGTGAACGATTAACCCTTCGCTCACAGGCTGCCCTGATGGAATCGAATTTATAAGACTAGAAGGAGGTGGCTTATGAGCAGTAACGGAAATAAACTTGAACTGCCCGCCAGTATCGTTGTGCGCGATCTGGCTTTGAAGATCGAAAAAAGCCCGATTGACCTGATCAAAAAATTGATGACGAATGGTGTAATGGCGACCATCAATCAGACGGTGGATTTCGACACTGCCGCGATTGTGGTGGCTGAATACGGATTCGAAGCGGTTCCTGAAATTGTGGAGGAAGCGGCGGGGAAGGAAGAGGCTGGCGAAGTGCCGCTCTGGCGTCAGATGATCGCCGGGGAAGACAGTAAGATGTTGACTCCGCGCCCGCCGGTCATTACCATTCTGGGGCACGTGGACCATGGGAAAACCAGCCTTTTGGACGCAATCCGCTCCACGGATGTAGCCGCGGGGGAAGCTGGCGGCATCACTCAACACATTGGCGCTTATCAAGTTGAGATGAAGGGACGTTTGATCACGTTCCTGGATACACCCGGTCACGCCGCGTTTACGCAGATGCGCGCTCGCGGCGCGCAGGGCGCAGATATTGTGGTGCTGGTGGTTGCGGCGGATGATGGCGTGATGCCTCAGACGAAAGAAGCCATTGCACATGCCAAGGCGGCGCGTGTTCCCATGATCGTGGCATTGAACAAGGTGGATAAACCAAATGCCAACCCGGACCGTGTCAAACAGCAATTGGCAGAACTCGAACTCGTACCGGATGACTGGGGAGGGAATACCATGGTCGTGCCGGTCTCTGCAAAACAAAAGAAGGGCATTGACGATCTACTCGAGGGCATCTTGCTCGTGGCGGACAGCAATGAGATCAAAGCCAACGCCGCCGGAACCGTGATCGGCACCATCATCGAAGCGGAATTGGACAAATCCAAAGGCGTGCTGGCAACCCTGTTGGTTCAAAATGGAACCCTTGAGGCTGGTGACGTTGTGGTGGCAGGTACTGCCCACGGAAAATTGCGTGCGATCACAGACTTCAAAGGCAAACCCATCAAGAAGGCTGGACCGTCCACTCCGGTGGCAGTGATGGGCTTGAACGACGTCCCCGTTGCCGGGGAGTTGTTCCAGGTCGTGAAGACGGAAAAAGAGGCGCGCGCCATCGTCGCGGAACGCCTCGAAGAAGCCAAATCACAGGCGCAGGCTCGGAAGAAGGTCTCGCTCGAAGACTTGTTCGCAAACGTGCAGTCGGGTGAGGCGAAGGAATTGAATCTCATCGTCAAAGCCGATGTGCAAGGCTCGCTCGATCCCATCGTCACAGAACTGAACAAACTTGGCGAAGGCGAGATCGGCTTGAACATCCTTCATGCAGAAACAGGCAACATCGGCAACAACGATGTGATGCTAGCATCCGCCTCGAAAGCGATTATCATTGGCTTCAACGTGCAGGCTGATGTGGACGCCCGCCGCATGGCGGAAAAAGAAGGCGTTGACATTCGGTTGTACGAGATCATCTACCGCATGACCGAGGACATCGAAAAAGCCCTCAAAGGCATGCTTGAACCCAAACTCGTGGAAAAGACCCTTGGTCGCGCGCAGGTTTTGCAGGTGTTCTCCGCTTCCAAGTTCGGCAGGGTGGCCGGTTGCAAGGTCACAGACGGCGAGTTGAAGCGCGGCGCGAAAGTACGTTTGTATCGCGGCACAGACATCGTCTATGAAGGCGACCTTTCCTCTCTGCGTCACGAAAAGGACGACGTGAAGGAAATCCGCCAGGGCTACGAATGCGGCGTGGGCTTCAAGAATTTCAACGACATCCAGCCCGGCGATATGCTGGTATGCTACATCGTGGAGTAAACGGACAAGGGGCGGGGATGACCCGCCCAGTTATTTATGCCATCAGGAATTCGATTACAGCGCATTGCAGACCGGATGAAAGAGGAACTTTCGATCATGCTGATCCGCGAAGTGAGCGATCCGCGCCTGCAACAAATCTTCGTTACAGACGTAAAAGTGGATAGGGAACTCGCATTTGCGGATGTATACGTCTCGGCCGTGGAAGGCGCCTCACGCTCCGCCGATGTCCTGTCCGGACTCGAATCGGCTTCGGGCTTTCTCAGGCGGACTCTCGCCTCGCGCATCGAACTCCGCGCCTTTCCAAAATTACGGTTCCATTGGGACCCCACCCCGGAAAATGCAGACCACATCGAAAAGATGCTGGCTGGGTTAAGAAAAAAGAAATAAATGCCTCCTCGAGGGCGGGCGAGGAACCATGGAGGTTAATACGCAGTGGACAAACGAATTAAAGGGGAGATAAAAGAAAGACTTGCCGAAGCGAAGAAAGCCGTCATCGCTTCGCATGTTCGACCGGATGGCGACGCCATAGGCTCATTGCTCGGCTTGGGATTGGCATTGAAGGACGCAGGCAAATCCGTTGAAATGGTTCTCGCAGACGGCGTGCCGTCCTCGTTCAAGTATTTGGAGGGCAGCGACCTCATCAAAAAGGAACCAAGCGGTGAACACGATACATTCATCACTGTAGACTGCGCGGATCTCAAGCGTGTGGGAAAAGTGTTCGAGAATTTCGGTCAGCCGGATATCAATATTGACCATCACATCACCAACGAAAAGTTTGGCAAACTCAACCTCATTGAGGCGAAGGAAGTCGCCACAGCCGCGATCCTTACCAATCACCTGACGGAATGGGGATTGACCGTCACAAAACCCGTTGCCGCCGCTTTATTGACAGGCATCCTGACGGATACTCTTGGCTTCCGCACGTCCAACACAACGCCCGAAGCGCTCCGTCAAGCCGCCGACTTGATGGAAAAAGGCGTGGACATGCCGGAAATCTACATGCATTCCCTCGTGCGAAAATCCTTCCCCGCTGCCAAATACTGGGGCGCGGGACTCTCCAGCCTCGAAAGTAAAAATGGCATTGTCTGGGGGACGCTTACGCTTGCAGACCGCAAATCCACAGGCTACGGCGGAAACGATGATGCGGACCTGATCAACATGATTTCCGCCATAGACGGGAACAAGGTCGGCATGGTATTCGTCGAGCAATCCAATAATCACGTCAAAATCTCCTGGCGTGCATTGGAACCGGGTGTGGATGTTTCTCCCATTGCAAAGCACTTCAAGGGCGGAGGTCACGCCGCCGCCGCAGGAGCGGATATCGAGGGAAATATGAGCGAGATCAAGGCGGAAGCCCTCAAAAAGACGCGCGAACTACTAAATTTGTAAGGGCAGGCACGGCTTTTTAATACGAATGTCTTATATAAATATTCAGCCAGATATGTCATAATAATCAGGGAACAGTTTAGGAGGAATAACTCGATGAACAGTCAAGATGTAAAAAACGCGATCTCAGGCGCGCTTGTTGTGGACAAACCCGTTGGGATGACCTCGCATGATGTGGTTCAAGCCATCAGAAACGGAACCGGCTTGCGCCGCGCGGGACATACCGGCACGCTTGACCCGCGCGCTTCCGGCGTACTCGTGATCCTTGTAGGACCTGCCGTCCGTTTAAGTGAATATGTCTCCGCTTCAGATAAACGCTATCAAGCCATCATCCGCCTCGGCGGCACCACCGACACTTACGACGCCGACGGAAAGTTTACCCCCACCAAAGACCCTTCGAACATCACCGAAACTGAATTCGAAGAAGCACTCAAAACCTTTGTAGGCGAGATCGAGCAGACTCCCCCGCCCTACTCCGCCGTCAAAGTTCAGGGACGCAAAGCTTACGAAATGGCGCGCAAGGGCGAAGAGGTCGAACTCGAACCGCGCACCATCACGGTTCATCACCTCGAAGTGTTGGAATGGACTCCGCCGGAAGTTGTGATTGACGTGCATTGTTCGTCCGGCACCTACGTCCGTTCGCTGGCGAACGATCTCGGCAAGAAACTTGGCTGTGGCGCCTATCTCGTCGGTTTGCGCCGTACAAAAAGCGGGCGCTTCACCTTGCGTGACTCGGTACCTTTGCGAAAATTACAGGAAGCTTTCACTGCCGGAAACTGGTATCAATACCTCATCCCTGCCGCCGAAACTCTCGCAGATTGGCCAGCCGTCGAACTCAACCCCGACGAAGTGGAAGGCGTGCGCCACGGTCACCGTGTCAAAGCAAAGGAAGCCGATACCGTCAACCCGAAAGTGCGCGGCGTTAGTACTCAGGGCGAACTCGTCGCATTGATGGAACTTATCACCGGCGAAGACGGCTCCCCCGAATGGCAGCCCAAGAAAGTATTTTTCACTTCAGACTAAAACCCCGTCATTGCGAGGAGGGTAATCTTCCCGCCGAAGCAATCTACCTGTAATTTCGAGATTGCTTCGGTTCCCGCCCCGCAATGACATTACCCTGCCGCCGCTCCGGCGGCTTTTTCATACCATGCCACAATATCATTCCATTGAAGAAGCGTCCCTGCAAAACGCCTGGGCGACCATCGGCGTATTCGACGGTGTCCATCGCGGGCATCGCGCCATCGTCGAAAAACTCGTACGCGAGGCACACGCAAACAGCGCTCCCGCCGTCGTCGTCACCTTTCACCCGCACCCCGCCAGTGTGTTGACCGGCAAGGATATCCACTGCCTGACCACTCCGGATGAGCGCGCGGAACTGTTCGGCTCGCTCGGCGTGGACGCAGTCATCACCCAGCGCTTCACACGCGACCTCTCAACTGCCACTGCCCATCAATACATGTCCACGCTCAAACAGAATCTCGGACTGAGCCGCCTGCTTATCGGCTACGACTTTGCTTTGGGTAAAGGACGCGAGGGCAACGCCTCGCGCTTAACAGAGATCGGCTCGGAACTGGGATACACCGTCGAAGTGGTGCCAGCCGTCAGCGATGAAAGCGGCGTGATCTCGTCCACTGAAATTCGGAAACTCGTTTCCACCGGTAACGTCACCGAAGCCGCCAACCTGCTCGGCTATCGTTACCGCATGGGCGGAGAAGTCATTCGCGGCGCGGGACGCGGAAAGAGGATCAACTTCCCCACCGCGAACATAGATTACCCTGAACAAAAAGTAATACCCATCAATGGGATTTACGCCTGCTGGGCAACCCTTGGCGACGAACGGTTCATGGCGGCGACGAACATCGGCTTCAACCCCACTTTCACGCCCGAAAGAACAACCCCCAGCCTGGAAGCCTACCTGCTCGATTTCGACCGCGATATTTACGGTGAAGAACTTCGGCTTGAATTCGTCGCTCGCCTGCGGGATGAATTAAAATTCAACTCCGTGGATGCCCTGATCGAAAAAATCCACGAAGATGTGGCACAGATACGCAAAATTCTTGAAGAGGAAAAATGAGAGTCCGCGCAGGCTGTATCTTGATCGAAGAAGGCAGGCTTGCGTTGATGGAACGTCACCGCGCCGGCTTGCATTATTTCACGTTCCCCGGCGGCGGTGTGGACGAAGGCGAGACGCATGAGCAGGCTGCCGTCCGTGAAATGGAAGAGGAATTGGGGATTCAAGTCCGCGTCGTCTGCAAAGTCGCCGATGTGCATTTCGATGGGAAACTTCAAGTCTATTTTCTCGTCGAAAAGACAGGCGGAGAATTTGGCTCCGGGACGGGTGAGGAATACGGAGAGTTCGATCCTGTGCATGGAACATACCATCCCATCTGGATGCCGCTGGAAGAGATTGCGGGCAGCAACGTCCTGCCGCGCGAATTGGCGGAGTTGGTTGTGCGTTCACAAGAACATGGCTGGGCTGAAGAACCTGCCGTCATTTACGATAAAAAGGCATAATAGGGGGAAGAATCAATTACCAGTAGATCTCGAAATGTCATTCTGAGCGGAGCGAAGAATCCCTCCCGCCTTTTGAACGGCTTCCAGAGATGCTTCACTTCGTTCAGCATGACAACCTTTTCGTGATTCATTGATTACAGAAAACAGAGGCAGGCTCAAATTTAGGGTGAAGCGGATTATTTTCCGGGGGAACTTTTGTTGATTGGATTCGTCTATCAAGCAACGCCGAAAAACATAAACAAAGGAGAATGTCATGAAATCACGTTTCGCTGTTTTCGTTCTATTCGCATTGATGATCGCATTGATCCTCAGCGCTTGCGGAGGAGGCGCTGCGCCTGCATCGGAAGCGCCCGTAGAATCGATGGAAATGTTCGTCGCCCCGGAGCCTGTCGCCGAAATGGAAGGAGAAGCCGCCAAACAGCAAGGCGCGGATTCTGCGCCCGGTTTGCCTGTTGGTCCCGTATACGACACGGGAGTTGAAGCATCGGTCGCCAATAGCACGCATCTCATCATCAAATCCGCCGAGATCAAACTGCTTGTGGAGGATACCGATCAGGCAATTGACCGCGCCACGCAGATCGTTGGCGACACGGGCGGGTACATCATCAGTTCGCGCATTTGGTATCAGATGTATTACGACGGGAAGAATTACAAATACGCCACCATCACAATCGGAGTGCCCGTCCAGCAATTCGAGCGGGCGCTCAGCCGCCTGCGAGGAATTTCCGTTCAAGTGCTGGATGAAACTGCCTCCGGCGAAGATGTAACCGATCAATATGTGGATTTGCAGTCGCAGCTCGTCAACCTCGAAACCACGCGCGAGCGCATCAAGTCCTTCCTCGATGATGCAAAAACAGTGGATGAAGCCCTGCGCATCAACGCCGAACTTGCCGAGATCGAACGCCAGATCGAAGAGATCAAAGGACGCATCAATTATTTGCAGGATCGTTCATCCTATTCCACAATCACGATCAACTTCGAGCCTGAACTGCCGGAAATCGTTCCCACGCCCACACCTGAACCGCATCCCTGGGACCCCGGCAAGACCTTCGATAACGCTAAAAAATCGGTAACCCATATTTATCAAGGCATCCTGGATCTGCTGATCTGGATCTTCGTGGTGGTCGTGCCGATCTTCGCCCCGCCTGTTTTGATCGTCTGGTTGATTTGGAAACTGTTCACGAGGAAATCGAAATAACTGCTCCATGATAAAACGCCCTGCAATGGAAAACTGCGGGGCGTTTTATTTTCCAATGATTGGGGTCAAAGCGATATCAGACCCAATTCCATTCCCCGCCGCACCGCCTCCGTGCGGCTCGAAACCCCCAGTTTCGCATACATGGACGAGAGATGGAACTTCACCGTATGCTCGCTGATTCTGAGTTCCAAAGCGATCTGTTTGTTCGCCAATCCTTCCGCCATGTGCTGGAGGACTTCCTTCTCCCGCGCAGTCAACGGCTCGGGCAGGGACTCTTCGCTGGCGATTTCGCCTCTCCTCGAAAAGCGCATCAGACCTTCCACCAAGCCTGGCGCGCCAACCCACAGCCCTTCCGCCACTGCTGCAATCGCTGCCGCCAATTCGTCTTCAGCTGAGTCCGCAGAAAGCACACCCCACGTCCGCACGTTCGAATTGAGTATCCCACGCACCGATTCGATATCGTCTGTGAGGAAGAGCACGGCGAAGTTATATTTTCCCTCGACATGCACAGAAGAGACCGAGGCCATCACTGCCACCTCGGTCTCTTTTTCATTCACATCCTCAAGACTGACCGCTTCCCCCATCACTTTGATCTCGGGGTGATTGCCGAGGATTTCGCGCAAGCCGACCCGCATGGCATGGTTCGGCGAGACAATCGAAATGCGGATCAATTACCGCTCCCCAACGATCACATCCACTGTTTTCAATCTACCGCCGCGTAATACATCCATGGGCGTCGATACCCCAACCACGCCGCCGCTCAGGCGGTTGAATAACTCGTCATGATGTTCGATGGCTTCTCCCGCCACTCCCACCAAAATATCACCCACCATCACGCCGCCTTTTTCAGCAGGGCTGTCCTCTTCCAAACCGACAATGAGCAAACCTGTTTCCTGAACACGCTTCAACTCATTCCGCGCCTCGGCTGGGATGTTGACTGTTTGACTGCGGATGCCGAGATAGCCGCGTTTTATCTTCCCATGCATGGCGAGGGATTCGGCAATCTTCCAAGCCGTGTCGGCAGGAATGGTGACCGCGCGTCCGCTGCCAAAGCCCGATGTATTAATACCGATGACAGCGCCTTCGCCGTCAATCAACGGACCGCCGGAAAAGCCGGGGTATGAGACCACATCAGTCTTGATGTATTGCTCCAACATGCCACCGCGTCCCGTGCGGACAGGTCCGCCGATGGCGTTGACAGTGCCGAAGCTGGTTTCGATTCCCTTTTTGGAAGGACGCCCAACAGCCAGGACGAACTGCCCCGCGCGGACTGGCGCAGTGGAGGTTTGGGCTGGAAAGGCTGAGGCGGAATCCAATTTCAGAAGCGCCAGATCAGTTCCCGGGTCCCTGCCAGCGAGGCGGGCGGTGAGTTCCTTGCCATTATCGAGAAGGATTTTGACATCCTCATCGCGTTCGACGACGTGATCTGCGGTCAGGATTTTATCTTTTGCAATCGCAATGCCGCTGGCGGGAATACGACGGCGCGCGTCCACCAGCACAGTGTATTTGCCTGCCTGTTCGGCGGCGTCTGCCATTGCTTCTGAAAGTTCGGTAAAAATATTGTTGCTCATGAGTTTCTCCTTGGCGCATATTCTAGCGGGTGCGTGGATGGAGTGTATCGGTGAAACGGGCGGATGAGAACTGGAAATTCGGGTAGGGTGTTACATGCCGTGTTGAATGGCGATCACTGCCGCCTGTGTCCTATCGGAAACGGTGAGCTTTTCGAGGATGGAACTGACGTGGTTCCTGACCGTCCCTTCAGAGAGATGCAATTGTCCTGCGATGTCGGCGTTATTGAAACCTTTGGCGATAAGCCGAAGCACATCCAGTTCGCGCTCGGTGAGTTTTTCGGCGAGGATGGAGATGGGCTGTTTCTGGTTGCTGGAGATTTGCGCCATCATCTTGCCTGCGACGGAGGGGTCAACAAAGGATTTTCCCTCCATTGTGCCGCGTATGGCTTCGACGATCTTCTGACGCGGTGTGTCCTTTAGGAGATAGCCGGAGGCTCCAGCACGGATGGCATCGAAGACCCATTCGTCTTCGTCGTAGGTGGTGAGGACGAGGATTTTCATCTCGGGGAATTTCGCGCGGATGCGGCGGGTGGCTTCGATGCCGTTCACGCCCGGCATTTTTAGATCCATCAGGATCAGGTCGGGCTGTTTTTGTTCGGCGAGTTCCATAGCCTCAGAGCCCTCTTGCGCGGAGCCGACGACTTGAAAATCCTGTTCGAGGTTGAGCAGCATTTCAAGTCCGTCGCGGATGACTGCCTGGTCGTCGCAGAGAAGTATCTTCATGGTCATATTCCGGGAATTATATCGTCAGCATGACGCGCGTTCCCCTTCCATTTTTGCTATCGATGCTTAAGCTTCCGCCCGCGAGTTCGGCGCGTTCGCGCATACCGACCAATCCAAAGTGTCCCGTCGTTTCTTTGGATGTATCGAAGCCTGTGCCATTGTCTTCGACGGTCAATATCGTGTGCCCATTGCTTTTGAGCCTCACGCTTAACTTGGTGGCTTGCGAGTGACGGGCAACATTCTCCACCGCCTCTTGCACGATACGATGGATCGTCTGTTCGATGCTTGGGCTGAGTGAAGGCATGGGGTTCGGCAGATCAATTTCGAGGTTCAGATTGAGGCGGGCGGCGGCAGATTCCGCAGTACGCTGGATGGCAAGTCCGAGACCCAGGTCTTCCAGATCTGACGAGCGCAGGGATTTGAGCGCGCGGCGGGTTTCGCTCGCTCCCTTGCGTGTGGTTTCAAGCGAAGTCTCGAGCAGTTCGCGGCTCTTTTCGCGGTCAATATCGAAATAGGCTTTGACGGTTTCCAGCGAGACGGACAGCGCGGTCAATGAATGAGCTAGCGTGTCGTGGAGTTCCCGCGCAAGACGGTTCCGCTCGCGACTCACGGTGAGTTGTTCCAGCGTGGACGCATAATGCACCAGATTGGCATTCGCCGCCTGAAGCGACTCGCGTTGTTCACGCAGGCGCGTCACAAGCAGACTGATGAATATTCCCAGCGCAATGAAGCTGATGGTGCGGATGATGGCAATGAAAACAAAGACATACAGGCTTTGATATTCAAAAGCGTTCAGGAAGATGAGTGAGAGTTCGAAAACGGCTGTCCCGACACTGAACAGGATGACGTGGAACAGGCGGTATTCCCACGCCGTCAATGCCAGTGCCACGAACAACACAGGCAGTTGGCGAAGCGCCATCCCTTCCGCATTGGCAAGCGGGCCCGGCGGAAAACGCGGCACAATCAGCGCATTGACCAGGATGGGCGTGACTGCAATGGCAAAAAGCAAGAGCGGATAATGAGCCTTTCCCAGCCGATCTTGCATCCCATCCCAATGGGCAAAGGCGAGGAAAAGCACAGCGACTGAAAGACTGACGGTGTAATACAAAAGCACAGGGAACAGATTTGGCGGTCTTAATGGCGGGTTGATCGGATTCAAAGGCTGCTGTTGGAACGGGACAGTCTGCCCCATCAGCTTTTGCAATTGAGGCATGTAAAGAAGGACATCCATGACGAGCATTGCCAGCAGATAGCCGATCCATATCCAGGCAGAGATGCGCAGGATGCGGGTGGAGTCATTGGGATGGGTCATGTCCAAATCTTATCACGGAGAGGGTTTAAGGGATCGTGCATCCGGTCATCTATTCCCTTCCTTACCCATGACTGGTGTCATGGGTGGAGATGCGGAATTTCACACTCTGCCAGCGCAAATGGTGATTGGTTTCACTCTCGATCTTTCGTGTGAAACCATACACTTGTGGTATCGCCAAGGAGAATTATGACAACTCTCTCAACCCAACCCACTCAGAAAGAAACAACCCGCTTCGCCCGTTTTTTGACCGTCGGCGCGGTTGGCACCTTGTTGGATTTCAGCCTGCTGACGTTGCTCAAACTGGTGGGGCTTCCCACCCTCGCCGCAAACAGCCTTTCCTTCACAGCAGGACTCCTCAACAACTTCACCTGGAACCGTTTGTGGACCTTCAGCGACAGGCTTCAGCCAAACTGGCGAAGACAATTGCTTCAATTTACTTCAGTGAGTCTGATCGGATTGGCACTCAACAATTTGATTGTCCTTTCGCTCGAACACATGTTGGGGACATTCTTTGGTCAACCTGCATGGGGCTATCTGCCTGCCAAGGTGGTTGCCACGGGCGTGGTCGTCTTTTGGAATTATTTTGCCAATAGAACATGGACGTTCAAACAACATTAGAATAGGAGAATATCATGACAACTGAAACCATACCCGCTCGCCCTTCGATTCTGAACAGGAAAATCCTGCCTGGAATCACCATTGCCACAGTGATTCTCATTGCCATTATGGCACTGTCTTTTGCCTTGCACATAATCAACATCGATTCCATCGGTGACGCAAACGCCTATTACACCGCCGCAGTGGAGTCCATGCTCAAATCGTGGAGCAACTTCTTCTTCGTGGCGGCGGAACCGGGCGGCTCTGTCACAGTCGATAAACCGCCGCTCGGATTGTGGATTCAAGCCGTCTTCGCATACTTCCTTGGCGTCAGCGGCTTCACGGTCACCCTTCCGAACATTCTGGCAGGCGTATTCGGCATTCCCATACTTTACTTCCTTGTCAAAAAATATATGGGTGAGATCGCCGGTCTTGTTGCCGCTCTGGTAATGGCATTAACTCCGGTGTACGTGGCCACTAACCGCAACAACACCATGGACGGCATGCTGGTCTTCTTCCTGCTGCTGGCAGCATGGGCTTTCATCCATGCAACAGAAACGGGAAAACTGCGCTGGGTTCTGGCGGGCGCGTTCCTCGTCGGTCTAGGCTTCAACATCAAAATGCTGCAAGCTTTCCTGCCGCTCCCCGCTTTCTACGCACTGTACTTCTTCGGCTCGAAAGAAGGCTGGCTGCGCAAGATCGTCAATCTCGGCATTGCCACGATCCTGCTCATTACCGTATCACTTTCCTGGGCAATCGTCGTGGATTTGACTCCCGCAGACCAGCGTCCTTACATCGGCTCGAGCGACAATAATACTGTGATGGGATTGATCTTCGGACACAACGGAGTCTCGCGTCTCGAAAGCAACCAGGGCGGAAGGACGCCTCCTTCCGCGCCGCAAACTGGTCAGCCACTCAATCCCTCCTCTCCTCCTCAAGAGGGACCTCGCCAAAGCGCCCCCCCGCAGGCATTGGCAGCGTGTGCAGGCTCGACATTGGGTGACGCCTGTTCCTTCAACCTGCCGAATGGAAACACCATCAACGGGACTTGCATCACGCCGCCCAGCACGAGTCAACTGGCTTGCGCGCCGCAGGGAATGCCTAACACCCAGAATCCGGGAATCCAACCCGGAATGCCCAACGCCCAGAATCCGGGAATCCAACCTGGAACATCCAACACTCAAGGACGTACGCCGTTCAGCAATGAGACGGGGTCGCCCGGCCCATTCCGATTTTTCACGCAACCGCTATCCAAGCAAATGTCCTGGCTGTTGCCGTTTGCATTGATCAGCGTTTTACTCGCAATATTCGGCGCTCGAATTCAGCTTCCCATCGAATCGGGCATTCACAAAGCGCTCGTCCTTTGGAGCGGCTGGCTGTTGACTTGCGTGGTCTTCTTCAGCATGATCTCGGGAATTTTCCATGCCTACTACGCCATCATGCTGGCTCCCGCACTTGGGGCGATGGTGGGTATCGGTTTTGCTCAACTATGGAATTGGGGTAAAAACCGAAATTGGGCGGTCATCCTGTTGATTGTCGTTGTCCTGATCACGCTTGGTTTTCAAGTCTTCGCTTCGGCGCAATACGGCGACCTCTCGTGGTGGATGCTTGGTACTGGAATCCTGCTTGGTATGGGTATCATGCTCTTGTCCATTTCGAGGCGGGCGGCGTATCTTGCCGTGCTGGCAGCGATGCTAGTCATCCCTGCCTATTGGACGGTGATGACGACTGTCTCCAACGCGGATCAAAACCTGCCAACCGCCTACGCAGGGAGTAATCAGCAACAGGGACCCGACCGCGCTCGCCAGCCGGATGATGGAGCCGGATCGAACAAAAATCAGGATTTAGTGGATTATTTGCAGGCAAACACACAGGGCGTTAAGTATCTCGTGGCGGTTCCTTCATCACAGCAAGGCGCAAGCCTTGTCATTGCCACAGGTCGCCCTGTGTTGTACATGGGCGGTTTCGCCGGTCAGGATGAAGTTGTCAGCGTAGAAGATTTGGCGAAGATGGTGGCTAACGGTGAACTGCGTTATGTTTTATACGGAGGGGACCGTGGAAACAAGCAGGATATATCCAATTGGCTGAAATCATCCTGCGGGGTCGTGCTTGACTTCAGTGATATCAGTGCAGGCAACCAGCCCGATGGACGGAATCAGTTGGACGGTCCGGGTGGAGGCGGGAACAACCAGATGACGTTGTATCTGTGCCGCTAAGAGTCGTTTTATATCAAAAAGGGCTGTCCTTTGGGACAGCCCTTGATCGAATCACACAACTATTCGACGTAAATCTCGACGTGTTCCCCGTCTTCATCGTCGGTCACGTCGATGATCTTGCCAGTGACGCCCATGCGGAGCGCGTCCATTACATTGGTCATGTCCACGCCCTCCACCTCGGGCGCGAAATGCGCGCCGATCTTCATCCCTGCATCCACTAGTGCAAGCGGAATCTGGACTGACGCCTTCGAGCGCCCCGTGCGGGTATCCGTCACTCGGATTCGCAGCCAGCGCGGCGACCCCGGCGCGCCGGGCGGACGCGGCGGCATAGGAGCGCCCCGCCGTGTATCACTCAAAGCCGCCAGCAATTTCGAGGCGTCATCTGCGCTGATCTTCCCCTCCTCGATCATTTTCAAAATTTTCATTCGTTCTTCACTGTTCGCCATGTCAGCCTCCTAACCGATGAATACCTGCACGCGCTCGCCCGTCTCGCTTTCATCCACGTTCACGATCAACGGCTCGCGAATGGATTTCGTCATCGAAATCGCGTGAAGGACATCGTCCACTCTGCTTTTCTTCAACCCGTCAATGCGGGAGCCGAAATTCCTGAGGAACCAACCCACAAGTCCAAGCGGAAGCGGAAGCGCAATTGTAATGTTTTTTGGGCCGTCGTGTGTTCGGCTGCGATCCACATTCACATAAAGCCAGCGCGAAGTCCCGCCGCCTGCGCCAAGCACGATCAAAAGAATCCCAAGGAACAACGGCAGGGTCAAACAATAGAACCAGAAATTCAAACCCGCATTCTGCTGGATTGCAAACATGCCCCATGCGCTCAAGACAGTGGTGAAGACACCAATCGTCAGCGGGATGAATGCCCAGCGCATTGCCCGCCTGCGGACTTCCTCGAACTCCGGCGCGTCGCTTCGCTCTCCGCCCGCGCCTGCTCCCGCTTCCAAAACCTCGACTTCGCTCTCAGCAGATTCTTCCAAGGTCCGCATCAAATTTGCGGCTTCCTCCGCGCTAATCGTTCCATCGGCAACGAGTTGTAAAATCTTCCTGCGTTCTTCGGCAGACATCACACATCTCCTTCCAAGGCGGAAAGCAGCTTATCCGCTTCTTCTGCTGTGATCTTCTTTTCCTGAAGCATCTTCAGAATGGCAATTCGTTCTTCATCTGAAACGGGCGGTTTGGGCGGCATGGGAACTCCTTTTGGGGAAAGATCCCAGTTCCATCTGCCAGCTCCAAAATTGACCTTCGCCCCCATTCGGCGCCTTACCCGCTCCTCCGCGCGGCGACCTGCCTCCTCAGCGCGGCGCGCAGCGCGTTCCACTTGTTTGGAAATTCGTTCGCCAAAGCCGGACCAATCGAGCCCGATTCCCGCAAAATTCCCAAACTCTTCGGCTGATTCTCCCGCTTCCGCCCGGTTTGAAACACGGATGTCACCGCCCGCGTTCAGCGTGATCGCCGCAGAGCCATCGCCCAACGTAATCACCTGGGACGTGGCGTCTTCGTCGTTATCCACGCCTTTCCAATCCATGTCAATTGAATCCGCATTCAGGGTCAATGTGGCATTTGCCTTTGGCGGCATCACCAGTAAAATATCGTCGCCCGCTGTGATGGAATAGGAATTCCCTGATTGTGGGTTGATATACAAGACTACATCCTCACCCACGTTGGCGCTCACGTTTCCACGCACATCGCGCAGGGCAAGATCATCCACAATGGACTCGAGCGCAACATTTCCATCCACATCGCGAATGGAAACATCCGCCTGCACTTTTTTGACGGCCACATTTCCTTTCGCGCCGCGCAGACTGAGGTCGGATTGAACCGTATCAATCGCAATGTTTTCCACATCACGGATGGAAAGGTCGCCAACGATCTGGTCCAATGCAATGCCGCCCATGATCCCACGAATTGCGGCATCGCCTTCGATCTTCGAGATGGAAATGGAAGCGGTCTTTGGCACGCGGATGGAAAGGTCGCCGCTGGAAGAGATTTTCACTTCTTCGCCATCCTGGTGGACGCGCATTTCATCATCGTCGCCTTTGACCAGGATTTCGTCGGATTCCCAGCCTACCAGGCTGAGGTCGCCGCCGACGGATTCAATATGAACTCTGGGGGTTCGCCCAGCTGAAATCGTTTTGGACATGGTTTACTCCTCTTCGCCGCGCAGGAGGCGTGTGGCTTCCTCGGCAGTGATCACCCCTGCGCTCAGATCTTCCAGGATTTTATTTCTTGCCTCCTGTGATATCTCCACAGGTTCATCCTTACCCGGTTCATACCCCAATGTGCGAATCACTTCGTGCAAGCGGTTGCGGATGGTCGGATAGGAAAGCCCCAACTCCTGCTCCATGCGGTTGATCTTGCCTTCACAACGGACAAAGGTGAATACAAAATCCAATTGCTCTGGGGTAAGGTTAGCAAAATGCCCGGAAAGGAAATTCCCTTCGATGGTTGTGTCACAATTCCCGCAATGCAGTCGTGTGACAGATAGTTCAGATTGGCAGACGGGGCAACGGGTGGGTGCAGGTCTCATGATCATCCTCCAATATCAAGATAATGCCGCTTTGGGCAATGAACGCATTTTAACTTCGCGCATCCGGTGCAGGGCCAGGAACCCAACGGTCGAAAGGATACCAACAAATCCCGCCGCATACCAGAGTAAATGAGGGCTTGGTCCGTCTATGATCAGCCCGGCAAGATAGGGTCCGATGGCAAAAGGAATGCCCCATGAAAAGCCGGAGACAGCCATGTAGCGTCCACGCATGTCTTCGGGAGCAAAACTCGCCACCAGTGCCTGTGAAACGGGCGACACGACCATCTCGCCAATGGTGATGACGACCATCGCGATCACGAACCAAAGATAGGTCGAAACGTATCCGTACATGGAAAAACCGATCACATAGAGGAAGGTCCCAAACGCCATCATCAGCATGGGCGGATATTTCTCGATCCGCCGCGTAATTGGAAACTGCATCAACACGACCATTGCCGCGTTCAAACTGAGCAAATAGCCGTAGCCCGCTTCGATGATGCCGTGTTCGTTACGCAGGTAAACACCCAGAGAGGTATTCATGTTCATGTAGGTGAAGACGCCCAGCATCACGGCGCCAAGATACAGCATGAAAGCCGCATCGCGGAAGACCTTGCCGTAACCCGCAAAGGTGCTTCCAACCGATTCCATTGGCGCATCTGGATGCGCCTCAGGTCTTGTTTCTGGCAGGAAAATGGCAACAAGAAAAACTGTCAGCATGGAAATGGCCGCATCGGATAGAAACAGCAACAAGTAGGAACGAGCCGCAAGCAATCCTCCGATGGCAGGCCCGATCACAACGGAAAGGTTGAAGGCAATGCGCAGGATGCCATATCCATCCGCTCTCTTTTCCTTTGGAAGAATATCGGCAACCATGGCCTGATGAGCAGGGCCCGCCACGTCTCCCAAGATCCCTACAAAGAATGCCAACACAAAGAAATACTCGTAGGCATTGACAAGTCCCATTGCGACCGTGCTGAATGAAGAAGCGATCAATCCAAAGATAATGATGCGTTTGCGACCGAAACGGTCCGTGAGCGCGCCGCCAACAGCAGATCCTGCAAAACTCGAAAGGGAAAAGGCGGCAAATAGTACGCCCACATCCGTCATGCCGATATTGAACTTACTGGTAAGATAAAGCGCAAAAAACGGGAAGATCAGCGCGCCGCCCAATCTGTCAATGAAGGTAATGGCGACTACCTTCCAGAAGGTGCGTGGATATTCGTGATAGGTTTTCGAAATATTTTCGAGGGTGTTCTTGAACATCAGGCTGCCTTCTTGATGTACCTGGCTCCGCAGCTTTGAGATACGGAAGAGTGTTGTTCACGGAGCCGTTCGCCCCGAGTGACCATCCAAGCGCCCAAAGCAGCAAGAACCTTACTTAGGAGACTTGTCCCGCGCGAAATTTGTTCGCCAAGCCGAATGGAATCAACTTCTTCGCGAATCTGTTTTCGACGCAGTTCAGCAAGTTTTTCCGGAAACAGGTCATTCATGGAAGCCTCCTTCAGAGATTTACAAGAAAAAATCAATTATCTTGATATACTCTTACTAATTTCTTCCTAAATTATAGCCATTTTTTAAATTTTGTCAATAGGAAAATAAATAATATTGATGGATTTATTGATATTCTTGACTTCATTATTAATAATCCTGAATTAAAAGATTTTACGTCCATTTTTTAAGAAATCGCCTCCCCTACCGACCGAAAACCTGATTCGTAAACCCAATCGATTCTCAGCCAGAAATGGACCCAAATATTCCGCCTCCAAAATCCTTGACACAGAACAGGCGTTCGAGTATTATTCCTAGCACAAATGAGCGAATAACGCTCAGGAGGCTGAAATGATGATGGTAAGAAAAAGCAAGGGGCTAGGGGAACGACACCAGAAAATTCTGGGGTTCATCGAGTCCTATCAACGTGAACATAAACACCCACCCTCCATCCGAGAGATCGGGGAACATTGTGACATCTCATCCACTTCGGTTGTGAATTATTATTTGGATCAACTCGAAAAAGCAGGGCATATCGAGCGCGATCGCAAGATCTCGCGCGGAATGCGCCTTACCAATGCGTCGCCATTTGGCGATATGATGCGTGTACCGGTGGTTGGCGTCATTCAAGCTGGCGAACCCATCCCGATCCCCTCTTCGGATTTTGGTTCGTTCACGGCGGATGACTCCGTGGAAATTGCCACATCGCTAATGCCCGCCAAGGAAAAAGGCAAGGACTTGTTCGCCCTTCAAGTGCAGGGAGACTCAATGATCGACGCCATGATCAACGATGGCGATATTGTCATCCTCAAGCCTGCCCAGGAAGCCCGCAATGGAGAGATGGTGGCAGTCTGGCTTTCGGATAAGAACGAAACAACCCTCAAATATTTTTACAAGGAAAAAGACGGCTACCGCCTCCAGCCCGCCAACCCTACCATGAAACCCATTCTGGTCAAAAAGAGCGAGCCCTTGGAGATCAAAGGCAAAGTGGTAATGGTGATCCGCAAAGTAGATCGCTACGCGGCATGACGCAATCAAGTCGAATCAAAAAGACCATCCTAAGTGGATGGTCTTTTTTGTTCAAAGGAAATTACTCAACGACGACGTTCGCGCCGGCTTCTTCGAGTTTCTTCTTGGCATCCATCGCCGCATCCTTGCCGACGGCGGAAAGCACCTTGGAACCGGCGGTTTCAGCCAGGGTCTTGGCTTCACCGAGACCGAGGGAAGTCAACTGGCGGATGACTTTGATGACGTCGATCTTCTTCGCGCCAGCATCCTTGATAACCACATCGAACTCGGTCTTCTCTTCGACAGGTTCAGCAGCCGCGCCGCCAGCCGCACCGCCGGCCGCGGCAACCGCGACAGGAGCGGCGGCAGAGACGCCCCACTTCTCTTCGAGCATTTTCACGAGTTCAGCCGCCTCGAGGACGGAAAGGGTGGAAAGTTCTTCCACGAATTTTTCGAGCTTGTCAGACATTGTTAGCACTCCTTGCTAAATGGTTATGGATTTGATTAATGTAAGATTATGCTGCGGCGGGAGCCTTCTCGGAGAAGGCTTTGACAACAGCCGCAAGGCCACGAGCGGGCTCTGCAATGGTACGGACCAATTTGCCAGCGGGAGCCTGTAGAACGCCCAGAAGTTGAGCACGGACGACAGGCAGCGGGGGCATATCGGAAAGCGCCTTGACCTGTGCAGCGCTCATGGTCTTACCGCCCATCAAGCCGCCTTTGACCTTTACGAACTCATTGCCTTTTGTCGCTTCGGTCAACGCTTTTGCCGTGGAAGCAGGATCGGAAAACGCGAATGAGACTGCCGTGGATTTCACCAGATAATCCTGGGGAACTTCCAAACCGCTATCAGCAAAGACGCGGCGGGCAAGCGTATTCTTAATAATATGGAATTCGCCGCCTGTATCACGCACTTTTGCACGGATCGTATCCAAAGCCTTCATGGTCGCGCCGGTATATTCTACAAGGATGATCGCTTCACTGCGCTTGATCCAGTCTGCGTACTGGGTCAGCACTTCCTCCTTGCGTTGCTTTGAAATTGCCAATGGATTCACCTCCTTTCATATAAAAAGTCTTTGCCACTTACGCAGGCAAAGACTTTTTGCAATCCCGGAAGGGAATTTTGCTTTCAGTCTTCACCTGAGCAGGAAATTATGTTTCCATTTGGCCGTAAACATTCGTACTGACCGTTTCACGGAAACACCTGCCTTCATCGGCGAAGTGGTTTTTCAGGAATTATCGAGTATTGCTACCCGGCTCCTTGCATGTGTTCATTGGGATCGGTTTTGACACCCGGGCCCATTGTGGTGGTGATGGTAATGCGCTTCACAAAATTGCCTTTCGCGCCCGAGGGGCGGGCTTTGTTCATCGCTTCCATCAATGCCACATAGTTCTCGTACAATTTATCGGCTTCGAAGGATGCTTTTCCGATGGAGACGTGGATGTTATTGGTTTTGTCGAGGCGGAACTCCACACGCCCCGCCTTGGCTTACTTGATGGCGCGTTACATATACTGAGCAGAGACAACC
>CAZLWG010000022.1:0-48179 GCA_964563315.1 uncultured Anaerolinea sp. | reverse complement strand
AGCTTCTTTCATGCCGCAAAGGTTCCTGTTAGGCAACTCAGGTTAAGATGAATAAGAAATTCCAGTGATTTAGACGATGTAGTTTATTTGCCGTCTGTATACAGTCAATCGGGGCGACACAGTGATTTGTTGAATTTTTTAACGCCCGAAATATTTTCAAAGATTTTGAAAGGCAAACAATCATTAATACCTTTGCGTGAGACTGCCAAACTAGGGGTTGAAGCAGCATTAAATCTTCAACGAGATGGCGATTTAATTCGACTAGGTCTTCAAACAGCAATCATTGATGAATTGTATTCGTCTGACGTTTGGGAGTCCGAGATTAATGCCTTGATTGCGATGAAGGATGTTTATTCTGCCTTGGCGCTTACCGAACGTGCCATAACTAAAGAGGATAGGCTGTATCTTCTTTCGATTTTAGCGAACGCAAAAGAAAAGCATCAATTGGATATTCAAGGGTTAGAGGAAAGAATTAAAAATGCTTACCAACAAGTGGATCATAAAAAACTAGGAGAGAAGGCTATTGATATTGCCGCTAATTTGATAAACATTGATTCTATGCGCGAACTCGCCTTCAATTTAGTTGAGAAAAACGTTGACGCTGAGGGCGGAGAGAATGCACTAGATTGGGCTTTTACAAAACTCTCGCTAAAAGCATTAAGTGAAAATGACTATAACGATCAATCATTTGATGTTGTTGAGAAAATTCAAAACCGAATAAAGGATTCCAAGGCGCAAAATTTCTTAACCAAAGGTTTATTCTATCTAAACTTCTCTGGGGAAAGAATCATCGCAGAAGCTGGAAAGATGGAGCGCGCAAGTGAACAATTGTATCTATTGCGATCTTGGGTTATGAAAAACCGTGAGTCACCCGATGCCGCAGATGTTGTTGATTTTGGATTGAATATTGCAATTGCCAACACTGATTACGCGCCAAATGCTCGTGATTATAGGGAATTGTCCACGCCAATTCCTTATATTACTGATCCTGAAAAGAAGAAGCGCTTGATAAGCATGATTAACGGGCAAAAGGCTACTATAGAGAGATTGGGACCTATAGAAGATTATGTTCGTATCATGGTAATTCTTGCGCTAGCGGAAAAGGATAAAGACACATCAACTTGTCTTGATTGTTTTATTGAAGCATATTTGTATACAAGTGATTTAGAGGATTTGAGCACAAAGAGCTCGTGTTTGGCTCGAATCTCATCCGCATTGACAAGAGCTGATCCCGATAAAAAATTTGAAAAGAAAGACGCCTTACATTCAATGGTAAATAAGGAACTGGCTTCTTGTGTAGATGATTTGCTGAATAAAACGGCAGATCAGTATTTTGTGACAAAAGGAATAATACGTGGACTAGCCAAAACCGACCATGAAGGAGCGTTAAGTATTGCACAAAAGCTAAATGGAGAAGATAGAAGGAATAAAGCTATATACAATTTGGCAAAATCAATTTTGAATGCGCCAGACGATAAATTAAACTTGGATTTTGTGTATTCTTGCCTTCAAAATATCTCGGACAAGGCAGGAAAAGACGAACTCCTAATTCAAGCTCTTTCTAGAATCAATGCGATTTCCGAGAAAGAAACCATTAGCGAAAAAGTGTTTTTTCGTTTCGCAGATTTGGTAAAGACAATACAGGATGCTCCAAGACGATGCAATGCATGTTGCTTTGTCTTACAAACATTGCCTAGGTTAAAATCAATCGATGTAACCGAGGTAGAAACTTCAGCAATTGAATTGCTCAATACAGCGTGGGATTCTATTGATGTTGGTTGGATAAAAGTCGATGTGGGCTTCAAGATTGTTGAATCACTGTCTGATATTCCAGAATTAGCCCAACAGTTTTTCGAGAAGGTAGAGGATTACCGTAATACTATATTTTTAGATTCTTATGGAGCGGCAATTGCGTATATTGCCTGCGCTAAACTTAGTATTCGTGCTTTTAGTGGTTTGTTTGCTCAAAAAATTGACACAGACTATGATCTTGAGAGGATTTTTACTGCAATTGAAAATATTCCATCAATGACGGAAAGGACAGGACTATATACTGACTTGTCATTGCGATATAGATTGGCAAATAGGGAAGATAAGTTTAGCGAAATTGTAAGAGCAAAGATAAAGCCTACTCTCGAAAAAATCCCAGACTCTGATGGTCAAGCGCGCGAACAGGCAATAATCGCCGCATCCCCTGCTCTTTATTTGTTTCACCCTTCATCTGCACTTGCTTTAATTGACAGCATAGGTTTTTCGGGTAAACGAGACGATGCTTACGAAGAAATCTGTTCATATATCATAACGAAGTGCTATAAAGAGCCATACTATAACCCTGGGAGTACAAAGGGTAAAAAATTAACCCACGATGAAATTAGAGATTTAATAAGTTTTCTTGAAAGAATCGACGAAGATGCCCATATTTTCTACATCATTCTCGAAATCACTGAAAGTATAGCTACTTATCGTAATACCTTTAGCAAGAATCAGAAGGCAGAAATAGCGAGAGAGTTGGAAGAAATTGCAAACAAAAAATTTCCTAATGATAAATTTATTAAACATAAAGGCTATTTAATTATCTCCCTTGCTCAAATTTATAAAATTAGAGAAACAAAGCCGAATGAGTGGAATGCTTTGATTGAGGAAGCAAAGAAAATTAACGTGGCAGACCAAGTTCTTATCCTTGCGCAAATTGCCGAGTGCTTAGATGACCATAGCAAGCAAAGGCAACTCTTGCTTGAAGCTGAAAGTCTTATCAAGGACATTCCTTCGGTTTATGATCAAGTCAATCGGTATGAATTATTGTCGCAAGCTACGATTGAAATCGACCAACAATTGTCACGTAAACACCTTAAAACAGGAATGGAGATTTTAGTAAAGCAAGACGATTCAGATATGCAATCAACCCAACGACGGTATATTGATTTGGCATATAAAATCAACCCTGATTTTGCAGCTTCGCTTGCATCAATGGCAGATAACGACCCAGCACGAGAAAAGACAAGAACAATTATTCAGAGACGGCTTACCCAATTGAAATTAAAAGATCATATATCGGAAGCGGGAAGCAAAAAACATGTTCCAGATTTGGCATCAAATAATGACTATCCATCTGCAGCTTGGACATTGCTTGGCTCGTTAAATGCAAAACGTGTATCTCCAAATCGATTTGATGCGACTCGGGATTATGCAAGAGTAGGTTCTAATCTTACTTTATCGCAAGCATTTCCAATATATTCATGGCTAATCCAGAATGGGATTGTTTATTATAAAGATACTTCAAATGCAGGTGATCATTTACGACCCATTTTTGAAGCCACTATGACGGGTTGTAATCTTATTGTTTCTGTCGCTCAAAAATCAACTGCACAAACAAAGATTGCCAAGGCGTCAGCGAAAAATGATACAAAACCCAGTGTGGTAATTATCGATATGGATCCCGAAAACGCCAAAGTACTCTTAACAAATTGGCTTAGGACTCATCTCAAGGATGAACTGTATATTGCGGATGGTTACTTTGGGATAGGAGATTTATGGGTATTACAGGTCGTGAAGAGTATTAATCCAAATTGCAGAGTCTACATATTAACGAGTAAACAACAAAACAAAGACTTATTATCTCCAGAAGACGAGTATTTGAACTATTGGCGTCTCAATATATCTGACCAAGAACCACCGCCAACAGAGGTTTTTATTGTGAGTACCACAGTATCGAATACCTCCCCGATTCACGATAGGTGGTGGATTTCAGGAAAATCAGGAATTGCAGTTGGCACATCTGTTAACGGACTTGGAGGAAATCGAATTTCTGAAATTAGGGACTTGAGTGCGGAAGAGTCAGAAGAGCGAGAAGAGATAATCAAAAGATTCGTGATACAAAAAATTAGAGAATACAAAGATAACAAAATTCGATACTTGTCCTTTACAATGCCATGAAGGGACAATCATGTTGATCGAGGCGTGCAATTTGATCGATCAGATGAAGATCGCGGACGCTGACGCGGAATCAGGGCCTTCGGCAGGGCGATACTTCGACAGGCTCAGTACAAGTCTGTATGAGTATATGCTGTGTCACATGCAGTTTGCCCCCTATCGGGGATCTTCGACGGGCGTGGTGGCGACCGAAGGGAGTGTCAAGTCGCTCCCGCTCGCCTCGCTCGGGGACTTCGTGCGGGGGAGGATGTCCGAGGCGGAGAGGCAGGTGGAGGGGTTGTTTGAGTCATTGCTGGCGGAGGCGTTCAGTTAGAGCCCCCTCTGTCCTACGGACATCTCCCCCAAATGCGACGATAATGCTGTCGAATTTGGGGGAGAACGTGGAATTGAGATTTTTTATGAAAACTGAGAGTGTTTCTATAATTTTGATTTCAAAAGCAACCGTCCCTCCCCAATTTCGACGTGCTCTCCGTCGCAATTGGGGAGGAGAGGAGGGGAAGAAATGCCGCGCCCACACAGAAGCAACCCCAAAACCAGAACCCTCGCCATCGAACTTCGCAAAGAACCCACACCCGCCGAACGCAAACTTTGGACACTCATTCGCAACGATCAGTTGGGAGTCAACTTTAGAAGGCAACATGCAGTTGGCAATTACATTCCCGATTTTGTCTGCATCGAAAAGAAACTCATCATCGAATTGGATGGAAGTCAACATTTGGAACAGGAAGAATATGATGCAGAAAGAACCAAATACCTGAACTCACTCGGCTACAAAGTCATCCGCTTTTGGAACAACGAAGTGACGAATAATATTGATGGCGTTATACTCGCCATTATTCATGCAATGAAAGATGAAACCACTAAAGAATAAATTTCACATTGAATTCCTTTTGTGTCCGCAAGAAGAGTTTGCGGGCGTGGTGGTGCGGCTCGAGTCGCTCCCACTCGCCGCAAAGCGGCTCGGGGACTTCGTGCGGGGGAGGATGTCCGAGGCGGAGAGGCAGGTGGAGGGTTTGTTTGAGAGTCTGCTGGCGCAATCCTTTGACAGTGGGCGGTAGTCAAGGGGCGATGGCATACTACTCTCTGCTCTCTAATATCTAATATTTGACTTTATGGTGTTGTCGAACCTGCTCGAGACATCGAGTCGATGTGTGGTGGAAGGGAGTGCTGACGTAAGTAAAACTTGCACCTTGTTAATCTGTGAGAAGTGATACGACATCCTGATAGGAGAGACGATATGAAAAATAAAAATACGTTTGCTGTTTTTACTGCATTCTTTTTCTTGACAGTGGCTGCATGTTCTTTGGGCGGAAATTCTGATGTACAAAGCACTCAGGTTGCGATGTGGGTTGAACAAACCGTAATAGCCCGCGACATCGCGGCACTGACACAAGTGGCAAATCAACCCCAGTCAGGTCAACAGGTTTCTCCAACCGGCAGCAGCAATTCTGCGATTCAGCCGGCGCCTGAAAGTTCATCGTCGTCTTCAACCGCTTCGAATTTCGATGATTGGCTGGAGAATTCAAAGATCCTTTTATATGAAGATATTGCTGGAACGCGTGATCGAACCCGCTGGATATCCGATGCGCTCAACGATCTGGGCTTATCCTATTTTGATTCTGTAGATCAGATCGGTCTTTTTCAGTCTAAACTCTCATCCAATGAGGAATGGGATCTTATTATTTATGCGAGGGAAAATCGTAATAATGATGCGGGTAACTTGTTCAGAGAGATCTTCGAGGAATATGATGATGTTGGCTCTTCAGTAATCATTGAACATTGGAACTTGGATGATGTGGCAAATTTTTCCTCCGCCCTTACAGCAAAAATGTCTCGTTGCGGTTTTACGATCACAGCGGATTGGTACGACTCGACAGGTAGTGGCGATCTGCTCCTTTATGCGCATAATACCCAAAACCCGATTCATAACCAGCCTAACAATTCCATCCGGTTAACCTCGTTTAACACAGTTCGTTGGACAGGTGAATTAGGTGATTTTCTGCGTGTTGTGCCTGGCGGTGAAGGACAAATTCTTTTTGGGGCTTCCGAGAATAATTCGTCTTCAAAGGGCACCGTAATTGCCTGTTTCGATAACCGCTTCATTTTGCAAACACATGCAACACATCAATATGAACGGGATCGGATGATCTATCTTTGGGAGAATTACATCTATAATGCGCTCTATGCCCGCTATCAATTATTGAATAAATGATCTGTAATAGAATAGTCTGCACGTCATCATTTGAGACAGTTTTGTCAATACCGTAACAGGACCTGTCGATACAGACATTCATTATGGAAGGCGGCAGACGAGAAATGCCGCTAATGGCGGGTGCCGTCAATGATCTGCCTTTGCGGGTATTGTCGAGCCTGCTCTCTGCGAAGCGGAATGAGGGATGGGGTGTTATAGGACTTAAATAGTCAGAATTTATATGCCCAGATGGAACGTGTTTAGGAAACACAGGAGGCCATTATGTCGGACTGGTTGGATATTGCTTTTGAACTTCCTTTCGTCGGCGGCTGGATCAAACTTGGAGTGATCTTTGGTCCCCCGTTCCTGGCTGCCCTGCCGGTTCTGTACGTCGTCGAGAGGCTGGCTTTTTTGGTGTTCAGCCTGGCGCTCTTGGGCTGGCTGAAGTTTCTCGAAAGGAAGGCGGGCATAAGGATGGTGGTTCCTTTGATCAAGCTTCCCTGGGTATGGATCTCCTGGGTTGGGGTTGCCTTTGGAGTATTGTATTTATTCGGGGGATAAGATCGAAAACCTGCCGTGGAAGAGATCGCAGGCCAGACGTTGGAAATATCTTTGTTGATGAATAAGGGAGATTCTCAAATGGCTGGAAAGATCAAGATCATTCAAAAGGGACGCTCCGGGACCGTTCAATATTCCGAAGGATTCCTTAAGAAAAATATCTGTGAGTTTTATTGGGAATTCGGAGGCGGCGATACCCTTGTGACGGTTTGGTTCCCGCCTCAGGATCAATGGGACGCGAAATATCCCTGGGCAGGCGGGCGCCATAGGGAAATCGTCAATGCCGTGGCGGAGGAAGTGCGTCGAACGCAGTCGCCCTCTTCCTCTATAAAATGGGAGAGTGATCGTTTCCATCTGGTGGAAGCCTGAAAAAGGCTTTTACGGATTGACATGCCTGCATCAACCGTTAGACCGCGCCCCATCGGGTACAATCATTGAATGGAGAAACCTAAACCATTCGAAAAGGTCGCAGCGCAGTTTCGAATTTCCGCCGAAAACGCCAAATATTTTTTAGGGCGCGTACAGAAGAGTTTCAAGAAGGATAAACCGCCCCACCGATTGATCGTTGACTTCATGGATGGGCGCGGGTTCGAGTCACTGCCAAAGCCGTATCAGGTTGCCGAAATGATGTATGAGAGCGGACTCTGGGTCTATCCCATGAACGCCGAACCGCCTGCGCCCGCGGATGAAGAGGATATTTATTCATAAGCCGTGTTATAATGACCGCATCAACCTCAGGATCGACGGGTCCGGCTGCCAGTCCTTTTGCAGGGCTGGCGTTTTCATTTTTCCCCAAAATTCATCAAGGAGATAACCATGGATTTTCAGACCGGCGATAATGTCGTGCATTGCACTCATGGGCTGGGGAAGGTGCTCGCGATAGAGGAGCGTGTGATCTTCGATAAAACAGCCCGTTACTATATGGTGCAGATGGCAAGCCTGACCATTTGGGTGCCTGTTGACGAAAACCTGGAGCACCGTCTGCGCCCTCCGAACAGCAAGGCGCGGTTTCGTGAAGTGCTGGACATTCTTTCCAGCCCTGCCGACAAACTCCCGGACGACCGGCGTCAGCGCAGTTCTCAGTTGCTCGAGATGCTGGGCGACGGCAAGGCGGAATCGATCTGCCGGGTCATTCGCGATCTCGCCGCCTACCGAAGCTCCCGCACCTGGAACGAATCGGATAACGCGCTTATGAGGCGCGCTCAAAAAGCTTTGATCGGTGAATGGAGCTTCATCCTCTCCGTTACGCCGCATGAAGCTGAAGTTGAATTACAGCGGCTGATAACCCGTAAAAAGGAATAGCAGAACGCGGATTCGCCATCGAATCCGCGTTCTTTTTATGCCGATCGCTCGAGGGGCGCTTTATTCCGAGGGGATCATCACCAGCGCGATCAGGTACACTAGAATGCCAGGCACGCCGCCGGGAATGAGTGCGATCAGGAAAGCGAGGCGGAACCAGAACGCGCTGATGCCGAAGAATTCAGCCAGCCCGCCGCACACGCCTGCCACAATGCGGTTGCGTTTTGACCGTCTTAATGCTTGTCGTTGTGCGTTCATTTTGTCTCCTTTTCTTTTCTACAATCTATACGCGCCCTGTATGGGGAAGTTGCAGGCGGAATACGCGGCAAATGAAAACATTCACGGGTGTAGTGGTGTATAATCCGCCGCTTCGATTCTATTCGAAGGGAGAATCATAAGATGATGGAACAATCGTTTCTTTACGAACTTATTGGGTACGCAGGCTCTGTCCTTGTCGCCGTATCGCTGATGATGAAATCCCTGGTGCGTCTGCGTGTCATCAACTTGATCGGCGCAGTGTTTTTTATCGCATACGGGCTGCTGATCGACGCCTTCCCGATCGCGTTCTTGAACGGATTGATCCTCTGTGTCAATCTGGTAAACCTGTGGCAGATGTGGCGCCAAAGGGATTATTTTCATCTCATGGAGGTTCGCGCCGACAGCATTTATCTCAGGCACTTTCTTGAATTTTATCGCAAAGATATTCTTGAATTCGTTCCCACCTATCTGTTCAAGCCGAAAAGCGGACAATCGGTTGTTTTCATCCTGCGCAACATGGTCTCTGCCGGAGTGCTGATCGTCAAGCCGGAAGGCGGGGCTGGACAAATATTCCTGGATTTCGTCATCCCGGGTTATCGCGATTTTCGCGCGGGTAAATTCCTGTTCGAGAAAAGCGCGGACTTCTTTTCGCAGAAAGGCATCCGGCGTCTTGTATCGGAGCCGGGGAACCCGAAGCACGAATCATATTTGAAACGGATGGGGTTCCGCTTTGAGAATCACGTTTACTACCGTGAACTTACACCTTTGTCTTGATGGATGCCTGTGTAATTTTATCGAGCTTCCCTGGGATGATTAATCCTCCTTAAAAGTTTCTTTCGTTTTTGATGGTGCGCGTAAGTTAAGGGTACAATCGTCATCGTTGATGATGGAAGAAATCCTGAATGAATTATATGGGGAAGCAGTCACTCCGGGAGTTTTTACCCGCCTGGAAGAGTTGATCGAGTCGTACCGCCTCCGTTTGAAGGGAAAGAATGGGGAGATCACTGAGCGGGATGCGGTTTTAATCACGTATGGCGATCAGGTTCGGCGGTCGAATGAGGCGCCTGTACGGACGCTCGCTGATTTTTTCGGCATTCACCTTAAGGGCGTTGTCAGCGGAATCCACATCCTGCCGTTCTATCCCTGGACTTCGGATGATGGCTTTTCCGTCACAGACTATCGCAAGGTCGATCCCGCGTTGGGAGAGTGGTCCGATGTTTCCGCGATGCAAAATGATTTCCGCCTGATGTTCGATGGGGTCATTAATCATATTTCATCGCAAAGCAATTGGTTCAAAGCCTTTTTGAGCGGAGATTCGCGTTATAGAGATTATTTCATCGTGGTGGAAGGCGAGCCGGATCTTTCGCAGGTGGTTCGTCCGCGCGCTTTGCCTCTCTTGACCACCTTCGAAACGCCGTCGGGGGAGAAGAACGTGTGGACGACCTTTAGTGCCGACCAGATAGACCTCAATTATAAAAACCCCAATGTATTACTTGAGATCGTTGATATTCTTTTGATGTACGCCGGGCAGGGGGCGACCTTCATCCGCCTCGATGCCATCGCTTATCTTTGGAAAGAGATCGGTACGTCCTGTATTCATTTGCCGCAAACACATCGAATCATTCAGCTCATTCGCGCAGTGTTCGATGTGGTTGCTCCGCATGTACACCTGATCACCGAGACCAATGTGCCCCATGCCGATAATATTTCGTATTTCGGCGACGGTTCGAACGAAGCCCAAATCGTTTACAACTTTGCCCTGCCGCCTCTGACCCTGCATGCCTTCCATGCGGGCGACGCGAAGACGCTTTCCGAATGGGCGGATTCGTTGACATTGCCGTCCGATAGAACGACCTTCTTTAACTTCCTCGCCTCGCACGACGGCGTGGGGTTGAATCCTGTCCGCGGAATTTTATCCTCCGCCGAAATCGACTCGCTCGTGCAAAGGACCCTTGGGCATGGCGGGTTGATCTCTTATAAAAGCAATTCGGACGGCACACAAAGTCCGTACGAAATGAACATCAATTATTTTGACGCACTTTCGGACCCGCAAGGCGGCGAGCCATTATCCCTGCAAGTGGACCGCTTCATCGCTGCACAGGCTGTCATGCTGTCGCTGGTCGGTGTGCCGGGTATTTACTTTCATAGCATGTTCGGTTCGCGCGGCTGGGCGGCCGGGGTTGCGCAGACTGGGCGCAATAGGACGATCAACCGTCAGAAATGTGATTTTGACACATTACAGCTCGAACTTGCCGACCCGGCTTCCTTGCGCTCCCAGGTGTTTTCTCGATTTCGAAAACTATTGAAAACGCGCGCAGCTTCGGCCGCCTTTCATCCGCATGGCGCGCAGAAGGTATTTGCTTTGCATAAGTCGGTCTTTGCTTTGGAACGGATTTCACCTGATGGGGCGTCGCGCGTTTTCTGCATTCACAATGTCAGCGCAGATCGTGTCGTTTTCGATATCCCGTTTCGGAACGGGAAGGATCTTGTTACAGGTAACCTTGTAGGCGGCAGCCCGCTCGCTCTCGAACCTTATCAAATACTTTGGGTGCAATTATGACAAGTCGAAACATCGGTTTTATCTCCACCCGTTTTGCCGGCACGGACGGAGTCTCGCTGGAAGCAGCGAAATGGGCGGTTGTCCTCGAGCGCATGGGGCATAAATGTTTTTATTTTGCAGGAGTCTGCGACCGGCCCGCCGGGGTCAGTTGGGTGGTGCCGGAGGCGTTCTACCGCCACCCCGATATCGATAAGATCAATCAACAAGCTTATTCCGGCAAGTGGACGGTCACGGCCGAGGCTCGTTCCGCGCATCCTGAGATCGCAGTTTTACACAAGGATTTCTTTTCGATCTACGTCCGTCCGCCGCAGATGACCCGCCGCGTGAATGAATTGAAGGATTACTTCAAGGAGGAATTGTACAAGTTCGCACACCACTTCGGGCTTGAACTGCTCATCGTTGAAAACGCATTGACTATTCCATTGAACATTCCGCTGGGGCTGGCCATCACCGAGTTTATCGCCGAGACCGGTTTTCCGACCATAGCTCATCATCACGATTTTCACTGGGAGCGTCAGCGCTTTCAGGTCAATTGCGTGGGGGACTATCTCGCCGCGGCGTTTCCGCCGAACCTGCCCTCCATCCGGCATGTGGTGATCAATTCGTTGCAGGCGCATCAGATCGCTACACGGCATGGATTGACCTCGCGCGTGATACCCAATGTCATGGATTTTGATTCTCCGCCGCCTCCCCCTGACGGATATACGGAGAACATGCGGAAGGATTTTGGGATCGAGCCGGGCGAGTTCTTCTTTCTCCAGCCCACACGCGTCATCCAGCGGAAGGGCATCGAGCACGCGGTGGAGTTGGTGCGCCGGTTGGGGCTTCCCGCCAAACTTGTGATCTCGCACGCCGCCGGCGACGAAGGAACGGATTACGAACAGCGTGTGCGAGAATACGCCCACTTGTTGGACGTCACAGTTCGTTTTGAATCCGATCAGGTGCATGACGTTCGCGGCACGACGAAAGACGGCAGGCGGATATACACGCTGGGGGATGTATACCCTCATGCCGATCTGGTCACGTACCCGTCGAGCATCGAAGGATTTGGAAACGCCTTCCTCGAAGCGGTTTATTATCACCGCCCCATCCTTGTGAATAATTATTCCATTTACGAAGTGGATATCAAACCAAAGGGATTCCGGGTGGTGTGGTTCGACGGGTTCATCAGTAATGAAACGCTTGCGCAGGTCCGCCATATTTTACAAACTCCAAAGGAGGCTCAGGCGTGGGCGGACCAGAACTATGAGCTTGCCAGACGATATTTCTCCTTTACGGTTTTGGAAAAAAGATTGCATTCCATTTTGGAAGATTGTTTTGGGCATCAGGTATGAACGAGGTTTGGTTTCTTCGTCACGGTCAGACCGATTGGAATCTGCTGGGGAAATGGCAGGGGCAGGCTCCCTACGCGCCGGGGTTGAATGAAACGGGTTTTGTCCAGGCTCGCGCGGCGGCGCGGCAATTGTCGGGGGTGCGTTTTGAGGCGATTTATTCCAGCGATCTGCTTCGCGCCCGTCAGACTGCCGAAGCGGTGGCGGCTGTTCAGGATTTGCCTGTCATATTGGATGAACGCTTGCGCGAGGTCAATCTCGGGGTCTGGGAGGGAATGCTTTCGGAGGATGTGAGGTCGGGATATCCAAATGAATTGGAGGAGCGGGAATTGGATCCAATGTATGCCCGCCCGCCGCAGGGCGAGTCGTTGGCGGAAGTGTCGGAACGTCTCAGGGCAGCATTGGCGGATATTTTGCAGAAGCAGGCGCAGGGTCCGGTGTTGATCGTTTCGCACGGGCTGGCGCTTGCTGCGTTGATTTGTCTTTCAGGGAATATCCCTATTGCAGATGCGTACGATCATATCCCCGAAAATGCTGTTCCATTGCAGGTTTTTATCGATCAAACATCCCTTTCATCCTGAAGATTGCCTACGGCAAAAGCCGCTACTCCAAATGCGATCGCGACGTTTAACGAGCGTTTCTGCCCGCGCATTGGAATGGAGACGACCTTGTCTGCAATATCAAGAAGTTCGGGATCTATTCCGGTAATTTCATTTCCCACCACCAGAATGACATTGGTTTTCTCTTCGGGCGCATGTGCGATTTGAATTGCTTCACTTTTCACGCCTTCCTCGACCGCCCATATTTTCCATCCCTCGGACTTTAAACTTTTTGTTAGTTCAAACCCGTCCTTGTGATAAGACCAATTGACGTAATTTTCCGAACCGAGCGACGTTTTTCTAACCGCCTCATTCTCGGGCGTGGGTGTGATCCCGCATAAATAAGCATGGTCAAAACCGAAACCGTCGGCGCTCCGCAGGATCGAGCCGACGTTCCATGCCGAACGGATGTTATCGAGCAGGACGGCGTTTCGGGGTCCTGGATTTTTTTCGCGGTAAATCGTCTCGTTAACGAGCTGTTTTTTCAGGACGGCTTTTGTTTCTCCCAAACAATGCGGACACCGCTCGCCGAACGAATGACCTTCAATGAGCGGATAGCGCAGCCCACAGGATGCGCAGGTTCGGATTTCGAAAAAAGATGACAGCATTTATTGGAGTTCGGTCAACTCGAAGTACTCAAAAGTGGCAGCCAGAGGTAATATTTCGTTGTTTTGGGCGGCTATCAAACCAATGTAATTGGGTGTGAATTCCATTGAGAATTGGCCGCTTCGATACCATGCGGACCCGTCGCGGCTGGCGAAAAAACTGGCTGTATTGCCTTCTTTAATAAGCCGCAGGACGAGTGTGCTGTCATTGTAGTTGATCATGTTGCGGGGCAGGGTTAATCTGCCGTTCTTATAGATTTCGACATATACGCCGTTTCCTTTGCACCCCAATTCCGGCAGACAATACCCAAGCCCAGCCTGGATGAAGTCACGGTTTGATTCATACAGGATCAATCCCGCAAACTGGTCGTTTTCATCGGGGTTAAAAAGGAGGCTTGCCTCTGCCATGAAATCACCCTCGGGGACGGGTCTCAATAGCACATTTTTTGCATTTCCCAAATTGACATATCCTGCCACGGCATTGATTTGAAGCGCCCCGGGTTTTTTATTTAAATTCCAGTTGGCGGGGTCCTCATTTTGCCAGAACCATCCTTGAGAAAGTTGTTGATCGAAGTCATCGCGGAATAAAGGTTCAGTCGGAAGATCCTGCATTGTTATGGTTTCGAGGGTGGCAGTCGTTAAGTCAGGTTCGACCAAGGGCGTGGATTCCGCCATGTGCGCGGCTGTTTCCAGAACGTTATCAAAGCCGGGAGGGGTACCCGGCGGAGTGATGGACGGCGCGCATCCAGTAAATACGAACAGACTGCCAAGCAATAGCAGGGATGGAATTTTCCTCATAGGTCGCCTTTCCGGCAGGGCGCGGCATTCCATGCCGCATCACTGCTCAAGTTATCAGGGTTAGTGTTGTCCAAAGGATTGCTGCCAGCAATGTGACGATGCCGAACAGGGTGAAGGTCATTCTCATGCGGTCCTTGAGCGCCTGGGCAAGACCGAACAGGAAGAATGCCACTGCCAGCACGGTAAGGATGCTGACGTATGCATCGGCTTTGCTGTTCCAGCGGTGGTATTTGTCCACTGCCGCGTTTTGGAGTCCAGTTAGTTCGTTGGATTTCTGGCTGATGTCTGCAAGATAGAGATCGAGGTTTGGCAGATCGTCTGCGCTGGCTGGGGCGTAGCGTGGATTGGTGAAAAAGATCGAGAACGAATGCGCTTTATCGGCGCGGGCTTGTGCTCCCAGGGCGGTCAGTTCGCTGAATGCGGCTGCATCCTTGTTGCCGTTTTCCCGCTGCTCGAGCGCCGTAAGCTGCATCACCAGGGAGGTTTGCGACTCCCGCAAATACTCGGCAAGGGTATTCAGGTCGTAATTGCCTTGAAGCCCGCGCTGCTGTAATTCGCCCGAAATCAGCACTGCGTAATACTGCGAATCGCGGTTGGCTTCGTTCGCGCGGATGTTCGCGTCTGCCTGCAAACCGGCCACGGTCGCAGTGACAATGGTCGTGAACATTGTCAGCACGATGATGAAAAATTTGTAGCGATCAGGTTTTTCCTCAGTCTGAGGCGGTTGTTGCACCGCGGTTTCAAGGGCTCGTGTTTCGCCGCCGGGGATGGGGTGTTCGCTCACAGCGCGCCTCCTCTCATCACAACGAAGATCGCTTCGACGATGCCGAACCAGGCGAGGCTGAAAACGTATATCCCCAGACCCGTCATGAGCATGATCAAACGCGATCTGCCCGCGTTTAATTCTGCCAATGCCAGCCAGAACAGACTGATCGCCAGCAGGACGATGTTCACGGTCAGCCAACGCTGTTCTGCTCCATAAGTATCCGAAAGTGCAAAGGAAGCATTTGGATCGAGTGTAGTAAGGTCGGCGGACTCAGCCTGCAGGTCGTCGAAGCGCAGTTGGATGTCGTACGTGCCGTCGCTTTTCAGGTATTTCGGATCAGTGCCGAGCGGTTGGGACAGCAATTGCAGGCTTGGAAGCAGGTATTGCCGCAGGTTCTTCGCCTGGCTTTCGGCGATAGTGTTGCTGCTTTTTTCGTAGGCTTCCACCTGTGCTAGGGTGATTGCATAGCTTCGTGCGTATCCCGCCTCTTCATAGGTTTTTCGCCAATTTTCATATGTAGCGGTTTGCTTCTTGATTGCATCGATCAATCCCTGGCGGACAGCATCACCTGCCGACGAACTGACCATGCTGGCGCGCCACGTCACGAACGCTGTGGTGGCGGAGGCGAGGGCGATCATGATGGCAATGAATATCTCCAGTTTGGGCGACTCGATAAGCCTTTTGAAGAACATGGAAACTCCTGAAGTCGTGAATGGTTCGAAATCAAAACCAAGTATATACCAATCCTGCGATTAAACAATCCGCGGCTGGAACCGGAGTATCATTGACACATCATGCGGTATATCCTCTTTAATAAACCGTACGGCGTGCTCTCACAATTTACGGATGAAGGCACGGGGCATTCCACCTTGAAGGACTTTATCAGTGTGCCGAACGTGTATGCCGCAGGTCGTCTTGACCGCGACAGCGAAGGACTCATCCTTCTCACAGATGACGGCTCGCTCATCAAACGGTTGACCGATCCCCGTCATCATATCGAAAAAACCTACTGCGTTTTGGTGGAGGGACACCCGACTTCCGAAAAGCTGGACCGGCTCTCGAAAGGGATTCCGCTAAAAAATTATGTCACCCGGCAGGCGGCGTTCCGCCTCATCCCGGACCCAAACCTGCCCCCGCGACCCAAGCCGATTACTCCGCACGGGCCGACCGCCTGGTTGGAGGTGAAACTCCGCGAAGGCAAGAAACGCCAGATTCGCCACATGACCGCGGCAGTGGGCTTGTTCACCTTGCGAATATTCCGGGTTGCGATTGGTACTATCGAAATCGGGGACCTGGGCGTTGGTCAGTGGCGGGATATGGAAAGCCGTGAATTAAACTCCTTGCGATAAGCACCGAATGTCTTTTCTGTGATTGCTCATTAAGTAACCAGGTTTCTCAACCCAATCCCCGCCTCTTCCACGATTCGCGGCACGATTTCCTCCCATCCCACCGCCATGATGTGGATTCCGTTTATGCCCTGCCTGCCCTTCACCTTTTGTATGATCTCCAGGGCGATTTGTACGCCTTCCTCTTCTGCGTTGCCCTTTTGTTCCGCCGCTTCCATCCGCTTAATTATGCCTTCGGGCACGAATACGCCCGGAATTCTTTCATTCAAGTATTTCGCCATCCGATGACTTTTCAACGGGGAGATGCCGACGAGGATATATACCTTATCCAGAACATTTCTATTTGCCAGCTCGTTCAGCCAGTTATCCAGGGCGTCTGCATCGAACACGACGTTGGTCTGGAAGAATTGCGCACCGGCATTGACCTTTTTCTGTTCGCGCAGTGCCTGGAACTTCATGTTGGATGCGAACGGCGTGGCCGCCGCGCCGAGGAAGTATTGCGGCGGATTTTTGATCTCCCGCCCATCGAGATATTTCCCTTCGTCGCGCATCCGGCGCAAGATCCACAGCATTTGAATGGAATCGATATCCACAATGTCCATGCGCCCCTTTGGTCCCGGGGACATCATCATGCTGTCGCCGGTCAGGCATAACACGTTGCGGATTCCCAGTGCCGACGCGCCCATCACATCCGATTGCAGCCCCACACGCGTATTTTCCCGCGCACTGATCTGCATGACCGGTTCCGCGCCGAGGTCGAGCGCGATCTTGCTGCACGCAATCGAAGACATGCGTGGGATAGCCGAGGCATTATCGGTGAAATTCGCGGCGGTAACAAATTCCTTGAACAGTTCAATGGTGCGCTCGAGTTTGTCTGTTTTAACCGAGAGCGGGGGAGTGATCTCGGCGGTTACGACGAATTCGCCTGCCTTGAGTCTGCGTTCGAGGTTGGAGACAGGTTCGTCATATTGAGCCGGGTGATATTCCGCGTCACCCTGCCACCAATCGGGCTGGCGGACGGGTCGGAAGATGGTATCGAGCGTCTTGGAAACAGAACCAGGTTCGCCCGAAGTCAGATGCGAAACGATCTTCTTCACGCCGATCTTGCCCGCCTGTTCGAATATTCCGCTCCAGGCATCCGTCCCTGCCTTTTCCCAATCCATGGGCGGCAGCACTTCGAGCAGCAGGTCTTCGCGCCCTAGTTTGAATGAGCGTTCGTAGATCTTGTACCACACACACGGGCGAGATTCATCCACATAACACATTTCAGGCGTGGAGCCTCCGCAGGGTCCGTTCCTTAAACCCTTTGGGCATTGCATCGGACAGATGAACGCGGTTTCCTGGAGGAGGCAGTTGCCGCACATCCGGCAGCCAAAAAGAGGCCCCTTAATGGCGAGTTCGATCTTTGCCAATGCGCGTTTTTTGAAGGGCTGGCGTTTGAACGGCATGAACGGCGGTTGGTAGCGGCGACCTGGTGTGAAACCTGGCATGGGGAACCTTCTTTAGGATTATATATTATATATAATCTTACACGGAGTCAAATCTTTTGAAAAGGCTCAGCCCGCCCTGCTGGGTATAATTCTAATGATGAAACGAACATCTTTATTGACCCTGGCATTGCTGTTTTTTGGGACGCTTCGCCCCGCCTCTGCGCTGACTTTGAGCCTGCTTCCGCCCATGCAGGTGGATGCTTCGCTCGGGTCCTTCTCCGAAAGTTACACCGCCCAAACTTTACTCGCTGAAGTGAACTCCTTGCGAGCCTCGAACGATCTGCCGCCCTATAACGTCAATTCGATTTTAATGAGCGGCGCACAGACGCACGCCGAATACCTTGCGAGCACTGGTGTGCTGACCCAGTTTGGACCGGACGGCAAGCGCCCTTATCAACGCGCTTTGGACGCGGGATATGCTGTCGCGGGTAATCTCTCAGTGGGGGGCTTGTTCGTGGAAAATATTCACTCTGGCGCGGGGATTTCGCCGGCGGAAGTTGTTTTTGCTTGGCGGTCCAGTGCGACCTCACTCAACGCCATGCTGTCCAGGGACTTCAAAGATGCGGGCGCCGGGATGGCAACGGCAAACGGTGTGACTTATTACGTGCTGGATGTTGGCGCTTCCGATTCCTCTTTGCGTACGGCGACTCTTACTGCCAAAGCGGGAACTGCCACGCCGCGCGTGCTCGGAACCGATGTGGTCGTGTTTGTCAATACGCCGCTCTCCAACGGCGAAATTTTCCACGTTGTTCAAAAGGATGAGGCGCTTTGGAGCATTGCGGTTGCCTATAATATGACCATTGAAGAATTAAAGCGTTTGAACGGACTGGCATCCGATGAGATCTTCGAAGGGCAAACTCTGCTGATCCAGCAGGCTGTCACTGCAACAGCGACAGCCTCGCCGGTGATTACCGCCACATTTGGGATCCCAACCTCGACGTCCACATCTCCCGCCACTCCCACATTGACCCCTACTTCGACCGCTATCCCGAAACCGCCGGCTTCCCTTGAAAGCGGAGGAATGGCAGTGGGTCTTATCATTTTGGTCGCCTTACTGGCGGCTGGGATCGGGTCTTTGTTGGGCAAAAGATCGAATAAACAATGAGGCGGATTAATATCACCCGCTTTACATTACATAAAAACTAGCCCGATTTAATTCTGTCTGATATACTCATGTTGTGAAAAATATCACAAATAAGAAAGGATAGCCTATGACTGAAGTAAGGATTGATTCACTATTGCCTGCCGAAATGGCGACGCGGGCTGAATACCTCGGCGTCCGTAAATCGGAGATGCCGTTTTTCACCACCTTGATGCTTTCGATTCTTGCAGGCGCATTCATCTCTTTGGGTGCGATTTTTGCCACCACAGTGGCGGCAGGGGGGATGGCCGTGACAGGACCGGAAGGCGCTGTAGCCTACACTACAGGACTGCCGTACGGTGTCACCCGCTTGTTGACAGGGCTGGTCTTTTGTCTCGGGCTTATCCTTGTCATTGTGGGCGGCGCAGAGTTATTCACAGGCAACAACCTGATCGTGATGGCTTGGGCAAGCGGCAAGGTGACCGGGCGCGCCATGTTGAAGAATTGGGGAATTGTATACGTGGGAAACTTTCTCGGCGCCATCGGCACGGTCGGGTTGATTTTCTTTTCCGGGCAATATGCCTTTGGGTCCGATGCGGTCGGCATTACTGCGTTAAAGATAGCAATTGCAAAATGCAACCTCGGATTTCTGCAGGCGGTTGCCTTGGGTACGCTTTGCAACACGCTTGTGTGCCTCGCCGTCTGGCTGACCTTCAGCGCGCGCACAACGCTCGACAAGATCGTTGCGGTGATTTTTCCGATCACGGCGTTTGTGGCGGCGGGCTTCGAACACAGTATCGCAAACATGTATTTTGTGCCCATTGCCCTGGTCATCAAAACCTTCGACCCCGAATTCATGGCAAGGATTGGGGACAAGGTGTCGGGGCTTGAGTCGCTGACATGGCCGGCGTTCTTCGTGAACAATCTGATTCCTGTTACCATTGGAAACGTCATTGGCGGTGCGGTTCTGGTGGCGGCTTTCTATTGGGTCATATTCCTGCGTCGAAAAGATGACTGAAAAAGGAGAAAACTATGAAGGCTTATGTCATGGTCAAGGTTCGTGCTGGGGATGTCAAGGATGTTGTTTCAAATATCAGGAAGATCGAAGATGTCGTAGAAGCGCATATGACGTTCGGCCCGTATGATGTGGTGGCTGTCGTCGAAACGGTGGATCTTGCCAAGCTTGGCAAGATTACGGCATTGGAGATCCAGCCGATTCCCGGCGTGGAGCAGACACTGACCTGTTTGGCAGTGGATGTGTGAGCTGAAGATCCTTTCTAGTATCGGGCTGGCCAAACGCCAGCCCGATTTTTCTTGTAGAATAATCTGTTACTGTGTTTTTGAAACCAACCGAACGACTAATATCGCGGATGTTGAATCGCATCCGCTTTTTTGTTTATGGTATCCTTGCTTTCCCGCTCATGAAAAACCTAATTCGTGCCGCCGCTTTTCTCAAACCGTATGCCTGGCAGGTGGCTGCCACGCTGATCATGCTGCTGACCATTACAGGATTGAATCTCGTTGTCCCCCGTATCATCCAAACGGTGGTGGATGAGGGTTTGTTGGGCGGCGATATTTCCTATTTGATCCGCTCCGCGCTTCTACTTCTCGGACTCGGCCTTGCTTCGGCGTTTCTGGGTTTGGGTAACCGCTACGTTTCCGAGTGGATCGCCGCTCACGTCGGCTATGATTTGCGGAATCGCATGTACGATCACATTCAGTACCTGCCCTTTGCTTATCACGACCATGCCCAGTCCGGGCAATTGATCTCGCGCTGCATCGAAGATGTACGCGCCATCGAAAAATTCGCGGGTTCCTCCATCGCGGAACTTGTCCGTTTTGTATTATTGACGGTTGGGATCCTGGCGATAATGGTCTCGGCCAATGCCCGGCTTGCCGTCATTGCCTTGCTTCCCATGATCCCGCTGATTCTCATGACAGGAAATTTCGGCACGAAGATCGGCAGGTTGTTCTTTGCCGTGGATGCGGCTGTGGGTGAGGTCTCGAACCGCCTGCAGGAAAATGTGACCGGCGTGCAGGTGGTGCGCGCCTTTGCCCGGGAGCAGTATGAGATCGAGCGTTTCGAAGCCGCCAACATGGATGTGTTTCGCAAGTGGGTCAGGGTCATAGACGAGTGGGCGAAGATCATGCCCACCACCAACTGGCTGACTGCGCTGGGTACGATCCTCATCCTGTATTTCGGCGGGCAAATGGTCATGGATGGGACTTTGACCATCGGCTCGGTGGTGGCGTTCAATGCATACATCCTGATGATGGCGGAGCCCGCCCAGGCGCTGACCGGTCTCGTCAATGCGGGCGGCGAGGCGGCGGCGGGCGCTCAAAGAGTGTTCGAAGTGTTGGATACGGAACCAGCCATAAAGTCCGGTGATGAAGCGGTGGTTTTGCCTGTCCTCAAGGGCGAAGTGGAATTTCAGAACGTCTCGCTGAAATATCAGGATGAAAAAGTCGCATCCCTTGCGGACGTAAATTTGCATGTGAAGCAGAACCAGATCGTCGCATTGATTGGGCAGACGGGATCGGGCAAGACCTCGCTGGTGAACTTGATCCCCCGTTTTTATGATGTGACCGGCGGCGCAGTGCTGGTGGACGGCCGGGATGTGCGCGGCGTGGACCTGACCTCCCTGCGGAGGCAGATCGGTCTTGTATTGCAGACTTCGCTCTTGTTTTCCGATACCATCCGTGCGAACATTGCGTATGGCAGGCCCGATGCCGGCGCGGACGAGATCATTGCCGCCGCAAAGGCGGCGCAGGCACATGAATTTATCAGCGGTTTTACGAACGGATATGACACGATTGTCGGCGAGCGCGGTGTGACCCTTTCGGGCGGACAGCGCCAGCGCGTGGCGATTGCGCGCGCCTTGTTGATGGACCCGCGCATTTTGATCCTTGACGATTCCCTTTCGAGCGTGGATACCCAGACGGAACGATTGATCCAGGCGGCTTTGGATACCTTGATGGAAGGCCGTACCACCTTCGTCATTGCGCACCGCCTCAGCACGGTGCGCCGCGCCGACCTGATTTTGGTTATGGACAAGGGCCGGATCGTGGAACGCGGCACACACGAAGAACTGCTCTCAAAAGGCGGCTTATACAGGGAGATTCACGACCTGCAGTTGATGCAGCGTGAAGAGTCTTCCGAAGGGATACAGCCCGAACCGATCTTCAGCGAAAAGCCTGCGCATGAAAACACGATCATTGCAGGCAGTTCAAATTCGGGTTAGCCATCCGTCGGAGCATCGAACGGCCAGACAACTCAACTCCATGACAAAAATCATCCCTCCTGCATTCATCACCCAGTCCGAAGAACAACTGGATAAGGGTTACGATCCGAAAGTCGCGCGCGGACTTGTGCAGTTCCTCAAACCCTATGCGGGACGCATGCTCGGCGCGCTTGCCCTGATGATCCTCGTCACGGCGGCGGCGGTCTCAGGACCGTATTTTGTGAAGCTCGCCATTGACGAAGGCATCTCCGCCAATAACCTCGCTGCCCTGCGGAATATCGTGCTTGCTTATCTGGCGGTTTCGTTTGCCCAACTGGGATTCAACTACTGGCGCGTGCGCATCATGTCGCGCGTCGGGCAGCACATCCTCTATGATGTCCGAACTGCCATGTTCGCGCACCTGCAAAAACTTTCGCTCAGTTTCTACAACCGTTACAGCGTCGGGCGCGTCATCACCCGCGTCATCAACGATGTAGGAACCCTGCGTGAATTTATCACCTGGGCGGTGCTCGCCATCGTCCGCAATTTGTTGGGAATCGTCGGCACGCTCATCGCCATGCTGACGTTGAATCTCAAATTGTCGCTGCTTACGTTCGCCGTCCTGCCGCTGATGGTGTGGGCGACAGTCATCTTTCGTAAGGCGGCGCGGCGGAACTACCGCAGGGTGCGAGCGGCGGTTTCATGGGCAAACTCGGTATTGGCGGAAAACGTCAACGGGGTGCGCGTGGTGCAGGCTTTTTCGCGCCAAAAGCGCAATCATGAGTATTTCAGCGGATATGTCAACCGTTATTTCCTCGAAACAAGCCTGGATGCAGCCTGGGTGGCTTCAATCTTCACCCCAGTCATCGATGTGCTTGGCGCGCTGGCAACCGGGCTGGTGGTTTACTTCGGCGGCACGGCTGTGCTGGGTGAATCCATCACGGCAGGCGTGCTGATCGCCTTCATCCTATATATTGACCGCTTCTTCGAGCCGATCCGCGACCTGAGCCGCCGCTTCGATACGCTTCAATCCACCATGGCGGGCGGCGAACGCATCCTCGACCTGCTCAATACGCCGGTCGAGGTTCGGGATGCGGACGATGCCCGGGCCCTGCCGCCCGTTGGCGGCGCGGTGCGATTCGAGAACGTCTCCTTTCATTATTCTGATGACCCTGCTCTCGTCCTCGACCGGATCGATCTGGATATAAAACCCGGCGAGACGGTTGCCTTCGTCGGCGAGACGGGGGCAGGCAAGACCACTATCGTCAAATTGCTGGCACGCTTCCACGACCCGACCGGCGGCTGTGTGCGCGTGGACGGTGTGGACCTGCGGACGGTGACCCAAAGCTCGCTGCGCGCCCAAATGGGCATGGTGCTTCAGGACCCGTTTTTGTTCAACGGATCGGTGAAGGAGAATATCCTCTTCGGGCGGCTGGATGCAGGCGATGACGAAGTGATTGCTGCCGCGCAAGCCGTGGGGGCGCATGAATTCATCGTGAATTTGAAGAACGGCTATGATACTTCGGTGGAGGAAGGCGGCATGACCCTGAGCGTTGGTCAGCGCCAGTTGATCTCGTTTGCGCGCGCCCTGCTGGCGAACCCGCGCATTTTGATCCTCGATGAAGCGACCTCTTCGGTGGATACGCAGACCGAACAGGTAATTCAAACTGCGCTGGCGAAATTATTGAAGGGGCGCACGTCGTTCGTCATCGCGCACCGCCTTTCCACCATCACGAATGCAGATAAGATCGTGGTGATAGATGATGGGAAGATCGTCGAAGAAGGCACGCATGCTCGATTGCTGGAAACAAAGGGACGGTATTTCGAGTTGTATAAGACAGGGTTTCAGGAGTAGATTCATGGCGGAAAAACAGGACGAATTCATATATCGCGTATCGGGCTCTTTGCGCAGCGGACTTGCCGAAGTGACGGCAAAGGTGGAGGACCTGTATCGTATCGGGGAACTGGAGGGTTATCTGGATATTCCGGATTCGCCCATCGAGCATGTCAAAGCGGCGCTCGCGCCATTGACCGCTCAGGTGAACGACCTGCACGATTATGCGGAGACCGTCACAGGCCGGATGACGCTGGATGTGCAGGATGTGGACATCCATGCCATGCTCGACGGTGTCTTAACCATTGCCGATCAATTGGTCGAGCAGAGGGGCGGGATCACGCTTGAAGATGACATCCCCGATGACCTTCCGCCCGTCGAAGCGGACCCGGAGAGACTCTCACAGGCCTTGCTGCACTACATCCATAACGCCGTCAAGTTCACCGAAAGCGGCACCGTCACCCTCCGCGTGGTGCGGGAGGCGGCAAATATCCTCTTTGAGATTGCCGATACGGGAATTGGCATCTCGGAAGGGGATCAGGAGAAGGTCTTTGAGCCGTTCGAGACCATCCTCGAAGACAGGGACGACCCGCGTCTCGGGTTTGGCATCGGCTTGAAGATCGTCGAGCACATCATCGACCTGCACGGCGGCGAGACCTGGTTCGAAAGCAGCGAAGGACGAGGGAGTTCGTTCTTCTTTACGATTCCTTTGTGATCGGCGCAGTCACGCCGCCTGTCGTCTGAACAGGTCGCGCGCGATCAAAACCCCGCCGACTCCGACGGCTGCGATGGACGCCACATACAACCCAAGCGGAAGGAGCACCAGTGCCATGAGCCATGGCGTGGGTTCGGTATCGCCTGAAGCCAGCCCGGTGACTTGCGCCAGCGCCTGCGCGCCGAACAGCAGGGCGATCGCAAGCGCCAACCCCCAGCCGATCAACTGCCGGTGGGCGTGTTCGCGCATGGCCGCCCAGAATAACAGAAGACCTCCCAGCAATGCGGACGGGAATAACTCGGCGGGCATGAGGTAATCGAGGCGGAACACGCCTGCGGCGACGAGCGACCCGATCCCCAGGAGGATCGGTGCGGCAATCGGAAACCACGTCAACACGCTTCCGAAGACAGCCAGAATTTTCGAGAAAACATCTTTTCTTTTCATCACACGCTCCGTTCTTTCACTATCATCCTAGCATGAGGAGCGTTGGGATTCAATATTCCTTCCCTTACTGGCAGTTCGATGTTTCGGCATTGACCTTGGCGGGGGATTCTCCGCCAGCATCGTAGGCTGCCACCGTGTATTGATACGACCCGGGCGCGGGGCGATGTCTTCATATATGACGCGTAGGAGTAGGGGCGAGGTCCCCTCGCCCTTTATTTTTTTTCTCGGAGCTGGGTGAAAATTTATTGAAAGACCACAACGTCACGCTGCGCGTTGCAGGTCAAACCTTTCCTGCTGTTGCGCAGGTCAAAGTGGGAAACAATTCAAGTATCCGCAATCTGATGGCAGATAAATATAACGAGCGCGAATCGGACGGGTCATTGAGCGAATGGGCACAAACGGCATTAGTGATAGAGTTCGAGCCCAGCATTGCACTTTAAGGGCAGTAAATAATTTTGCATAGAATTCGCCCAAAACCTATTAGAATTGGGTGAATTTTTTATTCCCTGGATAGACACGTTTAAAGTGCCACCAATAATCAATATGAGGAGATCAAAATGAAAACAAGAATCCAGCCCGTCCTTTATTCCATTGTTCTTATCCTTTTCACACTGGCATGCGGGCTCGAAAATATTCAGGTTGTGGATTCGCCTGATCTCGCAGCAACTATCACAGCTCAAGCCTTACTCATTCAAGGAGGCGGGCAGCCTCAAGACCCCACCCAGCAAGTAATCGTTATAACTGCGACCTCAGAGGGGGTCCCTTCCGAAGAACAGGTCGTGCCCGCTGAAATCCTTCCGCCTGCCACAGGCGATGTGACCGTGACCGTCACAACCGCCACCAACTGCCGCACCGGTCCGGGGCAGGCCTTTAGCATTGTTTATGGCATGCCGGTCGGTCAGGTGGCAAAAGTGGTTGCCAAGAACATATATTCCGGGTATTGGATCATCGAGATCCCGGGTCAAGCCGGAAAAACCTGTTGGTTGTGGGGGCAATATGCCACAGTGACAGGCGATACATCCAAACTTACTGACATTGTCACGCCCACCGGGTCCGCGCCTACAAAGACAAATACACCCCGTCCTACTGCCACTGCCACAGCGACCAGTGCGCCAGTAATCCCCAATGCACCGTCAGGGCTGATAGCCAATATCAGCTGCGCCCCGGGGCCCGGAGCAAACCAGACAACGGTCAGTGGGAATATGTCCTGGGTGGATAACGCCACCAATGAAATACTATATCAAGTAAGTGTTTATGGGTTTTCTTCACAGCAATTGGCAGCCAATTCCACAAGCGGCAGCTTCTCCGTTGTCAAAGATAATACTTATCTACAAGCCAATGCGCCCGGCGGGAAATTTACTGTTGATGTTTCTGCATGCAGTGATAATACTTCAGGCAGCTGCGGCTTATCAGCGACCGTGCAGGTGACCGCCTCAGGATGCCCGTAAGCCATATGTCATCCTGAGGCGTAAAGGCGCCAATATCCAATGAAATACTGGAGAAAAGCCATGTTCAAAAGATATAGCTTATTCATCCTTTCCATCCTGATGTTTACCCTGCAGGCTTGCAACCTGCAGTTGGTAAATGCCGCCGATACAGACGGTCTTGTGCTGACCATTACCGCCCAGGCGAAAATTCTCGAAGGGGCGGCGGTATCGCCAACACCGACTTCCACGCCGGTGATTATCATCGTTACCGCCACAGGGGATGATAACAATCCTGCCGTCCCGCCTCAGGAGACCGCCACCTACACGCCTGAGGGATCTTCCGCAAATGTCCCGCCGCCCGCTTCCGGCGCGCCGACCGTGACCGTGAGTGTCGCCACCAACTGCCGCACAGGACCGGGTCAGGCATACCCGAGCATTTACGGTCATCCTGTCGGTGTCTCCGCCGAAGTAGTCGGGAAGAATACCTCCACGAATTATTGGATCATCAAAATCCCCGGTTCGAATAACACCTGCTGGCTGTGGGGGCAATATGCCACCGTCACCGGCGATACCAGCGGACTGCAAAACGTAGCCATTCCGCCCACGCCCACCCTGACAATAACCCCCACCTTCACGCCGACAAAGGTCGTGCTTCAGCCGCCAGCAGCGCCCTCCAATTTGAGTCAAACCAGTACCTGTACCAAAACTAACGGCCCTCCAATTGACACCTGGAGTTTCAACGGGACCTTTACCTGGCAGGATAACTCCAATAATGAAGATGGTTTTAGGATCTATGTTTACGACCCCGGATTTACAGTTTCGGGGGATAGGTTAATTGGCACGACCGGGTCGAATGGCACCAGCTATGTATTAAATTTAACCGTGGTTGCGCCTACTCCGACGCTAAGGATTGAGGCAAATAACAATGCTGGAGCGTCCGCAAGGGTGTCGCTTAATATCCCGGGAACCAACTGTCCTCCATAAGCCAAGAGTGAAAATCTGATGGAACGGTTGATTTGCGGACGGTGACCCAGAGTTCGCTGCGGGGACATCGCTTACTGGCAGTTCGATGTTTCGGCATTGACCTTGGCGGGGGATTCTCCGCTGGCGTCATAGGCTGCCACCGTGTATTGATACGACCCGGGCGCGGGGGCGATGTCTTCATACGTGGTGGAGCCGGCGGGCAGGTCGCTTAGTTTTGCGCCGTCGCGGTAGATGCGGTAGCCCTGTTCGCTGTCTGCCTTATCCACCCAGTTCAGGGTGATGCGGACGATGCCTGAGGTGCAGTCGTAGGCGTAGCGCAGATCGCCCGGCGCGGGGAGTTTTGATGAAGAAGCCGTGCCCACATTCGTCAGCACGCCCACGGTCAGCAGGTCTTCGCCGTCGGCGTTGACAAAGCTGAACGCGGACTCGTACTCTCCGGGCGCGGCGGGAGCCGTCATGGTGATGTTGATGGTCAGCGTCTCGCCGCTGCGGACGTGGTATCCGAACGGCATGACGGGGAAGGTGTCTCCCTGGGTGAGGCGTTCGCCTGATTCGAAGATTATTTTGTAGCTGTCGTCCCAGATGCAGGTGCCGGTGTTCTGGAGTTCCAAGGACATGACGAAGCTGGCGCCTGGCGCGAGGCGTTTATCCACTTCCTGTTTGTCGTAGGTGACGTTGTTGCGCCTCCAGGCGTTGATGTTCACCCGCTGTTCGCAGGTCTCTTCCGCGGACGGGGTGGCTTGCGGCGTGGGAGTAGCTGCCGGGGTGGGGGAGGCGGCGCTCGTTAAAACCGCTTCCACCGTCAACGCTGCGGCAGTGGCTTGGTCGCCGGCTTCCTGCGGAGCGGGCGCGCCGAGGTTGCAGGCGGAGAGGGAGAAGCCAAGGAGAAAGGTAAGAAGGATGAATGGTTTCGGGTTCACTTCAAGATTCCTTTTGCGCTGGTGATGGGCGGCTGGGCATTCGTTCTCGAAATTGTTCATTCCTTCTTGTTTCGCAGGGACACGACCAGCGGTTTATTGCGAAGAGAGATGACGCCGATCATCAGGGCTGCAAAAGACCAAAAGAGCCACACCGCCCGACTGACGTACTCAGAATGGTATACGAAAGTGACCTTTGCGAGTTGGGGCAGGCTCTCGAAGTAGCGCACAGTCACGCCGGGGTAGGCAGATCCGTCCTGCCGTTTGAGGCGTTCGTCCAGTTCGAAGTAGAAGCGGTCCTGCCAGGAGATGAAGGAGACCTCCCCACCGTTTGCGGCGGTAAAAGTGACCTGAGCGGTGAAGGGATTATCCGTGCGCTTCGCGTCGTAGGAGATGTTGGTCATCCTGCCGGTGGCTTCTGCGCCCGCCAGGTCGAGGACGGCGTATCCGGAGATCATGCCGCAGCCGAGTATGGTCGCCAGCCCGCCAAGTAGGAAAAATATTCTGCCGATCAGGTTGATGGATTTGGAGTTATCGGGTTTCGGTCCCACAGGTTCTCTCCTGGCGGTGAATTTGATATCGCACGGATTATAGTGTACTTTGTTTTTACCCGTGGACACGGAAGCGCGCAGATAAAACACGGTCTACTCCCGCCGGGCAGTACCCGCAGACGACTCACTCATCACCCGCCTCTTCCCTTTGTTTGGAGGGACAATGCTTGTCCGCATACGAGCAATAGACGCAACAGTCTCCCGCCTTGGGTCGTAGCACTGCGCCGCAGCCGGCGCATAGATACAAGACCACTCAAGTATCTGGCGGCATGGACTCCCGCTTTGCAAACCCGCAGCGCGGACAGATGAGGACTGCCTCGAATTCAATCTTCGTATCCTTCATCCGGTCTGCCTCCAATCGGCGGGATGAGTCGCTTCCTCGAACTTCGCCATGTCCTCCCCAGCCCTTACGACGCCAAATCCCTTGAAACCAGCCAAAGCACGATCACGACACCCGTATACAGAATGCCGAAATAGAACAACAGGCGGCTTGCCGTAAACGCCGCGCGGACCTTGGAATACATGAAATCCCGCGCATCGGTCTGAAAGGTAAAGCCTACCTGTTTTTGCTTTTCCATTTCCCTCAGCCGGCTGCGCAGAAATTGAGTGTAACGGTCGAATTGCCTGAACAGGAAGTACCCGAACCAAAACACGGACAGGCCGATCAACCGCTGCGCATCCGGCAGGGACAGCCCGAAGGCGTTGAGCCCGTTCTCGTAATTCTTGGGGTCGAAGGAGAGCCCCAGGATGGCAAAGCTGACGCTCAGGAAGAAGGTGGTCACCGTCCAGCGCGTGCGGCTGTGTTCCTGCTCGATCTTCCAGACTTGGAAATATGTTTCGTCCTCACCTTTGCTTTCTTTCTTTTTCGTTGGCATCTGATTCCTTTTCTCCTTGTCATGGACCGACCAGCTTCACCAGCCGCCCAATGGACAGAAAACTCTCACAGCGGAGTCTCCCCCAAATTCCATGCCTTTCGGCATTTGGGGGAGATGTCCGAAGGACAGAGGGGGCTTACTCGACCTTCACTCCCGGCGCTTGACCGCCCAAACCCCTCTCCCGTCTCCCCTAAAGGGGAGAAGCTAAATCCTTGCGCAACTAGCTCCCTTCCCTTTAGGGAAGGGCGGGGGGATAGGTCGCTCTACCCTCTCACAAACCGCACCCACTTCTCATTCAAATTCACCGTCTTCACGCGCCAGCCCGCATTGGACCACTCTCGTGTGTTGACGTGGTTGCCCTCGGTCTCATGATCCCACCAAGACTGTTCCCGCGCGGAGGCGGGTAGCTTGCTTTTCAAGATGGCTTCGAAGCGCTCGAAGCTTCATTCCCTGTCGATCAAATCCGTAAACACTTCCACAACACGCGGGTCGAAATGGCTTCCCGCGCCTTCCCGGATATGAGCCAGGGTTTTTTCGCGCGTCCAGGCGGCGCGATAGGGACGGTCACTCGTAAGCGCATCCCAAACGTCAATGACGGCAAAGATGCGAGCCGTCAACGGTATTTCCTCCCCTTTCAGTCCGCGTGGATAGCCGCTGCCGTCCCATTTCTCGTGATGGCAATAGGGAATGTCGAGGGCGGGGTGCAGGTAGCGGATTGTTCGAAGCATCTCATGAGCGTGCATGGGATGCTGCCGCATAATCCTCCATTCATCGACGGTCAATGAACCTTCTTTTAATAGGATTCGATCCGGGATGCCCATCTTGCCGATGTCATGGAGTAAAGCGCCCCAACGAATATAGATCAATTCCCTCTCGCTGAATCCGAACATCCGCGCCAGTTCCAGGGTCAGTTGAGTAACGCGTTGTGTGTGTCCCTCAGTCTCCTTATCGCGCAGGTCGAGCGCATAAGACCAACCCTCGATGGTGGCGTCGTAGGCTTTCAAGAGTTCATCGTTGGTACGTTGTAGATCCTCGAATAGGCTGGTGTTTTCAATTGCAATAGCAGCCTGACCTGCCAGGGTTTCTAGAAACGCGATCCATTCCTCGTTGGGGTCGAGTAATGAACGATGGAAAATCTCCAGTACTCCTTTAACTTGCCCTTTGCTGGTGAGGGGAGCCGCGAAATAACTGACAAATCCTTCCCGGGCGAGTGCAGGCGCATTGACCAGGGTCTGCGGGTCGTCTATAAGATCGCGCACGTAAACCGGTTGATTTTGTTGTGCCGCGCGTCCCGCCATTCCTTCGCCGAGCCGCAGGCTGGTAAATCGCAGGGTGGATGTCTGAAAACCCAGGCTTCTACCGAACTCGAGTTGTCGCTTGGTTTCATCCAGAAGCAGGATGACAGCAGCATCCACATTCAGTTGGTTTGTGATTTGACCGAGTAATATGTCCAACATATCTCGCAGGTTATGGTTTGATGCGATGGCTAAATCTATCGCCCGTAACGCCTGGAGATGCTCCAATCTTCGGCGCGCATCTTTATAAAGCCTCGTATTATTGATGGCTAGGGCAGCCTGGTCTGCCAGACCGCGTAATAAGAGCAATTCCTCCTCCGTAAAAGTTCGCACCTCGTTCCGGGTAATGCAGGCTAGCGTGCCGATGATCTCATGCTCATATTCCATGATAGTAAAAGCCAGAGAGCGTAGATCGAGTTGCTGGATCACATCAAAGTTTGGAAGTTGGTGGAACTCGTGCAAATCATGCATATTAAAAAACGTGCCGAACTGCTGAGTGGTCGCGTCGAATAAACTTTTCGGAAACGCCGACAAGTGCTTGACCAGATCGGGTGATAGACCAACTGCCGTTGTGGAGTAGAAGGCATCCTGCTTTTTGTCGTACAAAGTGACAAAAGAGACCGGTGTGCTCAGAGCTAAGCTTGCTTCTTCACAGATAGCCTTCAGAAGAGTATCCAGATCGAGCTGTGCATTGAGACGCTCTGCTACGCGTAGGAGGACTTGTGTCCGGGCTGCTTCGTGGCGGCTTTGCCTTTCCTTTTCCCTGATCATCTTCTGCCGGTCGTGTTCCAGCAAGTCGCGATGGCGGGTGATAATGATCAGGAGAATGGAGGTTGCAAAAATAAAGCTGAAGGGTCCGACGAGAATCTCGTTTAGGGTTACATCTGGCGTAAAGGACGGAAAGAGCAGCAATCCAATTAAAATCAGCAGAATGAGCACCCACAACTCTTTGAAATTCAAATATATACTGCCCAGCCAGAGAGACAAAATAAGAAAGTCGAACAATCCACCCAGCACACCGGCGGGTTGCGCCCAGCCGCTAAAGAAAGTGAGGGTTGAGGCGACGAATACGAATAGCACGGCTGCCACCCGGACATAGTTAGTGCGGCTGATGGCGTATATGATCACCAGCATCGCAACTCCCAGCGCTGTTTGCCGATAGCCGGTGTAATTCTCCCATTCAATAAAGGCAATGCTCAGAGATTCCACCGCCACAGCCAAAACGATGATCCCGAGCAATAAACCTGAAAGCAGGGATGCCTGACGGCGATCATCTGGTTTCATTATCTGTGCCGATGGCGCGATGAACCAGCGCCAAAGCCGTTGCATAAGGGATTCGGTTTTCATCTTCTGCCTGCTCGATTCTTCGAAAGAATTCAACTTGATCCGCGAAATGATAGGATAAGCGGTGACGTTATTATCATTATAATTTCTGTCTATCGCCCTTCCCTGCGGTCGCGGCACGTCTGCCCCTCCTAACCTCCTCAAATGCGACGAAGAGCGTGTCGAATTTGGGGAGGGACGGCTGCATTTGAAATCCAAAGCTTTGAAACGTTCTCAGTTTTCATGTATAACCTTAATTTTCCCAGTTCTCCCCCAAAAATCGTACCTTGATTTTTGGAGGAGATGTCCAACGGACAGAGGGGGCTTACTCGAATTTTACCCTCGGCAATTGACCGACCAACTCCACCGTGTTCATGAGAACATAATCACCTATATGTTATTCCAAGCTGTACCTCTTAAAATTTTCTGCCTGTTCAAAAATTTCCTTATAAACTTCGTCATTCGTAAAAGGCGGGTAGTCGTGTTTGTCCAATGTCAAAATCAGGGCAACTTTTAGTTCCGCCTTGATATCATCGCGCTGTGACCAGTCGGTGTATTTGGCTTTCTCATCCACAATGACCTTGACTGCTTTGGAGAGGGCAATCAATGTCTCTTCGTTGAAAAGGCTCATGCGGCTTCTCTCAATGCGCGTTCCAATAAGTCGCTGACTTTGAGTTCGCCCGCCCACTTTTTCAAATAATCCAAATCAAGTTCACCTTCTCTGGTTTTTAGCACGCCGAGAATATCGCGCCATTGGCGGTCGGATACTTCGCCGCCCAGGCGATACCATTCCAGTTTGGAGAGGATGGTATCTTCGGGGCTGGCAAATTTCGCGTTGACTTCGGTTTCAAAGGTGAAGGCTTGCCTTTGGGCGCGGGCAAGTTGGGATTGCAGGAAAGGTCGCGGGCGCGGAATGAAAACATCCACCTTGAACATGCTTTCGCGGTGGATGATGTTGAAACTGGAATGGCGCTGAATTGAATCGGCGATCATTTCTTCATCCACGTAAAATTCATCCTGCAAGGCTGAGACAAACGCCTTGATATGTTCCTGCCGCATTTCGGCGACAATGTCTGAATCCTGTGTGGTGCGGATCATGCCGTAAAGTGTGCTGGCAAGCGAACCGCCGATCAAATATGGAATGTCGAGGCTCTCGAAAACGCCAGTGACTTTAAGCGTGACTTCAATCGGTTCATTTTGCATGGCTGATTTCTCCGTACACTCTGCGCGCCAGTTCTTCGCCCAATAATAAATCTGCCAGTTTGCGGCGCAGTTCGGCTTCGCTGGCTTGTGGAAAACGCGAACGCAAGCCCGTCAACGCCAACAGGCACGCAGACGCATTCAGTTGCGCCACCATTTGCATTTTGCGGGTGGGGCTTGCCTGCCGCCACAACTGAATTTGCAAGGCTTCCATTTTGGGGTGCGTGTCGGAAGATAAGACGCTCATTTTTTATGCTCCATCACAGGTATATCACATCATCCATCGCCTTGTGGATGTTCTCGCCCCTGACGTGCAGATACCCTTCGGCGGCGAATAATTCAATGACAGCGTTTTCTAAATTTTCTTCGTTGAAGATGCTCATGGGGTTTCTCTAATGCCTATTTCGGCGGGGGTAAATCCCCGCCTCAGTTCGTGAAAGTCCGCTGAAGCGGACTCGCTCATCAGCCCGCAGGGCTTCCATGCTCTGAGCGGGGAATTTATTCCGAACGAACCGACGAACCAATACAAATGTACTCATCTCACTCTTCTTCATCCATTCTCTCATAAATGGAAATAATCGTCTGGTTTTTATGATGCTCTTTTTGCCTTGCGGCGTATTCCATGACCGTTTCCAGCGACCTTTCGCCGATACTCAATGCGCCATAACCGCTTTGCCATTTGAATTGACCATCACTGCCAGCCATGTGATTGATGACGTAGGCGCTTGCTCCTTTGAGGTGACGGACGCAATCGGCAACTGACGTTTTCTACGGAATGGACGCCACGACATGGGCATGGTCTTCTATATTCCCTGCCGCATGGATTTTTATTTCCAACTCTTCGGCTTTGCGATACAGAACGCCGTAAAACATTTTCTCGCGCTCTGCCGTTAGAGTCGGTTGACGGTCTTGCGTTGACCAAATGAGATGGTAATGGAGTCGCCAGTAAGTCATGGGTTCCTTTTCTTATCTCGGCGGGGTCGGGGGTGGGGCGGGCTAAAGCCTGCCTCAGTTCGTGAAAGTCCGCTAAAGCGGACTCGCTCATTAGCCCGCAGGGCTTCCATGCCCTGAGTAAGGGATTTATCCCGAACGTTCCAATGTCTCTTCGTTGATGATGCTCATGCTTGCCTTTTCAATCTGTAACAGTCGCAAGTTTGGACAGCAATATATTCTTAAGTCTTTCAAGTGCTGTATTACTTTTTCTTAGAATTTTGATTTTATCATCACATACTTTGAGTAATCGGGAAACAAGCCTTTGACTATCAATATCTGGTAATACTAAAGGAATGCTTTCTATTTCTGGTCTTTTGGCTATGTTAACCTGTGCGCTGCCACCTGAATTTTCAACAAGATAATTATTCCCATCTCTTGAAGTGAGGAAATATTTCAAGCACATTGGGGTAACTTTGTTTGTGTCGGGTCGAAGAATTAATAAGGCTTGGTTGATAATTCCTGTTGGATCATCTTCTCTTATCAAGATGATTTTTCCTATTGTTCCCGAACAACTTATTACAAAATCATTTGGCTTTACAGTAAACCGTTTGAGTGCTTTATGTTTATCTTCGCTGATGAAATACCCGAAATCTCTATGGTTATCAATTGCATGTTGTTGCTCGTAAACAAGCACACCCGACGCTGTCATATCTTCTTTTTTTAGCGAGGAGCCAAATGGTCCCCGTGTATAACCTTTGGGAGACAAGAGTTTGCCTAATGAAGTTTTATTCCAGGTTGCTGGAATCTCTTTCTCCAAATCTTTGTCAAACACCATCTCCCCGCCAGCGGACTTGTAGCCTACCCAGACCCGTCCTCCCACAAATTCGACAGAAGTACCGTCGGATTTGGGGGAGATGTCCGAAGGACAGAGGGGGCTTACTCGACCTTCACCATCGGCAGTTGCCCGACCAAACCCTTCCCCGACCCTCCCCTAAAGGGGAGGGAGTCAATTTCATCAGTACGCATTCCTTCCATCATCGCCCCGTAGAGGATTAGGAAAGGGAATGATGGATAGGTCCTTACTAGACCTTTGCAACACGGAAACTGGACTTGCTGATTTCATTTTTTATATGTAGACATCAGGGTTACGTAGCCGGTAATGGTGTTAGTGTTATCTATGGGATTGTGTTGAGGAAAACGATTAAAGTTGTCAAATCGTTAATCTGTTCATCAATAAAATTATCTAATCCTTCACATCTTCCAGGAATTCGGAGGTGGGATCAGCACCTGAAATTAGCAATTGATCACGGGCGCGTGTGCAGGCAACGTATAGCAAGTGACGCTCAGTATTATAGACCTCCTCGAGGTCAGATGGATCGGTAGCGGTTTCGATGCGCTCCTGCAATGGAATGACTTCGTCATCACAAGCCATCACGACAACGGCGCGGAACTCAAGTCCTTTTGCCAAGTGCATGGTGCAAAGTGAAGCGTTGCCAAAGGTGGTTTCCATCTTTTGGTCGAGAACTTTGTAGGTGAGTTCTGCCGCTTCCAAAGCAGACTTTGCTCTTGGGAGTTGGGCATCAGAACGCACGAATACGCCGATCTCTTCCGGACGTAGCCCATTATCAAGACGTTCTTTGAGCCAGGCAGCCACTGCTTCTGATTCAGACTCAGGCGTGTCAAAGGTTTCAATGGTTGGGACAGGTCCGTTGAAGACAGAGATGGTTCCGCGGCGGATTTCGCTGTTACCATCCACATCTGTCAATTCGGGACCGAGCAGTTTATCTGCTTGCGTGCGGATCTGGTGGGAGGTGCGGTAGTTGATGCGCAGGGTCTTGGAGCGCCCGCGAACATCGACACCGAGTGACTTCCATGAGAAGGGTTGTTGAAAGATGCGTTGACCGAGATCGCCTGCGAAGAACAGGCTGTTGGGACGTCCACCAGCAAGCGCCGCCATAAATTTCAGTTGTGGGACGTTGATATCCTGCGCTTCATCCACAACGATGAAATCAAAGGGTGAGCGTTGCCCTGCTTCGTAGTGGGCTGTTAGCTTGTTGAAAATACCAGCATGTGTGACCAAGCCCAGTGCTTTGAGCGCGGACTGTACCTGCTCAAAAATGGACCACAATGCCAGCCTGCGATTTTCAGGTAAACGAGTTTGGCGACCGAGGCGCTGAACATCACGATAGGCTTCCCAGGTATCCACCTGCCAGGCATCGACAACATGTTCCCATTCGCTGATGAGGAAGCGCAGGCTAAAGGTGTTTCCTTCGACTTTTGCGGCGGCATCCCTCAACAGAGATTGGATGATTTCTGGGGATGCAACATTTGCTTTGCCAAGTTTATTGGAAGCATACAATCGCTCGCCAATAGCGTTCATGGCGTAGACTTCGATCTGTTCGCCCAGCATCGGTTGATTGTGGATGAGCGTTCGCAGTTTTGTGCGGAGTGCGTTTGCAAGTGTGTCTGAGAAGGTGGCAAGCAACACTCGTGAATCGGGTTTGTTCTTCGCAAGATAGACAGCTCGATGCAAAGCGACTACCGTCTTGCCGGTGCCGGCAGAACCCGAGACACGTGCGGGACCGTTGTAATCGCCAGTGGCAAAGCGACGTTGTTCAGGGCGCAGGAAAACAGACCATTTCTCCCAGGAATATTCGAGAGCGCGGACCAGCTCTTCCATATCATCCATGACGCGGAAGCGGCGCAAGGCATCGGGGTGGTTGAAGGGGTCTGTGGCGGGAGCAAGTTTCGGGGCGATTTGAGGCGTGCCGCCGACGGCGAGATCCAGTAAGGCTTCAGCAGCTTCTGCCGGAAGGTGATCGGTCAATTCAAGGAGGGTGTCTTCATTCGCAGCGCGGACATCCTCAAGCCATTCAGGCGGGACTCCAAAGCCCAGAAGGTCATCGTCTGATTGTTTGGTGAAGAGACGCGGTTTGGGTCGGTCTTCGGTAACGTAGTTGGGAATGACGATCTCCTGCACCGTTTCGCGGACTTCGACCAACTGTGCCGCGCCTGTGGTGGGGTGGGTTGCGAGTTTGCGCCGCTGTGCCCATTGATAGGCGTTATCGTGATGACCAACATAACAGATAAGCAGGCTGTTTTCGCTCTTGTGGACAATGAGGCGGATATCTCGGCTGACGCGCACCGAGGCAAAGTTGGGATCCTGGGCGCGGTCAAGTTTATGGAAACTCATGCCAGGGCTGGCCGGGTTGACCTGCAGGTCGAAGACGGTGGTCTTGACCGCTTTTTGTTCCTCGTTGGTAAGTTTTGAGAGGCTGTCTACGAATGTGTCTGCGATGCGAAATTCCATGTGTCCTCTAATTTATGTCATTGCGAGCCCGACAGGGCGAAGCAATCTCCCGTTGGGTTGGGGATTGCTTCGCTGCAACGTGCGCGGCTCGCAATGACATTACTGATTGAAATGTTCTTCGTACAAATCCTTCCATTCAGGATTGAGGCTTTCGATCATTTGTATTTTCTTTTTGCGTGAACCTGCCTTGATCTGTTTTTCACGGAAAATTGCCATGTTGACATCATCGCCGCACTCAAAGTAAACCAGTTTGTTGATGTTATATCTCTTTGTAAATTTACTGCCTGTGCCTTGCTGGTGTTCAAGGACTCTGCGTTGCAGGTTGTTGGTTACACCTGTGTACAGCACGGTATTATGCACATTGGTCATGATATAGACGCAGTATTGTCTATCCGACATATATTAAGTTCCCAGTGTCACTGCGAGCGTTAGCGAAGCAGTCTCCTGTCGTGGGGGGATTGCTTCGGTCGCTGCGCTCCCTCGCAATGACTCATATTTTCGTGTCACTGCGAGCGTTAGCGAAGCAGTCTCCTGTCGTTGGGGGATTGCTTCGCCGCAAAGTACGCGGCTCGCAATGACATCAGGTTACCCTAAACACCTTCATCACTTCATCACCAAGATGATTAATCACCTTGACCGCGATCCTGCCTGACTTCGGCTTCTCGAACGGACGTGACACATCACTATTCAGCGTGGACCAGGCTTCTTCGTTGACTTCAGCTTTGAGTGTGGTCTTGAGCGCGGAGTAGGGGTCGTTGGCGCCAAGGAAGTAGGCGTGTCTCACGAAGAAACTTTCCTCGTTGTAGTCGGTGTCGATGAACCAGCAGGCGATGCCTTCGGCAGTGTCGCTGCGGACTTCGCCGCTGCTCGGGTCGAAGACATCCACGCCGTTGATCTTGATCTGGACCTTGCCGTCGCCCGCGTCGAGCATGTCGATATCGGGTTCGCCGAAGATGACGAAGAGATTGCCCTTGCCCGTGTTCTTCAGGTCGTCTGCCATGTGCAGGTCGGCGTTCATGGTGGCTTTGAGCACAGGGATGGCGCCCAGTTTGCTGAACTCGGTGGAGCGCGCATCGTAGTTGAAGGCGCAGGCGATCAGCACGTCGAAGCCAGCATCGCCCGCTTCCCGCGCGGCAGCGACCAGGTCGGGACGTGACACGGTTCCGAACTCTGGACCGATGAAGACGCCCGCGCGTTTTTCCTTTCCCTCGCCCCCATCCCCTCTCCCAGAGGGAGAGGGGCGCAGGGGTGAGGGAGATTCGAAGTAACGTCCCTCGGCGCAGATGTAATGACCGGGCCAGGGCGTGAGCGAGAAGAAGTTGATCTTGTCTTCCTTGTGCGCCTGTTGGACGCCAGCGGTCTTGAGGTTCTCAAGGATCATCTGCTCGAAGCTCTGACCTGGCGCATACCCCGCTTTCCCGTCAGCGACGTGATCGATCAGTTCATCGTTTTCATCTACTCCGAGCGTGCGATGCGGAGAGAGACTCTCGACTGTGAACGGACCCGCCACGCGCACCTTCTTGTTATCTTCATACGGTTTGTCGTACAGGTATTCGTAATCGGCTTTGGCGGCGATGGAGGCATCGATCTCTTTTTGGCGTGCAATGCGCAAGCGCCACCATTCCTCGTGCAGTTTTTTAGCTTCGTCAGACCAACTTTCCTCTGCATCTTCGCGCGGCGGAACGTCCCATTCTTCCCAATTTTTCTTCACTGCCTTGTTGAGTTGCGCTCGAAGGGGTTCCATCTTCTCTTGATAGGTATCGTAGATAACATCAATCTCGGCATTGTTTGCAATTGACTTTAGCATTACATGAGGGGCACGTTCATACACAAAACCTTGACGAATATTCCCATAGACAGGATCATTTGAGGGTAAGGTTTGAGAAAGCTCCGCTTCTTTGATTTGCCCATCGCGACTATCTTTCAATAGATAATAAGGGTAGCGAGCACCCATAACACGTGCGCGTGCTAAAGCCAAAGCCACCCGTGAGGTATCAATGGTGATCCAGCGACGACCCCAATGCTCTGATACTGTCGCAGTCGTACCTGAGCCACATGTTGGGTCAAGAACTAAATCACCAGGATCAGTGGTCATCAGCACACAACGCTTTACAGCTTCTGTAGCAGTTTGAACTACATAAACTTTGGGGTCCGTGCGACTCTGAACTCCACCAATATCTAGCCAAATGTTCGTTCGTGGATATATGGGAAAGTCATCCATAAATCTTACGTACCGAACCGACTTGCCTTCCTGAATAATGCGTTCTGCCTTTGCCACCCTCATAAGTCCTGCAACTGTAGTCTTCCAATGAAGCCCAGTTGAGGGAAGCCATTCCTTATTTCTAAAGAAAAAAGTTTGTTCTGAATTTTCCGATGCCCCCTGTGAACTAAGGTCGGCGGACGCAGCCAGCCGATTCATGTCGAATGGAGAGTTCTTCAATGCTCCGATGGATGAAGCAGGTTTGTACTTAGATGCACCTTCTGCTCCTGCTTCCTTTGTATCGTAAAGCCCTCGATACTTTAGGTCTGGCGCGGATTTAGCATACCAAACTAGGTAATCGCAAACTGAAGAAAGATAATTACCAGAAAACCCTGTCGTCTTTGCATAAGCGATTATGGATATAAAATTGTCTACGCCAAAAACCTCATCCATAAGTGATCTAACACGAGCGACATTTTCATCTCCAATTTGAACAAATAGCGAACCAGATTCAGTGAGCAATTCACGGGCAACTGTCAATCGGTCACGAAGATAAGTTAGATATGAATGTATACCGTTTCTCCATGTGTCACGAAATGCCTTTACTTGTTCTGGTTCACGTGTAATATGATCTACTTTACCATCTGTAACATCTTTACTAGTCGTTGACCACTGGAAATTGGAGTTGAATCTGATGCCATAAGGAGGGTCGATATAAATACACTGCACTTTTCCGCGTAGCCCTTCGCGTTCTGCCAGTGAAGCCATTACCTGTAAAGAGTCGCCAAGGATCATACGGTTGGTCCAGTTGGCATCGTGCTGGTAGAACTCGGTCTTGTCTGCATTTTCGGGCAGTCCGTTAAAATCCGCGAACATGTCAAACTGCTGGGGTTGTCCCTCCTGCGCCTTTTCTTCGGTCATGCGTTTCAGGTCATCGATCAAGACCTTGGGATGCACCTTCTCTTGAATGTAGATCGGCGGCGCCTGCACCACCAGGTCCGACCAGTCCTGCATGTCCTTGCCGCGCCAGACCAACTGCGGGTCCAGGTCAGGGTTGCGGCGGGCATACGCCACCTGGATCGGAGTCTGCTGTTCTTCGCTCAAGACCGATTGAAACTCCGCGGTGGGGATGTGCTTGCGCGAAGCGTCATTGTGCTTGATGGTCTCAACGGATCTCGGTGTTTTTGGTTTTCTCTTTGCCATGTGTTTTCCTTTATGTCACTGCGAGCGGAGCGAAGCAGTCTCTTGTTAGTGGGGGATTGCTTCCCCGCCAAAGAGCGGCGGCTCGCAATGACACTTGCGATAGGAGATTGCTTCGGGCGAAAGAGCATCGCCCTCGCAATGACATTATTTACCTATATTATTGATTGCTTCTTCCACAGCCTTGCCGAATTGCTCCTGGATCAAATACACATCCTTGAGTTCAAGGAAAGCCCAGCGTCCATATGTGCCAAGGTGGTTCACACCGGGCGTCCAGTAGGTGTCCATCGTGGACTTCTTCTCCTTGGCATCCTCACCGCGATAGCCTTTGATCTCCACGATCAGGTTCAACGGGTCTGCCTTGCCATCATCCACCTGCACAATAAAATCGGGGATGTACTTGCGCATGTTCGAGCCGTAACGATACGGCACTTCCAGTCCCAGCCCCTGATTTTTGATGTACGCCTTCACACGCGGATGCGATTCCACCACGCGGCAAAACTCGCCCTCCCAGTCACTATCGAGCAGCGCCCAATTGACGTGACACTTGCGCGAGTCCGTTTGCCAGCGGCTGGCTTTGGATGAATAGAAATTGACGAAGGCGGTCGAGCCTGTTGGGTTATACGGGTCCAGCACGGCGCGGATGGGATGTTCGCCCTCGAAGCGGCGCGTGATCGCGGCATGGATCTTGTTGCAAGCCATATCCGCCAGTTCCTGATACATCAACTGCGCTGGGTACGTCTCGCCTTTGCAGACCAGGTAACTATCCAGCCATTGCCGCGTGATGCGTTTGAGTTGTCCGAATAAATGCACTTCTGGTTCTTTATCGGGGTCACGGAAATGCGTGAACAACAAGCGCTTTGAAATATTGAACAACAGTGTGGATTGACGCGTATCTTGCAAGTGCTGAAGATTCAAGTCCACGCCTTCACCAATGATGCCCGAGTTTCTGGTGATCGAAGGACCCACCAGATCAGGAGTCAATTCCAAAACGGAATCATCATCGAACTTCGCTTCGAGCCGCACGTTTGGCAGCTCCACACGATAGCCAGCCACGCGCGGGAACTGGATCTCGACCGCATCCCGTTCGGGTCGCATCGCACGCACATGGATGTTCTCGCGCGGCGTCTGCGGCTTGGCGATCACGGGCTTGGCGGTGAAATCGAAGGGGATGCCGAGAATGTCTGCATATTCGACATCGAACAAACCATCTTCATTCGTATCGTAGGACTGACGCCTCAAAGCCCGACCGACAACCTGTTCGCACAACAATTGGGTTCCGAACGCCCTGATGCCTAGGATGTGCGTCACCGTGTTGGCATCCCAACCCTCGGTCAACATCGAGACAGACACCACACAACGGATCGCCTCACCCAACCGTCCCTGCTTGCCGACCGTGTTCATTACTTCACGCAGCAAATCCTGGTCGGTGATGTTCTCCGCATCTCTTTGATTTCCCGTGCGCTGGATGATCTCACGCCGAAACCGTTCGATCTCATCCGAAGCCATCTTGCGGAAATTATCGTCCAGTGCTGTGCCCGACTCCAATTGCTCACTGTCGATCAACAACGTGTTCGGTCGCGCCAATGGATTGCCAAACTGGTCATGGTTGCGGAATAATTCCAAGCGACCTTCCACGGGTGTAATTGAGCCATCATCATTTTCCTGCTGGAAACCCGAGATAAAGTCATACACCAATTTTGATATTGCCGTATTCTGACAAACGATAATGAAACAAGGTGGCGTGCTGATCTTGGCTTCCGCCCATAGATCGAAAGTCTTTTTATAGTGACCATACAGTGCTTCAAGCGCTGTTTGTAATTCAACGGGCAGGCTGAGCGGGTCCAGGTCTTTGGATTTACCGCGTCCCTTCTTGGGCATCTTCTTGCCAACGTTCTCCCAAATATTGCGGAACTTTGGCATATCGCCTTCGGCAATGTTGTCCGCCACAGGCACGCGCGGCAGCTTCACGATCCCACACTCGATGGCATCCATCAACGAGAAGTCGCTCATCGTCCACGGAAAGATCGTCCCTTCGGCATAGCCTGATCCTTTGAGGAAGAACGGCGTTGCAGAAAGATCAACCACCTGCTCCAGCCCCAGCTTCTCTGCCACGATCTCCAATCCGCTGATCCACAAGCGCGCTGCTTCGTTGTTCGACTCGGCTTCCTTGCGTTCGTCGCCTTTTAGCTTTTCATCATCTTCTGGTTCAGGCTTCTCTCGATAACAATGATGCGCCTCATCATTGATCGCCATGATGTTCTTCATCCCCATCAACTCAGGCATCACACGTTGCAGCATCTGTCCTTCGGTTTCGAGTGTGTTCAGCTCTTCGCCGCGTCCCTGCAATAGCGAACGCCCACCCTTCGAAAGATCCAATCGCTCACGTAATTTGAACGCATGATAGTTGGTGATCACGATCTTCGCCTTGCCCAACTCTGGAAGCAAGTCTTTTGGCACAAGATCGCGGCTGTCATAATAACTATCGGGGTCATTGGGCTGTAACACGCGCAAACGGTCACGGATGGTGATACCAGGTGTCACGATCAAAAATCCGCGTGTGAATTTTTTACTAGTAGGGTAACGCAATGCATTGATCGTCTGCCAGGCGATGATCATAGCCATCACGGTCGTTTTGCCAGAACCCGTTGCCATCTTCAAAGCGATGCGTTCCAACCCTGGGTTCGCTTCGTTACTCGCTCTTGATAAAAGATCTAATAAATCCTTTTCACGTTTCCCGCCTTTGGGTGCCACTTCCGTCAGCCAGATCAACGTCTCCACCGCTTCCACCTGACAGAAGAAAGGTCGAATGGAAGTAAATTGAAAATGTCGCCAATGCTGAAGTAAGCGTGCGGTCTCGGGTGTCACCTTCCAATCATTCTGGTCGGGGATCATTCGCCACTTATCAACATAATCCCGCACCAGGTTGATCGTGCCAGTGGGGTCATATTGCTGTGCCGTGGTCGAAAGCCCCTTGCCTTCATCCATGACCAAGTCCATTTGCGTGCCGTCTTGCTTTTTCGATCGCTTCTGCTTTCGAGGCTTGGGAATGGGTGTGATAAATTCCGCACTGCGGCGGCGTTCAATTACCTGCTGTGTTGGTTGCCCATCTTTATCCAATTCCCAATGCCGGCTTGGGTATTCGTATGGTGAGTTGAGGATGGGACGACTGAAGAAATTGTTTTCCATGGACTGGTTCCTGGGAATCCAAATTATTTTAACAGCTTGCTTTTAGAAAAGTTAATATCAAAGCGGTATTTGGCTGCAGGGCTTCCCCGCATCTCCCGTCAATTTTACCCGACCCTTCCCATCATTGCGAGCCTGCGAAGCAATCTCAAGCTCCCGAATCTATCCTTGCTCCAACAGGTACAATACACCCCATGCCCCGCCTCCTTCTGCTTGCCCTTCTGCTGGCTGCCTGCTCCTCGGCGACTCCATTGGAGTACACTGCCGCGCCCGTCCCGTCCGCCACGGTCACACCCACACCGACCCGCACGCCCAAGCCCACCGCCACCCTCACCGTTGCACAGGCGATACAGCCCTACACCATCGCCGGTCTGCGCGAGCATGAATACCAAAGCGGGGTCATCACCGTCGGCGAAACCCTGCTCGAAACCGAACACTTCACCCGCTTCGCGATCTCCTATCCGAGCGACGGACTCACCATCACGGGCGTATTGCAGATTCCCACTATCGGCGAAGCGCCCTATCCTGTCATCGTCATGAACCACGGCTTCGTCTCGCGCTACGTCTATTCATCGGGAGACGGCACCGACCGCGCCGCCGAATTCCTCAACCGCAAGGGCTATCTCACCATCGCCTCCGATTACCGTACCTGGGGCGGGTCGGACACTGGCGTCAGCCTCTTCTACTCCGGTCTCGCCATCGACGTGGTCAACCTGATGAATGCCCTGCCTTCGCTTCCCGCCGCAGACCCCGAACGGATCGGCATGTGGGGGCACAGCATGGGCGGCGGCGTGACCCTCAAGGTGATCACCATCGATTCCCGCGTCCGCGCCGCCGTCCTGTATTCCTCCGTCAGCGCCGACTTCGCCGACATCATCCCGCGCTGGGGACCCGGCTGTGTGGGGGATGTCTTCGCTGGTGAACTCGCGCCCGGCTGTAATTCGTCGGATGTCCTCCCGCTCGACCTGCCCGCCGACCTGAACGCCGCTTACTTCGCCGCCGCCTCCGATCTGGGCTACCTGCGGGCGGTCTCGCCTCTCTACCATTTCGACCGGGTCACAGCGCCCGTGCAGATCCATTACGGCACCGCCGACGGTGAGACCCTCGCCGGGACCCCGCCCGAATGGTCGCTTGCCATGTACAACGCCTTCGTGGATGCCGGTCTGGACGCCCGCCTCTTCGCCTACAAGGATGAGGGTCACTCTTTCATCGGCGAACCCTGGTTCCAGTTCATGGCAAAGACCCAGCTCTTCTTCGATAAATATGTTCGTTGAAGCCTGTCATTCTGAGCCGCGCAGCGGCGAAGAATCTCCTTGACTCAAACCGCCCTCTGGCATAGAATCCTGCCGTTGCAGTTCAAATCCACTATCGAAAGGAGGCACGTAAACTGATGAAAGCCGTCTTGGTATCCGCCCACACTCTGTTCGGCGCGCCTCCTTCGCGTGCGTTGGTTTAATTCCCCTTGAGATGATTCGTAACCAGCCGCAGGCGGGACGCGCCTGCGGCTGGTCTTTTAAATAAATGTCATTGCGAGACCCCGCAGGAGTCGCAGCAATCTCATCATACAAGGTGACCCTTAACCATGAATACGAACGATTACCACGAGTTCCTCGAAGAACTCGACGACGAAGACAAACTGAACACCCATCTCGGCGTGGATAACCGCCGTCCCTACCAGAAGATGACCCGCAAACTCATCCTCGAAGAGCGCAGGTTCAAAAAGGCGCAGGACGATTCCCGCGCGGGCTTCCACTTTACCTACCGCGCGGCCCGCTTTGAAGAAGGCTGGCTGCTCGATTCTCTCGGCGCTTTCTACGAACACAAATGGATCTTGGACGTCCTGCGCAAGGTCAAGGGCGGCAAGGAGGCTTCGGTCTACCTCTGCAAGCCCGGCGTCGGCGTCGAGGCGTCGCTTCTCGCCGCCAAGGTCTATCGTCCGCGCTCGCTCCGCAACCTCAAGAACGATCAGGTCTATCGCGCCGGTCGCGCCGATCTCGATGAAGACGGCAACGCCGTGTGGAAGGAAGCCGACCAGGCTGCCATCGAAAAGCGCACCCGCTACGGCGAGGAGCTCCGTCATCAGTCCTGGATCGCCTACGAATACAAGACCCTGGAGACCCTGCATGAAGCCGGCGCGGATGTGCCCAAGCCCTACGCCATGGAGCAGAACGCCATCCTTATGCGCTTCATCGGCGACCTCGGGACGGCGGCGCCTCCATTGAGTTCCATCTCCCTCGAGCCGGAGGAAGCCAGTCCGCTCTTAGAGCGGGTCGTCCGCAATATGGACATCATGCTGGCTCATGACCGCATCCACGGCGACCTCTCGGCGTACAACATCCTCTATTGGGAGGGCGATATTTCGTTGATAGACTTCCCGCAGGTCGTCATCCCCGAATCCAACCCCGCCTCATGGACCATCTTCCTGCGCGATGTGATGCGCGTCTGCGGGTATTTCTCCGCGCAGGGCCTCCGCACCGATGCCCATGCCCTCGCCGCCGACTTGTGGACCGCGCACGGGCACCGCCTCTTCGAGAAGGTGCATCCCAAATACCTCGACCCCGACAAACCCGAAGACAGAAAGCGCTGGGAGCGGGAGAAGTAATTACATGTCATTGCGAGCCGAAAGGCGAAGCAATCTGCTGGTAACCACGGAGATTGCTTCGTTGCTTCGCAACTCGCAATGACATGTACTAAAATATCGGGCGAGGAGAATCTTTCCATGAACAACGTCCGCCCGCGATTGACTTTAATGACAGAGGAACAGATTCAGGAAGCGCACCGCAATGTCCTGAAGGTATTGAGCGAGACCGGCGTGCGCGTCGATTCGCCGTCCATCCTGCACATGCTCGAACGGAAACTGGGGTTGAAGGCTGCAGACCGCATCATCAAATTCCCGCCTCAGGTGGTGGAGGAAGCCATCCAGTCCGCGCCGAAGACGATTGACGTGTATGACCGCCGCGGAGAGCATAAATTGAAACTGGGCGAAGACCGCCTGCGCTTTGGGGTGGGGGTGACGGCGCTGTTCTATCAAAACCCGATGGATGAAACCCTCGATATCTTCAAGCGCGTGAACTTCCGTGATCTGGTCCGCCTCGGCTCCAGCCTGAAACACTATGACGTCATCTCCACCGTCGGCATCGTCCGCGACGTGGAGGAAGAACTGGGCGATCTGTACGGCTCGCTCGAGCACATTGCCAACACCACCAAACCGCTTGTCCTGCTCGTCTCCGATGAGAACAAATTCACCGATGTGCTGGAAATGTTCGAACTCCTGCACGGCAAAGAACTGGGCGACAAACCCTTCGTCATCCCTTACTTCAACCCGGTCAGCCCGCTCGTGATGAACGCCGGCACTGTGGATAAGATGAAGGTTGCCATCGAACGCGGACTTCCCATCATCTTCTCCAACTACAGCATGGCGGGCGCATCCACGCCGCTCACGCCTGCCGGCACGCTCACCCTGCTCATGGCGGAACTGCTGGCGGGACTCGTCATCAGCCAGACCATCAAAAAAGGCGCGCCCATCCTGCTCGGCATGCTGCCGGTCTATTTCGACATGCGCACCATGCTCAACTTCTACGACCCGCAGAGCATCCTGATCAGCGTTGCCTGCTCCGAGATGATGGAGCAGTATGGCATCCCGCACTGTTCGACCTCGGGCAGCGGCACCGGCTGGGGCATGGATCTGATCGCCGCCGACACCTATTGGATGAACACGCTCGCGCTTCTGCTCTCCAACGGACATCTGGCTC
>CAZLWG010000021.1:0-51750 GCA_964563315.1 uncultured Anaerolinea sp. | reverse complement strand
TCGCGCCGCACGCCCCCTACTCCACCACGCCCGAGATCCTGCGCACCTGCGCCGACATTGCGAAGGAAAACGATGTCCCGCTTCATATCCACATTTCTGAAACAGCGTTCGAAGTCGAGAACATGCGCAACGAACAGGGCATGCCTGTCGTGCCGTATGCAAAGAAGCAGGGTATTTTCGAAGCGAAGGTCATCGCCGCACACTGCGTCCACATTGATGTGGGTGAAATGCGGACGATGAAACACGTCAACGCGGGCATCGCACACAACCCGTCCTCCAACCTTAAACTAGCCTCCGGCTTTGCCCCTGTGATCAAGATGCTCGAAAACGGACTCAATGTCGGCATTGGCACAGATGGTCCTGCCTCGAATAATGACCTTGACATGTTCGAGGAAGTCCGGCTCGCTTCCTTCGTGGCAAAGGCATCGTCAAATGACCCGACTGCTCTCCCCGCCGCAACAACCCTTCTAATGGCCACCCGCATGGGCGCACAGGCGCTTCATATCGGACATTTGACCGGGTCGCTGGAACCGGGCAAACGCGCCGACCTGATCCTTGTGGATACTTCCCCGCTTCACAACTCTCCGCGCTTCAAACGGGACCCGATGAATGCCTACGCCCAACTGGTCTTTGCCGCCAAATCAACCGACGTGACCGATGTGATGGTCAACGGCAAATGGCTGATGCGCGGGAAAGAATTGCTCACACTGAATGAAGCCGAATTGCTTCAGCAGGCGCGCGAACTGGCGCAAAAGATAGATGCCTTCCTGATCGAACGCGAACAATCGGTGCTTTCCAAGTTGATCGCATTGGGCGGCTCGATGGAGCAGGAGTCGTTCGAGGTGCAGGCAAAGGTCAGGGTGGCAGAACCAGCCGCACTTGTCCAGAAGATGAAGCGAAAAGAGATCGAAATCACCGCGCACAAGCATTATCTCCAATATGACAATTATTTCATCTTCGACGATCCATCGCAGGGGCGTCTGCGGTTCCGCGAAGATAATCTCATCAACGAAAAAAGCGAAGTGGAAAACGTTCGCTCGCGGTTGACGCTGCTCGGTCAGCAGCGGGAGGGGGAGGTCGGTCATGACGTGCTGCTTTCACGAAGCCGCTTCCTGGCGCCTGCGGTTCATACCCTGCGCTTCTATCGTGAGTATTTCAAACCTGCGCAGGAAGTTGCAGTTGAAAAAGACCGCCTCCGCTGGCACATCCGCTACAAAGATACGGAGTTCTTTGTAAACCTGGATGAAGTGAAAGAGCCATCCATGGGGAATTTCCTTGAGGTCAAAAGCCGTACCTGGAGCCGCAAGGACGCGGACCACAAGGCGGAACTTACGGCTGAACTGCTCAATCTGCTCGGAGCGGACGGAGCCGAAACTGTCACGCAGGATCTGATCGAGATGTTGACTGCAAATTAATCCATTGCGAGAAAGGCGATAGCCTGACGAAGCAATCTCTTATTGCATGGAGATTGCTTCGCCTTCGGCTCACAATGACAGAGCATATTTTATGGAAACTTTACGGAAAAGCACCGCTGTATTTTGCGCGATCTCGTTTATTTTTACGGGTGTCGTTTCGCTCTTTCTTTTCAACTTCGACCGAAACGCCTTTACCGCCGAAACCTATCAACGCGCCTTTGCGCAAGAGGATTTCTACAACAAACTCCCTGCTGTCATGGCGGAAGTGATAACCTCCTCTACAACAGACCAAAGCCAGTTCCCGATCGTGATGCGAGGCATGAGTCGGCAATCGTGGGAGGCGTTCTTCCGCGCCCTCCTTCCACCGGATGTGTTGACAATGATGGGTGATGACGTATTGAATTCGGTGTTTTCCTACATTAATCGTCAAACGGATTCCGTCTGGCTCGACCTCGCTCCGCTAAAAACAAACCTCACCAGCGACTCGGGGGTGCAGGCAGTGTTTTCGTTACTTCAAACGCTTCCCGCATGTGATCTGTTCCAGATCGGGCAGATGACGATCAACCTGCTGTCGGGAGGGGAGATCGAATTATGCAACCCGCCCGCAGAGTTGTACCCCATGCTCACGCCTGTGATACAAAGTCAGTTGCAATTCACAGCGGCTGTGATGCCGGATCAAGTTATGCTCATCAGCGCGCCGACGCAAAATGACCCGCGCCAGCGGCTGCAAAGCATCCGCCTCTTTATGCGGTTCAGTCCGGTTCTGCCGCTCGTGCTTCTCCTCACGCTGACAGTGTTTGCCGTGCGTTCCTGGCAAGGTTGGCTAAAGTGGTGGGGATTTCCATTTTTTGTCACGGGTCTGGGCGCATTTGTATTGGCTTTTCTCGGCGGTCCTGTATTCGGTGAAGCCTTGCAGCGTGTACTCGCCCTTCAAATGCCCGATTATCTCCCCGCGATATTGCTCGACTACACCGGCGACCTTGCTTCTGCAATGGTCGGAACACTTCTTTCGCCCGTCATGTTACAGGGACTGGCATTTGTTGCGATTGGAATGGGAATGATGGTGGCAGGTTACTTGTTGAAAGTAAAAGGGAATAAAAAGTATTAGACCTTCTTACGGACACGCGTTTGCAATCTGTTCCTCGAGTGTGGCGGCAAAAACGTGATAGCCCGAGCCGTCACATGCAGCCCGGAAGTAGTAGTAACCTGTCGCCTGCGGAAATGCCACCGCCTGCAAGGCATCCATGCCAGGGCTTGAGATCGGTGCAGGCGGCAAACCTGTATTTTGATAAGTATTGAAAGGGGAATTGACTTTCAGGTCGTCCAATGAAAGCGGATTCTTCCACCATGTATTTACGTCCGCCTGATAGCCAAGAGCGTATTGGACGGTTGGGTCGGCGTCCAACTTCATGCCGATGGCGAGACGGTTGAGATAGACCGAAGCGATCAGCGAAGCCTCTTCCTTGCGGACAGCTTCGCGTTCGACGATGGATGCGAGGATGACGGCATCGTTAACCGTCAGTCCGCGGTTTGTGAAGGCGATCTGCATATCCTCCGTGATGCGAACGGCAAAGTTGCGGGCAATGGCGTCCAGCAGTTGGTCAACGGTCGTTTCGCGCGGAAGAGTATAGGTATCGGGAAAGAAAAATCCTTCCATGCTTAGGGGAGAAAATGCAGAGAGAACCTGGGGGGGAGTCTGTGCGGCAGTGAGAAAAGTTTGGGGGTCAATGGATAGACCCGAGGTCGGGAGTGAGGCGGCAATCTCTTCCATCCGCCAGCCGGATAGGATGACGAGCGACGCATCGCCCGGGGAAAATTTTTGCAGGGCTTGCGCGATGTCAATGATGGATTGAGCAGGGCTGAGGTTGAAGTCGCCTGCCTGAATGGTCAGATCAATGCCTGTATAAACGACGTAATCGAAGAAAGCATTGGCATCAGAAATGAATCCCAGTCCTTCGAGCCTGTTCGCAATCGAGATGACTGATTCACCCGCCTCGACGCGAAAGTGTTGTTCAATGCCATTTGGATCAACGGGGGTTGTCAGGTTGTCACCGTGAGCAAGAAGCCGCGCAGAATATTCGATTCGGTTGGATATGGAAAGATGCGCTGCCGGGGAACCATACAGCAGGGATGCGCGGGCCGGAATGTAATACAGGAATACGAACACGCACGCAAAGGCGAGAAGGGTTAGAATGATGAATGTGATGTGATATTGGTAACGACGCATTTTGATTGAGGATTTAGATTGACGAATTACGATTTGCTTCCAGATAGGATTGCAGGATGACCGCTGCCGCAAATTCATCCTGATGACCGGCGCGTCTTTTGCGCGAAACGCCGAGTTCGATTCGCGCAGCGCGGGCGATCTGGGTGCTGTGCGATTCGTCCCACATTTCGATGCGAATATTCGTTTGATTGCGGAGTTCATCCGCAAAACGACCTGCGCGGCGGCCGGCCGGATTGGGGTTGCCGTCTTCATCGTAGGATTGCCCGACGACGATCAAACCGACGTCATTTTGAGCGGCGATGTCGGCAACCTGCGCCGCATCGACGACTCGTGAGATGTGCTTGACAACCTTCAAGGGGCTGGCGATGGTTCCTGTGGTGTCGCTAATGGCGAGGCCGATGCGCTTTTCGCCGTGATCCACTGCAAGGATTCTCACGATCTATTTTATCTCCACGGAAATATTGAAGGGGATCAAGGGCAAATATTTCCACCAGGAAGGGGTGATGATAATTTCGGGTTCTTCGCGAAAAATAAAATTGCTTTTCAAAATGATTTGCGCCGGCTCAATTTCCCGGCCGCGAATAAGGGAATATGCTTTAAAACCATCGATGCCGCGAAGCGTGGTTCGAGTAATCTCCAATTCGAAATGTGTGACACCAGAAACATCTGTGACGGGTGAAGCCATGAGATCGAATTCCGTTTCGCCAAACGGAACGAACCCCTGCGGGGGCGCCCCCAGTGTGACAGCCGCCAATTGTTCAAGGTCAGTTTGCAGAACATAAAACGCGGAAAACTCAGCTTCTACTTTCAACTCAAGCAAATTTCCCGGTTCATTTTCGTCGGGAGAATATTCCTCCATCAATATTTCACTGGCTTGTATCGTATCTGTCAGGAAAAGATCATTGTCATCAATTTGCGCGCGCAATCTGGTTTCAGCCAAGCGCTTCAATTCTTCCATCACGGCTTCGCGTAACTGCGTGCGGTCTTCCTCATCCGGGCCAATCATCCGCGCGTCCGTGCCGCCTGTTGTTTGTTCGGGGTTGGTGATGGTCACGGAAAGACCAAGCGGTCCTTCCACAAAGAGGATCGAGTCGGCTTCAACGTTTCCAGCGGAGCCGCCTGTCAACGCTTCGATTGGAACTTCCACAAACTCGTCCACCCCTGCGGGTAGAATCTCATCGGTCAATGTCACAAAACGGGTAGATGACGAAGCGGAAACCACAGTCCCTGCTGGAATGGGAATTTCATTGGATGTAAGGTTTGAGAATCGCACAACGCCTGCTGCTTTCGTTTTTGGAATCGCAATCTGAGATGAAACGGTCATGGACTGCTCCGCTTCCACCGTCACAGACAATCCCTGCGCAGGAACACTTCCGGTGATGGACACTGAAGATTGGGATGTGCTGGCGCTGACGGGAACGACCACCGATTGGATTTGTGCCTCAGGATACAACGTCACCGCCGCACGCGGGACAAACAAGCCTGCCACGACCAAAACAGCCACAACCCCCACTGTGAATGTGACCACCCTCCCGACGAGCGAAGTCCGCCATGCCGGTTCTTTTTCATATATTTCATCACGCATTTCTCGCAAGTCACGGCGCGGCAGCGGAGGGATGCGTCGCTTTCTCGAAGCAGGGGCAGGCCAAAGATCCCTTTGGGCTGAAGCGGTGGATTTAAAGACTGGAATGCCAAGCGACTCGGCATCGCGCCTCACATTTGCGCGTCGGGTGACCAATCCCAAATGCGCGCCTAATGAATCGGCGCGGCGCTGCAGAACCTTCAAATCCAGCAGTCGCAGAGTGACCTTCTCATATTTAGGCCACACCAGCAGAATGCGAGGCGTTTTAGCCCACGAAAGTTTATCGCGGACCGAAATGAGGTCATCGTGAGATTCGAGAGTGATGATTTTTGTTTTCAAAGGTCTCTTGAATAAAAGGGTGGTTGAATGGTTACATAGTTATCATTATCAGTGAGATAAATTTCTTGTCTTTTCAACCAATTCGGGCAAGGCTTTGAGAAATGATTCGACGTGATCGGGGGTTGTATCCATTCCAAGCGTCACCCGCAGCGATCCCAGCGCCCAATCACGCGAATAACCCAGCGCGGTGATGACTTCGCTCGGTTCGGGGTTGCCTGTTTTACAGGCAGAGCCGGATGAGCAGGCGAAACCCGCGGAATCCAACAATTGCAAAAGCAGATTGCCATCCACGTCTTTGAACACAAAAGAGGCATGATTCGGAAGACGGTTATTGGGGTGTCCGGTCAATTTGGAATCGGGAATCATCTCAAGCACGGAACCGATGATGTGATCGCGCAAGGGCTTGACATGCGCCGTTCGCGCTTCGCGCTCTTCTACCGCAAGGCGCAACGCTTCGGCAAAACCGACGATATATGGCACATTATGCGTCCCCGCCCGTAAACCGAATTCCTGCCCGCCGCCCGTGAGATGAGGCAGGAGATTCGTCCCTTTGCGTGCGTACAACGCGCCCACGCCTTTCGGTCCATAGAATTTATGTCCGCCGAGCGACATCAGATCCACACCGAGTTTTTTCACATTTACATCAAGATACGCGGCGGCTTGCACGGCATCTGTGTGGAAGATGATGTTGCTGGCTTTGGCAATTGGGGCAAGCTCGAGAATTGGATTGATCGTACCGATCTCATTATTTGCATACATCACAGAGGCAATGGCAGTATTATTGCAAACCGCTTGTTTCAGAGACTCGGGCGTCACACCGCCATGTTCGTTCACGTCCAGCCATTCGAGCTGGAAACCGTATTCTTTTTCGAGTTGTTCGGCGGTTCGGCTGACGGCATGATGCTCGGTCTCGGCTGTCAAAATCCAGGTCCGGTTTGAGGCGTTACGCCCTGCCATGCTCGCGCCGCGCAAAGCAAGGTTATCCGCTTCGGAACCGCAGGAAGTAAAAATGATCTCCCCAGGGTCGCACCCCAACACTGAAGCGACCTTTTCCCGCGCTTCATCCACAGCCGCTTCGCCTTTTTGACCAAGCCGGTGAACAGAGGACGGATTCCCATACGTTTCGCGGAAGTAGGGCAGCATAACATCGAGCACCCGCTGGTCAACGGGGGTTGTGGCGGCATAATCGAGATAAATCATGGGAAGGATTATAGCAAACAAATGAATGATAAAATACCGGAAAATGACGACCAAACGGGTTCAATTCACAGGCATGCTACTGGGGCTTTTAATTGCATGTATTACGCTTTTTGCTCATCTCATCGGATTGGACAGTAATCCGGTTTGGGGAATAAAAAGATATATAGCTTTTCTTGCCGGGGTTTTCGTTTTTACCGCATCCCTGCCATACAAAGGGATAAGTCTAATTGAAACCGCAGTGCAAACATCCAAAGGGCGGTTTTACTCTGCTGTCACCGCGGTGAATATCGCAATTATTCTGATCTATGCGTGGTTCGCCTCAACCGGTTCGTGGACGAGATGGTTCAATGAAACCTACTATTATGACATGCTTGCCACAGCGTTCAACCATGGTCGAATCGCATTGGAGGTTCAGCCCGATCCTGCGCTTCTGGTTCTTGAAGAACCTTACGATCCGGAGAATCGGCAAGGCATCCCCGTCTTATGGGACGCAACCTTTTATAATGGCAACTATTACCTTTATTGGGGACCCGCCCCAGCCTTGCTGCTTGCTTTCGTTAAATTCATTTATTCACCCGGCATCGGCGACAAAACATTAACGTTCATTTTCCTGACAGGCACATTGGTTTCCCTGACCTTGCTCATTCTCGAATTATGGCGGGAGCATTTCAGCAGAATTCCAAATTGGATGGTATTGCTGGCGATTGCTTTCGCAGGTCTCATCAACCCAATGCCTTACGTTCTTGTAGAAGGACGCATTTATGAAGCCGCCATCGTCGCCGGTCAGTTTTTCCTAATCTGCGGGCTCTATTGGCTGGCTTGCGCGTTCAACCGTCCTTCGGTTTTAAGGTTCACACTTGCAGGGATGTTCCTTGCGCTTTCTGCCTGTTCGCGAACAACTCTCGTGCCCGCGGTTGCATTCATTGCATTGATCGTGCTTCTCAGGGCTATTAACTCATGGCAAAAAAGGGAGATTGTCCATGTAATCGCTTTCGGTTTGCCCCTGGCAATGAGCTTCGCTGGATACGCCTGGTATAACTTTGCCCGCTTTGGCTCCATTACCGAATTCGGGTTGCGGCATCAATTCACCAGTTACAACCTTTATGAAAAACTGGATGAAACATTTTCCCCGGCATACATTCCGCCCAACTTATATAAAACCCTCCTTAATCCGCTCGAAAGGCGGACCGCCTTTCCCTACATCTTCCCCACCCGCTGGGCAGGACCGGAAAGGCTTGGAGAAAACCTGCCGCTATTTTATTTATTACTCGCCGAAGGAATTACAGGGATATTGATCGGCAGTCCGTTCATACTCTTTGCCGGTCTTGCAGGGATTGGATTGAAAAAGGAATTTCGATGGATGTTCTCCGCCCTCGCTGGTTCTACTTTCCTTTCCTTCCTTACCCTGCAAATGTTCTTCTTTACTGCCATGCGATATCTCCTCGATTTCATTCCAACGCTCGCCTTGCTGGCGGTGATAGGCTTTTGGCAGGGAAGCATTCTACTCGCTCATCGTCCGTTAGCATGGAAACTATATGGGCTGTTCGGCGGGGTCCTTATTGCTGTCACGGTTGTCTTGAGTTTCGTATTGTCCGTTTCGGGGAATTTGGAATCGTTCAAAATATTAAATCCGGAATTGCTCAAAAATCTGACTTGGATGGCAAATAGCCTTTTAAAATAAGCAGTGGAAATCGGACAATCTCGCGCCTCTTCACTCCGCCAAAACTGAATCAATCTCCCAAACCGATACGCACCGAAAACGTTTTGTTGTACAATAAATACGGGAGATTTTATGAGCACCTTTCTTACATTCCTAAACACGGCAAATGCCAAGACATTAACCAAGGTCCAGGGTATCAGCGAATCCGTTGCAGAAAATATCATAGCCGCCCGCCCATTCGAAACTGTAGAAGATTGCCTGAAAGTGAAAGGCATGGGGAAAACCCTGCTCGTGCGGTTAGAGTCATATGCCGATGCTCAGGAAGATGAAGCAGAAAACAGAGCCTTGATCCCAGTTAAGGAAGAGGCGAAGTCCGCGCTCGTGGAAAAGAGTATGCCGATGAAAGAATCCAGTGAAGGAGACGAGGATTTCCTCTCGCGGGTGTGGCGGGGTTTTGTCGCATTCTTAAGAGCGTTATTAAAGCTCATCCTCATCGCGGCATTGATCTTGGTGGTTGGCGTCGCTTTATATTATGGATTGCCGTATATCAACCGAACCTTCATTGCTCCAGTCGAACAAAACACATCGGAAATCAGCGGGCTTCAGGAAGAGATTTTCACGCTGCAAACACAAGTAAATGAACTAACAACTCGCGTAACAATGCTTGAACAATCTGTAGAGGCGCACACGGTTTCGATCAACCAACTGCAAGCGATGCAAACCGTACTCGAAACCGAATTGCAGACGAACAAGAATCAGGCTTTGCTCGATTTGAAGCATGAAGTGATGATGTCGCGCGCGTTGGACACATTGGCGCGCGGCAGGTTGTATCTTGCGCAAAGCAATTTCGGGCTGGCGCGGGAAGACATTCAAGCGGCGCGCGATCTACTGGCAGAACTTCAAGCCGAAAAACCGGACGACGCGCTCAATGCAGTCATTACCCGATTGGATTTAGCGCTTGGCAACCTGCCCGCATTCCCCGTAATCGCCGCCGGGGATTTGGAAATCGCCTGGCAGATTTTAATGACCGGTGAAGCGCCAATTCCTCCCACCTCAACAGAAACACCAACGCCTTCAGCCATCGAGACATTCACACCAAGCCCATTGCCGCCGCCATAATTAATAAAAGCCCAGGCAGGTCATCCAACGCTACATCCAAGGAAGAAGAATGAAAAAAGTTTTATTAATCGCGGGGGCGGCGATTGTCGTCCTTGCAATTTTTGCTCGCCAGTTTGGCATTGACAACGATAATGATTGGGGCAGAAGCCGGGTTGTTTTATTAATCGCCGGGCTCGCCTTTATTTTTAGCGGGCTGGTTTTCCCATTCCTTAACAGCAAACTGACCGATCTAATAACCGCCACATCCGAGGTCGTAGGGCGGTCACTCTCCTATCCGGCGCAAATCGTCATTACTGCTTCATTCATCTCGTGCGTTACTGTCGGAGCGTATATCTGGTTCATGCAGCTGGATGTTCGGGAAACAACGATCGGATACGAGTATTATATTGAACTTGCCCAAAGTTTCAAAAAGGGGCAGCTGCATCTGGACGAAAAACCGTCCGACGCCCTGCTCTCGTTATCGAATCCATTCGATTATTTCCTTCGCAGGGAATTGGGCATCGATGACTTTCCCTGGGACGTTTCCCTCCATGACGGTAAATTCTATATCTACTGGGGTCCGGCCCCTGCATTGTTATTAACCGTGTTTGGCATGGATCAGTTATCGCGCATGGGTGATTTTCACCTTGCTCTTTTTTTTGCATGTGGCTTGTTCATTTACTCCGCGCTGATCGCTGGGACATTTTGGATAAGGTCAGTTCGGAAAGGCGGGATTTTCCTATTTGCTGTTTTGTTGCTTACAATCGGGTTATATACTCCCATCACCATCATGATGAAGGGAGCAAGGATATACGAAGCCGCGATTCTCGGATGCCAATTCTTCTTTATTGGGGGATGTTACTGGGCGTACGCCTCCTTCACGGACCCGAAACCTGCTCTGTGGAAACTGGCCCTTGCCTCCGCCCATTGGGGACTCGCTGTCGGTTCGAGAGCCATCATTTTACCGTCAGTGATGTTCACTGCATTAATCACACTCTTCTTTATGGTCAGGGCGTACAAGGTGACGACACCCAAAGTTTGGCTTCCTGCCCTTGCAGCGGTTGCCAGTCCGTTGATGCTGGCTGGCATAGGTTTGGGTTGGTATAACTGGGCGCGTTTCGACTCGATATTCGAATTTGGACTGAGATACCAGCTTGCCAATATTGACTATTCCACATTCGAGAATCTTTTCAAAGGGAGTTACATTAATAAGAATTTATACAATTATTTTGCTCACCCCATCAAGATCGTCCCCCGCTTTCCCTGGCTGACCCGCATCGAATATGTCGCATCGAGCGACAGACTCGCGGGGCTTCTTTACGTCACACCGTTCATCATGCTCCTGTTTTCGCCGCTAATCCGTCTCATCCACAATGCGTTCCATGCCAACAAGATTAAGTCGGGAACCCGAGAGGGTAATCCCTCCGAAAACTGGACTTTTACCGCACTCGCGGGCTCGGGACTCATTTCAATGACGATCATCCTGTCCTATTATTTTGTGGCTATGCGATTCATGGAAGATTTCATGCCTTCGTTATTGATACTGACAACCTTGTTGGTCGGGAAAGAATATCAAATCTTAAATCAAAATGGACATTTACGCACAATCCTGACATGGATCGTCTTTTTGTTTGCAGCAACCACCATCACAGCCGCCATCTTGCTCGCGATACCGAACAGCGGCGTAAGTTACATGGTCAATTTGATCAACGATATCAACAAACTGTTGGGGCTCAAGTAGAATTAATATGGCATTCAATAATTGTTCGTTTTCGAAAATACAGTTAGAGATATCTAATTCAGATGAAGCTGCGCCAATTTCTACGTTATCAGTTGCCACACTTAACAGCAGGAAAACATAAAAGTTGACAATATTTCAAAAAAAGTTTACAATATATGGGAGTAAAGTTGTTAAAAGGTGCTGCAAATGAGTATACGTAAGACAGGCAAAATTCGCGATTTTATTATTAATAATATTGAGGAATATCAAAATAAAATTTCTGCTGTGACGGCGGAAAAGTTTTCAGTTTCACGGCAGGCGGTTCTTAAACATATAAATAGCTTGGCAAAAGAAGGCTTTCTCGCCATCGAAGGAAAGACACGCAATAGAAGATATTCACTGAAATTATTAATCGACTCCACTATGATATTTGGTTTGGATGGGTTGGAAGAAGATATGATTTGGAGAACAAAAATAGAACCTTTATTGGAAGGAATACCTGATAATATTTACAAGATATGCCAATATGGGTTTACTGAAATGCTCAATAATGCTATTGATCATTCAAACGGAACAAAAATTACTATAAATATTTCAAAGTCACTTAAAGAAATTCAACTTTTATTAGTTGATGATGGAATCGGAATTTTCAATAAAATACAAAAAGAATTTGGTTTAAGTGATACATTGCACGCAATACTAGAACTTTCAAAAGGTAAGCTAACAACCGATCCACAAAAGCATACTGGGGAGGGAATTTTCTTCTCTTCAAGAGTTTTCGACGTATTTACGATCTCTTCAGATAAGCTGTATTTTTCCCATTCCAGCAAACTAAACAGCATCGAAGGGAGTGATTGGCTACTTGAGACCAAAGACGCCATCATCAACGGAACTGCGATTCAAATGAAAATCCGCCTTAATTCATCCCGAACAACAAAAGAGGTATTTGATTTTTATTCAGGTGCGGATAATTATGATTTCTCTAAAACTCATGTGCCTGTATTCCTTGCACAACACGGTGACGAGAATTTAATCTCACGTTCACAGGCAAAAAGATTGCTAACTCGGTTTGAAAAATTTAAAGAAATTATTTTGGACTTTCAAGATGTGGATAGCATAGGGCAAGCTTTCGCAGATGAGATTTTCCGCGTATTTCAAAATGAACATCCAAAAATTAACTTATACCCAATTAATACTAATGAGCAAGTTATAAAAATGATAAATCGCGCTCGAAATATAATATAAATATTTTTAACAGGAGACTTTCATGGCAGATAAAATCAAATTTGGGACGGATGGTTGGCGCGGGGTGATTGCGGAAGATTACACCTTCGACAACGTCCGCCGCTGTGCGCAAGGATTTGCATCATACATGATTTCACAGGGCAAAAAAGGCGGGTGGATCGTGGTGGGACACGACAAGCGTTTCCACTCGGAGAATTTTGCTGCCGCTGTCGCAGAAGTACTGGTTGGCAACGGTTTGAAGGTATATCTCACGGATGGCGCAACGCCGACACCGGTCATTGCTTATGCGGTTGTGGATAAGAAAGCGGCTGGCGCAGTGAATATTACAGCAAGCCATAACCCGCCTACGGACAATGGATTTAAAGTCCGTAATGAGACGGGCGGGGCGATTGACCCCGAAGGGTTGAATCAGATCGAAGCGGGGATACCGAATGATGTTAAAGATGTGAAGCGAAAGAGTTATAAAGAAGTGGAGGCGGCAGGCGAGATCGTCAAATTCGACGCGGCGACCCCGTACATCGAGCACCTCACCCGCGATGGGTTGATCGATCTCCAGCCGATCAAGGATGCAGGTCTCACCGTAATGGTGGATGCGATGTGGGGCAACGGCGCAAATTGGTTTACAAGATTGCTCAGCGGCGGAAAGACGAAGGTAATCGAAATTCACAACGAACGCAACCCCATTTTCCCTGAAATGAAGCGGCCGGAACCCATCCGCCCGAACATTGATATGGGTTTGAAAGCGACTGTAAAGAACAAAGCTGATGTGTTGTTGATCCTCGACGGCGACGCGGACCGTTGCGGTATTGGTGACGAAAAAGGGGAATTCATCAACCAATTACGCGTGTATGCCCTGCTTGCATATTACCTCCTTGAAATCCGAGGCGAGCGCGGCGATATTGTGAAAACTCTTTCGACGACGGGGATGTTGAACAAACTCGGTGAGATGTACGGCGTGCCTGTCCATGAAACAGGCGTGGGTTTCAAATTTGTCGCGCCGAAGATGACCGAGACGAACGCCCTCATCGGCGGCGAAGAAAGCGGCGGCTATGCCTTCCGCGGGAACGTGCCGGAACGCGACGGCATTCTGGCAGGCTTGTTCATGCTTGATTTCATGGTGAAAACCGGCAAGAAGCCGACCGAATTGCTGAAAGACCTGTTTGCCAAAGTCGGCGGGGAATATTTCTACGACCGCGTGGACAGTCCTTTCACAGGCGACCGCGCCGCGCGCGAGAAGATCATCATGGACAACAAGCCTGAAACACTCGGCGGCTTGAAAGTGACCAATCTGATCACTGTGGATGGGTATCAATTCAAATTGGAGGATGGCGGCTGGATGTTAATCCGCTTTTCCGGTACGGAACCGATCCTGCGCGTGTATTGCGAAACTTTGCACGCCGATAAAGTCCAGGCGATCCTTCAGGATGGGTTGAAAGTGGCAGGGGTGAAATAGTTGTTCGAAGGTTTACAGGTTGGCAGGTTGGGATGTTCCAACCTGCCAATTTTTTAATTTGCAATGCGGGGGTTATTTCCTGCGTTTTAGAACCAACACCATGCCGAATAATGCAGGGAGCAGGAAGGCGCTTCCGCAAATGGGATTCCGCGCGGCGGGTTCAGGCGCTTCAGTTGGGGCAGAATCAACCGTCGGGGTGGAGACGGTTTGGGGTGTTGAAGCAGGTTCGAGCGTGGGTTGAGGCGTGACCGTCGGGAAACCGCCGTAAGGAGTTGGGGGAATTGGTGTGGCGGTCAAGGCGAGAAGTGTAAAACTTTCGTCCTCGTTTTGTTGAACGGCTTCGGGGATTTGATAGCTGATCTCGAGAAGCAGGTCCGTTGCCGGTTCATTGTTCGGGTCCAGTTTAAGCGCCGTTTGCAAATGACCGAGCAGGCTCGGTAAAACTCCCTCAGCATCGACTTGAGAGCCAAAATAAATGTTCCAATAATAATGCGACCATAACAGGTCAGCGTAGCCGTAATGCCAGAGTGGATCGTTGGGCAAAAGCGCGAGGCATTTTTCGTAAGAGTCTTTGCTCAATTGATACAGCTCAAAACCGGCAGGGTCTTCGCGCAAGTAACCCTTCGGCATTGTGACCACTTCTTTGTATGCCTTTGCCTGCCTGCCCCACGCTTCTCCGTCGTTCGGATTTTTTTCGACATTCGCCTTTTCTTTCAAGACCTTTTCCCATTGCAAAGGCGTGACGAGAACGATCTGGATGTTATCCGAATATGTTGGTTCGAGGTCTCTGAACTTCCAGCGGATTTCGTTCCCGCTCATGACTCCGCCGGGAGTTGATCCGCCGTGCCCGGCTTGACCCGTCAGGTCAAGGTTTTGTTCGCTGACCTCATACGGCAGGCGGACGATGATCTCGGCGCTTCCAATCGTGCCGTTCCAGCCTGCACCGGTTTCGAGAACATACTTGAAGGCTTCGTAAGGGTAGTATCCAAAGCCATCCACGTGATAGACGACTTCGATAATGATGTCCTGATTCGGCGGGAAAGTCACATCGAAGACCGCCCAGGGGATTTCGTCGCGCTCCGGATAGGATAGCTCGCTCGCCGCAAACGGCTGCATTTCGCGGCGGGTGGGGGCGTTCTTTCCATTCACCTTCACGGCGATTGAATCGATTTCGGGGAATTGAAAATACCCGTCCGAATTGCCGTTGAAAAACGAAAGCGGAAAACGGACTGCCATTTTTTCTTCGGCTGCGCCGAGGTTTCGCATGGTGAATACAGCTTCCGTTTTGGCGATTGCATGTTCCGCATCAGATGGGTCTTTGGAGATGGTCAATGTGACCGTCTCTGACACCATGCGGACTTGTGTGATCGACTCGCCGGGCAGAAGCGTGGTGCCCGGAGGGGCTTCGGGCGGCGCGGCGTCGGCTAGGGCTGTCGCTTGCGGAAAGGTGGATACGAACATGAATAGAATTGCGAGTAGAAATGTCGTCTTTTTCATCGGTGTTCCTTGTTTTTTTCTGAATATACAATGCGCGGGCTTGTTTGGTCAACTCGGCAGCAGTGCCAGGGCTGATATAATCGCGAAGCCATGCAACTGACCGACACCCACTGTCATCTCGATTATCACAAATTCGACTCTGACCGCGCGGACGTGATCCAACGCGCAAAAGATGCAGGGCTGATTCGGCTCCTCGTTCCAGGACTCCACCACAAGTCCAGTAAAGAAGCGGTAAAACTGGCAGGGTCACATGCGGAAGTTTATGCGGCAGTCGGATTTCATCCCACCGACTTGGACGAATATTCAGAAGACACATTCGAGCAAGTGAAGGAACTGGCAAAGCATCCCAAAGTCGTTGCCATCGGCGAGATCGGTATTGACTATTATTGGGTCAAAGAGCCGGAGAAACGCGCCTTCCAGCGCGAAGTTTTAAAACAGCAATTGCAATATGCAAAAGAAGTGGAAAAGCCTGTCGTCATCCACATGCGCGAAGAAAATGATGCATGGTTTGGCGATGCCTCCACCGATCTGCTCGAAATCCTGAGCGAATGGAAGAGCAGACTGACCGGCGCGCTTGCCGAAAGACCGGGGGTGCTTCATTCCTTCAATGGCACACTCGAAACCGCACAAAAAGGATTGGCGATGAATTTTTATATCGGCGTGACAGGACCCGTCACCTACAAAAACGCCGAACAAAAGCGCGAGATCATCAAACAACTTCCGCTCGATGGAATCCTCATTGAAACCGACGCGCCGTTTCTCGCTCCCATGCCGTTTCGCGGCAAACGCAATGAACCTGCCTTTGTTCGTCATATTGCTGATAAAATAGCAGAAATCCATTCCAAAAGCCCTGCGGAGATCTCCAACATCACAACCGCCAATGCGGCGCGGCTCTTCGCATGGGGAGACTGACTTGAGCACGGTAACCTTCTTTTCACCAGTAACGGAACAAATTAAACTCGTCGAGGATTTGATGCGGGCGCAGGCGGATGAATCTCATCCCGACTTGCGCGCCGCCCTCGAACATTTGCTCGCGGCGGGGGGCAAACGCATCCGACCCACCCTCGGCCTGCTCGTTGGAACCATGTTTGGCGCGCCACTGGAAAAGCTTATCACCCTCGGCGCAGCGGTGGAACTGCTTCACACTGCCACCCTTGTCCATGACGATTTGATCGACGGCGCGCTCCTCCGGCGCGGCATGCCCACACTCAACGCGCGCTGGTCGCCACCAGCCACCGTGTTGACCGGCGATTTCCTCTTTGCGCGCGCCGCCAAACTCGCGGCCGAAACCGATCACCTGCCCTTGATGAAATTATTCTCCGAAACTTTGGCGATCATCGTCAACGGCGAACTGACCCAAATGTTCACCTCGCGCGGTCTCGTCAACCGTGACAATTACACCAACCGCATCTACGCCAAGACTGCTTCTCTATTTGAGATGACTTCCCGCGCGGCAACCATGGTCAGCCCAGCGGATGAGGCGACGGTTGAATCCATGCGTAATTTCGGATATCAAATCGGCATGGCATTCCAGATCGTGGACGACATCCTGGACTTTACCGGCGACCAGGCGTCTGTCGGCAAACCGCTCGGCTCAGACCTTCTGAACGGGTTGGTCACCCTCCCAGCCATTTACTACGCCGAAGCCAACCCCGATGACCCCGATATTCTGTCCCTGCCGAACGGCGGATGGACCAATCAGGAGCATATGGCGCACCTCGTGGAAAAGATTCGCGAGAGCAGCTGCACTCATAAAGCCATGCTCGAAGCCGAACGCCATGTGGATCAGGCGCTTGCCTGTCTAGAGTCGATGGATGCCTGCATCGAACGCGATGCGTTGGAAAACCTCGCAAGATACATCGTAGATAGAAAAATCTGATCACAAGCCAAGCACAGCCGCGTTGTGCCATGCATCGTCATTGCCGCGGGAATCCCGCCCACAAGGCTGAGACTATTGACTACGCTCTGTATGACACATAAATCCCATGCCTAACCCCAAAAAACCCTTTCGTTTCAACGTCGGATTCATCATCCATGAGGAAGTCGGCTATCATCATGACTTCCCCTTTGCATTCGACCAGGTCACTCTCGGCGACGACCTTGAACTTCGTAACTTTGAGGGCGTCATAAACGTCGGTAAAACGCCGCAAGGACTGATCGTTCAGGCGGATTTCTCCGCCGGGACCACGCTTGAATGCGTCCGTTGTCTGACAGAATTCGAACATGAATTGACTTGGTCATTCACCGAGCTGTACGCCTTCGACAAACGCTCCATCACCGACTCGGGGCTTCTCCTGCCCGATGACGCCCATCTCGACATGGCGCTCCTGCTGCGCGAGTACGCCCTGCTGGAAATTCCCATCAGCCCGCTTTGCAAACCGGATTGCAAGGGACTTTGCCCAGAATGTGGAGAGAACCTCAACGAAAGGGATTGCGGTCACAGACCCACCGAGCCGGATTCTCCTTTCGCAAAACTCAAGGATTTGTTGTAAAATAACGCCCATGAACTTCAATTCCGTTCTCCAAGTGGTGACAATGCCCATGCGAATGTGGATGCCTTCCTGCGTCGACTGGAAAGCACGTTAGTTCATCCTATTGGAATCAACGGGCTGTCCATTCTGCGGGCAGCCTTTTTGTTTGAAAAGAGCCGATATTCGATGATCGAACATCGAAACCCGAATATCGAAATACCGAGGAACGGAGCAATCTCATGACCGAAACCATCCTAGTCGCAGTTGCATGGCCCTATGCCAATGCCGAGATCCACGTGGGCAACATTACCGGCTCGCACCTGCCCGGCGACATCTTTGCCCGCTACCATCGCCTCAAAGGAAACAAGGTGCTGATGATCACCGGCACTGACTCGCACGGCACGCCCGTGATGATGAGCGCGGACAAACTCGGCAAACCTGTCGAAGAAGTATACAAGTCCTATCATGAAGGTTTTATAGAGTTGTTCCAAAAACTCGGCATCACCTATGACCTGTACACTACCACCCACAGCGACAATCATTTCAAGGTCTCACAGGCGATGTTCCTCGCCTTGCAAAAGAACGGCTATCTCTTCCGTCAGTTCAGCAAACAGTGGTACTCTCCCAGCGCGGGCAGGTTCCTGCCCGACCGCTACGTGGAAGGGACGTGCTACATCTGCGGCTTCGAAGGCGCGCGTTCCGACCAATGCGACAACTGCGGCAATGTGCTTGAGCCCGAGAAATTGAAGAATCCCCGCGCAAAGACCGGCGACGGCGCGCTCGAACTGCGCGATACCGAACATTTTTATCTTGACCTCTCGAAACTCGAACCTAATGTGAAGAAATTCTTACAATCGCGCTCCAACCACATGCGCGACACCGTGCTGGGAGAATCTCTTCGCAAGATCGAAAGCGAGGGGCTCAAAGCCCGCTCCATCACGCGCGACCTTGAATGGGGCATCCCCGTTCCCATCAATGAACCGGGTTGGGAAACCAAAAAACTCTACGTGTGGTTCGAAGCAGTCATCGGCTATCTCTCCGCTCCCATCGAGTGGGCGCAGTTGTCGGCTAATAAAGAAGCGTGGCGCGAATGGTGGATCAACCCCGAAGCGAAGCAATTCCACTTCATCGGCAAGGACAACATCTTCTTCCACACGTCGCAGTGGCCCGCCGAGTTGATGGGCGCAGGCAGCGCGTTCATGGAATTCTTTGCCAACGAAGAAGTTCCGCTCATCCTGCCGTATGACGTGCCCGCCAACCAGTTTATGAATCTTGAAGGAAGACGAATCAGCGGCTCGCGCAATTGGGGGGTGTGGGGTCGCGACGCCTTGACACGGTATGACCCTGACGCACTGCGTTATTACCTGACGGTCAACATGCCCGAAGCGAAGGACAGCGATTGGGACTGGGCGGATTTCGTGGCGCGAAACAACAACGAACTCGTGGCAACGTGGGGCAACCTCGCGAACCGTGTGCTTTCGTTCTGTTACAAGCATTGGGAAGGTCACGCGCCGGATGTGGATGTAACTTCGCTTCGCCCCGCGGACCTTGACCTGCTCGCCATCATTGAGTCTGGATTCAACACCGTAGGCGCTGAACTCGACGCCGTGCGTCTGCGCTCTGCTTTGAGCGAGACGATGAAACTCGCCACCGCCGTCAACCAATACCTTGACGTGCAAGCCCCGTGGAGCGCCGTCAAGACCGACAAAGATTCGGCCGCCAAGACCATCTACACTGCATTGAAAGCGATCGACTCGTTAAAGGTCATATTCGCGCCATTCCTCCCCTTCACCTCCGAGCGCCTGCATGGATTCCTCGGCTACGAAACACCCCTTTTCGGCGAGCAATACATCGAAGACGTAACAGATGCCATCGGAATGCACAAAGTATTGCGTTATAAATCCGTTGAAGGCATTCAATGGAAGCCCAGCGACCTGAAGCCCGAGCAGAAATTGAATCAGCCCGGTCCACTGTTCAAGAAGTTGGAAGAGAGTGTTATTGAAGAGGAGCGAGCAAGGCTGGGAAAGTAAACGATAAATCGGATGTCGTTGTGACATCCGATTTATCGTTTCGTAACTTGAGAGTCCGGGTCGTTTCCCGTATTCCACATATCTTCTTCTCATACCATCTCATCTGCTATACTCCCGCGTCATGATCACCATTGCATATCTCCAGCCTCATCAAGTAAAGGATGCCAAACGCCTGATTGCCGCAGTGGCGCAACGCATTTATTATCCGGACAAGACGCCCGAATATTTCTACGATGTCCTCGAAGAAGAAGGAGAGTTAAAGGACATTGACGATTTTCAGCAAGTGTATGACCAAAATCGGGGGTTGTTCCTCGTCGTCCTCGATGATGGAAAGCTGGTCGGCACCGGCGCTCTAAAACGCATGGACAAAGCCACTGCCGAACTAAAACGGCTCTGGCTGTTGGAGGAATATCAGGGTCGCGGAATCGGCTATCAGGTAGTAATGAGGCTGTTCGAATTCGCAAGGGAAAACCGCTATCCGGTCATCCGTCTGCAAACCAGCCCGGAGCAAATCCGCGCCATTTCATTCTACAAAAGACTTGGCTTCCGCGAGATTAAACCTTATAACCATAAAACCGGGGAACTCTCAATGGAGATCAATTTGCAGTAGGCGCGACTGCCTCAATTGCGAATATCCACCCGTTAGCGGGATGTATTTTCACAGATTTTCATGTATAAATTAAAATATCGTCAACCTCACCCAGGAGTTTTCCATGCCAGCCGTAACCGCTGAAATCGAAGTCAAAGCACCCGTCAAGTACGTTTATCGAGCCTTCACCAACTCCACTTCCTTGCGCGAATGGCTGTGCGATGTTGCCACAGTTGACCCGCACCCAAACGGACGCATGTATCTTTGGTGGCATGGAGATTTCTACTCCAGCGGTCATTATCTTGAATTGGAGGAAAACAAAAAGATCGTCTTCCAATGGTACTCCAGCAATGACCCCGATTCCACCGAAGTGACCGTTACGCTCGTTGAAACGGATGGAACTACGAATCTCAAACTTGATCATGCCGTCCCGGATGACGGCTCGTGGATCATGCGTGCGACCGAATTTCTCGAATATTGGGAGGAAAGCCTGCAAAATCTAAAGTCCGTGCTCGAAACCGGCATAGACATGAGAATTGCGAACCGGCCCATGATCGGTATCCTGCCCGGCGACTTCACCGAAGAGCAGGCAAAGGTTCTGGGTGTTCCCGTCCATGATGGGCTGCGGATTGACGGCGTCGTGGAAGGCATGGGTGCTGAAGCCGCAGGGCTTCAAAAAGATGATGTCATCATCCGGATGGCAGGCAAACCGATCACAAGAGAATTCAGCAGTCTGCTCAATGCCATCTCCGGAAAAAAAGGCGGCGATACCGTGGAAGTCGTTTTCCATCGCGGTCACGAAAAGAAAACCATCGCCATGAAATTAAGCAGGCGCACCATGCCGGAACTGCCATTCGATCCAGCCGAACTTGCCAAAAGGGCTCGCGACATCTACGAACCAGCTTTGGCGGAAGTGGAAGAATGTTTTAAGGGCATCAATGATAAACAAGCCACGAAGCGACCCGACCTGGCAGAGTGGAGCGCGTTGGAGATCATCGCGCATCTCATCCACACCGAACGCTTCAATTCAACCTTCCTAGCCAGCCTGATTGCCGGTTACGAACTCACCGCCGATGGTTTTGGGAGCAACGTCACTCCGCAAATGGAGGCCAGTGTCAAAGCCAATCCATCCGTAAAACTCATGCTCGATCTGCTTCGTCGCACGGTTGAAGAAGTACTTCTCTTCACAGAACTCATTCCCGAAGATTTCACTGCAAATAAGGGCAGTTATTACCGTTATGCCTATAATCTGCTCCAACCGAGCCTGCACATCACTTCACACATTCAGCAAATAAAGGACGTTCTTGCCGCAGTGCGAACATAAAATGCCAAAGGACGGCATGAACAATAATCATCCATGACAAGAAAAACGCCCGAAATGCCCGGGCGTTTCGTTTGATTTTATAGTTTGATGAAATTCAACCAATCGGGCAATTGTTCGAACAGTTTGCGCATGATCTCCTTTGTTCGCTCTTCGAATAACGCAAAATTGTCGTAAGCTTCACCTTCGTGTTCGTTAACCATGTCGCTTACGCCGCGCAGGATCAGCAGGCACTGATTGTTTTTATTCGCGACCCAGGCAAGCGCGCCGGATTCCCAGTCACCGGCAATGGCGCCTTTGGATCTGAGATAAGGTATCTTATCGGGCGGCAGGTCGCTGTCGGCTGAGGCGATGAGGCCGCGTCGGGCGGGATGAGGCAGGGAGTCTGGCAGCCAGGTCAAGTCAAGGGTGGAGGCGTAGTATTCCACAATGTTGAGATCACCCATTAATTCGACAATGTCATAAACAAAGGTCTTCTCTACAAGAACCACGTCGCCTTGATCAACCAACCCTTCAAAACCGCCACAGGTTCCGAGGTTGACAACCAGATCAGGGTGGTCGTGATCAATGACATATTGCATCATGCCCGCCGAAGAAATCTTTCCCCATCCGCTGTGATAAAGTTTCAGTTCATACCCGTTGAGTTGAAGAGTGGTTGATTCTCCATACGGCGATTGCGTGATTTCAAGTGTCGGATAAATTTCTTTTACAGCATTCCATTCTGCAATGGCAGAAACAAGGACGACAAGTTTCATGTAAGTTTCCCTTCGAGGTAATCAAGGAGGATCTGCAATGCGGCGTCGCTTGAAAGTTGTTTGTTCTGCCGGCGGTCTCCAATCCAAACGAAGTGACGCGCCCACTCACCTTCGGACGTGACCAATCCAATCCATGTGGTGCCGACGGGTTTTTCGGCCGTGCCGCCGCCCGGACCTGCGATCCCACTGACGCTAACGGCAATGTTCGATTGCAATGCCTTGCGCGCACCGCGCGCCATTTCAATAACAGTATCCTTGGAAACCGCTCCTTTTGCGTTCAACGTATCCCATGAAACGCCCAATATGGCAGCTTTGGCTTCATAGGAGTAAGCAACGACCCCGCCTGCAAAATACGCAGAAGAACCGGGGATGTCGGTAATGCGGTCAGAAATAAGACCGCCGGTGCAAGATTCGGCGACAGCCAAGGTTAGATGTCGTTCAGACAATAAAGTGCCTATACGCAGTTCAAGAGAGGATGTCATTATTCTCCAATATTTTAGTTATTTCCAGTCAATGGACGTGGATATTTCTGCTATTTTATCTCTAAATTCGGTTATCCTCTGCCCATGTCAACCTGGAGTGGAAGAGTTGCAGGCAGCGTGTAAACTCGGTCGAAAATATGAATGTATGATCACGGCTTCCCGGCAAATGCGAAGGTGATACAGCATGTGAACACGCGAATTACATAGCGGATATGCCTCTCTGGTTCGAGAAGAATCGCATCCCGCGTCCAGCGCAGAATCAAATAAAACACCTCCGTGTGGATATTCTCACAGGAGGTGCTTCCTATTGGTGTCTGTTCTTGCGGGTTCAGTTCACATTGAGGGTCCGTTTATTAATATCAATATTCCTGCTACTGTATTGGGAATTGAAAACCTTCACCAGTGAAACCAAAATATGCGCCCACGGCAGCATTGATGCACGCTGCGACCAAGCCTAAGCCGCAAAGCACAATACCGACGATCGCCAGCGTCTTTTGAGACGAGTCTTTCATTCCCAAAAAGCCCAGGACGATCCCAATAATCGAAAGCGGAACGCCGCAAAGAGGAATGAACCAGGCACATAAATTGATGACACCCAACACCAGGGAGGAAATTGCCATTACCCTTTGATTGCCGCTCGGAGCAGTGGACGGACTTGAAAATTCAGGTTGATTCGATTCCATTATTCCCATCCTTTCTACGGAGCAAACTGCATACCCTGGAACACGTCACCAATGACGGGCCCCAGCAATAGCAAAGTTCCAAACACAACACAGAAACAAACCAGGAAGATAACGATCCCCGGTATAAATACCGAACCGATCGCGGCTCCCCATCCAAAACGGTTTACTCCCTTGACCGCCATGACCTGAAGGACAAGCGCATAAATTCCAATGCCCAGCGAAATCAAGCCAGTGCAAAGTCCAACATAGGGAATTGCGCTAAACAGTGCCAACACAGAGCTGATAAGTGTGAATGGCACCGAGATCGCCGCCAGGGCATATGCCATCTTATCGAAAGCTCCAATGCCGCCAAAAAGTTTGGCAATCCACTGAATGATGGCAACACCCAGCGCAAAGAATAAAATCGAAACGATCCCCGCCACCGGGGAGAGGCAAAGTCCGGTCACCAATGACACCATGGCATTGCCCCCGTCTGCTGCAATCGGGGTCTCTGTAAATTGTTCGAGGCCGGGAATGGTTATCTGAGGCGATGTGCCAGTTGCCATATAAATGGCTTGCAAAACTGCCTGGAAAATTCCCGACAATGTGCCCGCAATAAAGACCCAGATGAATGCAGTCTTCGAAGTCGCATCAGGATGGTCAGAAATATCTGCAAATGTTTGTTCATTGGGCTTTGTCAGTGCTTTAATCCAAACGGGCAACCACCCTGCCGGGCCAGGCTTGGTTTCCATAATGGGCGCATTCGAGGGCATTTGTTCCATTTCACATTCTCCTTTTCATATAATCTTATGGGTTTAACACAAAACGCCTTCCAAAGTTATTTTATCACCGCCCCATCTGTAATTTCCAGCGCCTTGTCCAATACATCCATCCCTTCCTGTAATTGATCTTCCGTGATGATCAATGGCGGAATGATCAACACCGTATGCCAATGGGTATAAAGGAACAAACCCTTATCCAGACAATATTTTCGCAATGCCGTCATCTCGGGCGATGAGCCGTTCCATGGAGCCATCGGCTCCTTTGTCTTTCTGTCTTTGACCAGTTCAATGATGCCGAACAAGCCGATATTGCGGACTTCGCCTATGGATGGATGCGCCTCGCCCAGATCCGTCAACATACGCCTCAAGACTCCGCCCATGCCTGCCGCATGCTCGACGATTTTATCCTCGCTCATGGCATGGATGTTTGCCACTGCCGCCGCAAGTGACACCGGATGCGATGTGTAGGTTAATCCACCTTCGAAGGACGTCTCATCAAAGGCCGCCGCAATCTCTGGTTTCATTGCCACTGCACCCAGCGGCGCATATGCGGAAGTGAGTCCCTTTGCCATCGTCATGATATCAGGAACAACATTCCAATGTTCGACAGCAAACCATTTCCCCGTGCGTCCGAAACCGCTCATTACCTCGTCAGCGATCATCACAATCCCATATTTATCGCACAACGCGCGGACTCCCTGCATGTATCCGTTCGGGGGGATGATAATGCCGTTCGTGCCCGTAACAGATTCCATCAAGATGGCGGCGATGGATTCAGGTCCTTCATACAGGATGATTTCTTCAAGATGATTGACGTAATCCTGCGCAAATTCCTCTTCCGAAATATCCTGATTCGTGCGATGAAATGTGGAACGATAACGATACGGGTCGAGGAAATGCACCACACCCGGCATGAGATTCGGCTCCCACGCCACTCGGCGCGGATCGCCTGTGGCGGCCATTGCCCCCGCTGTGGCGCCATGATAAGAGCGATAGCGGGTGAGGATTTTGTGACGCCCTGCATAGCCGCGCGCAAGTTTGATGGCGTTCTCATTCGCATCCGCACCGCCGAGCGTAAACAGCACCTTGCTCAATGCCCCATTCGGGGTGACGGCAGCCACTTCCCTGCTTGCCAGGGCACGTATCTTTGTCGTCATACCCGGCGCGGCATAAGGCAGTTCCACTGCCTGTTGCTGCATGGCTTTGATGATGCGTTCGTCGCCGTGACCGATGTTGACGCACATCGTCATCGAGTTGAAGTCGAGATATTTCTTGTCGTCCACATCCCAAAAATAGACACCCTTGGCGTGTTTTACAGCGATGGGGTTGACCTTGGCTTGCGCGGACCATGTCCAGAAAACGTGTTCCTTTGAGAGCGGGAGGATTTCATTGTCAGGGAGGTCGAACATTGGGGGGTTCCTTTGTAATACGTGGGGTTTGTTTGGGTGATATGTTTCTTGAATTATAATCCCGCGTCACCATGAACACATTTCCCTACAAACACATCGTCGTCATTGGCACCACATCATCGGGCAAGTCCACGCTGGCGAAGGCGCTGGCGGATAAGATCCATGCCCGCCTCATTGACTTGGATGAACTGCACTGGGAACCGAACTGGGTGGAAGCGCCGCTCAAGGTTTTCCGAGAACGCGTCGAATCAGCAACCAATTCCGAGGTCTGGGTGGCGGCGGGGAATTATCACGTCGTACGCGATATTACCTGGCGAAAGGCAAGCGCAATCATTTGGCTCGATTACCCATTCCATATCGTCTTTTGGCGGCTGTTTACACGGACAATTCGCCGGTCCGTGATGAAGGAAAAATTGTTTTCAGGTAACGTGGAAAGTTTCTGGACTCACATGAGATTATGGTCTGAGGAATCTCTTTTCCATTGGTTGTTCAAAACCTACTGGAGACGAAAACGCGAAACGCCGCTTTTGCTTTCAATGCCGGAACATGGGCATTTGAACTTGTTCCATTTCAAATATCCGCGTGAGGCGGAAGAATGGCTGGCAAACATCACTGTTTCTTGAACCAGCCAACCAGCTGCGCAAGCCCGATCAGGATCACGATCACAAGAAACACCCCCCACTCGAATGTAAGTTTGAATTGCAGCACGGATGCAATAGAAAGCAAAATAAGCCCTAAAAGCGTAAGCAGACTCAAACGCGCAATGTGACGGCGCTCCATCCCGCGCGCATCGTCATTTTGCGAAATTAACCGCATACGCTGGCGAAAATCGGACATGTCCCATGCGAAGAGCGCAAAGACAGCGCCTGCCGCCATCCACCCAAAGAACGCGCTCACCCACAAGCCGATTGCCGCAAAAATGATGGAAGCAAACAATGCCAGCGAAGAAAACCAATTCCATCTGAACCACTGCGAGACCAGCCATACCACTCCAAGTACTAAAACCCAGTGCGCAGCTTCAACCATGCCTTGTTCATAAAAACCATAAAACAGCGACCCAGTACCAAGAATGATGGTGAGAACAAGCGCAATAATTGTCATGACATCCTCCAATGGACAAAGCCCTGCGGGTGCGGACGCATCAAAACCGGACCGACAGCCTGGTCAAACGGCTTCGCTATATCCCACTCGATGACCTGCACCCCTGCCCGCTCGAGCTTGCGGATAAGCAGGTTACGTTCCATCCGAACGATGCGCGAAGCAACTTCCACATGTTTTGCGGACGGCAAAAGTTCGAGCTCGTATTTGATCGGGTCGGGGCTGACGACCAATACCTGATACCCGCGCGCGCGGAATTGCACCACAATATCGAGATCGTCGTTCGTCAAAGAACTGACCAGGATGATCTGCGATTCAGGAGGAAACATGCGCGCCGAAAGATGTTCCAAACCTTCGAAGACAGAACTATGACCGACCGTGGCTGTGGCGAGCGAATGAAGGATCCGTTCCCGTTGGAATTTTCCATACGCTGGCAGTGTCCAATTCAAGTAACCGCCGTACACCAGCAATCCCACGCGGTTTCCCTGCGCGATCAACGCGTCGGAGAGGGCGGCGGCGGCGGTGATCGAATGTTCGAAGAGCGAATGTCCTTCGCGAAACAGATTGGTACGTTCGCGCGCATCCAGCACAATGCCCACATCCGCCACACGTTCCTGCTGGAATTCGTTGGCATATAAATTGTCCGTGTGACGGGCGCTGGCATGCCAATTGATGGCGCGCGGAGAATCGCCGGGCTGATAATCGCGCACGCCGAAAAAGTCGGTGCCGGAACCGCCCGCCCGCGCAGGGATCTGTCCCGCGTATACGCGTGTCTTGCGCGGGCGAATCACCACCGATTTCAACCGCCGAACATCGGGGAAGACGAACAATTGTCCAACCGTGGGAATGATTTGCGTGCGGTGGATCAAGCCAAGCCCATCGCGCGCTTCGATACGCACAGATTCAAATTTGTACGCTCCGCGCGGACCAGCGATGGTATAGGTGACAGTGTGGGAATCGCCCTTCGGAAGCCGGAACAGGTGCCGGGTGGAACCGAGGCGCACCGTCAAATTCGATGAAATCATGTCTTCGACCGATAATTCCTCGATGTCGCCGCCATCGTTATGGATCCTCAACGAGACGATCACGTCCGCACCCGGCGCAACGCGGTCACTGGAAAGATTTCTTTCGATGCGAATCTGCGGAGGTTCGGGGGCGTTGTAGAAACCATAAAGCAGGTATAAAACGAAAGGAATTGCCAACGCAATGAAACCGCCGCCAAGCAAAGCAAGCCCCAACAGGAGGAGGATGTAGACAATGGTCGAAAGAAAGATGAAACGTTTCATTCGGAATTATCGAATAACAGGCACCGGCGTTTGCGCGATGACATCGCGGATGACTTCGCCGTTGACCTGTTGCGACATCCAATGTTCGGGTTGAAGCAGAATGCGATGACTCAACACAGGCGCAGCAAACCGTTTGATATCGTCCGGTAAAATGAAACTGCGCCCGGAGATTGCCGCAAAGGCACGCGCCATTTTAAGAAAAGCGAGCGATCCTCGCGGACTTGAGCCCACTGCTACGCGGCGATCTGTGCGCGTGGCATGGACTATGGTAGATATATAGCCTTCGAGGTCGGTATCCACGTGGATATCTTCTAAAGCGGCTCTCATCTCAGCGAATTGCTTCGGTTTGGTGACGGGGCGTAAACTAAGTTCATCCTGTTTCCGCTGGCGCCGGCGTTTGAGAATTTCCTTCTCCTCTTCCGCATTTGGGTAGCCCACCGTCAACTTGACCATGAAGCGATCCAATTGGGCTTCGGGAAGCGGAAACGTGCCTTCATATTCGATCGGGTTTTGTGTTGCCAGCACAATGAACGGTTCGGGCAGAGGGATGCTCTCTCCCTCCAGCGTCACCTGCCCCTCCTGCATGGCTTCAAGCAAAGCTGATTGCGTTTTCGGCGAAGCGCGGTTGATCTCGTCCGCGAGCAGGATGTTGGTAAAAACCGGTCCTTTGCGGAGTTCGAATTTGTTCTTGGTGCGGTTGAACACATAACCGCCAGTGATGTCGCCCGGCAGCAAATCTGGCGTGAATTGGATGCGTTTGAAATCCAGTCCCAGCACGGCGGCGAAACTGCGCGCAATAAGCGTTTTGCCAAGCCCGGGAAAATCCTCCAACAATACGTGCCCGCCTGCCAGCATGGAGGCCATGATGTTATCCAACAGGTCGCGTTTGCCAACCACAGCCCGTTCCACCTCAGTAATGACGGCTCTGCTGAGTTCCGAAACCTTAACGATTTCCATTGCGATTGTTCTCCAATTCAGCTTCAAGATATTCGAGCGCCTTCCCCGGGTCCACATCCAGTGGAGTATGTTTTGGACGTTTCCATCCCACACGCGGATAATCCGCAAATGAGCCGTTCAACCCGGATTCAAGATATTCACCCACTTCCTGCGGAGGATTCCAATCCGGGCTCCTCAAGGCATCATGGCGCTGTTTTCCGCTTCTTCCCTCCCGTTGGCTGATCAACTCACGGGCAGCTTTTCCCAATCTGTTGGCGACCAGCCATTTATGATAGATGCCCCTCTCTCTCTTGCGAACCAGGTCGGAAAGGGCTTCAACGGTCCCCTTCGGTTTTGGTCTTTCGACCCTGATGATATTTCGGACGGGAATCTCGAGAAGCAGTCCGCGAACCATGATATACAACACGGTGAAAATGAGCAGCGTCCAGATTATTGCCTGAGGTACCCAGTGATAATACAGGTTTAGCACCCACCAAAAATATGCCAACGGCACAACGATAAGGGCATGTATCACATCGCGCAAGGCGAAGGCAGCGCCGACGCAAAGTATGGCAAGCAAAAGAATAAGAAGAGGACGACGACGCATCAAGCCGCCTCTCCACAATAGTCCAAAATGGATGTGAGGTAGTCTACCGCCTGATCAATCTCCCCTTGACCCACCTTCTGCTTTCCATAACGAACCGATTCGAAAAGGCGGGTAAGGTTTTCAACGGGCGTACGGGGCAGCCCCGCGCGCATGAGATTGACGGCGAATTCAGAGGGAGTCATGGCATAGGCGCGATGGAGATTCCGTTTTTTGGCAACTGCATTACTCATGCGGTCATAACACTCGATGATGGCGTTTTCGTAATTCGTCTCCGTCCGCAGGCGGCCGAGGGACTCCCGAGCGATGACAGCGATCTCTTTCAACGGCATGGATACAGCACGTCGGCGCGCCTGTTGGAGTTCGGTCCAATATTGGTAGACTCGTGAGAGCAGGATCATCGAGAGGGCGATTATCCCAACCCCGATCAAAATGGAAACCCAGTTTGAACCTTGCGGAGGTTCGAAAACAGGCGGGGGAATATCGGTTTGAGGGTTGGAAGCTGCGTCTTCCACTACGCCTTCGAATTGACGGAATAAATCCGCAAACAGGTCCGGTTTTAATTTCAACAGGTACAAAACTGCAAGAGTAAAAAGAGTAACCCGGAAGAAAATGTAAAGGATTTTTCGGCGCAGCTTCGGGTCAAGAAAAGAGGCGATGACAGCAGTCAGCAGGAAGACGCCGACAAAGAATACGATCTGCTTCCATAACGGAGCTGAGATCATCGACTCCATCACAACGACAAACGACTCTCGATCCAAATCTACGGCGGGCTGTGCGGGGGTATTCCTTCCAATCGGCTGGGATGGAAGAAAATCCATGCCGGTGAGCGAGTTCGAAATCAGGATGAGCGACAAAATCGTTAGTATCGAAAGTACGAGAATTACGCGCCTGTCCTCAAGGATCTTACGCATTATGGCATTTTACCATTTATGAAATATGCCCGTGTTATACTGCCGTCCATGACGGATCACTGCGCTGGCGTACCGCATCCGAAAGCCATCGAAGGAATAAAGTTGTTCAACGAAGGGGAATTCTTCGAGGCGCACGAAGAATTGGAAACTGCATGGCGGGAGGAAACGGATCGAGTGCGCGATTTGTATCGCGGCATTTTGCAGATTGCAGTGACCTACCTGCACATTACACGCGGAAATTACGATGGAGCAGTCAAGGTATATGGCAGAAGTTTGAAGTGGCTGAAGAGTTGGGGAGATGTTTGCAGAGGCATACATGTGAAGAAATTACGCGATGACGCGGAATTTGTGGTGAGGGAAGTGGAACGACTGGGAAGGGAAAACATCGGCAGTTTCGATCCACTGCTGTTCAAGCCGATCGAGTGGAGCAAAACGAAAATCTGGGTCTGCGACCGCTGCGGAAGCATAATGGAGGAAGGAAATTGCAAGATCACCTGTCCGAATTGCGGCAACCGCTTCGACTGCTCGGACCTGAACTTGTATTTCGATTAACAACACGGAAAAAAATGGACACCGACATTCTCCTCAAACGACTACAGACCTTCGAATTTCTACGCGGGTTGGATATCGAATCCTTGAAACAGTTGGCAAAAGATTCGGTTTGGAAGATATACCCGCCCAACGCAGTGGTGTTTTGGGAAGGCGATGTCGAATCGAATTTGTATTATCTGCAATACGGCTCGCTGAAGGTATTGAAGTCTTCGCCGGACGGGCGCGAACAGGTTTTGCGCTTTCTCGACACGGGCGAAATCTTCAACGAAGTAGGCGTGCTGGCAAAACGCGCCAATCCTGCTACCGCGATAGCACTCGAGGAATCGGGCATTTGGCTGATTCCGCGCAAGGGGTTGGAAGAGATCATCCTGGCACATCCGAAGACCGCATTTCAGATCATCGAAAACATGGCAGATAAGATCATCGAGCTGGTCACACTGGCGGCAGATCTGTCCTTGAAAACAGTGGAAGCGCGGTTCGCAAAACTTTTGCTGGAGCAGGCAGAAGAGGATGTGATCGAACGCCGCCGCTGGACCAATCAGACTGAACTTGCTGCGCGCCTCGGAACTGTGCCGGATGTGCTGAGCCGCGTCATCCGCGAATTGACGAAAGCTGGATTGATCGAAGTGGATAAACAACGCATCCGCATCTTGGACCGCATCAGGCTGGAGGAAAGGATCCGGGGAGGATAAAGTCCGGGGTCAAAAACCCGACAAAAGTCGGAGCGCGAAGCGGGGGTAAGGATTAAAGTTGGGCATATCAGAAAGGAGAGATATGTCCGAATCGCATCAAATCTACATCACAGATATAAAATCGAGGGCGGTCTTTGCAACAGATGGACCGAAGCCGCAGTTCCTGATGGACACGCCAAAGTTCAAGGCGCTGGTCGTCGGGCTGGAGGCGGGCATGCAAATCCCCGTTCATGCCGGCGAGCCTGCCATGTATCACTTTCTCGAAGGCTCCGGCTTGATGACAGTTGGGGATGACGAGTTCGAGATTAAGCCGGGTGTGACAGTGGTTGTCCCAGCCGGCGAGAAACGCGGCATGAACGCTAAAACACGAATCATTTTTTTGGGTTCCAAAGGAGAATAGAATGCCAATCCCATATTTGATCACTACACTGCTTTTCACGCTGGTTGCCTTGCTCGCCGCAGCGGATGCGTCGTTGATAAGTTTTAATCTTTTCAGCGCGTTTCCCGCTCTTCGCTGGGTGCGCGTCCACTTCATCACGCTTGGGATTCTTTCACAGGTCGTTTTCGGACTCCTGCCGTGGCTTGTAGCTTCGCTTTCAAAAAAGGAACGCCCCGCCATGCGCTGGGACATCTGGCTGATGCTCAATGTCGGTCTGGTTGCATTAGTGTCGGGTTTTTCAGGCATGAACCATCCGATCATCTTTGCAGGCGGCACGCTCATTTTCATTGCAGCGACTCTTTTGCTGCTTCAATTATGGAGCGTGCGCGGCGGCAATGCGCCCGCCAGTCTTAAATTTTACATCACAGGTGTTTTCTATTTACTGGTGGGGATCATCATCGGCACGGGTTTGTTCCTCAATTGGAGCGAAGCGCTTTACATCAAAGTCCCGCTCGAGGCGCACATTCACGCAAATTCATGGGGTTTCATGTCGCTGGTGTTTGCAGGTTTGCTTGTGGACTTCATTCCGATGATCACCAAGCGTCCGCTTGGGAGCGCAAAAGAAATCTCGTTCATTTATTGGGGCATGACGCTCGGGGCATTCGGGTTGGTGCTGGGTCCCTGGCTGGGCGGAAGTTTGCCGCCAACAGTTTCGGGGTTGATTCTTCACCTTGCCGCAACGGTCTGGCTGGTGGTCGCAATGATACGCGCGCTCAACCAAAGCGGCAGGTTGAACACTCCCGGTGGCTGGCATCTGATTGCATCCTATTTTTGGATACTCGCCCCGGTGCTGGTTGCCCCCTTGATCCTGCTTGGCTTCCTCGAAGGCGGACCCATCGAATCAACCGCGCCGCAAGCCTTGATCTATGGCTGGGTGCTGCAATTTGGCATTGCTCTCATCCCATACATTGCGCGGCGATACTTCCTCAAAGAAGAGAATCCGGCGCTCGGCGGCTGTTGGGGAAGCTTCATCGCCGTGACCGTTGGAAGCCTGTTCGTATGGGTAAGCATCTTCCTCATTCCGGTACGAGGCATATTGTACGGAATCGGTTTCGGGTTGTACGCCCTGGCGCTTATCCACCCATTGAAGGAACTGGCAGAGATTGCGCGTGATGGGTTTAAGAAACTGGAAGTATAATCACATCAAGTTTTCCAAGACGCCGCGGAACCAGTTTTCGCGGCGTTTTCGATTTAAATTCCCCCTTGACAAATAGACGATCGTCTATATAATAACATATCGAAAGTCGTCAATATGAAATTTGACCCTGTCCTGTTTGCCAAAGCCATCTCGGATGAGACCCGCCAAAAGATCATGAAACTGGTCTGTTGTGATTCGCTTTCGGTCAATGAGATCGTGGAAAAGCTGCACGTCTCCCAGCCGACCGTCTCGCATCACCTCGCCATTCTGCGAGAAGCGGATCTGGTCATCGTGCGCGAAGAAGGCAAACAGACTTTCTATTCATTGAACCAGGAAAACCTGGCCGTCTGCTGCGGTCAGTTGATGATCAGATTTGCGCCGGAAAGCGTTACAACCGAAAAATTGATCAAGACCCTGAGCCATTAATAATCGAAGCGTATGTGGAACATGAACTGCGCTTCTTTTTATTGCGCAATACATAGACAAATATCTATATAAGGAGAATTCCATGACCCAATCCAACACCCCTATTTATGACGTCGTCCGCGAGCACTACGCAGAACGGATCAAGAACAGCGCTCCATGTTGCGGACCTTCGGACTGTTGTTCCACCGAAAACGATCTCTACCCAACGGAATTGCTTGCCACCCTTCCCGAAGGCGAATCAGCCGTCAGCTACGGCTGCGGCGACCCAATCACGCTTGCATCTCTGGAGCCTGGTCAAACCGTGCTCGATCTCGGCTCCGGCGCGGGACTCGATTGTTTCTTTGCCGCGAAAAAAGTCGGCGAGGCGGGAAAAGTCATCGGCGTGGATATGACTCCAGAGATGATCGAACGTGCCAGGTCCAGCGCGAAGCGGATGAATCTCACCAACGTCGAATTTCGTCAGGGCTTCATCGAATCCCTGCCCGTTGAATCCGGCTCGGTGGACGTCGTCATCTCGAACTGCGTCATCAACCTTTCGCCGGACAAATCCAAAGTCTTCAATGAAACCTTCCGTGTATTGAAGCCTGGCGGCAAACTTGCGGTTTCGGATATCGTCACCGACGGCGAACTGCCGGATGAAGTAAAGAAAAGCCTGAGCGCATGGGCAGGCTGCGTGGCGGGCGCAGTGGAATCGAAAGATTACATCGCAATGATGCAGGCGGCTGGCTTCATCGACATTTCCATCAAACCAGTGTATTTCGACAAACAAACTGTTGACGATGCGCTGGATGAAACGAAACTGGATGTGAGTTCCTATTCCATGGACAAGGTGTACAAGGCAGTATACAGCGCAAAGATCACAGCACATAAACCTGCGTAGTATTCGAGCCGCGCTTGCATAATCTTTGCAAGAGGGAGCGCGGCATTTTGTTTGCCATATCAAATAGACAAATATCTATATAAGGAAAATATGCAATGAACCTCATCGAACCATTTCAATATGCACTCGGCAAAGCCGGGGAAACCTTTTCGGGCTTATGGCCTCTTCTCCTTGTGAGCATTCTTATCAGCGTGGCGCTTAAACTCTACGTGGATCAGAATCGCGTCTCGCGCTTCCTGCGCCGCAATCAACGAAACAGTGTTGTCATGTCCACCGCAGTAGCGGTCACCACACCCTTCTGCTCGTGCGGTACAACCGCCGTCGTGCTCGGCATGATGGCATCCACCGTTCCATGGGCGCCCATTGTCGCATTTCTCGTTTCATCGCCGCTTACGTCACCGCAGCAGATGGTTTACAGCGCCGGGCTGTTCGGATGGCCTTTCGCCGCCGCATTTATGGCATCCTCAATTGTGCTTGGATTGGCAGGCGGCGCAATTGCCGGATATGCTGAATCGCGCGGTTGGTTGACAAATCAAGCCCGCCTCGTTTCCAGACCTGAATCTGCACTGCCAACCCTGGAATCTGACCCCAGTCCAAGCCGGCCGCGAGTCACCGCCCGCATGTTTGGCAAAGAACTTTTCGACGTCACCTGGAAATTGCTGTTGATGTTCTTCGGCTTCTCCTTTATTGGGTACTTCCTGAATGGATTAATTCCGCATGACTGGATCCAAAACATCTTCGGCTCAGGTAATGTCTTCAGTGTTCCACTCGCTGCAATCCTCGGCATCCCCTTCTATCTCAATACCGAGGCTTCCATGCCCATCGTCCGCGCATTCATGGACTCAGGGATGAGCGCAGGCGCGGCGCTTGCCTTCCTCATCACAGGCGCGGGCACTTCCATTGGCGCTTTGACTGGCGCGCTAACCATCGCCCGATGGCGCGTGATCGCCATCGTGGTGGGGACCTTGGTGACAGGCGCAATGATCTTGGGCGCAGCTTACGATCTATTCGCTCCGATGTTTGCGTAAAGGAGAATTCCTGAATCTTACACGGACGGAATGATCTTCCGTCCGTTTTTCATTAAAATCTTCTGATTTTCTGTTCCTTGACAGTGCAATCTTTCCGGAGTAAAAACAAACCGACCAGTCGGTTTTATTTCCGCCTGCTGGATAAGAGAAGAAAGTTGAACATGCAGCAACGAAGCGAAGAGACACAATCTAGAATCATGGATTCAGCCATTCGGTTGTTTTCCGCGCGCGGCTATAATTCCGCCAGCGTGGATGAAATCTGCATAGACGCGGGGGTCAGCAAAGGCGCTTTCTATCATCACTTCAAGAGCAAACAGGACCTCTTCCTGGCGCTGCTCGATGGTTGGCTGAAAACCATTGACGACGCCATCGAAGCCTCGAAGGATAAGCCTGTCCCAGAAACTTTTATGCAAATGACACAAGCCTTCCCGTATCTCTTCGAGAGCGCGGGCGAAAACCTGCCAATGTTTCTTGAGTTCTGGCTGCAAGCCAGCCGCGATAAAAAAATCTGGCAGGCAAGCATTGCGCCGTACCGCCGCTATCACAAGCAATTCAGCGACCTCATCAGGCGGGGTGTGGAGGAAGGCTCTTTCGTGGAAGTAAATCCCGAACTGACCTCGCGCATGATCATTTCCACGGCGATGGGATTGTTATTGCAAAGTCTGCTCGACCCCAAAGGCGCAAAGTGGGAAAAGGTGGCGCGAGAAAGCACGACCATGCTGGTGGATGGTTTGTTGAAAAAATAATGTCGTTGCGAGAGCAAGGCAGCTTTGCGCTGCAGGAGATTACTTTGGTTACTCTGGCGCTCCCTCTCAATGACATCGGAGTCAATTCATGTGGCTTGTAACAGGCGCAACGGGACACATCGGCAATGTCCTTGTGCGAAAACTTTTGGAACGCAGGGAAAAGGTGCGGGCGTTGATTCTGCCCGGAGAAAACCGTCACCCGCTAGACGGTCTGGATTTTGAGGCGATGGAAGGAGATGTTTTGGATCTGGATTCGTTATTCGAATCCATGCAGGGTGTTAAGGGAATTTTCCACCTTGCAGGCGTCATTTCGATCATGCCCGGCGCCAGCCCCTTCGTTAGAAAAGTCAACGTGGATGGTACGAAAAACGTCCTGCGTGCCGCAAACAAAATGAAAGTCGGCAAACTTGTTTACACATCGTCCATCCATGCCATTCAACGAGTGGAAGGCGGGGTGATTGACGAATCTGTTCCATACGACATGAACAACCCGTATGGCGCATATGACCGCTCGAAAGCGGAGGCAACCCTCGAAGTTTTGAATGCGGCTCAGGCGGGACTGCATGCTGTTGTGACCTGCCCCACCGGCGTGATCGGCCCTTATGATTTTCGCGGCTCGATGATGGGCGCGGTCATCCACGATGCGGCGACAGCCAAGCCGACGCTCTATGTAGACGGTGCATATAATTTTGTGGATGTGCGCGATGTCGCAGACGGCTTGATCACCGCTGCTGAGAAGGGTAAACGCGGCGAAAGTTATATTTTGTCGGGACAGAAAATTTCGGTGCGGTATATGCTCGAAACAGTACGCGAGATCACGGGGAAAAATTTCTTTCAGATGAAGATCCCATTCGATCTGGCTAAATTTGCGGCACTGTTCACACCTGCGTATTATCAATTTGCAAATGCTACGCCGCGGTTTACACCCTATTCCCTTGAAGTGTTAAGAAGTAATTCGAACATCAGCCATGCAAAAGCGACACACGAGTTGGGCTATCAACCGCGTTCTCTCCATGAAAGCATTAGAGATATGGTGAAATGGTTCTTGGAAAGAAATAAATAACTGCCTTTTGTCATTGTGAGGGATGGCGCTCTCCTCGCAATGACATATAACCTGACAGGAGACAAAAAATGAAAATCATTACTGATTGCGCGGCAGACATGCCGAATGAAGAACTTGAAGAGTTGGGGATCATACAGGCTCCATTGTTCATCCAATTCCCCGAGGGCGAGGTGAATTCAGCCGACATTTCGGCGGATGATTTCTACAACCGCCTTGAAGCGATGCGTCCGCAAATTCCGACCACGGCACAGCCTTCGAGCGGAATCTTCGCGGAGTTGTATCGTAAGGTGGCAGAGAAAAGCAAGGAAATTCTCTCGATCCATATTTCGTCCGGCTTGAGCGGAACGATCAACTCGGCAATGGACGGCGGGGAACAGGTCAAGGGAGAGGCGAACGTCCACTTTTGGGATACGCTCACTCTCTCCGGCGGAGAACGGTTCCAAGTGCTGGCGGCGGCGCTTGCATCCAAAGCAGGCTGGGCAATGCAAAACATTCAGGAACGCCTCAAGCAGATTCGTGAAAAAACCGAAGTCATCTACACACTCGATACGCTGGAATATCTGGCGCGGGGCGGCCGCATTGGGCGGGTCAAGGCACTGGCAGGGGCGCTGCTCAACCTCAAACCAATCATCCGCGTGGATACGGACGGGAAATACAGCACTGTGAAAACCGAGCGGACGATCAACAAATCCATTACGTCCATTGCGGAACACATCCATGAGAAGTATGGAGACACGCCGTTATGGGTCACCGTACTGCATGGACGCTTCGCGGAAAAAGCCGAAACGCTGACAAAGGAGTTTCAGGAGAAGCTCAACATCGCCAAACTGGAAGTAATGCGCATCTCGCCTGTATTGGGTGTACATACCGGTCCGGGTATCGTTGGTGCAGCGGTCGTGCCAATGGATTTAATGGGCGACCTGGCTTAAAACAATAAGTTAAAAGCAAACGGGCTTGCAAAACATGCAAGCCCGTTTGCTTTTGTTGGGTCGCTTGAAAAGATTATTTCACCATCTCACCTGCCAGCAAGGCAAGCACTTGCTCTGACGGCATGACCTGACCATACGATTGCAATGCCGCTAAAAACGCCTTGTGGACATACTCCGCCGGAATGACAGTGTCGCCGTAGTGCAAATTGCGAGTGGCACAGGCATCTTCCACAATAATCACCTTGAACCCAAGATCGGCAGCGGCGCGGGCGGTTGCGTCCACGCACATATGAGTCATCATTCCTGTGACGACCACGCGTTCGATCTCCCATCCTTTGAGCATTTCCAATAGATTGGTTTCGCGGAAGGAGTTGGGATAATGCTTGTAGACGATCGGCTCCTCCTCGAAATGGGCAACCGAGTCGTGAATATCCGAGCCCGTATCGCCCTTGATAAAGAAAGTTGCATTGGGTTCCAGGGAAATGTGTTGGATATGCACGTGATGCCCGCCATGTTCGCGGAAACACTGCAACAGGTGGTAGGCTTTCTTTGCAGCATCAAGCGGATTCACGAGAGGGAATTTACCTCCGGGAAAATAATCTTTTTGAATGTCAATAACCAGTAATGCCGTTTTCATCTATTTTCTCCCAAAATCGGCGGGGTTCTCACCCCACAAATCCGTATCCCATTTCAAGATCTTATCCTCGGGGAGTTCGTTTTCCGCCAGCCAATTCTCCGCGCTGCGAATAATCGCAAACAAAACGGCATTTTTCGGTGAATGCTTCAACCGCGTTTTGCATTCCCCTGTATATACCCAGGAAATGGCGTTCTCCGAGTCGGAATAGATCGGAATGTGCATATTGTGTTTCGCCTGCCACGTCAGCGCATGGACGATGGCAAGAAATTCTCCGACATTGTTTGTTCCGCTTGCATAGGGACCCGCATGAAATATCTCTTCGCCCGTCTCCGTATTCACGCCGCGATATTCAAGTTTGCCTGGTGACCCGCTGCAGGCGGCATCCACACAAATGGATGGCAGGGTCGGTTTTACGCTCGCCTCCTTCCACCTTCCGCTTGAAGATGCCTTCCCCTTGTAATCGTCGTAGTCGGCAAGATAGGCAGCGTCCGCTTCGGCTCTGTTCTCGAAGGCCTTGAACTGCGCCCCGACAAAGCCTTTCACCTGCTTTTCACATTCCGTCCATGACGTGAAAACGCCTGTCTTACGCCCTTTCCATACGACATAATATTTCTGCTTCGGCATGAGTTACTTTACCATCACGGCCTATTTCTCGTCTTCCCACCCCTGTTCCTCCACCGCCATGAAAATATCCGTCGCGGAGATCATTCCGATCAACGTGCCGCCTTCATCCACGATGGGCAGGTGATGGAATTTATGCTCCTGCATGATCTTGGAACATTCCATCAACGTCCAATCAGCGCGCCCGGTGATGATAGGTCCGGACATGATCTCGCGCACAGCCGTCTCTGCTGGGTTTCGCTCCTCGGCAACAATCTTGTCACGAATGTCTGTAGTCGTGACAATTCCATACGAGTGGTCTTTCACGCTGATCTTTACAACCACGCTGTGTATCTTTCGGCGGCGCATGAGCGTGGCAGCATACGAAACGCTCGAATCGGGATCGACAACGACAACAGGGCTGGACATCCAATCACGGACTAGGTGCGGCATGATACTCTCCTCTTGGTATTTTCGTATTTCACCAATAATTCTACAACATCCAATGGGTTAAGGAATGAGCGGAAACCAGGTCTGACATCCATCGGTTGTTTTGTAAAGGATACGGCGGCCTGTCGGGCTGGTGGTGACGACCCAGCCCGTCTTTGAATTGACAAAACTCATGGAAGTGATGGAATTACCGAAAGCGATATCGGGATCGACAACGTCGAAGGTTGTCCCCGCATCATCCGTGACGTGGAACCTGCTGTCCGCATAAACAATGATTTCCTCCGCTGAAGGAACGGCGAACCTGCCGATGCCGGGGATGGTAACGGGCAGGAGTCCCCAGGTATTGCCGCCATCATTGGTCGTATAGAGAATGGTCTGGGGTTTTGCGGAGGTCATGCGCAGGGCAAGCATCCCTTGTTTCGGCGAAAGGAATTGAATCATCTCCACACCAAGTTCACCTGCTTGCGCCTTGCCCGGCAGGATAAGACTGATATCGAACCATGTCTTTCCGGCATCGTCAGTGCGGAAAAGATAAACCGTGCCCGGCGCATAAATAACTCCACCCACCCATGCAGTTTTCATATTGAGCGGAACAAGCATGATTTTCAATCCGCTAAGCGGGAGGGTTTCCTCCGAGCCTTCCAGATTGGGATCGTTGGTATAAACGCGGATCCATGTTTCTCCGCCATTGTTGGTCTGAAACACGGAAACTGCCATCGAGCCGGCCCCCACTCCAAGATCGGCCAGGATCCATCCGTTGTTTGCATCCAGAAATTCCATATCGCCCGCACTGAAGGGCGTTGCGAACATTGCCCACGTAAGACCGCCGTCTGATGTGCGGTAAAGCGTGCCGCCGTTGGGATAGTTATTCGGGTCGACCACCTGTATCCAGGCATGAGTTACATCCAGAAACTCCGGGAAAACCGAATATCCCGCCTCGGTCAAGCCGGGCGGTGTGACGTCGTACCATGTCGCGCCGCCATCGTTGGTACGGATGATGTTATCTTCGGTCACCGCCCAGCCATAAACTTCGTCCATCATATCAATACTGATAATGGATGGAGATTCAACCACGGACGCAGCAATTTCTACCGGCAATGGCGTTCCCTGTGGTGCAACGGCAGATTGCGGCACCGACGTCCCCTCTTCCATGGTCGGCGTCGCAGCAGGCTGTGATTTGGTCGCGCCTAAAGCTGTTTCGGTCTGTGTTTCCGGCGCGGCGCAGGCGGTGATCAGCATCACAAGCAATATGGAAAAGAGAATTCTCTTCATGGTTCTCCTATCGGCTTCAGGTTGGAACGTTGGAAGGTTCGAATCTTGAAAAGCAAACGACCTTCAAACCTTGTAACCTGCAAACCTCCTAACCCAAATACTCCACCACCGTCGCTTCGCCCTGACCAACGCCCACGCACAAGGTTGCCACGCCGTATTTGACGTTTCCACGAATTCGCATTTCATGCACAAGCGTCGTCATCAGGCGCGCACCCGAACAACCGAGCGGGTGTCCAATGGCAATTGCGCCGCCGTTGACGTTGACAATTTCGGGGTCGAGTTCGAGGTCTTCCATCACTGCCAAAGACTGCACGGCAAAAGCCTCGTTGATCTCGATCAAACCGACATCTTTAACTTTCAATCCAGCGCGACCCAACGCCTTGCGCGTGGCAGGGATCGGGCCATAGCCCATGACTCTGGGCGGCACGCCCGCCGAGGCGGAGGCCATGATGCGCGCGATGGGTTTGAAGTTCAAGGCTTTGGCGCGGTCTGCGCTCATCACCAACAACGCTGCGGCTCCATCGTTCAACCCGGATGAATTCCCGGCCGTCACAGTTCCACCATCCTTTTTGAAAGCAGGTTTGAGTTTTGCAAGGCTTTCCATCGAAGTATCGCGGCGCGGACGTTCGTCCGTGTCCACAATTTTCGGGTCGCCTTTTTTCTGAGGAACGGAAACAGGCACGATCTCCTGCGCGAAGCGCCCCGAGCCAATCGCGGCAACCGCACGTTGGTGGCTGCGAAGCGCGAATTCATCCTGCTTCTCGCGCGTGATGTGCGGACGCTCCACCGCAATATTTTCTGCAGTCTCACCCATTGAGTCTGTTCCGTATATTTCCTTCATTTTTGGATTTGGATACCGCCAGCCGAGCGCGGTATCCCACGCGGTGAGATTGCCGAAGGAAAACCCCGCCTCCGCCTTCGGGACGGAATAGGGTGCGCGACTCATGGATTCAACTCCGCCGGCAATGTAGACATCCCCTTCGCCCGCTTTGATGGCGCGGGCCGCCATGTTGATGGCGTTCAGCCCCGACGCGCACAAGCGATTCACGGTGACTCCAGCCACATCCACAGGCAGCCCTGCCAGAAGCGAAGCCATCCTGGCTATATTGCGGTTATCTTCGCCTGCCTGATTTGCACACCCCATGAATACTTCTTCGATGAGCGCGGGGTCAATTTGATTTCGTTCGAGAATCGTTTTTATTACATGCGCCGCCAAGTCATCGGGACGCACGGATGAAAGAATACCGCCCAACGCCCCAACCGGCGTGCGAATGGCATCGATGATCACAACTTCGGTCATGGAATCCTCCGGAAAAGTATGAAGTGATTCTACCACCCATAAAACAAACAGTTGCAGAGTCCTTCACCCATTGGCAACGATCCTTTGCTGTTGTGCTATTATCTTAATAAAACCAAATCCTTGGAGCAACTATGAACAAGTCCATTCGCAATCTCGTCATCTTTTCCGTCGTCGCAGTTCTATGCGGCTGGTTCGGAGTGTGGGTTAACCTTCAAATCCCCAGCCCAAGCCCGCAGCAAAGCCTCGGCGTATTGATCTTTCTCCTCGCCCCCCTGCTGACTGTCCTGCTCCTGCGCGGGTTCGGCGGCGACGGCTGGTCAGACTTTGGTCTGCGCCTCAATCTTAAAGGGAATTGGGGCTGGTATGCCTTTGCATTCCTGATCTACCCTGTCACGATCACGATCACGCTCGGCTTGTCTGTGTTGTTCAGGGCTTCTACCATCGAACGCCCTCTTGTTGAATTGCTCCCGGTCTTTGCTTTCGGGATTGCGGCTTCGCTTATGAAAAACATTGCTGAGGAATTCGCCTGGCGCGGATATTTGACTCCGCGCTTCAAAGCCATCGGGTTAAGCGATTTCTCCAACCATATGCTGACCGGCCTCATCTGGGGCGTGTGGCATATCCCCTACTGGATCTTCTTTTTGGGCAGCGACATCATCAGCGAATACACCTCCATTGGCATGACCGGTTTCATTATCCTCGGCTTGATCGGAATCTTCCCCACTGCGCTCGTGCTGGGAGAACTGCGTCTCAAAACCGGCTCGGTCTGGGCTCCATACATCGCGCACAATATCACCAATGCCCTCAGCGCTCAACTGATGATCGACGGTTTTTTCAAATTCAAGCCCGTCATGGATTTGATTTTCTCACCGAACACGGATGGCGTCATCATGATCGTCCTGTTCCTGGGAATCGGCTTTTGGATGATGAGAAAAAAGGGATGACCTTTGTACACATCCGTATATGACGCTTGGCACTACTCGCCCATGACAGAAGGCGACATAATCAGGATGGCGGAGAATTTCGCCTAATAATGTCAAACTTCTCGAATAATTCCAAGGAGATTCAATGGCAGCAAAAGGCTGGATCGAAGTCAGTGATACCTACTGTAAAGGATGCGAATTATGCATCAGCGCCTGCCCGCAGGAGGTAATGGAACTCGACATGTCAAGATTGACCCCAAAGGGATACCACCCCGCGCACACGTTCAAGGACGGATGCACGGGGTGCGCTATTTGCGCAGTCATCTGCCCCGATGCGGCAATCACTGTATACCGTGAAGTGACCAAGAACAACCCCGCCCCCGTCGCGGCGTAAAAGTATTCACCACTTGGAGTTTAGAATGCCAAAAGAATTATGGAAAGGCAATGAAGCCATAGCCGAAGCCGCTGTCCGTGCGGGGTTGGAGGCGTATTTCGGCTACCCGATCACCCCGCAGACCGAGATTCTCGAATACCTCTCACGCCGACTTCCCGAACTGGGGCGGGCTTTCGTGCAGGCCGAATCGGAACTCGGCGCAATCAACATGGTTTATGGCGCGGCTTGTACCGGCGTGCGCGTGATGTCATCCTCTTCATCGCCAGGTGTGAGCCTGATGATGGAAGGGTTATCCTACATAGCCGGAACAGAAATCCCCGCCGTTTTAGTGAACGTCATGCGCGGCGGACCGGGGCTCGGGAACATCGCGCCTGCGCAAGGCGATTATTATCAAGCCGTGCGCGGCGGTGGACACGGCGACTATCCGCGCATCGTACTGGCCCCCGCCTCGGTGCAGGAAGCCATTGACCTGATGGGTCTTTCCTTCGACCTTGCGGAAAAATACCGGATGATCACAATGGTCATTCTCGATGGCTCCGTTGGGCAGATGATGGAACCCGCTGAAATGCCCGAGATGATGGAGGTCAAACGCAAGGACTTCGAATGGGCAACCAACGGCGCCATGAACCGCGAACGACGCGTCCTTTCATCCATTTACCTCAACCCGCTCGATGAAGAAAAAACAAATTTCCGCCTGCTTCAACGCTGGCAGGATGTGCAAGCCAGTGAAGTCCGTTACAAGGAATATTTCCTCGACGATGCACAATATGTCGTCGTCGGTTTCGGCACGGCAGGACGGGTTGCGCTCTCGGCTGTTCGCGAGGCGCGCGCTCAGGGCATCAAGGTCGGGCTTTTAAGACCGATCACCGTCAGCCCGTTTCCGTATGAAGCGCTGGACCAGCTCACTGGTCAGGCGGAGGCGTTCCTCGTCGCTGAGATGAACATGGGACAGATGTTGGATGACGTCATGCTCACTGTACGCGGGCGCGTGCCCGTCGAATTCTATGGACGACCCGGCGGCGTGGTTCCATTCCACGATGAAATTCTGGATGAGATCAAACGCATCGCGGCTGGACCTTTAACTGTTCAATCCAACCCAAGAGATTCCTGGCTGACAAGGATGGTCGCATAATGACAACTCCCAATCTTGTTTATGAACGACCCGAAGCGTTTACCGAAATGCCAACGCATTACTGCCCGGGCTGTACGCACGGCGTGGCGCACAGACTGGTGGCGGAAGTGCTGGAGGAAATGGATGTGATCGGCAGGACCATCGGCGTTGCTCCGGTGGGATGCTCGGTGTTCGCCTATAACTATTTCGATACAGATTTTGTCGAAGCGCCGCACGGGCGCGCGCCTGCCATGGCAACCGGCATCAAGCGCGTCCTGCCGGACCGGGTGGTGTTCACCTACCAAGGCGACGGTGATTTGGCTTCGATTGGCATGGGCGAGATTGTCCATGCGGCGGCGCGGGGCGAGAACATCACGGTGATTTTCATCAACAACGCCAACTACGGCATGACCGGCGGACAAATGGCGCCGACCACCCTGCCCGGCATGAAGACCACCTCATCCCCCAACGGGCGCGATGTGGAAACGCAGGGGTATCCAATCAAAGTTGCGGAGATGCTTTCAACGCTCGAGGGCGCGGGATATGTCGTGCGCCGTTCCTTGCACGACCCGAAGAACATCCGCCTGGCGAAAAAAGCCATCCGGATGGCTTTTGAAACACAAGTCCGCGGACTTGGCTTCTCGATGGTGGAACTTCTCTCCACCTGCCCCACCAACTGGGGCATGACACCCGTTGCTTCCTTGAAGTTCGTGGAAGAGCACATGATGCCCGCCTATCCGCTGGGCGATTACAAGATCAGTGATGCGATCAAGCAGATAAAAATATAGCGATACTCGATATTTGATATTCGAAAACCGAGTATCGAATCCCGAATATCGAAGGAGCGAAGCGACTTATGCAAAAAGAAATCATCATCGCAGGGTTTGGCGGGCAGGGCGTTCTATTCGGCGGACAGGTGCTTGCCTATGCCGCGATGGACAACGACAAGGATGTGACGTGGATTCCGTCTTACGGTCCTGAAATGCGAGGCGGCACGGCGAACTGCACTGTGGTCATCGCTGATGCCGAGATCGGCTCGCCCCTGGTCAAGAATCCGCCGCTGGCGATTGCGCTCAACCTGCCCTCGTTCGATAAATATGAAGAACTGCTCGCCCCCGGCGGGACGTTGATCGTAAACCAGTCCATGGTGGACCGCGCCGCGAAACGCGAAGACATCCACGTCATCATGGTCCCTTGTAATGAGATTGCCGAAGAGATCGGCGACAAGAAATTGATGAACATGGTGGCGGTCGGGGCTTTGCTTACAGCTCTACCCGATCTGAAGTTGGAAGATGTGGAGAAAGCGCTGGAAGGTCACCTGCCCGAGCGGCACAAACACCTGCTGCCGAAAAACTATGAAGCCTTGAAAAGAGGTTTTCGGCACGCGCAAAAGGAATGGGATAAAGTCCCGGCGTAGTATGAAAAAATAGAGGAAAAGCCCGTTTCCGTGCATGTGGGAAGCGGGCTTTTTGTTAGAATGGGGGTATGAAATACGACTCCATCCCCGGCTTAACTCTCCCAAAGATCGGCTTCGGCACATGGGGCATCGGCGGCGGGACGTCCGCCGACCCCGGCAAGGACGCCGTTTCACTGACTGCGCTTCGCACCGCGCTGGAAGTTGGTTACACCCACTTCGACACCGCCGAGACCTATGCAAGCGGTCACTCCGAGGAGTTGCTGGGGCGTGCTGTTCGGGAATCAGGCATGCAGCGCGAAGCATTGTTCATCACAAGCAAGGTCAAGCCGTCTCATTTGAAGTATGAACGGGTATTGAGCGCCTGCGAATCCAGCCTCAAACGTCTGGGGATGGATTATATTGACTTGTACCTCATCCACTGGCCCCAGGCAGGCGCAAAGTATGAAGATGCCTTCCGCGCCTTGAACAAACTGGTTCAGGATGGAAAGGTGAGACATCTCGGTGTGAGTAACTTTAACGTAAAACTGCTCCGGAAGGCGCAAGAACTTTCCGAAACGCCGATTGTCACCAACCAGGTTCCGTTCAGTTTATCCGACCGTTCCTACGTGAAGAACGGCATGTTGGAATATTGCCAGAAAAACGACATTTTCCTAACGGCCTACTCCCCTGTGGAAGAAGGCAATCTGCGCCCAAATAAAACGCTCGAAATGATCGCAAAGGCACACCATGCCAGCATTTATCAAATTGCGCTGGCGTGGATCATCTCCCAACTCCGCGTCATCACCATTCCCATGTCGGCAAATCCACAGCATATTCGCAAGAATTTCGAAGCGGCGGATATCGAGTTGACACAAAGCGAGACCGAACAGCTCAACAACGCATGAAGCTCCAAATCCTCCCCGAAATCGAGATTATCGAAGAGAGTGAAACGGAACTCGAACCGCTCTATCGCGTCATCATCCACAACGACGACATGACGCCGATGGATTTTGTCGTGCATGTCCTCAAGACCGTCTTTTATCTCGCCAACGACAAGGCGGCGGAGATCATGCTGACCGCACACGTCCAAGGTACTGCCTATGTGCAAACCCTGTCCAAAAGCGAAGCGGAGAAGCGAATCAACAAGGCGCATTTCGAAGCAGTCAACGCGGGCTATCCATTGAAATTTACGACGGAACGCGAATGACTTCATCCCAACTCGAAACGCTTACGAGAATCAATCTTGATGACCTTGTCAGTTCGTTCGGGTGGCAGGGTTATCCATTGGCGGCGTCCGTTTTACGGCGCATTTTTTTCAGCCCGGCACGCAGGTTTGCAGATCAAATGGTGAACTTCGATAACGCTGTCGGTGAAAGCAGTTTGGCGGAAGCCTCGCGAAAAACCATGCTGGAAAATTACGTGAGCGATGTCCGCGCGCATGGGCGCGAACATCTGCCAGCCGAAGGTCCGGTGCTGTTTCTTTCCAATCATCCGGGCATGGCGGATACCATCAGCCTTTTCGCCGCCATCAACCGCGCCGATCTCAAGATCATCGCTTTGCATCGTCCGTTTTTGGAGTCGCTGACAAACACAACAAAGCAATTATTTTTCATTGATGACGACCCCGCCAAACGCATGAACGCCGTGCGGCAGGTGTCGTCGCATTTGAAAAACGGCGGCGCGGCGCTGACGTTTCCAGCCGGTGAGATCGAACCCGACCCGGATATGTACGAAGGCGCAATGGACTCGCTCAAAAATTGGACGGACTCCGCCGGGGTATTCATCCGCTTCACGCGGGACACGAGAATTGTTCCTGTTCTCGTGAGCGGAGTCATCTGGGACAGGTCTGCCCGCCATCCGCTGACGCGGCTCAAGCGCAGCCGCATGGACCGCGAGAAACTCGCCGCCGCCCTGCAATTGCTGGCGATGGTAACGCGCAACGCGAAGCCAACTACGGTTCACGTCTGTTTTGCAAAGCCGATCACGCTCGAAGAAGTTGGCTCGACGGATGCAGGCGCAATCCATCAACTCGTCGTTCAGAGAATGAAGGACTTGATACAGAACCGCCGGAATGACGACGGAGTTTCGGCATTATATGAATGAGACCCGCGATTACTCCTTCCCTCGTTATCTGCTCGCCAAGCAAAGCGTGGACGACCGCGCGCTTAACAAGGACGTGTTCCATGCGCTGAAAACAAGCCTGCCGCAGAAACCCATTCGCATCATCGAAGTCGGCGCGGGGATTGGGACGATGGCAAAACGGCTGGTGAATTGGGATATCATCCGTCGCGCCGAGTATGTGCTGGTGGATGAAATGGCGGAGAACGCGGAGTATGCGTCGGCGTGGATACCGGAATGGGCGGGCGAGGCAGGTTTGAGCGTGGAACGAAGCGCGGAGAATCAACTGCGGGTCTTTGACTCATCTCGCGATGTCCGCATCCAGTTGGAGCGCGCAGACGTCTTCGATTTCATTCAGAAAAATAAAACGCCTGCGGACTTGTTGATCGCACACGCGTTTTTGGACCTGCTGCCGATGCCGGAGAGTTTGACGAAGTTACTTACGCTGACAAACGACCTGGCATGGCTGACGTTGAACTTCGACGGCATGACGACGTTCGAGCCGGTGATGGATACGGCGCTGGATGAAACCATCGAGCGGCTGTATCACGGGACGATGGACGCGCGTCCATCCGGCGGAAGCAGTAAAAGCGGACGAGGATTGTTCATGCACTTGCGGGATGCGGGTGCGAGGATTTTGTCGGCGGGCGCGTCGGATTGGGTGGTGCATGGCGCGAACGGAAAGTACCCGCAGGATGAGGCGTATTTCTTACACTTCATCCTGCATTTTTTCGAAGAGTCGTTGAAAGGATGCGGGGGGTTAAACGAAGATGTCCTTGCCGATTGGCTGCGAAAACGGCATGAACAAATCGAGCGCGGCGAGCTGACCTATGTGGCGCATCAGTTGGATTTTTTAGTGAGGGTACACCGTTAATCCGCAGGCGCGGAGGCAGGTACCCCAGCCAGAATGGGTTCATCGCCGTTGTATTTTGTCAGGTGGGGCCACTTCCAGACAATCGCAATCGTGCCGAGGATGCAGCCGATACCGCCGGTGATGATGGCGACCGGCGCGCCAAACAGTTGCGCGACAACGCCCGCCTCGATCTCACCGAGCTGCGGCCCGCCCTGAAAGAAGATTTGATTCACGCTGGTCATTCGCCCGCGGATGTGATCGGGCGTTTGCAACTGCCGGATGGTGTTGCGGATGATGGTGCTGACTCCATCCGCTGCGCCTGTGGTGGCGATGGCAATCCATGCGATGATAAAGGATTTTGTCGCGCCGAAGACGACCGTTGCCAAACCAAATATGATCACCGAACCAAGAAAAAGCTTTCCCTGCCTGCGGAGTTCTTTGATTTGCGAAATGACGAGAGCCGCGAGCACGGCGCCTGCCGCCGGTGCGGCAGAAAGATAGCCGTATTCCACGACACCCACGCGCAGCACATCCTTTGCGATAATGGGCATGAGCGTATGCGCAGACGCGAAAAAGGTGGCAACAAAATCCAATAACATGGAAGACAGGATGATCGGTCTGCTGAAAATGAATCCAATCCCTTCGCGGATGGAGTGGACGCTGATTCCAGACGCCATCTCCGAGAAGGCTTGTGGAACCTTCCCGATCATTAACAAAGCAACGAGCACTGCAATGAAAGAGAGCGCGTTGAAGTAGTACACCCATTCCTGACCGGCATAGGCAATGGCGTATCCGCTCAGGGCGGGGCCCAAGACCGCGCCGACTTGAGCCGCCGTAAATGTCATGCTGAAAGCATTAGGCAGGTCTTTTTTAGGCAGAAGGTTGGGAACCAATGCCTGACGCGAAGGGGCGTCGAAAGCGATGACAACCGCCTGCAAGGCAGTGATGGCATAAATGTGCCAGATGGTGATCTGCCCGAGACGGGTGAGCAAACCTAAAGTCAGGGCGAGAAGCGCGGCGATGGATTGCGTCACGAACATCACTTTGCGCCTGTCCATCGAATCCGCCAACGCGCCGCCGATCAACGAAAAAACGATGACGGGCAGGATGCGGGCAAGTCCGATGCCGCCGAGCGCGATCGGGTTGGGATTCAGATGATTGACATGCCAAAACAAAGCCCAGAGCTGCATCTGGGTTCCGGTGATGGAGATGAGTTGTCCGAGCCAGAGGTAGAAGAATTTTTTATGTTTGAGTGAAGGTGGGATGTGAAGCATTTAATTTCAGGTTAAGTTCCCCAGTCGCGAAGGTATAGAAAGTCGTAGCCGACGGTGCGGTTGCTGAGCTTGGCGATCGGCGGCTGCATCCGTTTGAATTGATAGCGTTGGATGCGCGTGATGACAGTGTTGACGAACTTTTCGTCGAAGCCCGCTTCCACCGCCTCACGCGGACTGTAACGCTGGTCCACCAGAAGATAAAGGAGTTTATCCACTTCTTCATAGGTGAATCCAAGTTCCTTTTCGTCGGTCTGATCTGCCCATAGGTCTGCGGAGGGCGGCTTGTCAATGATGGGCGCAGGGATATTCATGCCACGTGAAAGCTGGCGCACCTGCGTTTTGTAGAGGTCGCCTATTGGGTTGATCGCACAAGCGGAATCGCCGTACATGGTGCTGTAGCCGAGCAGGATCTCGGTCTTGTTGCTCGTGCCGACGACCAGCCCTTTGAAGACTTCGCTCTGATCAAACAGGACGATCATGCGCTCACGGGCCATGATGTTGCCCTTGCGCACCTTCGACCTATCGGAATCCAGATCGAAGAGCGGCTCGACCATGGGGGTGATCTCGATGGTTTTGCTTTGAACCCCAAGTTGATCGATGAGCAGTTGGGCGTGTTCGAGCGAGTCTTTGCTGGAGGCTTTGTACGGCATTCGCACGGCCAGGACGTTTTCCGCGCCGAGGGCTTCGGCCGCCAACGCACACGAAAGCGCCGAGTCAACGCCGCCCGACAACCCGATGACGGCGCGGGACATGC